>NZ_LFNG01000011.1 GCF_001045435.1 Chryseobacterium koreense CCUG 49689 | reverse complement strand
TATTATTTAAATGCTACAGATGCCGCTGCAGGAAACAACAACTTTATCCCAAATCCCGCCACTTGGAGCTACACCGCCAATACCACGGTTTGGGTGAGGACGGATTCCGCGTATTGTCCGGGAGAATGGCAGCCGCTGAATTTTACTTTCGGAACGGATCTGCCTCTCATTACAAACGCCGATTCAGTGACGGTTTGTGATAATGACCTGAACAATACCGAAAACATCAACCTCGGAACCTATAGAAATCTCTTTACCGCGGATGCCGCAGCTACGGTGAGGTATTTCTCCACGTTGGCTAATGCGCAGGCAAACACGCCGAATATCCCGGCCGCACAAACCATTACGGGAAATACCACTTTCTATTATAGATTTAAGAAAGCCGGGTTCTGCGATGTCATCGGAAAACTGGATATAGTTTTCAAACAGTCCACCCCTACAGCTTTGCTTAGTGCTTACACCATTTGCCAGGGAAGTTCGATCACGCTGAATGCGGAAACTACCTACACCGCATGGTTATGGAAAAAGGGAACCACCGTGATTTCCACGACAAACACTGCAACCTTAACCGGAGGCGTTTACACCATCGCATTCACCAATGCTTCGGGATGTGTATTCACGAAAACCATCACCGTCACCGAATCCCCGAAACCTATCTGGAAACTCAGCGGATACAATTTCACCGGTTGTGACGATAATTTTGACGGAGTGATTCCAGTAAATTTAGATGTGGTGACCAATTCGATTATTACCAATGCATCACTGTTTACGGTTCATTATTACCTGAATCTTTCGGATGCTGTTGCCGGCAATAACAATTACATTGCAAATCCATCAGCATGGAGTTATTCCGCAAATACCACAATTTGGGTAAGAGCAAATTCTCCGCACTGTCCACCGGAATGGAAACAGCTTGATTTCAAATTCGGACCAAATATTCCTTTGATCACGTCAACAGCGGATCAAGATGTTTGTGACAATACACTTAGCGGAAGCACAACCGTGACTCTTTCTGATTATAAGAACTTATTTACTGCGGACAACGCTGTTTCCGTGAAATATTTTGACGACCTCACCAAAGCACAAAACGACCTTCCGGGAGAGGATATTTCCGCAACCCAAACCATCACGGCAAATAAAACGTTCTACTTGAGATTCCACAAAACTGGTTTCTGTGACGTGATTGGTACTTTGAACCTGAAATTCAAACAGCCGAAACCATCCACAATTCTGAAAGATAAAGCGATCTGTCCGGGAACCATCACAGAATTAGATCCGGGTTCAGACTTCGACGGTTATTTATGGAGTACGGGCGAAACCACTCAGACCATCGATGTTCCTGTCGGAAATTATTGGGTGGATCTGTATTGGAATGGTTGCGTTTACCGACAAAACGTGAAGGTAACCGCAGTTGCACTTCCGGTAATCACAGCAGTTGAGATCAAGGGAAGCACTGTCACCGTGCAGGTTACCGGTGGAAATCCGCCATACCAGTATGCAATCGACAGCGGAAACTATCAATCATCAAATGTCTTCTATAATGTGAAAGGAGGCGACCACACCATCTTTGTGATTTCCGCGGACAATTGTGCTCCGGTAACTGCAGACATCTATGTTTTCGAGCCATATAATGTGATTACACCGAATGGCGATGGATTCAATGATGTTCTGAATTATTCCGGCATGCTGAAAAAAGAAGAGCCTTTCATGCAGATTTATGACCGATACGGAAAACTGATCTTTGCCGGTGATCAAGCAAACCGATTCACCTGGAACGGAACCGCAAACGGAAAACCTGTTCCTACCGGAAGTTATTGGGTAGTGATGCACTGGATTGAACCGGGCATGAACTCACTTTCCGAGTACACAGGTTGGGTTCTGGTGAAAAACCGTGATTAATCCATAAAATTTTGAAGCATAAAAAAACCTGAATTCGATTTGAATTCAGGTTTTTTTGTTTGACCATTTGTTTTTTGACATTCTTATACCAAAAAAATTATGAAATCTGTCTCATAAAATTTTTATTTATGTCTTTATTCACCGAGGTTCGCAATATTTTTTGCAACTATTTTTATGTGTGATGTCCGTTAGAATAATGTTCGCAAAAAACAATAGGACATGAAGTGTCACTGCACTGATTTAATCAAAAAAAATCTCCTGAAAATTTCCAGGAGATCTCACTATAAGAGAAGATTATCAGTTTTTTACTTTTTAATGAATTTCAGATTTTGAGAACCTTTCTCCGTTGAAACTTTTAATATATACAGACCATTTGCAATATTTTTTACATCTATTTTGTTATCAACTGTTTTAGAAACTTTAATTAATCTTCCATTTGAGTCAAAAACCTCGGCTTTAATGATTTTCTGATTTGCAGGATTTTGAATATGGATAAAATCCGTTGTTGGATTGGGGTAAATTTTGATGGAATTTATAAGTGTATCTGCGTTATTTACTGCCATTACTCCATTGCTGTTAAGTTTCACTAAAAAAGCATCGGAGGAGCCTCCGTAATTTACCTGATAAGACCCGGCTGTAGCAATATAACTGTCGGAAAACGTATTTCCGGTAAGATAAATATTTCCTGAAGAATCTGTCACTGTATAACCCCCGAAATCGGTATTGATATCACCTTCGCTATTCCGATGTTCATAAATGGTGATTTGCGCCCAGCTTCCGCCATCAATTTTTGAATACGAAATATTACCGTTTCCTTGCTTCCCTTCCCAACCGGAAGGTGGGTTGTAGGTTACAATATCAAAGGTTTCTTTTTGGGCAAAGGCACAGCCCCCTAATAGAATGCTGAAAAAAAGGAATGCTAAAAATTTCATTTTTATTATTTATTGAAAAAATCGGTTAATTAATTCTAAAACCCGGCGGATTGTCGATGGACGTTTCCAATGTCCTGTACGAGTAGCGAAACTCATAAGGGTCATTGGCTGCATTGAATTGGCCGCCGTCCCTTAACGTTGGTTTTCCCGGTTTAAGAACAATACTATTCCCATAGGTCGGGTCTTCTATTATCTCAAAATTGTAAGTGGTTTTCTCCAACTTATAATCGGAATATTTCACCAGTTTGCCCCATTCCTTAGAACTCGAGGTCTTTGTCCAAAACCCGGATTTCCCGTTTTTGGGGGTAATGGTAATCTGGTTGCCGTTTACAGAATAAGTCCCCTTTTCGTAAATGAATACAATATTATTTGCCTTAGTAAGCCATTGTTTGTTACGAAACAGGTAAGTGCCATCAGGATAAAAGTTGTATTCTTTTCTAAGGTATCCTGCAGTGTATTGCGGCATACCATTGATACTGTAACCCGTTGTTTCCAAAATATAATTGGTCCATAATCCGGTAACTGATGAATTGCTTTTGCTGGCGAACGTTTGCGAAACGCCATCATTTACGCTCTTACCGGTTTGCTTTAATTCAATTGAGCTGATAAACCCATTCACCTGCGGCATATACTTATCTGAATTCAGCAGCACCAGCAGGTTCATCATTTTGTTGCCTGATGATGCGGTAACCAATATGGCGATACCTTCCAAACCATCTTTACTGAATTTTGCCGATCCTGTCTGAAGATTCCAGCCGTTTTCATTTCCGGGTGCTTCCATTTTGGGATTTCCCGCGCCGAGTGGTTCCTGCACTATTTTTTGCCAGGAATTATCAAAATTGTTTTTGCTGTCTGCACCGCCTTCCAGTGATTTGTAGATACTGATTACGCAAAAGGTATTCTTCTGTTGCTCAATATTGGAAAAAGAAATGCTTTTATCTGTTTGTTCTTTCTTCCAACCTTTTACCGGTGTATAACTTACCAAATCAAAAGTTTCTTTTTGGGCAAAAGTGAAGCCCGTGGAAAGGATGATGAGCAAAAATAAAATGGTTGTTTTCATAGTAAATGGTTTTAAAAACCCGGTGGGAGTTTTACCGAGCTTGATGCAGTTGTTTCGTTGAGATAAGAAATTTTTCCATCGCCTTCGCATTTGGAATGGTTCCCATATATTTGATTATTCTAATAATTTTCTTACCCCCTCAAAATCAAAATTCTCTGTAAAATTTTCAACCAATGATTTTCCGAGAATTGTGTTAATATATCTGTAAGTAAGTTCAATCTGATAAGGTTTTGTGGGATTAGTTTCCGAACCTTTAAAATAGTCAGGATTATATTGGTAGAGCTTTGTCCCGCCTTTTGCGTCCCAAAATCCGCTGAAAGTGAATTCCCCGGTTTTTTGCGCATCGGCTAATGAGTCGGCATAATCTACTTCTACATTCACATACTCATTAGAGCCGGAGCCGTAGTAATTTTTAAAGTAAAAAATCTCTTTTTGGGGCTTTACGACCGCCGGTTGCGATAGCCATTCTGCAGAGTTTTCTTTCAGTGCTTGCTGTACAATCGCTTTTTTTGCTTCGTTTTTTTTCTGCCAATCAGGAAATCTGGCTTTTCTGACCACCAAATTTTTCTTTCCGTTTTCATAAAGTTGCGGAAATTTTACCGGGTCTTTCATCATTTTGGCGCATTCGGTTTCTATTTCTTTGATTTTTTGGGCAGTTGCCATTGCTTCTCGGTCATAATAAACCAAAAGAGCTTCCAGGTATTGTTTGCGTGTTACGGGAACTAAAGGCTGTATCCCCGTTTTGGTGAAGTACCAGTGCCTGGTCATGAAGGTGCTTCTGTTCCCTGATTTCACGGTGCTTTCCGGAATGTCCTGATAATAGCCTTTGATGCTGTTTGGTTTTATTTTTTCTTCATTTAATTTCAGGAAATTGCAGAGCGCGATAAATTTTCCGTTGTACTGGTTGTACTGTTCGTAGTAGGGATTGTCGTCTGCAAAGGTGTATGCGGTTTCTATGCCATAAAAAGGACGGTTCACATAAGCCCTGAAAACTATGGCGTACTCACTGTTTACTTTGGGTTGGTTATTATTGCAGAAATATTCGTAGAAACCCTGGTTGAGGTCATAGCTCAGCAACCCGTTTTTTCCGAAATAGGTATTCGCATTAGATGGAGTGCCGAAAGCCATTTTCAGGATGCCTCCTTTTATTGCATAATTTTTCCGGCTTTCTTTTTCAAGATTTTCAATTTGTGTGAGTGTCTTATTCGCAGCAGCTTTATTAACCGGTGTTTTGAGCTCATCAAACCAGTGCGCTTTTTGCTGTGGCCATTCACAATGTGCCGCATCTACACTTGAGCCCGAAAGCTGCGACAGGTCATCGCCCTTATTGCAGTTTTGGGCAGAAAGAGAAATGGAGTAAAAAAATGCAATGAAGATGAAGTTTTTCATAATAAATTACACTACAGGTACTTTAAATAACTTTAATTCTATTTTTTGATAAACTTCAGATTTTCTATGCCTTTTTCCGTAATTATTTTTAGAAAATACATTCCTTTCGGCAGTTTTTCCACAGAAATTTTGGTGTTTTCTATCGTGGTGTTTTTAATTAATCTTCCGTTCAAGTCCAGGATTTCTGCTTTGGAGATTTTAAGATTTCCGGGGTTTTGGATGTTGAGGAAATCTGTCGCGGGATTAGGATAAATTCTAAGGTTGGATTTTATGGCATTTTCTGATGAAGCGAGATTTTGGCTGGGATCATTCAGTTTTTGCACAAAAATATCTGCACTTCCTGTAGAAGTAAGAGTATAGACTCCCGCATCCGGATCAAAATCTACAGTGTTAAAAAATAATCCTGCGGTGTAAATATCTCCCAACGTATTTACAGCAATAGAATGTCCTTCATCATTACCAGAGCCTCCAAAAGATTTTGCCCATTTAAAATTACCGCCTGAATCTAATTTCTGTATAAAAACATCACTGTTTCCTGAAGAAGTAAGACTGTAAATTCCCGCTCCCGGATCAAAATCTACAGTACCTCTGTAAAAACCTGTAGTATAAACGTTTCCCGAAGTATCTAATGCAATAGAATTCCCTTCGTCATCGTTTGGTCCGCCAAAGGATTTCGCCCAAAGAAAATTACCCTGGGAGTCCATTTTTTGTATGAAAACATCATACACATCTGCTGTGAGGCTGTAGGTGCCTGAACCTGGATCAAAATCAACCGTTCCGCCAAAATAACCGCCGGTATATACATTTCCGGAAGCATCTGTGGCAACAGAATTTCCATAATCATTCAATACTGATGAGCCGAAGGATTTTGCCCAAACAAAGTTTCCATTGGGATCTAATTTTTGTACAAAGATGTCGTAACCATAATTTGATGTGAGATTAAAAACCGCGGTTCCGGGATCAAAATCTGCAGTATCCGTATAGTAACCGGTTGTAAACACGTTTCCGGAAGTATCTATTGCTATGGATTTTCCACGTTCATTGCCTGATCCTCCAAAAGATTTTGCCCAAAGAAAATTACCATTGTTGTCTAATTTCTGTATAAAAACATCTACGCCTCCGTTTGATGTGAGTTCGGATACACCGGTTCCGGGATCAAAATCTAGTGTGCCATAAAAATATCCGGTCGTATATACATTTCCCGAAAAATCTACGGAAACGGCATTTCCATATTGAATTGTGGAATTTCCACCAAGTGATTTTACCCAAATAAAATTACCGTTGGCATCCAGTTTTTGTAAAAACGCATCAGTGGTTCCATTTGATGTAAGATTTGCTACGCCTGTTCCGGGATCAAAATCTACTGCCCCTGCAAAAACACCAACAATATATAAGTTTCCCGAAGCATCCAAATTCATGAAATTACTTTCATCATTACCGGTTCCTCCAAAGGATTTTGCCCAAAGAAAATTACCGGCAGCATCTAATTTTTCTACAAAAACATCAGTTGCTCCGTTAGAAGATAGATTATAGGTGCCAGTCCCGGGATCAAAATCTATAGTTCCCTGAAAAAACCCTGTAATATATACATTTCCAGAGGCATCGGTTTTTACAGAACTTACGTAATCAAAATTGGTGCTTCCTGTTCCTGTTGCCCACTGAAAGCTTTGTGCTTGCAGTATGATGGTTGCCAACATGAACACGGTAAGGGTAAAATGAGTTTTCATGATCATGGGATTTAATTTTTGATAAACTTCAAGTTTTCTACGGATTTTTCAGTAGATATTTTCAGGTAGTAGATTCCTTTTGGGAGGTTTTCCACAGAAATTTTGGTGTTTTCTATCGTGGTACTTTTAATTAATCTTCCGTTCAAGTCCAAAATTTCTGTTTTATTGATTTTAAAGTTTTCAGGGTTTTGAATGGTGATGAAATCAGCAACCGGATTCGGATATATTTTAAATGAATTTTTATTAATATTATCTACAGACAGCATTATCTGTTCGCTTAATTGTACATAAAGCTTATCGCCTAATTCATTGCAACAGTTTGCATCAACTTTAAGGCTTTTATAGGTCGGATTTGAGGAATATCCAAAACTAACATTATAGGAGGAACCTACAGGATTAATAGTTGCATAAGCTCCTGTTGCCTCTACAACTGTGCCTTGTCCAAAATCGTCGTACATTACCTTGAAATGGCCATCTACAGGCCAACTGTAAGGTTGTCCGTCATTAATTCCCGGACTCATCAAGCAGCAATCCCAATCATAAACGGTAGCGTAGCGATAATAAACATTAGAACCGTCTAATGCCTGAATTCCTTGGCTGTACATAAAATAACAGGCAATAAAGGCAAAAAAAATGAATGTTTTTTTCATGATATATTATTTTTATGTTTTAAAAATTATCTTAAATTTCTTATTTAGCACTTAAAAATAGATCAGTTTCTAATAAATTTTGAAGTTTGACTTTTCCCATTTTCTAATGTAATTTTTATAAGGTAAATTCCTTTCTTCAAGTTTTCTACAGAGATTTTATCGCCAACAGAATTACTTTTATATAACTGTCTGCCGCTGAGGTCATAAATTTCTGCAGATTTTATTTTTTTAAGGGCTGAAAAATAGATAAAGTCGGATGCAGGATTGGGGTATATTTTGATTACCTGTTCCGCGGTGGTCTCTGAAGTGGAGAGATAGGAGGATAAATCAACAATTTTAATCACATTGTTCCCCGTATCTGTTACGAAGAGTTTTGTTCCGTCGTTATTTAAAGAAACGCCTTCCGGATTCAGGAAATTGCTTCCGATGTTGATAAAATTGTTTCCGTCTAAATCCATTCTTCTTATGGCATTGCTGCCTGTTTCGGCAATATAGATTACATTGTGAATTTTATCAACCGCCACAGAACTTGGATTGTTTATTTGTGGACCAATAGTTGTGGTGGTATTATTGGGCGCAATTTTTCTTATGGCATTTCCACCATAATCTGCAACATAGATATTTCCTGCGCTGTCGAAGTCAAAACCCCGCGCATTTACAATTCCGCTTCCCCAATATTCATAAATCCAGGAAAATGTTGGTAAATAGAAATATCTACTCAAAATAACAGAATTATTGGTTTGGGAATAATAATCTTTTTGTCCATTGTTGACAGCGTAGTAAATAGAGCTTATTCCTGTAATAGCATCACTTACATTGCTTCCACTGTTACTTATTTCTTTTACGATGTTTGTCGTTCTGTCCGAAACGTAGATTCCGTGATTGGGAGTCATAGATATACCTCCCGCCAAGACATTTGAAGTATAGTATATATTTGAAATATTAATTCCGGAAAAGTTGGTCACTACTTTTTTTAGTGCATTATAACTTGTTTTTACGTCTGCATCATTTACAAAGTAGGTTTCAAATGATGCAGAAGGATCGAACACAATTCCTATAGGTGTATTGAAATTGCTGCCTCTTTTTATGTAGATATTGTCGGGGTATCTGAAATCATAGGTTCTATATCGCCCATCAGTATCAAAAAATACAAAATGTGCATTTTGATAATCCTTTGCCGAAATTGCTTGAGGTAAAAATAATTGACCGGCAGGATAAACAGGAAGTGTATAATGGGTAATCATAGTTCCCGAAGTATCCATCAATACAATGTCCGACATTCCGCCTACAACCAATGCATTCAGATTTGGGCAATAGTCTATGCACGTTATATTGGTTCCGGTTGTGTTTGATTCCGAGTATGAAGTAAAAATATTATTAATTTTTAGAATTTTAGGGTTGTTTGCAAACACATAGTAACTGTTGCCCTGATTATCAAAAGTAAAGTCTTCGGCACCGGAAACGTTGGTAGGCAGGTTTGCAGCACCTAAACTGCCATTAGCAATATCTATTCTTCCCAGTTTATTTTGTAGTGCAGGAGAAACATACCATAGATTAATACCTATGAACTTCATTTTGGTAATGGCCACATTTGGACTTGAAAATAATACCGGATTACTTCCGTCGGTATTCATTTTAAAAACCTTACCGCCGTTGGTTCCCGGACTGTCGTAGGCAACATATAGATTATTGTTGCTGTCCAGCGCAATTGCACCGGGTTTGCCGTTCCCTGCAGAAATTACGGTTGTTTTGTTGTGGGAATCTATTTTCATGATCAAATCATCGGTACTGTCGCAGATATAGAGGTTTCCACTGGTGTCCTGCGCAATATCTGTGGCGTAAGTAAACGGGTATCCCAATCCCACGGTGGTAATATTTTGGGCACTTGCCATTTCCCAGAACAAGGAGGATAAAAGCATTAAAAAATATTGAAATGTTTTCATGATGTTTTGAATTTTATTGATGATTCATTATTTATCTTTGTGATGATGAAGCAAAGTTATTTTGCTGTCTCTCAATAGGCAATCCTGAAAAAAGGGAAATTTTATGCCCCCAAAATCCCATTTTATGGGGAGGCAAATTCTAAAAACCAAGAACTAATTTTGTATTATGAAAACCATTACTGCCTTTGTTTTTATCGTGTTGTTTTTTCCAGGTTTGTTTGCGCAAAAACGAATAAACACTGACAGTATAAAAAACCTGATAAAAACTTCAAAAACTGACAGCGCAAAAATTAACTTATATTTCACGCTTACAAGTGAATACATTCAAGACGATATAGATTCGGCGAAGTATTTTTTGAAAATGGGTAAAAGTTTGATTGGCAAAACAAACGCTCACCAATATGACTATGATTATTATTTTTCGGGATTAAAAATTTGTCATGCCACACAAGAATTTGACAAAGCATTAAAATATAATTTGAAAGCTCTTAAAACAGCAGAACAAAATAATAACGATTTTCAAAGAGCCGAAGCTTTAAGGTCATTATTTGTAATTTATTTGAATCTAAAAAAAGACACTTTAGCAGTTAGAACAGCGCAATCAGCAATTAAACTTACAGAAAAAATAAAAGATACTGCTAATCTTTCTGTTGCCTACGGAAATCTTTCACGGCTTTATTTTGAAATAGGCAATTTTCAAAAATCTATAATTTATGGAAAAAAAGGCATTGATGCCGGAAAACGATATAATAATTTGAAAGGTTTGGCAATCAGCATAAACAACACTGCAGTTTCATATCAGGAATTAGGAAATATAAAACAAGCAGAAAGTTTATTTTTAGAATTATTAAAAATTTCTGAAAAAAATAATTTAGCACGTTCTAAGGTTAAAGCTTTGGTCAATTTGATCAATAATGGTGTATATACGGGAAATAAAACAAAACTCCACTATTACTTAAACCAGTTGCAATTTTTTATAAAAAAAAATCCTAATGCTCCTTTTGCAAAGTCAGATTTGAGTCGCTTAAATGAATATATCGCCTACGATTACTTATATTCAGACAAGTTTGATGAAGCAGAAAAAGAAGCGAATAAAGGATTAGAATTAACAAAAAATGATAATGAAAGACAACAAATCTTATTTAAATTAATCTGTCTTATAAATTTTGCTAAACATAATTATGCAAAAGGAAAGGAATATCAATTGAAATCAGACTCAATACAGGTAATTTTGGACAAAGAGGATTTAAGTGACTTTGAAGCAAACCTCGACAAAAAATACCAAACCGAAAAAAAAGAAAACCAAATACAACTTCAGCAAGCCCAAATCAAAAATAAAAACATCCTCAACTATATCGCATTCGGTAGTGTAATTGGCTTACTCACTATCTTATTTTTGACTTACCGCAACTACAGCCACCGCAAAAAACTACAGCTACAGCGCATCACAGAACTCGAAACCGAAAAACAATTACTCGCCACACAATCCCTACTCAAAGGTCAGGAAGAAGAGAGAAGCCGCCTCGCAAAAGACCTTCACGACGGTTTGGGAGGACTTCTGAGTGGCGTAAAACTACAATTAGGATCTATGAAAGGAAATTTAATTTTATCGGAAGAAAACAAGATAACTTTCGATAGGGCTTTGTTGAAATTAGACGAGTCCATCAGCGAAATGCGCAGAGTTGCACACAACATGATGCCCGAATCTTTAGTGAGAACTGGCTTGAAACAGGCAATTTTAGAATATTGTGATTCGCTTTCCCAAAATCAAAAGTTCAAAATTAATTGCGAACTTCACGGTATTGATGAAAAAATGAGCAATGCAACCGAAGTAATTTTGTACCGAATTATTCAGGAATTGGTAAACAATGCGGTAAAACATGCAGAAGCCACTCAAATTTTGGTGCAGGTTCTTCGCGATGAAAACCATAATATATTCATTACCATAGAAGACAACGGAAAGGGAATGGAGCAAAACAAAGAAATTATTTTGAAATCTCCCGGGATGCAAAGTTTGCTGTCCAGAGTAAATTATCTGAAAGGAACGATGGACATCAAATCCGAACCAAAAAAAGGAACTTCTATCTATATCGAATGCAAAGAGGAACATGATGGATAAAATAAAAATAATGATTGTTGATGACCATCCAATGGTACAGGAAGGATTGCGCGCCATGATGAATCAAATAAAATTTGTGGATTTAACAGGTATTGCAAATAATGCCTTTGATGCCTTGGAAAAAATTAAAAAAAATCCGCCCGAATTGGTACTAACCGACATCAACATGCCAGAAATCAACGGAATTGAACTCACCGTAAAAATAAAAAAAGAATTCCCGGACATAAAAATTATCGGGATGAGCACCTTCAACGAAAGAAACTACATCACACAGATGATTGCTTCCGGTGCAGATGGTTTTTTGGTGAAAAATGCTTCCGAAGAAGAAATAAAAAAAGCCATCCTTTCCGTTTCAGAAGGCAAAATGTATCTGAGTGTCGATGTAAATTTAAGCACCAACGAAAAAACGGAACTCAAGAAAATCCCAATCATCACAAGTCGCGAAAGAGAAGTTTTAGAATTGATTGCGGAAGGATTAACCAACCAACAAATCGCCGAGAAAATTTTCATAAGTCCTTATACCGTTGACAGTCACCGGAAAAGCTTGCTTACAAAACTCAACGCCCACAATACGGCAAACCTGATCAAACAGGCAGTGAAGTTTAACCTAATTCGCTGAACGCCGCTGATCACGACATCAAGATTTGCTTTTGGCGTATTAAACCTTGAAGGTTTAAAGCATAAAAAAACCTGAATTCGATTTGGATTCAGGTTTTTTTATTTTGAGCTTAAACTAAGGGGTTTCCTGCAACAGCAACTTCTGGATCACTTTTTCAGTTTCAGCGCGCAATTCATCGATTCCCTCGTTATTGTAAATAACAAAATCTGCGAGTTTGACTTTGTCTTTTTCCGGCATCTGCTTGTTCATCACACTTTCAACTTCTCGGTAGGTTTTTCCGTCGCGGTCCATCACGCGTTTCAGCCGTAGATTGTCGTCCGCAGTTACGAGGATCGATTGGTAGCAGCTTTCGTTTAACTTTAATTCAAAAAGAAGCGCCGTTTCTTTAAAAACGAAATCTTTAGTTTGCCGCGAAACCCAGTTCTCAAAATCGTATTTCACCGCAGGATGAATCATTCCGTTCAATTGGTGCAGCAAATCCTCATTATTAAAAACCAGTTCGGAAACGTATTTTCGGTTATAAAGTCCGTGTATGTCATAAGCGTTTTCTCCCAACAGCTGAGTGATTCCCACTTTAAGGTTTTCATCATCATTCACAATTTCTTTTGCTCTCAGATCCGAATAATACACCGGAAAACCCATCTCCTCAATGAATTTTGCCACGGTAGATTTCCCCGAACCGATTCCGCCGGTTAAGCCGATAATCTTTGAATTAGTGTGAAAACTTTCTTCGTCCATTTTCCAACTTTCTATTAATAACCAAAGACTTCGTTCATCGAAAAGGTTTCATCCAAACGAACTCCTCTTTCCGTCATTTTTAAGGAAGCCAGTTCATGATGTGCATCATGCTCGAAAAAAAGCAGGTATTCGTTATCAATACACTGTTTCAGAAATTTTCCTTTTTCATCCATGGTCAAAAGTGGTCGGGTATCGTAACCCATCACATAAACCTGCGGAATATGTCCCACTGTCGGAATCAAATCTGCCGCAAAAACCACTGTTTTTTCCTGATATTGAATAACGGGAAGCATTTGTTTTTCGGTGTGTCCGTCCACAAAAATCACATCCATTTTCAAATCCGGCGCGAAACCGTAATTTCCGGTTGATGGAATCGGTAGAAACTGGAGTTGTCCGCTCTCCTGCATTGGAAGGATATTTTCTTTCAGGAAACTGGCTTTTTCTCTTGCGTTCGGTTCTGTAGCCCATTTCCAGTGGTTTTCATTGGTCCAGAAATGTGCATTTTTAAAGGCGGGACGATAACCGGTTCTCTCGTCGTTCCACTCAATCGCACCACCGCAGTGGTCGAAATGAAGATGCGTCAGGAAAACATCGGTAATATCATCGCGTACAAAGCCATATTTCTTCAGGTTCTTATCCAGAGAATCATCTCCCCAAAGTGAATAGTGGCCGAAGAATTTCTCGTCCTGCTTGTTTCCCAGCCCACAATCGATGAGGATGAGTTTTTTGCCGTCTTCCACCAAAAGCGAGCGGGTTCCGAGTTCTATCAAGTTTCTTTCATCTGCGGGATTGGTGCGTTCCCAAATGGTTTTCGGCACCACACCGAACATGGCGCCACCGTCTAGTTTAAATTTTCCGCATTGTATGGGATAGAGTTTCATAAAATATATTTTTGTGTATTTAAAAGCGAGCAGCGTTGTTAGCGCTTAAAGCGCTAACAACGCTTACACCGCTATTCTAATTTCAGCATGTTTTCAGCAATTTGCAGCGAACCCGGATCGCCAAGTTCCTGCAGGTGTTCTATAATCCTTTTGGTGTCTTCTTCGTTCCGGTTCTGCGAGAGTTTGTTTGCAATCGAAATCTCGGTCGGTATGATATTGATTCCAAATGCGCCCCTCATTTCCTTTCTCACAAAATCGTCACCCATATTTTCCACAAGAAAAGGACATTTCTGGGATTTTTCATATTTGAAGGTCATCCGTTTCAAATGGTCATAAAGTTCGTCATCCGTCATCGCCTCTACCTTTCCGCGGATTTGGACTGCCTGATAATTCCAGGTCGAAACATTTTTATGGTTGTACCAACTTGAAGAAATATAGCAATTCGCTCCCAAAAAATCACACAGCACCTCATCGCCGTCCTTCAAAACCTTTGCCTGAAAATTGGCTTTTGAAAGATGTGTTTCCAGATAAAAACCGCCCTCATTTTCATTCATCAAAAACATCGAATGGGTTGCAGATAATTTTTCCTTATCCGAAATTAAAAGTGCAAAACCGTTTTCATCAATGATTTTTTTCATTAATGAAACATCTTCGCTTCTATAGATTTTTGGGATGTGCATTTTGCTTCATTTAAAGATTTATAATCTTTGAGAAAACCCTAAAAAAGTTCCCCAGGATTTTTCGCTCTCGAAATACCCAAATGTCGGTACGCTTTCTCCGTCACTTCCCGTCCTCTCGGCGTTCGGATAATAAATCCTTCCTGGATCAAAAACGGCTCATAAACCTCTTCCAAAGTTTCCGGATTTTCGCCAATAGAAGTTGCCAACGCAGAAATTCCCACCGGTTTCCCACGGAAATTTTCTATCATGACCCGCATGATTTTGTTGTCCATATCGTCCAATCCGAATTCGTCAACATTTAAAGAATTTAATGCGAATTTGGTAATTTCAATTTCGATTTCGCCATTTCCTTTTATCTCGGCAAAATCACGAACCCTCCGCAATAATGCGTTCGCAATTCTTGGCGTACCCCGGCTTCTTCTGGCAATTTCCAGTGCGGCATCCTCGTAGATTTTCACGCCCAAAACCCTTGCACTTCTTTCGATAATCATTCCCAAAAGCTCCACCGTGTAATATTCCAGCCGGCTTTGAATCCCGAATCTTGCGAGCATCGGTTTGGTCAACATTCCGCTTCTGGTGGTTGCTCCAACGAGCGTAAAAGGATTTAAACCAATCTGAACACTTCTAGCATTCGGTCCGGTTTCCAGCATGATGTCGATTTTGTAATCTTCCATTGCCGAGTACAGATATTCTTCCACAATCGGCGACAGACGGTGGATTTCATCGATAAACAAAACGTCGTTTTCCTCTAAATTGGTGAGCAATCCAGCCAAACTTCCGGGTTTGTCCAAAACGGGACCCGAAGTAATCTTGCAGTTCACCCCGAGTTCGTTCGCGATGATGTGGGCCAAAGTAGTTTTTCCCAATCCGGGAGGACCGTGCAACAGCACATGATCCAAAGCGCCACCACGATTTTTCGCGGCCGCCACGAAAACTTCCAGATTATCCAAAGTTTTCCTTTGTCCGGCAAAATCCGCAAAACTCTGCGGACGGATTTTCTCTTCCTGCATCAATTCCTCGTGGGAATAATTCTCCTTATCGGCATATAAAAAATCGGGCATTACGGTCTGTTTTGAATTCCAAAGATAAGGATTTCTGCGAGGATTTGGGTAGAGTGAATGGATTATCCAAAGATTATATTTTAGAAAAATAGGGTTTACAATTTAAACCAAAATGATAAAACGAAGGTGTAAAGCAGCAAAATGTTGGCAGAAAAAATCACACTTCTAAAAGGAAACCGCGAAGCCGTGATATGCCGGTTAAATCGATCTTTCAACATCTAATTTTAATTCCTAATTTTACGCTTATGAAATTAATCGGTCCTTTTAAGCAAATTATCACTTTAGCCAACCTTCCTTTGCGCGGAAAACTTTCAGACCACCAACTAGAAATCATCGAAAACGGTGGAATTCTAATTGAAAACGGAAAAATTGCAGAAGTGGGAAATTACGAAAAATTAAATACTGAAAATCCTGCTGCAGAAAAAGAACTCCCCGATGACATTCAAATCGCAGTTCCCGCTTTTACAGATTCCCACACACACATCTGTTTCGGTGGAAACCGTGCGAATGATTTCGCCATGCGAAACGCCGGAAAAACTTACCTTGAAATTGCAGAAAGCGGCGGCGGAATCTGGAGTTCCGTTCAGCATACCAGAAATGCATCAGAAGAGGAATTATTGAAAACAACGTTAGAACGAATTGATTTTCTGATCAGTTTGGGAATTACAACTATTGAAATAAAATCCGGTTACGGTTTGGATCTGGAAAACGAACTGAAAATGTTGCGCGTCATCAAAAAAGCGCAAACGCTTACTAAAGCGACTTTGGTTCCGACCTGTCTTTCTGCGCACTTGAAACCCAGAGATTTTGAAGGAACTTCCAAAGCATATCTGGATTATATTTTGGAGCAGATTTTACCTAAAGTGAAAGAAGAAGATCTTGCAAACCGAGTAGATATCTTCATTGAGAAATCTGCATTTCAGCCGGAAGAAAGCAAAGCGTTTTTGATCAAGGCTAAAGATTTAGGTTTTGAAATCACTGTTCATGCCGATCAGTTCACGCCCGGAAGTTCCAGAATCGCGGTAGAAGTAGGAGCAAAATCCGCTGATCATTTGGAAGCAACGATTGATGAAGACATAGCATTTTTGGCAAAATCCGAAACGGTTGCAACTGCACTTCCGGGAGCAAGTTTAGGTTTAGGCGAAAAATTTACACCGGCCAGAAAAATTTTAGACCAGGGTGGAATTCTCGCCATCGCATCGGATTGGAATCCCGGTTCCGCCCCGATGGGAAATCTCATTGCCCAAGCTTCTATTTTAGCCACTTTCGAGAAGCTTTCCACGGCAGAAGTTTTGGCTGGAATTACGTTTCGTTCGGCTTTTGCATTAAGTTTAGAAGACCGCGGAACTTTAGAAAAAGGCAAAAAGGCAGATTTTGTCACTTTTAAGACCGATAATTTTCAGAACATTCTTTATCAACAGGGAAGTTTAAAGGCGGAATCCGTTTACATTGACGGCGAAAAAATTTAAAAAAAAGATTTATCTTTAAAACCATAAAAATTAGCACAATGAGCAACTTAGAAATGTGGGAAGTTTTCATCCAAACAAAACCCGGACTTTCCCACAAACACGCGGGAACCGTGCAAGCCGCGACTGCTGAAATGGCGTTGCAAAACGCAAGAGACGTTTATACCAGAAGAATGGAAGGAACCTCGATTTGGGTGGTGCCGAGTAAATATTTGGTCACTTCCGAAGGCGTCGATAAAGAAGCATTTTTTGATCCTGCCGATGACAAATTGTACCGTCATCCGACTTTTTACGAAATTCCGAATGATGTGAAAAATATGTAAAAAGACCTTAAGAAAAAAGAGAATAGACAAAAGTCCTTTGACTTTGCTCTTTATTCTATCATCTTTAATCCAAAAAAATGAATCCACTTTTTAATTATACTTTAAAATTAGCCGACGATACTTTGATTTTTGGTCAAAGGTTGGGCGAACTCTGCGGAAAAGGACCTTATCTGGAAGAAGACATCGCTTTGACTAATATCGCGCTGGATTATTTGGGACAGAGCAATAATTTTTTCAAATATGCCGCCCAAGTCCAGAATTTAGGGAAGACTGAAGACGATTTGGCTTTCCTGCGTCTGGAAAAAGAATATCTGAACTGTCAACTATCGGAACTTCCAAACGGTGATTATGCTCAAACCATCCTGAAAGTCTATTTCTTTTCGGTTTACCTGAAACTTCTTTATGAAAATCTGATGAAAAGCAGCGACGCGCAACTTTCCGGCATTGCAGAGAAGTCTTTAAAAGAAGTGAAATACCATTACACACATGCTTCGACGTGGATTAAAATGTTTGCGGGCGG
Organism: Chryseobacterium koreense CCUG 49689; assembly: GCF_001045435.1. Lineage (GTDB taxonomy): Bacteria > Bacteroidota > Bacteroidia > Flavobacteriales > Weeksellaceae > Kaistella > Kaistella koreensis. The sequence goes on along the minus strand of NZ_LFNG01000011.1, from coordinate 98,083 downwards.
AACCGACGAAAGCAAAACCCGGCTTCAAAATGCGGTGGAAAACCTTTGGGAATACACTGCCGGAATCTTTGCGGAAACCTCCGGTGAAGAGGATTTGCGGAAACTCGAAATCGTTCCAGACGGTAAAATGATTTACGGGGAATGGAAAAAAGAAGTCGCCAAAGATTTCGCCAAATTCGGAATTGCGATTCCTGAAAGCGAATTTATGCAGAAAGGTTCCAGAACCGGTTACCACACGGAATATTTCGGTTATATCCTTTGCGAATTGCAATATATGCAGCGAACGTATCCGGATTGTGTTTGGTAAAAACAAGTTTGAGGTTTGAGGTTTTAGGTTTCAAGTTTCACGTTTCAAGTTTCACGTTTCACGTTGCAGCAGATAAGCAATTTCAGATACTAGTACAGATTGCTACATTGTTACATTAAATTAATATGGAATTATTAACATTGCTAAGAACGATTCCCGATCCCGAAATTCCCGTAATCAACATCGTGGAGCTCGGAATTGTGCGCGACGCGAAAATGATTTCGGAAAATGAGGCAGAAATCGTGATCACGCCGACCTATTCGGCTTGTCCGGCGATGTTTAATATTGAGGAAGACATCATTAAACTTTTTAGGGAAAAAGGAATTTCCGCAAAAGTGACCACTAAAATTTCCCCGGTTTGGACCACCGATTGGATGACCGACGAAGCCCGTGAAAAACTAAGATCTTACGGAATCACGCCACCGGAAAAAGGGGCGAATGAAAATCATCTGAACGTACCTAAAAAATGTCCGAGATGCGGCTCAGAAAACACCCGGGAAATCAGCAGGTTTGGTTCAACGCTTTGCAAAGCAACCTACCAATGCAACGATTGCCTGGAACCATTCGATTATTTTAAATGCCATTAAAGTGATGCGAGGATTTGATGATGAGCCGATTCGACGATTGGAATCACCCCTATTCTGAACATAACAACTTTTATTTTAAATAGTATTAAAACTTTATCTTTGTTAAAGTCCATTTGAACGGACTCTCAAATCATCGCAACAAAATTATGTACAAACAACTCGAAATAGAAACTCATCTTGATGGGAAACTGCTCATCGCCTATCTCAACGACGAGAAAACTTATAACAGTTTAAATAAAACCTTACTTTCTGAACTGAAAAATTTCATTCACGATGGAAGCCGCAATCAGGACGTCCGCTGTCTTGCGATTTCAGGTCGCGGAAAAGCGTTTTGTTCTGGCCAGAATTTAAAAGACGCCATGTCTTTCAGCGATCCGCAGGAAGAAAGAGTGATCCAGCGAATGGTGATCGATTATTATAATCCTTTGGTAAAAGAAATTGCCAACTGCAGAAAACCGGTAATTTCATTAGTGAATGGTCCTGCAGTGGGAGCAGGTGCAATGTTGGCTTTGATCTGCGACATCTGTTTGGCGACACAATCCTCTTATTTTTCACAAGCATTCGTGAACATCGGGCTGATTCCGGATACCGGCGGAACGTATTGGCTGCCAAAACTTTTGGGAAGACAGCAGGCAAATTATCTGGCTTTCACCGGAAAAAAACTTCCCGCAGTGGAAGCTAAAGAAATGGGGTTGATCGCCGATGTTTTTGAAGATGAAAACTTCATGGTCAATGCAATGGGGATTTTAGCACAGATTTCAAATTTACCTACAAAAGCAATTTCCTTAACCAAAAAAGCGTTCAACGAATCTTACGAAAATACTTTAAGCCAACAGTTGGATATTGAAGGAATCCTGCAGCAGGAAGCCGCAGAATCGGAAGATTTCATGGAAGGAGTTACGGCCTTTCTGGAAAAAAGAAAACCAGAATACAGAGGAAAATAAGATTAATCTAACCATTTATCAATGCGGCAATCTGCCAATTTTGCATTTTGATTGTCACATTGATGGATTTTCACATTTTTAATTTATGAAAATTGGAATAATTGGTTCCGGAACCATGGGAATCGGAATTGCGCAGGTTGCGGCAACTTCAGGCTCTGATGTTTTTTTGTATGACGCCAATTCGGAACAAACCGAAAAAGCATTATTGAATTTAAACAAAACTTTAAAAAAATTAGTCGAAAAACAAAAAATATCTTCAGAGAAAAGTCAGGATATTTTTAATAGAATAAAGCCCTGTACCGAACTTCAGGATTTTGCAGCTTGCGATTTGGTGATTGAGGCTATCATTGAAAATAAAGAAATCAAAACAAAAGTCTTTCAAAGTTTAGAAGAAATTGTTTCTGATCAATGTATTATTTCCAGCAATACTTCTTCTATTTCGATTACTTCACTTTCTTCAGAACTAAAAAATCCGGAGCGTTTTATCGGTATCCATTTTTTCAATCCGGCTCCGCTGATGCCTTTGGTGGAAGTAATTCCAGGACTTTTAACCGAGAAAACTTTAGCGCGAAAAATCTATTCCTTAATGGAAAGTTGGGGAAAAGTTCCCGTGATTGCGAAAGATGTTCCGGGATTTATCGTCAACAGAATTGCTCGTCCGTTTTATGGGGAAGCGTTGAGAATCGCTGAAGAAAACATTGCCACACCCGAACAAATCGATGATGCGATGCGGACTTTGGGGAATTTCCGGATGGGACCTTTCGAATTGATGGATTTGATTGGAATTGATGTGAATTTCTCGGTTACGAAAACAGTGTATGCCGATTATTTCTACGACCCTAAATACAAACCTTCCCTACTCCAACAAAGAATGGCGGAAGCAAAACTACTTGGAAGAAAAACCGGAAAGGGATTTTTTGACTATGCGGAAAATGCGGAAAAACCTGCTCCAGAAAAAGACGACGAACTGTACCAAACCATTTTCAACCGGATTATTTCCATGCTCATCAATGAAGCCGTGGAAGCTAAAAGATTGGGAATTGCCAATGACGAGGATTTGGAATTGGCGATGCAAAAAGGCGTGAATTATCCGAAAGGATTATTGGCGTGGGGATTTGAAATAGGCTACGGAAAAATTTCCGAAACTTTGCAAGACCTTTACAACGAATATCAGGAAGAACGCTATCGGCAAAGCCCTTTGCTTAGAAAAATGTGAGAATGAATTAATGGCGCAATGTAAAAACACAGCAATTAATAAATTTACCAAAAAAAAATCATGGAAATCAGAAATCTACTGCGAATTATCTTCAGAATTTTCGGATTATATGCTGTTATACATTTAGTTTTCACATTTCTACCGCAACAATTCACGTATATCATAAATGCTGATTTGCTTTTTCCATTTGATGTGCGAACCGGAATCTTTCAAACCTGGATTTACCTGATCTTAATTGTAGCACTGATCCTTGCAGTTTTCTATGTGCTCATCATAAATCCTGATCTGATTATTAATAAAATCAAGCCACAGAATTTTTTAGAAGAAAAAATAAATTTTGAGAAACTAAATGCCGAAAATCTGTTGCAAATAGCAATTTTATCTATTGGAATATTGCTTTTATTTGATGCGATTCCCGAATTGGTGAATAAGTTATTCATTCTTTCGAAAGTGTTCAACATGAATAAACAGTTGGTTGAAGACATCAATACTTTAAATATAAAATCAGAGATTGCTACCGCATCTGTAAAAATTTTGGTGGGGCTGATTTTCATAATTTTTCAATATCAAATTGGAAAAACATTATACCGCCAAAATATTGAAAAATAAAAGCGTAAAATTCCCTCATCAATCATTTCATTAATAAAGATTTGAAAATTAACCCATTTTCAAATTGCCCCAATAACTCAAAAACCTAATCACTCAATATGTCTCCACACGAACTCGCCCAATACATGCTCAATCAGGACCATTTCTCGCAATGGATGGGGATAAAACTGATTGAAGTCCGCGAAAAATATTGTTTAATAGAAATGCCCGTGAAACAGGAAATGATCAACGGACTGAAAACCGTTCATGGCGGCGTTACTTTTTCACTCGCCGATTCGGCGCTGGCTTTTTCGAGCAACAACACGAATGAAGCTTCCGTGGCACTGAACTGCATCATGAATTTCACGAAAGCCGTGAGATTGGGCGACACCTTGACCGCAGAAAGCGTTTTGATTTCCGACACCCGAAAAACCGGCGTGTATGATATTTCCATTACCAACCAACACAAAGTCTTGGTGGCGACTTTTCGGGGAACGGTTTATAAGATTGAGAAAAAAGTGACGGAGCTATGAGTTTAATAATTATATTTACCTATTCAAAAAATTCAAACCATTAAATCAAAATAATGAAGCAATCTTTACTTGTTTTTATGCTGCTCTTATCGGCATTTTCTTTTGGACAAATCAAATTTGAAAAAGGATACCTTATTGATAATAAAAACACTAAACAGGAAGTATTAATCAAAAACATGGATTGGAAGAATAATCCGGATTCCTTTGATTATAAAACATCTGAAGCAGACAAAGCACAAACCGCAACGATTAAAAATGTAAAAGAATTCGGTATTTATAGAGGGACTCGATTCCTCAGAGCCGAAGTAAAAATTGACCGTTCAAGCATCAGTTTGAATAATCTAACTACGGATAAAAATCCGGATCTTAGAGAGGAAACCCTATTTTTAAAAGAACTGGTTAAAGGCGATATTAGCCTTTTCAAATACGCAGAACCCAATCAGAACAGATATTTCATCCAAAACAATACTGGAGCGATAGAGCAGTTAATCTATAAACCATACCTTCTGGGAGCAGGTGACATGGTTTATAATAAGGAATTTAAAAACCAATTGAAGCAAGATCTTCTCTGTTCAGCCATTACCGAAAAAGAAATTGAAAACACGGAATATAAAGAAAAAGATTTGACCGCTATTTTCGCCAAATACAATCAATGTAAAAATCCGGAAAATATAACGGTGGCGAAGCAAGAGACAAAAGGCGAATTTAACCTCAACATTCGGCCAAGAATGAATTTTAATTCGCTAGAGTTTTCAAACAGTTATGAAGGACTAAACTTCAATATGGGATCGAAGACCACTTTTGGAATTGGCCTGGAATTCGAGTACATTCTTCCATTCAACAAAAGAAAATGGGGAATCATCATTGAACCCAATTACCAGTATTACCAATCGGAAATCACCAATAATTGGTCACAAGTTTCCGGAGGCCAATTACTGATCTCTGCAAAATATAGCGTAATTGAAATCCCGATTGGATTTAGACACTATATGTACATAAATAACGAATCAAAACTATTCTTAAACGCGCAATATGTCACCGGAATTGTCTTGTCATCTGAAATCGCCATGAAAAGATCAGATAATTCAGTTTTGAATTCTCTTGATTCCAAAGTGCAACCCTCCATTGCTTTCGGTTTAGGATATAATTACAAAAACAAATTTGCCGCGGAAGCAAGAATGACCACTCCTCACGGAATTACGGCAGAATATGTATTTTGGAGCTCCAGTTACAAGAATCTCTCTCTGATATTGAGTTACACCCTCTTTTAGCAAGCACTAAATATTTAACACAAAACTTCAAAATTCATTTTTTGAAGTTTTTTTTATTTCCATATAATAAATTTCCGACCTTCGTTGTCTTACTACTAGAAACGAAACTATGACTCACGAGATATTCAAAAACACGGTCTTTTGCCTCAAGGACGAGATGTACCGTTTTGCGAAAAGATTCGTGATGAGCAGTGACGAAGCGGAAGATGTAGTGCAGGATCTGATGATGAAGTTTTGGCAGAAAAAAGAAGAACTCGCCCAATTCGGAAACCTAAAATCTTATGCGCTAAAATCGGTGAAAAACGAGTGCCTGAACCGGCTGAAGCACCACGACGTGAAAATGGGTTTTGCAGATTTCCAATTGCACCGAAGTGAGCTTTACCAGATCGAGACCAACAATCTGAAGGAACAGATCATCGCCTTCATCAACGGGCTTCCCGAAAAACAAAAAGCCGTGATTCACCTGAAAGATGTGGAGGAATATGAAGTTTCTGAAATTTCTGAAATCCTGGAAATGGAGGAGAATGCAGTTCGGGTAAACTTGATGAGGGCACGAACCAAGATTAAGGAACAAATCCAGAACCTCATGGATTTTGAAAATAGAATGATCGAGAATTTATAAATGCATTGCAATGAAAAACGAAAAGCCCAAGGAAAAATACAGTGAAATTTTCAAGGAATTAAAATCCGAGAAGATGAACTGGGATTTCGAGGATTTCTTGAAAGAGACCGAAAAGGAAAAGCCAATTCAGATCATTTCAAAAAAGAAAAGCGCGTCTTTCCCGAAATTATTTTCAATGGCCGCAAGTGTAGTACTGCTTGTATCAGTCGGAATTTTCTTTAAGGTGTTCCATAAAAAATCGATCACTGAACAGGATGATTTCGTGAAAAACGAAATCCTGAAACAAAAACCCGATTTCGGAAATGACGGCGAAATAGTGGCAGTGCACACCGCGGATTCGCTGAGAACCGTTCGAGACAGCATCGTCACCGATTCGGCAACCATAACCAGCGATGATGAAATCATAGACAAAATCCTGCCGGCAAGAGGTCGGCTGAAGAAACAGGTTCGGCAGCATTATGTTTCCGCACCCGAAAAATCTGCACCCAAAAAATCTGCAACACCGGAATACCAATCCAATTACGTGATCATCAACGGACAACGGATTGAAAACGAAAAAGAAGCCATCGATCTGACCAAATATTCATTCAGAATCCTGTCTGAAAATGTATCAAAAACCGTGGCAAAAACGGAAGCGATTCCGAATTTTATTAATGAATAAAAAAAAGCATTAAAAGAATAGCCTCTTTGGCACTATTCCATTTTAAAAATATTAAACCAAGCATCATGCAAAAATTACTAATCATACTCGCATTTTTCTTTTCGCATTTCTTCAACGTGAATGCGCAGAAAGATAAACTAGACCTGTTATTCGACAAATACCAGGAATCTGCCGGAGTCACTTCCATCAAGATAGCAAAACCAATGTTCAGCATGCTCGGCAAACTGAATATAGACGATGGCGAACTTCAGCAAATCAAGCCATTATTGGCAAAAATCAACGGATTAAAAATCCTGATCGTGGAAAAACCCTCGTTCACAAAAGGTCTGGAAACAGAAAACCAAAAACCTTTGATGAGTTTCCAAAACCTGAAAAACGATATTACAAATTCCATTAAAAATTTGAAATATGAGGAACTGATCACCGTCAACAGCAAAGACAGCAAAATTAAATTCCTTTCTTCCGATGCGACCAACGGAAACCTGGACGACCTGATTTTGAGCATCAATTCCGAAGACAGCACAGTTCTGATGATGCTCGATGGGAAAATCTCCATGGATGACGTGAACAAACTGATCAACGAAGCCGAAAAATCCTCGCAAAGAAACACCGTTACCACCGAAATCTCCAGTCCGGCCGGAATAACTCAGGTAAGAAATGTAGAAAAGTTCAGCGGAATAGAAGTTTCTTCAGGAATTAAGGTAAACTTCACCCAATCAAAAAACCAATCCGTGACGGTGGATGTGGATTCCGATAAGGCACAATACCTCATAACCAATGTAGAAAACGGGATTTTAAAGATTTATCTAAAAACTGACGGAAACAGAAACATCCGCTTCAAAAAGCTTTTCGTGAATGTGGAAGCGCCAAACCTGAAAAGCATATCCACCAAATCCGGCGCATCGATTTCAACTTTAAATGAGATTAATGAGGAATCCTTCACTGTAAATGCAGAATCGGGTAGCGCGATCAACGCAGAATTAAATGGGAATAAAATCACGACCAATGCGGAATCCGGAGCAACCCTGAAACTGAAGGTGGAGACCAAAGCGTTTTCCTTCACCGGAACGAGTGGTTCATCGTCATCAATTACGGGGAATAGTGACTCCGCTACCTTTCAAGTTTCGAGTGCGGCAAGCTGCAATGCGCAGAACCTGGTAGCGAAAACCGTGTCGGCAAATGCATCTTCAGCAGGAAGTCTAAAAGTGAATGCCACTGAAAGCCTTTCTTCCAACACCTCTTCCGGCGGAAATGTGCGCTATGCCGGGAAACCGAATAATTTTTCATCCACCAACAATAGCGGCGGCTCCACGAAACCTATTAATTAAACAAACTTTTTTTGCACATTATTCATATTGGTAATACTCTTGATTCCAAAAAAATGACAGTCGGAAAAAAATCAAAAACCCTTCCACCAAAAATTTTGAAATACAACAAAATATTGGCAAGCAAAACTAATATGACTAATGTGCCAAAAATAATAAACCTTAAAAAAAATACCGTGAAAAGAATTATATTATTTTACCTGTCTATAATCCTGATTTTCAGTCTGCAATCCTGCATCGTTTCCAAAAATCCGAATATGGGATTCTTTGACAATCCTTATTACGATTACAAAGACGCCAAGTTTGTGAGCATCAATGTTCCGGTTTGGCTCGCAAAACCTTTTGTGAAGAAAGCATTGCGCGAAGATGGCGAAAGCGAGGAGATTGTGGCAATCGTGAAGAAAATCAGCAAGCTGAAAGTAATGACGATCGAAAATGGAAACCAGGAAATGGTTGCCGATTTTTCGAAATACCTTACCAAAAATAATTTCGAAGAATGGATGACCATTAAAAAGGAAAAGGAAACCATCAATTTCCAGGCGAAACAAAAAGGTGACGAAATTCGGAACCTATTGATCACCGTCGCTTCCGGATCAAAATTGGTTTATGTGGATGTGCGCGGAAAATTCACCGCCGAAGATATCTCACGAGTCATTAATTTCTCAGAAAAGAATGACATGAAGAAACTGGTTTCAAAGTAACACTATCTTTAATTGTTTTAATGACCGCGGTTTTGCTGCGGTTATTTTTTTGAATAGATTTCAAAATCATTCCTACTTATGAGATCACTTTATCTCAGCAAAATCCTTGACTCATTGACAAAACCAGTAGAGCATTTCTTGGCTGTCCCGTTCAGTACACGACAATTTCTTGCCGGAAAATGGCAGATGGATTGAATGACTTACCAGAAGATACGTATTGCTGAATTATCCTTCTATCCAATAATTTGGCAAATAATCAAATCCAATTACCTCAATAAAAAAAAGTGGCCAACAAGCCACTTTCTGAACCTATATAAGCAAATTGCATGGAAAAAATAGTTTTTCTGTTTCAGTTTTTTATTACTGATATTTTCCAAAAAATCCCTCTCAAAAAGAGAGGGACTATCTGAAAATTACTATTTGACTTCCTCGAAATCTGCATCCTGCACATCCTCTGCACCTGCGTTTCCGCCTGGGTTTTGAGGACCTGCATCTGCACCTTGTGCTTGCTGTCCAGCTGCATATAGCTCTTCGGAAGCCGCCATCCAAGCTGCGTCTAATGCTTCGGTTTTGGTTTTCACCGATTCGGTGTCTTTTGCCTCGAACGCGGTTTTCAATTCTGCAGCAGCAGATTCGATCGCTGCTTTTTTGTCGGCGGAAAGTTTTTCACCGAATTCCTTCAGCTGCTTTTCGGTTTGGAAAATCAAGCCATCTGCTTTGTTGAAGAGCTCTACTTCTTCTTTTTTCTTGGCATCTGCAGAAGCGTTTTCTTCGGCTTCACGTTTCATTCTTTCGATCTCGGCCTCAGAAAGTCCTGAACTTGCCTGGATTTTGATAGACTGCTCTTTTCCGGTTCCTTTATCTTTAGCGGAAACGCTCAGGATACCGTTTGCATCAATATCGAATGTTACCTCGATTTGTGGAACGCCTCTCGGTGCCGGTGGAATATCTGTCAAATCAAATCTTCCAATTTCCTTGTTGTCATTAAACATTGGTCTTTCACCTTGCCCAACTCTGATGGAAACTGCAGGCTGATTGTCGCTTGCGGTAGAGAACACCTCAGATTTTTTGGTAGGAATGGTGGTATTTGCATCAATGAGTTTGGTGAAAACAGAACCCATGGTTTCGATACCTAATGAAAGCGGAGTCACATCTAAAAGAAGTACATCTTTCACATCACCGGTCAATACCCCACCTTGGATTGCCGCACCTACTGCTACCACCTCATCCGGATTTACTCCTTTTGATGGCTTTTTGCCGAAGAATTTTTCAACCTGCTCCTGGATGATCGGAATTCTGGTGGAACCACCTACTAAAATTACTTCGTCAATATCAGAAGTCTGCAATCCGGCATCAGACAACGCTTTTTTACAAGGCTCCATGGATCTTCTCACCAAATCTTCTGAAAGCTGTTCAAATTTCGCCCTGGTCAAAGTTTTCACCAAGTGTTTCGGACCGGTTGCAGTGGCGGTAATATAAGGAAGGTTGATTTCAGTTTGTGATGCGGCAGAAAGTTCAATTTTTGCTTTTTCAGCAGCCTCTTTCAATCTTTGAAGTGCGATTGGGTCAGCTTTCAAGTCAACCCCTTCTTCTGTTTTAAATTCGTCAACCAACCAGTTGATGATTACATCGTCAAAATCGTCTCCACCTAAATGGGTGTCTCCATTTGTGGATAACACTTCGAAAACGCCATCTCCCAAATCCAGAATCGAGATATCGAAAGTACCTCCACCTAAATCGTAAACCGCAATCTTTTGATCTTTGTGGTTTTTATCCAAACCATACGCCAAAGCGGCTGCGGTAGGTTCGTTGATAATTCTTTCAACTTTAAGACCAGCGATTTCACCGGCTTCTTTGGTAGATTGTCTTTGTGAATCGTTGAAGTACGCCGGAACAGTGATCACCGCTCTTGTTACTTCCTGGCCAAGATAATCCTCAGCAGTTTTCTTCATTTTCTGAAGAATCATTGCTGAAATTTCCTGCGGAGTATATTCTCTGTCGTCTATTTTTACCTTTACGGTGTCATTTGGTCCCGAAACCACGGTGTATGGCACTCTGGACACTTCTTTCGCATCGTCTTTAAAATGGGTCCCGATAAACCTTTTGATGGAGTACACGGTATTATGGGGGTTGGTTACCGCCTGTCTTTTTGCGGGATCGCCCACCAATCTTTCCCCATCTTTCGTGAAAGCTACTACGGAGGGCGTGGTTCTTTTCCCTTCTGCATTAGGAATTACAACAGGGTCTTTTCCCTCCATTACGGCAACACAAGAGTTGGTTGTACCTAAGTCAATTCCAATTATTTTGCTCATATTGTTAATATTTTTTAATTAGTAAGATTTGTGTTGGCTTTCTCCAATTTTATGCCGACCAAAGTTTTGTGACAAATTGACAGATAGAACAAAAAAAAACGCCAAACGGTAATGTCTGGCGTCGGTATCCCAAAAATTGGAATTATTATTTTTTCAAGGTAAGAATATATTCAACCATTTTTTTTGCAGTCTCTTTGCTCATTCCTGCATGCGGAGTCATTGGGATTTCACCCCAGTTTCCTTTTCCACCGTCGATGATTTTTTGTGCGAGCATATCAATATCTGCATCCGTGTATTTGTTTGCAACATCTTGATAAGAAGGACCTACAACTTTGGTATCCATTTTATGGCAAGTCAAACAGTCTGCACCTTCAATGAGTGCCAAACCTTCATGTTTTCCCGAAGCAGCATCTCCAGTAGTGGCAGCAGGCTCTTCCATCATGATATTGCTTTCTTTTTCAGTATCAACGTTTTTTGTGCAAGAAACAGCTATAAAAAATCCTCCTAAAATCAAAAATTTATTCATATCTTTATCAATATTTATTATTCGCCAAATTTATTAAAAATAATCGAATAAAAAATTTGCGATAAATGTCATACCGTTTATATGACTGCGATCATATCAGCATGGAAGCAAAACTTGTACTTTTGAACCATTAAATTATATAAAATATGAAATCTTTAAAAACAATTGCATTAGCTGCATTCGCGTTCGCACTCTTCTCTTGCGGAGGAGACAAAAAAACTGACTCCATCCCGACTGCCTCTTCTGATGGAGCTGCTACGGAAGCACCGGCAACTCCAGCTGCGGTAGATCCTGCAACCTATGATCCAAAAAGAGGTCTTGGTCCACATGAAAACATCGATGTGAGCAAATTTGATCCAGCGATGGCTGCTGCAGGAAAGAAAATTGCAGAAGTGAAATGTACATCATGCCACAAACCAACCGAAGAAAAACTAGTTGGTCCGGGTTGGAAAGGAGTTACCAAAAGACAAACCCCTGAATGGATTATGAATTTCATCTCTAATCCAGATCCAATGATCGACGTGGATCCAGAATTACAAAAACAACTTGAACTTTGCTTGGTGAGAATGCCAAACCAAGGTTTAAATGAAAAAGATGCTCGTGAAGTTCTCGAATACATGAGAGAAATCGACGGAGCGAAGTAATTCTTTTCTCAAGCAGAAAAAAGAAAAAATCCAGTAAATCAATTTCATATGAAAAGTCTAAAATTTTTTGGATGGTCTGCCCTTATGTCAATTTTGATGATGACAGGCTGTAAACCAAAGGGAACGGAGAACGCTGTAAGTGGCGATGCTGCCGAGAAAGTTTATGTTGCCCCGGGAAAATATGACGAGTTTTACAACTTCGTCAGCGGTGGCTTCAATGGACAGGTAAACGTTTATGGTTTGCCAAGCGGAAGACTCTTAAAAGTACTTCCCGTATTTTCGCAAAACCCGGAAAACGGTTATGGTTACAGTGAAGAAACCAAACCGATGCTACAAACCTCTCATGGATTTATTCCTTGGGATGACCAACACCACCTTTCATTGTCACAGACCAATGGAGAAGTGGATGGAAGATGGCTGTTTGCAAATGCCAATAACACGCCGAGAGTGGCAAGATTGGATCTGAAAACATTCAAGACTGTTGAAATATTGGAATTGCCCAACTCTGCGGGGAACCACTCCTCACCTTTCTTAACGGAAAATACAGAATATGTGGTAGCTGGAACTCGTTTCGCCGTTCCAACCGATGACAAAAACGGAGATGTTCCAATTAATTCCATGAAAGAAAACTTCAAAGGAGTTTTGTCTTTCATCGGAATTAATAAAGACAGCGGAGATATGGATCTTTCTTTCCAAATTGAAGCTCCGGGAATCAACTTCGACCTCTCTCACGCAGGTAAAGGAAAATCCCACGATTGGTTCTTCTTTTCTTGCTACAACTCCGAAAAGGCCAACACGCTTCTTGAAGTAAATGCTTCACAAAATGACAAAGATTTCATTTTGGCAGTGAACTGGGTGAAAGCAGCAGAATTGGTGAAAGCCGGAAAAGGCAGAAAAGTGCAGACAGAATACGCACACAACAAGTTCGACGAAAGCACCCATTCCGCAACTTCAACGATGAAGAAAGAAGTTACAGTGCTTTCCATTGATGACATGAAGGAAGCTATGTACCTGATCCCTTGTCCGAAATCCCCACACGGATGTGATGTGGATCCAACCGGTGAATACATCGTGGCTTCCGGAAAATTGGCAGCGTTGATCCCGGTTTTCAGCTTCGACAAAATCCAAAAAGCAATCGCAGACAAAGCCTTCGCATCTGATTATGACGGAGTTCATGTGATCAAATATGAAGCAGCATTGCACGGGGAGGTTCAAAAACCAGGTTTAGGCCCTCTACACACTGAATTTGACGGAAAAGGAAACGGTTATACCTCCATGTTTGTATCTTCAGAAGTGGTAAAATGGGACATCAAATCGCTGAAAGTTTTGGACAGACAGCCGACTTTCTACTCGGTAGGTCACCTGATGATTCCTGGTGGAGACAGCAAAAAACCTTTCGGAAAATATTTGGTCGCTTACAACAAAATTACCAAAGACAGGTATTTACCAACCGGCCCTGAATTGGCTCAATCTGCTCAGCTTTTTGACATCAGTGGTGATAAAATGAAACTGTTGCTGGATTTCCCAACTTTTGGTGAACCGCATTACGCACAAGCTTGTCCTGGAGATTTGCTTTCTAAGAACCAAGTGAAATTCTTCAAAATCGCGGACAATAAAAACCCTTACGTGACCAAAGGTGAAGCAGAAAGCAAAGTGGTGAGAGAAGGAAACAAAGTTCATGTTTACATGACTTCAATCCGGTCACACTTCGCACCTGACAATATCGAGGGAATCAGAGTAGGAGACGAAGTTTACTTCCACGTCACCAATCTGGAGCAAGATTGGGACGTTCCGCACGGATTTGCCATCAAAGGAAATGAAAACGCAGAACTCTTAATTATGCCGGGAGAAACCTGCACGCTGAAATGGGTTCCTAAAAAAGCGGGAATGTACCCAATGTATTGTACCGACTTCTGCTCCGCACTACACCAAGAAATGCAGGGTTATGTGAGAGTATCACCTGCGGGAAGCAATACTCCTCTGATTTATTCGCTGAATAATAAGAAGGACAATGCAGTAGGTCCTGTGAAAGAAGGTGAAACCAAATAATAAAGATCAATTTAAAGGGCGGTTTTCACTGCCCTTTTTTCTTTTAATGATAGTTGTCATTTTGTGATTTCAATCACATGAGCACTGCTCAAAAATCACGAAATTTACTAGCAGTTATTCAAAACCATTACAAATGAAAAACCCCTCATTATCCAAATGGTCACGCATCTTTCTAATCATTTGCGGACTAGGTTTGTTCGTTTCAATTTTTGTCCCACTATGGGCAATTTATTTGGAAGCTCCCCAATATCCTGAAGGACTGGGAATGTTTCTGTGGTCCAATAAAATCACCGGTGATTATCAAATCATCAATGGACTGAATCACTACATCGGCATGAAAACCATTCACCAAGAAGATTTTTGGGAATTCAAAGTTCTGCCTTATGCACTGGGATTTTTCGGCCTGCTTTGTTTGATCGCCGCCTTTCTCAATAAAAAGCTGTGGCTTTATCTGACCACTATTCTATTTTTGATTTTCGGAGTTGCATTTATGGTAGATTTCTGGGCTTGGGAATACAATTACGGACACAATTTGGATCCGAACGCGGCCATCGTGGTTCCCGGAATGTCTTACCAACCGCCATTAATAGGATTTAAACAGCTCTTGAACTTTGGCGCATATTCCTATCCGGATATTGGCGGAATCATCATGTTCGCAGTTGCCGGAATTTTGGTTATCTTAGCCTATCTGGAAATCAGAAAAAGAAAAAATGCATAAATTGCAGGAGCTGAACTACCCAAAATCCTGCTAAAATATAAACGCTATAATTAAAAAAGTTATGAAAGCAAAACCATTTCTAATTGCCGCAGTTTCGGTATTGGCATTCATGTCCTGTCAACAGTCCGGACCGAAAGATTTTCTTTTGGGAAGCGACCAGTGTGATAATTGCAAAATGACAATCACCGACATCAAGTACGGTACCGAACTCATCACTGAGAAAGGAAAAGTCTATAAATTTGACGATATCAGCTGTATGAACATGTATGAAGTTTCCAATCCTGACAAGGCAAAAAATGCAAAAACCTATGTCATAGATTTTCCTACAGATCAGTTTTTGGAAAAAAAGAATGCCACACTAATCGAAGGTGGAAACATCAAATCTCCGATGGGTGGAAACACGCAGGCTTTCAAAAATAAGGCAGATGCTGAAAAAGCAGCCGCAAAACTCGGTGCAACTTTAACGAAATAGCTAAAATGTTCAGAATTCTGTTTCTGCTTTTTCCCGTAATTTTCTTTTCAAAAGTGCTGAAAGTTGGGAAAAATGAAACCTACAAAACCATTAAAAGCGCTGTCGCCTCATCAAAAAGTGGCGACAGTATTTTGGTGGAAAGTGGCGTTTATAAAGAAGGAAACATCAGCATCACCAAACCATTAGTGCTCATCGGGATTGGAAGACCGGTTTTGGACGGCGAGTTCAAATACGAAATCCTTTCCTTTCGGTCCAACCACATCATCCTAAAAGGATTCAAAATCATCAATTCGGGCGAAGACGAAGTGGAAAACATTGGCGCGATCCGCCTTTACGACAGTCATTTTACCACTATTGAAAATAATATTTTCGAGAATAATTATTTTGGAATCTATGTTCAGCGCGGTTACCGCTGCTTGATCCAAAACAACAGAATCACGACCAGCCGTGCCAAATCCCAAGAAGGAGTTGGTGATGGAATTCACGCTTGGGTAAGCCAGGAACTTTGGATTAAAAACAACTATATTTCCGGGCACAAAGACGGAATTTACCTGGAAAAAGTGGTCCAATCATACATTTACAATAATGATTCGGTGAAAAATCTTCGTTATGGACTTCATTTCATGTTTTCTAATGACAATGTGTACGTTTCCAACATTTTCGACAATAATAATGCGGGAGTTGCCGTGATGTACAGCAATAATGTGGGAATGGTCGGAAATAAATTCATCAACAACTGGGGCGACGGAAGTTATGGATTATTGCTGAAGGACATCTCATTCAGCAAAATCAAACACAATGTTTTCGAAAGCAACACGGTAGCCATTTTTTTAGACGGAGCCACAAAAATCGACTTCTACCAAAACGATTTCCAAAACAACGGATGGGGAATGAAAATCAATGCCAACTGCATGGAAAACCGCGTGAAAAGAAATAATTTCATCAACAATACTTTCGACGTGAGTACCAACGGAACGATGGTGATGAATGATTTTAAAAATAATTATTGGGACAAGTATGAAGGTTACGACTTAAACAAAGACGGAATCGGCGACATTGCATTTCACCCGTTGAGTCTCTATTCTTATTTGGTGGAGAAAAATCCGTCCGTGATGCTTTTGTTCAAGACATTCATCGTGGATTTATTGGACAAAACCGAAAAAGTGATTCCCAGTCTTACACCTGAAACCTTTGTGGATGAGCAACCGCTGATGAAAAAAGTGAAGATTTAAAGCGTGTAATTCGAAACAGAAAGTGAAAGAAGGCAAAAAAAGGAGTTTAAATGAAGTTTCTCAAAAAAATGATGAGTTCTGTTTTAAGTTAATGAACCTAATAATCGCATTGATAAATCAACTATAAAAAAAATTGAAGGTGACGGCAGATAGAAGTTCTTTTGAAAACTTACATCAACCACCTTCCCTCTTAAAAAATGATTGAAGTAAAACAATTAACCAAAAAATTCGGGAAATTCACCGCGGTGAAAGACGTGACCCTCGATTTGCAGGACGGCCATTCCATTGCGCTCATCGGTCCAAACGGTTGCGGCAAAACGACCATGATCAAATGCATTCTCGGCCTAAATGTGGTGGAAGAAGGAGATATTTTGGTGAATGAAAAAAGTGTGAAAGACCATTATCTCTACAGAAAAGATATCGGATATATGCCGCAAATCGGCCGATATCCGGAAAACATGACGATTGGTCACACCATCCAAATGATCAAGGACACCCGGAAACTGCCTGAAGAACATTTGGACACCGAACTTCTGGAAGCCTTCGAGCTGGAAAAAATATACGACAAGAAAATGGGAAACCTTTCGGGAGGAACCACCCAAAAAGTGAGTGCAGTTTTGGCCTTTATGTTTGACCCGAAGATCATCATCCTGGACGAACCGACTGCAGGACTCGATCCACTGGCTTCCGAAATCCTGAAAAAGAAAATCATCAAGGAAAAAAACAAGGGAAAACTCATCCTGATTACTTCGCATTTATTGAGTGAGCTTGACGAAATCGTGAGCGAAATCATCTTCATGAACGAAGGAAAAGTTCTGGTTCACCAATCCGTGGATGAACTGCTGAAACAAACCAATTCCGGAAAAATTTCAGAATCGATCGTCAGTATTTTAAAAGAAATGAAGAAATGAACAAAATAGCACGCTTTATCCTTTTTGATATTTTAAAAAACAAAATCATCCTGTTTTACACGGTGTTGCTGTTTATACTTTCTTGGTCTGTTCTAGGTTTGGAAAGCAATTACACCAAAGCGACTTTGAGTTTACTAAACGTGGTTTTACTGGTGGTGCCATTGGTAAGCATCATTTTTTCCACCATTTATGTCTATAACAGCAGTCAGTTTGTGGAATTGCTATTGAGTCAGCCGGTTCCCAGAACCAAAGTTTGGTTCAATATTTTTCTGGGACTTTCCACCGCGCTGGTTTTCGCATTCCTGATTGGTTGCGGTGTCCCAATATTGCTTTATTCATCGATTGAGACTGGTTTTTCTCTGATAATAATCGGTATTTTTCTGTCCATTATTTTCACTTCGTTTGCCATGCTTTCCGCGATTTCAAGTCGCGACAAGGCCAAAGGAATCGGAATCTCCATTTTCCTATGGATTTTCTTTGCAATTATTTATGATGGAATTCTTCTGGTCCTGATGTTCCAGTTTGCAGATTACCCCATTGAGGGAATTATGGCGACTTTGGCGGGATTGAACCCGATTGGTTTGGCGAGAATTTTCGTTTTGCTTCAGCTTGATGTTTCAGCAATGCTTGGAGCTTCGGGAGCGATTTTCAAACAAGTTTTTGGTTCTGGCGGCGGAATGGGAATCTCATTGGTGGTAATGGCGGTTTGGGCAATCATCCCATTTGTACTGTCATTGATCAAGTTCAACAAGAAGGATTTATAAGAAATCTTTTGGAATTGAAGGAGGATTTTAATGGGAATATTGAACCGTGGCGAAGTTTCTCGCTGACTGATATCAGCAACAAATATTTATTTTTTTAACTATCTTTGATCAAACCAAAAAATATGTTTTCTCGAGAAATTCTGTTGAAAAATAAGGTTCCGCGAATGCTTTTGAAGAGGAAAGACACCCTTTTCCGCGAAGATGAAAAAGCTGTGAATCTGTATTTCTTGACGGATGGAGAAATCAAAATTTACAATACCGATTCTGAAGGCAAAGAGTTCCTGATCGAAAAGGTTTCCCATTTCAAATTCCTGGGTGAGCCGCCGTTTTTATTAGGCGAAAGGTACCCCGCCAATTCCGTAATCATCAGTGATACCGCTGAAATTTTCAGATTCAGCAATGAACATTTTAAGCAGTTTATGACTGAAAATCCGGATATGCTGCTCAAATTCACGAATGAGATTGCGAGAAAAGCGTACAACAAAACCATGAAGCTGAAATCGATCGTGCACCAAAATCCCCACGAAAGAATTCTGAATTTTCTGAAAAACTACAAAAGAAGCAACAACCTGGAACTCACCGAAAAATGCATCATCGAGGTGACCAGAAAAGAAATGGCAAATTCCACCGGTTTAGCGATCGAAACGGTGATCCGAACGGTAAAAAAAATGGAACGGGAGCAAAAAATAGAACTTATTAATCACAAAATCTTATTCTGATGAACAAAGCTTTCTGGCTAAAATTTTCAGTCTTTAACTTTTTCCTAGTAGCAGTTTTGGGCGTAATTATGCGCTATAAAATCGTTTATTCATTTCCATTTTTAGACCAGAAGCATTTGCAGGAAGCCCATTCGCACTTTGCATTTTATGCTTGGATTACCAATGCTATTTATGTTTTGGTGGCGATTTATCTGAGTAAGATGAAACCCGATCTGAAACTGACCAAATACAAGGCGCTCATTATTGCCAACATCATATCGTCTTTTGGGATGCTGGTTGCTTTCATCTATGGCGGTTATTTTTCGCTGTCGGTATTTTTTTCCACCGCCGCGTTGCTCGTCAGTTTTGTTTTCGCTTATCTATTTTATTCGGATTCCCGGAAATTTCAGGATCCATCAAAAAAATGGTTTCTCGGGGGATTATTTTTTGCAGTGATTTCTTCGCTTGGCGTGTTCAACTTAGGCTATATGAGTGCCACAAATAGTACCACACAGAATATGTTTCTGGCTTCGGAATATTATTATCTCCATTTCCAATACAATGGGTTCTTCATTTTTTCCTGTATCGGATTGCTGCTTTACTCCATGAAGGAAATCGGTTCCCCAATTGGTGAAAAAAAGAATAATGTACTTTTTTGGTTAATGTTTATGGGTTGCCTGATTGGTTTTGGACTTTCTATTCTTTGGTTCAAAATGCCGGTTTATATATTCACTTTGATCGCTATTGCCACCATTGGGCAAACAATTGGAGCAGCGATGCTGTATGGATTTGTCAAGAAAAACTGGAACCAAATTTCAGCAAATTGGTCTCCCATGCAGCGCTTTATCCTGCTTTTTGCCGGGTTTGCATTTGCGGTGAAAATTGCACTGCAGCTCGGTTCCAATATTCGGGCAGTGAATCAGTTCGCATTTGGATTCCGCAACATTGTGATTGCTTATCTGCATTTGGTTTTGCTGATGTGTATCGCAATGTTTTTGATCAATCAAATCCTGGCAACCAATCTTTTCAGCACTAGCAAATCTCTTTTTTTGGGACTAAAACTGCTCCTTCTCGGTATATTTTTAAATGAGGCAGTACTTGGATTAATGGGTATTTTCTCAATTACTTATAATTCCATTCCTTACGCCAATCATGCTTTGTTTTATATTTCACTGCTGATGATGTTTTCTTTGTTGGTCATTTTTGTGCAGTTGAAATACAAAAACCGAAACCAGCTCTGATTCGAAACGCACATTTTGAAAATGGCAGCTGTTTAAATCGGCCTTTTTCTTAATTCCACAAAAAAGCGGTTCCAAGAAATCCTGAAACCGCACCAAAAAACATTAAATTTAATAAACTATTACATCTTTTTATTCCGGAACGATCACTTCGTCAATTGCATAAACGATACCGTTAGAAGCCGGAACAGTTGCTAAAATATGTGCTGTCCCATTGATGGTTGGTTTTCCATCCACCATTTTGATGGTAATATTTTTTCCGTCCACCATCCCTAGATTTTGTCCGTCGCTCATTTGATCTTCCTTGATCACGCCCACATAGGTATGATGACCCAAAATATCGGTGAGTTTCCCGTTGTTTTCAGGTTTCAGCAGATCTTCAACGGTACCTTTCGGCAATTTGTCAAAAGCCGCATTGACAGGTGCAAAAACCGTGAAAGGACCTGCGTTGCTCAAAGAAGTAGTTAATCCTGCTGTTTGAACCGCTTTCACCAATGTGGAAAGATCCGGATTTTTCACTGCAAGTTGCACGATGTTCGGATTGGAATCCTCGTCCTGTACTCCTTCCTGTCCGTGTCCTACGGTTTCAGTAGTTGCAGAAGCTGTGTTTTCAGCTGCCGCTGCTTCGTTTTTCTGGCAAGAAAGCAATGCAAATCCCACCATACTTAAAATTAGAATTGACCTTTTCATCTGTTTAATTTTTTGTTAAAAGTAGTCAGATTTTCTGATGATGTAGTATGACTATAGTCATATAATAAAGAATTGATTTCGTGACATTTATCACGATTGCCCACGAAGATTTGGCCAAGACAAAGTCTTCAATATTAAATTTCCACCTTTGTCATTGAAATTTTCACTGAAATCTCTATTTTTGAGCAATCATATAACCCCGAAAATGCCGAATCAGTTTAATCCGAGAGACATCACGTGGCTTGCCTTTAATGAAAGAGTTTTGCAGGAAGCAATGGACGAGAACGTACCGCTCCACCTCAGAATACGATTTCTGGGCATTTTCTCCAATAATTTGGATGAGTTCTTCAGGGTGCGTGTCGCCGGATTAAAGCGTGCAATGGACTTCAAGGATAAATTCATCACGGAATCATTTTATCAGCCGCCATCAAAAATTCTGCAGAACATCAACGAAATCGTCATCAAACAACTGCAGGATTTTGACAAAACCTGGAAGAAAATCCAGCTGGAGATGGCGGAGCAGAAAATCTTTATTAAAAGCGCCAAGAATCTCAGTCCAGAACAAAAAATATTCGTTCGGAAATATTTCGATGAAGTGGTAGAAAGCAACGTGATTCCAATTTTGCTGCACGATAATGTTCCGATGCCCTATTTGCGGGACAAATCACTCTACTTGGGAATTGCGATGCGGAAAAAAGAATGGCAGTATGAAAGCAAATTCGCCATCATTGAGATTCCGTCGCGGATTATTGGCAGATTTGTGCTGCTTCCTTCCGAAGATAAAGATGAAAAAACGGTGATGCTATTAGAAGATGTCATCACATTCAACCTACCCCACATTTTCTCCTATTTTGGCTATGACGATTTTGAGGCAAACTGTTTCAAAGTCACTAAAGATGCGGAGTTCGATTTGGACAATGACATTAAAACTACCCTGGCCGAAAAAATTGAAAAAGGGATTAAATCGAGGAGAAAAGGAAAACCAACCCGGTTTGTTTTTGATAAAGAAATGGACAAAGCATTGTTGGAATTCCTGATCCGGAAACTGAACCTCAGCAAAAAAGACAGCATCATTCCCGGAGGAAAAATTCACAATTTCAGACACTTCATGGATTTCCCGGATGTTTTCAAAGCTTATAAAAAGCCCGAAGAAAGAACCTCCTTCGACCACCAGGAATTTGTTGGAAAAAGAGTTACCGATGTGATTCAGAAAAAAGATGTGCTGCTCACTTTTCCCTATCACACCTACACTCCCGTAATCGATCTGATGCGTGAAGCCGCGATGGATCCCGATGTGAAATCCATTCAAATTACCGCGTACCGATTGGCGAGTAATTCCAAGATCGTGAACGCGTTAATTAATGCCGCGAGGAACGGAAAAGAAGTAACGGTGATGCTGGAACTTCGGGCAAGATTTGATGAAGAAAGCAATCTGGAATGGAAGGAAATTCTGGAACAGGAAGGGGTGAAAGTTTTAGTGGGAATTCCCAATAAAAAAGTTCACGCGAAACTTTGCGTCATCAAAAAAAGAGTCCACAACAAAACCATTCAGTACGGATTTGTAAGCACCGGAAACTTCAATGAGAAAACAGCAAAAATCTATGGTGACCATTTGCTGATGACTTCTGACAGAGGAATTATGGCAGACATCAATAAAGTATTCCACGTATTGCGAAAACCAAAAGACGACATAAATCCCGTTTTGAAAACCTGCAAAAATCTGATGATTTGTCCGCAGTTCATGCGTGAGAAAATCGTGCGCCACATCGAGCAGGAAATTGAGGAGGCAAAAGCGGGGCGAAAAGCCGAAATGATCATCAAAGTCAATTCAGTAAGCGATCGGAATCTGATTAGCAAACTTTACGACGCCGCAAAAGCCGGAGTAGTAGTGAAGATGATTGTTCGAGGAATTTATTGTGCGGTGAACCAAAAGGGATTCAAACAAAAAATCCAGGCAATAAGTATTGTTGATGAATATTTGGAACACGCCAGAGTGATGTATTTCTACAACAAAGGCAGTGAAGACCTCTACATTTCTTCGGCGGACTGGATGACCAGAAACCTGGATTACCGGATTGAAGCCGCCGCAAAAATCACCCAGAAAAACCTGAAAAAAGAACTCATGGACATTCTGGAAATCCAGTTAAATGACAATGTAAAAGCCAGAATCCTGGACAAAAAAATGAGCAACAAATACGTGGAGAGCGGAAAAACCGAGGTGCGGTCGCAGATTGAGACGTATAAATATTTGAAGAGGAAAACAGAAAAAGAGGTGGACTGAAACTGTAGCCTCAAAAAAAACTGTCCCAAATGAAAATAGTTTCCTGCAATTTTGTTAGCCAAAATCCGTATTTCCATCATTAAAAAAACTATCTTTGTAAAACTTTCAGAAAAGGGAATCGCGTGAAATCCGCGAACTGTCCCCGCAACTGTAAATCACGGAGGATTAAGTAAGAATTAATAATTCCTTAATTCCGCAAAGAGTTTCTGCAAACCAGCCATTTTCACAAAATGAAGAGAAGGCGCAGAAATGTGAAAGTCAGGAGACCTTGCTGAAAATTAACCCTAAAAATTGCTTTCGGAGGAAAAGCCCTGAAAATGTTCAAGACCTTACCTATTTTATCGGCAGTATTGCTGTTGTTTTCGTTCTCGATTGCTGCACAGGAAAAAACCATAGACACGGTTTTTATCTTTGACAATCAACTCGTTAACGCCAAAAAAATCCAGAAGACCTCCAAATTAAAGGAAGAGGATTTACTGAAAAACGCTACCAATCTTTCGGAAGTTCTCCGATTTCAATCTCCGATCTATATCAAGGAAAGTGGACGCGGAATGGTTTCGGCTCCCTCTTTTCGCGGAACCACGGCGCAGCAAACCGCATTCGTTTGGAACGGAATTAATGTGAATTCGCAGTTTCTTGGTCAAGGCGACCTCAACAATCTCAATCTTCTCGGTTACGATCATCTCGAAATCCAATCCGGCGGAGGAAGTGTGATTTACGGCAGTTCGGCAATCGGCGGAACAATTCACCTGAACAACGAATTGAGTTTTAATCGCGGTTTGAAGAATTCCGCATTCTTTGAATATGGTTCGTTTGAAACTTACAACACTTTTTTAAAATCTTCTTTCAGCAATGAAAAACTCAGCGTGAAACTGGCCGCGAATTATTCGGAAAGTGAGAATAATTACGAAGTTCCAGAGAAGCAATATATCAATCTTAACGGGCAATACCACAATAAAAATTTCAGTTTAGGTTTCGGCTACAAAATCGATGATCGGAATACGGTTTTTTGGCAAAGCCAGCTGTACAGTGGAAATCAGCACTACCCGATTTTCTCGGAGTTTTCCACAAAAACGAAATACCTTACCGATAATTTCAGAAGTTTGCTGAGTTGGAATTTCAGGGGCGAAAAAGTTCAGAATATTTTGAAGTGGGCTTATTTGGAGGAAGAATTCGACTACTTCCAAAACATCGACAATCCCAAAAGCAGCGGTGGAATTGGGAAAAACTATATCGCAAAAAATGATTTTAATTATTCCATCAAAGAAAAAATAGATTTCAACCTGATCACCGAATTTCAAGTGAACAAAGCGGAAGGTTACCTTTCAGGAATTCAGAATATATCCAGGAATGCAGGTTCTGTAGCGGGTTTGATTCGCTGGAAACCTTCGAAAAAAATGTATTTGGAGGCCGGTGCGAAAAAGGAATTCGTGGAAAAAATTGAAGCGCCGTTTTTGTTTTCTTTTTCAGGAAATATTCAGCTCGCAGATTACTATTCTTTGACTTTCAACGCTTCCAAAAATTTCAGATACCCCACTTTCAACGACCTTTATTGGAAACCGGGCGGCAATCTGGATTTAAAGCCGGAAATTTCTCATCAGGCAGAACTCGGAAACCGTTTCAAGTACAAGAATTTCAAGCTCAATCTGACTCCTTATTATATGCAAATCGAGAATATGATTCGTTGGCTGCCGACTTCTTCGGGAATTTGGTCGCCCATTAACACAGAAAAAGTAGAATCTTATGGTTTGGAATCACAACTGGATTTCGAGAACAGTTTTGGAAAAAACCATGCGAAAATTTCAGCAGGTTTTATTTTCACCCATTCGAAAGATTTGGAAACCAACCGTTTTCTGATGTATGTCCCAAAATATAAATTCTTTGCCAATGCAAGTTACCGCTATGATTTTGCAGAAATTTTCTTGCAGGGAATGTACAACGGATTGACTTTCACTACTTCAGACGAAAGCATTTCGGACGCTTTAAAATCTTATTTTGTGGCCAACGCTGGATTGAATCTGACTTTTTTAAAACATTATCGATTCGGTTTTAAAATCCAGAATATCTTTGACCAAATTTATGAAACCACCGCTTTTTATCCTTTGCCAAAAAGGAATTACAGCGTCAATTTATTAATCAACTTTTAAAATTTAAACATGAAATTTTCAAAAATCTCCACACTGCTTCTCGCAGGAACTTTATTGTTCAACATTTCCTGCCGCAAAGACGATCAAGCTCCGACACCGGTTTCATTCGGGAAATATGAAAACGGAATCCTGATCACCAATGAAGGTGGTTTTTCCACACCCACTTCCACGGTGACCTATCTTTCCAACGACTTAGTCACTCAGGAAGACCAGATTTTCAAAAACAATAACTCCAATGCAAGTTTGGGAAATGTTTTGCAATCGATTGGCTTCAGAGGTGATTTGGCCTATTTGGTTCTGAATGTTCCGAATAAAATTGAAATCGTGAACCGATATACCTTCAAAAAAACCGGTTCCATCACTACCAATCTGGAACAGGCAAGATACATCGCATTTTCCACGAACAACATTTATGTGACCAACAACAATTTCAGCAACGTGAAAAAGGTGAATATTTATGACAATGCAAATGCTTTCGTAAAAAGTATTGATTTCCCAAATTATGCTGAGAAAATCACCTCATCTGACGGTTTTATCTATGTGCAGACCGACGGTTTGACTTATGACACCAACTACAATGAAATTGCGACCGGACACACCATTTCAAGAATTAATCCTTTGACAAATACCGTGGACAAAACCATAACGCTGAACGATACGGGAATCATCCGTGATTTGGTCTCTGATCAGACTTCGACCTATGTTTTAACTTCTGATGCGGTTTATACTTACCTCTACAAAATCAATTCAAAAACCGGCGCGTTTACCCAACAGGAAGTGTTTGACATTCCATACGGAGAAAAATTAGCGGTAGATGGGGGTCAGGTTTATTTCGTGACGGCAGAGAAGAAAGTTCACCGACTTGATGGCAGCAACGCTACTCCACTTTTTGATGTTGCCACAGGTTTTATTTATGGATTTAATATCATCGATTCTAAAGTATTTGTCTCTGATCCGAATTTCACCGGCGACAGCAAAGTGAGAATCTACAACCTTTCCGGAACTTTGATGAAAACCATCACTACCGGGATTTCAACCAACGGTTTTTACAAAAACTAAATTCAAATCAATATCTTAAAAAACCCTTCCGAACCATTGGTTTGAAAGGGTTTTCTATTTTATGTGGAAGGAGATTACGCTTGAATCTTCAATCCGAGATTCGCGGCTTCCTTAATGACAAATGCTTTGGCTTCGTTTTTGTCATTCGCAATTTCACCTTCCAAAATGGCTTCCTTTACTTTTTCCTTCAGGATTCCGATTTCTCGGCCAGGTTTTATTTTAAACATTTCCATGATTTCCTCACCCGAAATTGGCGGCTGAAAATTTCGGATTTGATCCTTTTCTTCCACTTCCTTGATTTTTTGGGCAACAACCTCAAAATTTTTCTTGAATTTTTCCTGTTTTCCTGCATTCTTAGTGGTAATGTCAGCTTTGCACAAAGTGAACAAATCTTCCAAATCTTCTCCGGAATCAAACAAAAGCCTTCGCAATGCGGAATCCGAAGTTCCATCATCGATCAGCGCAATGGGTCTGGATGACAACTTCACCAACTTTTGCACATATTTCATATCCGTTCCAAGCGGGAGTTTCAACCGGTGAAAAAGATGCTTCACCATTTTCGAGCCCACAAACTCATGTCCGTGGAAAGTCCAACCGATTTTTTTGTCGAACTTTTTGGTGGGTGCTTTTCCAATATCGTGGAGCAATGCCGCCCAACGAAGCCAGAGTTGATCTGTATTTTTGGAAATATTATCCACCACTTCCAAAGTGTGCCAGAAATTGTCTTTGTGGGTTTGACCTTCCACTTCCTCAATACCTTTCAGGGCGGTAAGTTCAGGGATGATTAAAGGCAAAAGTCCGGTTTGCTCCATCAACTTCAATCCGACGGACGGTTTTTCTGAGAGCATGATCTTGTTGAATTCCACCATGATTCTTTCCTTGGAAACGATTTTGATTCTCTCGGATTCATTTTTGATGGCGTTCAAAGAATTTTCTTCAATCTTGAAATTCAAGGTGGAGGCAAAACGAATCGCCCTCATCATGCGCAATGGGTCGTCGGAATACGTTTGTGACGGTTCCAGTGGAGTTCGGATGATTTTTTGCTTAAGGTCTAAAAGTCCGTCGAACGGGTCGATCAATTCGCCGAAATTTTCTTTGTTCAGTGAAATCGCCAAAGCGTTGATGGTAAAATCCCTTCGTTTTTGGTCATCTTCCAGAGTTCCTGTTTCCACCGAGGGTTTTCGCGAATCTTCCGAATAACTCTCTTTTCGTGCTCCGACAAATTCCAGATCGAGTCCTTTGTGTTTGAACATTGCAGTTCCATAAGTTTTAAAAATGGAGACTTTCAGTTTGGGATCTATTTCTGCAGCAGTTTTTTTGGCGAGATCCATTCCGTTTCCTTCGGTCACGAAATCGATGTCAGTTGGTGCTTCGCGCTTCATCAGCAAATCGCGGACATAACCGCCTACAATAAAAACCGATTGATTATTCACTTCTGCAACCCGGGAAATGAGTTTGAAGAGGGCAAGGTTTTTATTTTGTTTAAGATTGATTTGCATAGCGATGTAGGCTGATTTTAAGAATGTGCAAAGATAGCCAAAAAAGAAAAAAACCCATATTGCTATGAGTTTTTGAGCTATTATTTTGGTGCAATTATTGCGAAGACGGATGATCATCCAGCAACCAGTCATGGATTTCGTCTTCCAAATATTCGGTTTGCAACTTCACAGCCTCCAGGAAATCGTCTGGAATATTTGAGGCATCGCTATTTTCCAGATTCCATAATTCCTCAGACATCAGCTCGTATTCGGAGTAGATTCTTTTGAAACGCGGACTGCGTTTCTCCAGTTGTTCGATCTTTTTTTGTTCCGGTATGAATTTTCGGTAACGGTTCGGTGTTTTCATGTTATTTTTTTTTTTTTTCAATGTTGTGGTCAAATGTTATCAACTTAAAAACAGGTCTTCAAGATAAAAGTCAATCTCACAACACATTGAAAATGAAAATTTATCAGGTAAAACTTCCTCGTTTGAAAGAATAAATTTAGACATTAAATCGAAAAAAAAAAATATTTTAACAATAGTTCTAATTGTTTAACAATAGTTTTAAATTTGCATCTATTAACAAAGTATGAGAACAGTTCTCCTGAGACAGCGACAGATCTTGCTATTCATCATTGCCGGCGGTTTAAGTGCGATTATGGAGATCGGTTCATTTAAGATTTTCAGCGTTTATCTTCCCCACGTTCTTTCAGGAGAAACCAATTTTCACGGGATTCACTTTCCATTAAGCAATGTTTTTTCAACGACTTGTGGAATTATCACCAATTATTTTCTAAGCATCTGGTTTGTGTTTGAACGCGGCAAACATTCAAAAAAGAAAGAATTTGCTTATTTCATGTTCGTTTCCTTCCTTTCCACGATTCTCAGCTTGACTTTCTTCCAAATTTTCTTTAGGTTTGTATTCACAGACCATCTTGATACCGGTTTCTTTGTCTTCAGCCAAGAGATGTTAAGCAAAATTTCGGCGATCCTTTTGGTTTCAATCTTAAATTATTCGGTGAAAAAGAATGTGATTTTCAATGGCTGATTATAATATGAGGATTTGCCGATGGCCTATTGAAACCAACTATTTCACAAAACTACAAAACTACTGTACTGCATAGCATGACGAAATTCCTAAACTATATTTGGCGCGGCTGGATGATTCTTCTTGGCGCGATTTTGACCATCACTTTGGGGGTTCCGGTCCTGATCCTATCCATCCGAAAGGAGCATTACAAGTATGCCTACAAGTTCATCAGAATCTGGTGTTTCGGAATGTTTTACGGAATGGGGTTCCGCTACGAGCTGATTAAATTGACCGATAAGAAAATCGACAAAAACCGGCAATACGTATTTATTTCCAACCACACCTCATTGATGGATGTGATGCTGCCTTGTCTGCTGATGCCGAATCACCCTCTTTGCTATGTGGGAAAAAAAGAACTGGTGAAAATTCCGATTTTCGGGACTATCTATAAGCGGATCTGCGTGATGGTTGACCGAAATTCGGCAAAAAGCCGCGCAGATGTATACCGCAGGTGTGCCGAAAGAATGAAGGAAGGACAAAGTATCGTGATTTTTCCGGAAGGCGGAGTTCCGGACGACACTACGATTCTTCTGGACAGTTTCAAAGACGGCGCATTTATCCTTTCTTCGAAACATGAGGTCCCAATTGCGGTTTTCACATTTGTGGGTTTAAAGGAAATGTTCCCGTTTGACAATTCCAAAGGACATCCCGGAAAAGTGCGGGTTTATTTCAGCGATATTTTGGAACCGACCAATTCAGCTGCCGAATTGAAAGCAGTGGCTTACCAGGAAATAAAAAAAGTTTTGGAAAACCCGGTTTAAGTCCTTTATTTAATTATATTTGTTTTTAGCAAATTTTAACAGATGTCTACAAATTATTCTAAACAGACCAATTGGGGGCAGTTCGTTCCATTGGTAACTGTATTTTTTTTCTGGGGTTTTGTTGCTGCGAGTAATGACATTTTGATCCCGGTTTTCAAGAAAGCTTTCAACCTGACCCAAAGTCAAAGCCAGTATGTAGCGGTTGCTTTCTATGTGGCCTACACCGTTGGTTCACTAATTTATATGTTTATTTCAAAAGCGATTAAACAGGACTTGATCAATAAAATCGGTTATAAAAACGGTCTGATTACGGGGCTTCTTATTTCCGCGGCGGGAACACTGTTATTTTATCCGGCGGCAAATATGGGTTCATTTCCATTGATGATTTCTGGACTTTTCACCGTGGGACTCGGATTTTCTTTGCAGCAAATCGTTGCAAATCCGTTGGCTATTGAAATCGGCCCAACTGAAACCGGCTCCCAACGTTTGACCATGGCGGGAGGAATCAATAATTTGGGAACAACGATAGGTCCGTTAATTGTAGCTTTTGCCATTTTCGGATCAGCGACCGCGTCAAATACGGAAGCCAGCATCGAATCCGTGAAAATTCCTTACCTCGTTTTGGGAGGCGCTTTTATTTTGGTAGCTATACTCCTGAAATTTTCATCACTCCCACAAATTACACCGACGATTACTGAAAATACGGACGATGATGTTCCGGGTGAACACCGCACTTCAGCGCTGCAATATCCGCAGCTTGTCATGGGAATGATTGCTATTTTTGTTTATGTAGGCGTGGAAGTTTCCACCGCAAGTAATCTTCCGGCATACATGGAAAAATCACTGGGTTTTGAGACCAAGGATATTGCTCCCTATATTTCGCTATATTGGGCGTCATTGATGATTGGCCGGTGGACAGGCGCAGTGGAAGCATTCGATTTCAGCGCAGGAATCAAAAGGATACTCAGGTTTTTGGCACCTTATCTTGCTTTCGGAGTTTTCCTATTGGTCAATGCGATTGCACAACATGATCTGTCCCATTTTTACATATATGGAACAATCATTTTCGTCATGATTATCTGTGATATCATGAGCAAAGGTAATCCGGCAAGGATGCTTTTGATTTTCTCAGTGATGGGAATTCTGGCACTCTTGATCGGTATGCTGACCACTGGAATGACGTCAGTTTATGCTTTCACCAGTGTGGGGTTATTCTGCTCTACTTTGTGGCCATGTATTTTTGCTTTGGCGATCAATGGTTTGGGGAAACACACCAACCAAGGTTCGGGTTTTCTAATTATGATGATTATGGGGGGAGGCATTATCTCATGGATTCAGGGATCTCTTGCCGATGCCACAAATATTCATCTGAGCTACATCGTGGGAGTTCTTTGTTTTGCATACCTGGCTTTCTACGCGATTCGGGTGAGTGGAATATTAAAAGCACAGGGAATTGATTTGGATAAGCTTCAAAAAGAAGGTGAACATTAAAAAAAACAGATTTAGAAGAAAGAGGTTTTGGGCAGGTATTTTACTTGCCCAAATTATTTTGTTTTTCATACTTTCAAAAATAACCTTTGCAGTTGGACTTTTCGAAAAATCATTTGAACTGAAGAAAAGGGTTCATCAGCATTTATTTGCAGGTGTCCCCTTCTCCGTGGGAGATTTGTTTTATGTTATTATTTTCATTTTTCTTTGTTTCCTCCTGGTTAAGACCATTAGCCGAGCATCCCGCCAAAGAGCTTTGGTTTGGCTTTTTGTTGCGGTAAATGCTTTCTATTTCATCTACCAAATTTTATGGGGGATGATGTATTTTCAGAAACCCATCCGCGAAAAACTTCCTACAGGAGAAATCACCGCGGAACAAACTAAGGAATTGGCTTTAATTTACCTGGATCGTTGCCGGAAATCCAGAAATTTGGTCCACGAAAATCGGAACGGCGTTTTCGAAATCAGAAATTTCCGGGAAATTGAAACCGAAATCCTGGAAAGACAAAAACACCTGCCGAAAATGTTCGGATCGAAAGAACCGACTGGAATCAACTCCTTTAAACCAAGTCTTTTTAGAGGCATCATGAGTTACACGGGAATATTCGGATATTACAATCCATTTTCGGCAGAAGCTCAAATCAATGTGGAACTTCCCTCCATTTTTCTTCCTTTTACATTAGCACACGAAAGCTCGCACCAACTGGGTTATGCCCGCGAACAGGAAGCCAATTTTATGGGATACCTCATCGGGAAAGAGTCCAGGAATTCTGACTTAAAATACAGTACCGAATATTTTGTGCTGAAATCACTTTTGAATTCACTGGCAGAAAAGAATCCGGAATTTGTGAAATGGGTTTTGAATGAATACTCACCTGGAATGAAGCGGGACCGCCTTGCAGCGAACGCTTTTGTGAAACAGCATGAAGGAATTCTGGATTCATTTTTTGGGATCACCAATGATTTGTTTCTAAAATCCAATCGGCAGGAAGGAAGTGTGACCTATTCCTATTTCGTCAATCTGCTGATTCGGTATGAATACAGTAACAACCTTGAATAAAAAAGAACCGTATCTTGCGATACGATTCTAAAAACACAAATGATGAAAAAAAATTTATTACCTCAAACAGACAGGTGTCATATTTAAGGCGCGGTAAAAGTACTACAAAATTTCGAAATACCAAAATATTTATTTCATAAATACCGACATTCCTATCAAATATCATGTATTTATTGAGAATTTAAGGCATAACCCCCATCTTTTTTTGAATTTTTACTAATGCTTGTTCGGTAAGGATAACTCATGCTAATAAAAAAACCGCCCCGTTTATGGGGCGGCTTGTAGCGAAGACGGGAATTGAACCCGTGACCTCAGGGTTATGAATCCTGCGCTCTAACCATCTGAGCTACCTCGCCTGGTTTTGAGTGGTGCAAAGATAAAAATATTTTGTGATGTGGCAAAAATTAATTCAAGTTTAAAAATTTAAGCAAATCTGCGACATGGTCAGGTTTGGCTATAATTTTATTGTTAGAATCCAGCACAAAATAAGTTGGCGTAGCATGAACATTGTAAACATCCACAAAACTGCTGTACCAACCGCGGAGTTCAGTATCATTCACCCATGGTAAACTTTTCACCTTATTTTCATAAGCCTCCTTGTCCTGATCTAATGAAAACGCGATCACTTCTGCTTTTTGACCTTTTATCTGATTATACTTTTCGATAATTTTAGGCAGCTCGGCTTCGCAGTGAGAACAAGTGGATGACCAAAAGAGGATGATCTTCTTTTCCGCATTCAAGTCATAAATCGATTTTGCAGCGGTGTTGGTCGCATGATTAAACTTATAATCGGGGAATTTCGCTCCCACTTCCGTATTGACATTGGCCGCAATTGTTCCTGACAATCTTTGGTTAATGGTGCATTTAAGATTCTTGGCTTCGGTGAGGTATTTGGTTTTTAGTTCCTGCATATCATAGGTGTCGAATATTTCGATCAGTTCAGACAGTATGGTTTGTCCCCGTGGAGTTTCGGTATTGACCTGAGCCAAAAGTTTGTCCACGTCATTGGTCAAATTGGTATTGGGACCAATATTTAGATAGGCCACCAGAATCGGGCGCAATAAGGAGGAGGATTCCAGCTTTTCATCTGAGTTCACCAAAAATTGGATGATCTCTTCATGTGTCAATGGCTTTTTGGTAGTAGATTTTTCTAAAAACCGTTTATAATTGGTTTGGTAATACTGCACAAACGGAAATTTGCTTAAATCGCCATTATCAGCCGAGAGTCTTTGGATTTCTTCCTCAAGCGATTTCCCAAATGATTGTCCGTCTTTATAATACTCTTTGATTTGAAAAAGTGCCGGTAGAATGTATTCTTTCTTTTGTTGGATATCCTGCAAATTATTCATCAGCGCATTGCTTTCATCCAGGTATTCAATTTTTGAAATTTTATTTTTATTGGTATCAAATTTCAGCTTGACGTCTTTATTTTCTGAAATAAAATTGAGAGATGTGCCATTTTCAGGAAAATACAGCTTCATCATCCCCTGATACGATCTCGGATATGAAAGCTGCCAGGTGTTTCCTTTTCTCATCTCTTTTGTACTCAATATATCTTTAGAACCGTTTAAAGTATAAAGATAGACTTCCTTGGGCGCAAACGCAGCCGGTACCTCAACAGAAATCTTAAACTGTGCCTGCACAGAGCTGATGGCGACCAAGCCCACTATTCCGAATATTTTTTTCATGGAGTAAATATAAAAAAACTCACTGAGATTTCAGTGAGCATATCGTGATTACAAATTATTTCATGCGATCTGTCTGTTGGACTTCCTCATAAAGTAGAAAGTTAAGACGATTGCCGCTATGATTAAAACATATAAGTAGAGATCAATCGGAGAAGAGGGAGCACCCGGTGTTCCGGTATCGCCTCCATCAGGTGGTGGAAGTGGCGGATCTGCTGCATACATTGAAAAATGCATTAATGAGAAAGCTAATAATATAAATTTATTGGATAGTTTCATAATTGGTGTTTTTATTTGATAATCTTACCTTGTACAATTTCTCCTTTGTCAGAAATTATTTTCACCAGAAATACATTATTTAGACTTTTCATCAGATTGATCGTGTAATTCCCGGAAGTTGAAATTCCCCGCTCAGAGATTATAAGTTTACCGCTCATATCAAATACTTGGATGTCTGCCTTCTTCCAATTTGGATCAAAAATCACTATATGATTTTCAATACTTGGATTATATGCAATAACCGTTCTCGAAGGGACATTTGCCTGTCCATTTGCCAGTACACCCGAAGGAAGTCCGTAATAAACATCATAATCTTGTGTGGCAGCACCTCCTGCGGTCAAAATCATATTTTGATTGATTGGCTGGGTAACACCATCAAAACCTTTAAAATAAAAACCATCGTTACTCGACAATAAATGTTCACCATCAGGAATCAGGTTACCATTTTCCTTCACTTGCATTTTGTAGGAAACAATATCTCCGGAATATTTCACCAGTTTAATATTTTTTCCTTTGAAATTGTCGTCGTTGGCTTCATTAATATATAGCCAATATGACGAAGTATAGTTATTATCGTAACCTCCATTTATTGGATCTTCTTCATAAGTTCCCAGCAAGCTGCTGGAACCGGCAGTTACCTGTGCTTTTGTTTCATTTGAATGCCCGGAAACGCCATTGGGATAAACAACATAGTAAGTTCTGGCAACCTCTCCTCCATTAGCGTTCAGACCGATTATAGCTAATTCCTTCACCGTTCCATTAGCTGTTCCTCGATTTGCATTTACTGCATAGGTTGTCCCAGTATTTCTTGAATAATAATTAAATCTTCTGAGATTCGCCAGATTGATCGTTGGAGCAACAGAATTATCTAAAAGCTTGATCATGAAAGTGCCCATAGGACGAATCATTAGATAATCGGTATCCCCTGTCCAAACCCCATTTACGTTGGTTACAAACTTAAATCCAACCATGCTTCCACCCACATTTGGATGATATTGAACATTAGTTGGTTCAAGGCGAATACCATTGATATTTGGAACATAATCGGGATCTGTTTGAACATTCAGATTGAAAAGGTCGACATTGGTAAGATACGGATTAGCAAAAAAATACATGTTTTTTCCGTAATCGACACCATCCCAAACTTTGCCTCTTGAATAGGCGAAAGAATCTCCGAGATAGGTATTATATCGCTCGTTATATTGGTTGATTGCACTTCCGTTCGTTCCATAATTGATGCCGGCTCCTGCGCCAGAAAGTGTACGAGAGAAAAAGGAGACATCTGATACTGGAACTCCTTTCACCGTTCTGGTTTGGGATGCCACATCTAAATTCTTGCCGCCCAAAATATAGTACGAATACGGAACATAGGTGGCACTGCCTAATACGGTTGAAATATTCGGAAGGTTGTCAAATACAATTTGGTCATTATTCCAAACCAGGATTTCGTTCTGCGACCATCTTTGGGTATTGAACACTTTTCCAAGTTCATTGCTCAAAGTTGATGCAGTCTTTCCATAAAACGGCAATGAGAATTGCTGATAGGCACCATGGTTAGGAGCGCGAAATTGCTGATCAATGATCCCTTTCATATTTGCCTGGCTGATTCCCCGAACATACAACTGCCCGTAAGTATAAGTGGGCGTTGCCGTGGAGTTATTGACATTCCAGGTGGAGTAAGTGGCAGGTTCGTTTAATACATTCAAGATTGTTCCTCCGGAAGTGGCCCCTTCAATTTTATCATTGGTTCCGTCCAAAGTCCGAAATACATCATTTGCAGCATCTGACGCTACAATCATTATATTTCCATGATTTTCTAAGATACCGGTGTCTTTCACCTCCAATCCCCCTCCATTATAAACCAATGTATTTTTACCTACGTAGACCACCGCACCATCATCAATGTGGCTAAGTACTTTCGGTGTTGTGGTCATCTGTGCATGAAGCGAAATATACGCACACAGCATAGTACCGATTAATAAATTTCTTTTCATTATGTTTTGTTTTTGTGTTTTTTGAAGTCAGATTCATATGCAAATATATTCATTATTTTTTGAAAATATTACATAATTAGCTGAAAACTCACAATTTAACATTGTCGCCAGACAGAACAATTTCCTTCCTGGCAGCGATGTCAAACATATAATCCTCCAGCACTTTCTCGGTTGTTCCACGAAGCCCTCTCGCTCCAAGTCCTTTTTCTATGGTTTCCTCCACAATTCTCTCAATTGATTCATCGGTAAATTTCAACTTCACCCCGTCCATTTTGAATAATTCCACAAATTGGTTGATGATGGAATTTTTCGGTTCCTTCATAATCCGGATCATGGTTTCTTTGGTGAGCCGGTCCAAATAAGTCACAATCGGGAATCTACCCAAAAGCTCAGGAATCAGACCGAATTTCCGTAAATCAATTGCATTGATCTGGCTCAAAATAAAATCTTCTTCTTCAACCT
Source organism: Chryseobacterium koreense CCUG 49689 (assembly GCF_001045435.1). Lineage (GTDB taxonomy): Bacteria > Bacteroidota > Bacteroidia > Flavobacteriales > Weeksellaceae > Kaistella > Kaistella koreensis. The sequence goes on along the minus strand of NZ_LFNG01000011.1, from coordinate 61,289 downwards.
TGTTGAGCCGCTCCGAACTGAAACCGATGGCCTGTTTATTCAGTCTTCTTTCAATGATTTCTTTGATTCCGTCAAATGCTCCACCGGCAATGAAAAGTATATTCTTCGTATCCACTTGGATATATTTCTGATCCGGGTGTTTTCTGCCTCCTTGCGGCGGAACATTCACTATGCTTCCTTCCAACAACTTCAATAGACCTTGTTGCACACCTTCTCCGGACACATCCCGAGTGATGCTTGGATTATCTGATTTTCTGGCAATCTTGTCTATTTCATCGATAAAGACGATTCCTTTCTCGGCTTTTTCCACATCATAATCTGCGACCATCAAAAGTCTGGAAAGGATGCTTTCCACATCTTCGCCCACATATCCTGCCTCAGTTAAAATGGTGGCATCCACTATACAGAACGGCACATTTAATTCCTTTGCGATGGTTTTGGCAAGGAGGGTTTTCCCGGTTCCTGTCTCCCCGATCATGATGATGTTGGACTTTTCTATTTCCACTTCCTTATTTTCACTTTTAGCGTGGAGCAGTCTCTTGTAATGATTATAAACTGCGATGGAAAGTTGTTTTTTCGCCTGGTCTTGGCCAATCACGTACTGATCAAGGAATTCCTTGATTTCTTTTGGTTTTTTAAGGTCTTCGATTTTATCGGCTGGGGAAAAACCATTCTTCGTCATGCTGTCTTTCACGATAACGTGCGCCTGTTCGATACAATTCTCGCAGATGAACCCGTTATTTCCAGAAACCAGCATTTTCACTTCATTTCTTTTCCTTCCGCAGAAAGAACATTGGTTTGAATTCATAAATTATATAATTATAGAACAACGGGGATAGATGATCACCCATTGAAAGCTACCAGCTCATTCAGAAAACTGGTAAAAGTTGTTTTTAAATTAAGCGTTCCTGATGGAATCTCGAATTTCTTGATATTCGCTGTCCGTCAATTTCAAGCGGACATTTTTGAAATTCATATCCTCCATCTTATTTATCGGGATCAGGTGGATATGGGCATGTGGAACTTCTAGCCCCACCACGGCCGAAGCGATCCTTTGCTCGGGATATGCTTTCGCCAGTTTTTTGGCCACATTTTGGGCAAATCCCCAAAGATCCTTGAAATACTCATTTTCCAAATCGAATATGAGGTCAACTTCTTTTTTGGGAATGACCAGAGTGTGTCCTTTAGCAATCGGCTTAACGTCTAAAAAGGCAAGGAAATTCTCGTCTTCCGCAACTTTATAGGAGGGAATTTCGCCGCTGATGATTTTCGTGAAAATGGAACTCATGATTTTTATTTTATTAGCTTTAGGTAATTCGCCACTTTAATCAGCAAAAACAGTTCCACAGTAGAGGGACTCCGGTAAAACCTTCATTAAAGGGAGATCTCCAAAACTTCAAAAGAAAGTTGGTTTCCATTGGGCAATAGCACGTCTGCCGTTTCGCCTACCGATTTCCCAAGCAACCCTTTTGCTATGGGTGTATTCACTGATATTTTTCCTGATTTCAGATCACTTTCATTATCAGGAACCAAAGTGAAAACCTGTTCCTTATTGGTCCCGTTATTTTTCAGTCTTACCGTGGTCAGTATGGAAACTTTTGAAGTATCGAGCAAGCTTTCATTGATCACTTTTGAATTCACGATCATGTCTTTTAGTTTGGATATCTTCATCTCCAACATTCCCTGGGCTTCCTTCGCCGCGTCATATTCCGCATTTTCAGACAGGTCTCCTTTATCTCTTGCTTCCGCGATTTGCTGAGTAATTCTTGGTCTTTCAATGGTTTCCAGTTGCTCCAATTCAACTTTCATTTTATTCAAACCTTCCTGGGTTACATAACTTGCCATAATTTTTCTACTTTATCGTTAGTATAAAAAAATAATCCGACATTTGCCGGACAATGTTTTCTATGTGGTTTCGTTTTACAAAGATATAAATTATTTTAAAATGAAAAGAAGAATCGTGCGTCTTTTTTTATCAATAATATTCATTTTCAGCACATTATTCGTCAATTCCTGCAGCGAGCGAAATGAGACGGTGAACTGTTTCCCGAACTCCCCAATCAATGTCGTTTTAAACCTGAATTATCCCGCTTATTATGCACTTCAAAATGTGGGTGGCTGGATTTATGTGAACGAGCAGGAATGTGGAACGCGAGGATTAATCGTAGCGAGAACCACAAATGGCTTCAAAATCTATGACAGAAATGCGCCCCATATTTGCCCGGAACAGAACACCACACTAAACGTGGAAGGCAGCATAAAAGTGGTTTGTCCCAAAGACGGCGCAGAATGGATTCTGATTACCGGCGAACCAACCAAAATTGCTCAAATACCCCCAAAAACTTATCGTTATAATTTTGATTCCAATTCCGGGGTCTTATCTATTTTCAATTAAAATTTTGCTAGGTGAAAACTGTAATTCAAAGAGTTTCCGAAGCCCACGTGAAAGTAGACGGCGAAACAGTGGGCGAAATCCGCAATGGATTCTTACTACTGATCGGAATTGATGAGGACGACGAAAAAGCAGACGCAGACTGGCTGGTCCAAAAGATTTTGAACCTGAGGGTTTTTGGTGATGACGACGGAAAACTCAACCGCTCCATCCTGGATATTTCCGGAGAAATACTTTGTATCAGTCAGTTCACATTGATTGCAGACTACAAAAAAGGGAATCGCCCATCTTTCATCAAAGCTGCAAAACCCGAAAAGGCAGTTCCGCTTTTCGAATATTTTAAGTCAGCAATTTCCAAATCCGGACTGAAAACCGAAAGCGGGATTTTCGGCGCAGACATGAAGGTTTCTCTGCTCAATGACGGCCCCGTCACCATCGTGATGGATTCCAAGACAAAACTTTAAGAAAAGGATTTTTATCGCGAAGTGGTTTTTTTTCAATATTATTTTTAAATTTGAAAAAACATCCCCCTATGAACAGATGCTTCCTTCTCTTTTTTGTACTGCTTGCGGTTTCTTGTTCAGAGAACGCCACCGGAATTTCCTCAAAAAATGCCGACAGCGCTAAAATCATCGAATCCATCAATGTTGTGCGGACAAAATTCAACGACAGCATTAGGATATTAAATCAAAGGAATATTTGGGGAGATCTTTCCGGAAGAAAAACTTTGACATTCACTGATGATTTCGTCACTTTTAAGGGAAATGTAGATTTCATAAAAGTGGATCGTGACCAATATGATGTAATGGGAAAAGCGGTTTCCGGAAAAAATAAGGTCTCTTTATCCGGTGTCATCCGGCGGGTTTCAGACAAACATTTGAATTTTGAAGGCAGGATTTCACAAGTCATCAATGGCAAAAAATTTGTCAGGACAAGGAGAACAACTTTCATGGACGAAGGAAAAGGAAAATTCTGGAGGTTGCAAAACAAAGTGAATGGGGAGGGTTTTGTGGAGTATATCGACATTTATTATTAATCCCATAACGTTAAAAAACATGCTGAATTACGAAATTTCCGGAAACGGACAAGAAAAGCTCGTTTTACTCCACGGTTTCATGGAGAATATTTTGGTGTGGGAAGAGATGGAGCAGCGTCTTTCCAAAGATTTCACCATCATCAAGATTGATTTGCCGGGACACGGCTTGTCGAAAATTTATGGCGAAGTTCACACCATGGAGCTGAATGCCGACGAAATAAAAAAAGTGACCCAAAAGTTAAAACTAGAAAAATTCCATTTATTGGGACATTCCATGGGAGGTTATACCGCGCTTGCTTTCGCAGATAAATTTCCTGAAGACTTGAAATCGCTGACCTTATTTTTCTCCACCTATTTTGCGGATGACGACGAAAAAAAGGAGCAGCGTAGAAAAAGTTTCCGGGTGATCAAAGATGCTTTTGCACACTATGTCAATGCGGGAATTCCTAATCTCTTTAACGAAAATGAAAAAGATATTTTGGAAGGGAAAATAGAATTTGCCAAAGAAATTGCGCTATCCACAAAACCAGAAGGAGTTTTGGCCGCGGTGAAAGGAATGATCGAACGAACAGACAAGTCCCATGTTCTGAGGAATTTTGAAGGTAAAATTCTGGTGATCGCGGGAAAACATGACCATGCCGTGAAAACAGAAATGACCATCAAAAACCTTCCGGATAAAACCAATGTTAAATCTTACATTATAGATTGCGGCCACAATGGACAGCTGGAGAAACCTACAATCTGTGCGGAAATCATCAACACGGAGCTATTGCATAATCTGCCGAAAAATTTGCTTTTTTGATTGATGCCTAAAAGTCCTCCGCCTCAATTTTTTCTTTAAAGTCCAAGATGGTGTCCTCAATGGTTTTGAAGTACTTTCCACCCGCCGCATTGATGTGACCACCGCCATTGAAATACTTTCTGGAAAACTGGTTCACGTCCACATCTTCTTTTGAGCGGAAAGAAATTTTGATAAAATCCTCATACAAATCCTCCATGAAAAATGCGGAAACCTGCGTTCCCATGATACTTAATCCATAATTCACGAAACCTTCCGTATCACCTTTTTGAAAACCAAACTCCTTCAATTCATCTCTTTTTAGCCACAAAACAGCTACTTTTCCGTCTTTCACCACCTCAATTCGGCTCAGAATCAGAGACAATAAATGAAGCCTCGAAACGGTATTCGTGTCCCAAGTGTTGGAGGTAATCATGGCCGGATCTGCACCCTTTTCAATTAAATTGGCGATAATTCTGTGGGTGGTGGCAGACGTGGAACGAAAGCGGAAACCTCCGGTATCGGTCATAATTCCCGTGTAAAGACATTCTGCAATATCCTGATTGATGAGGTTTTCCTCGCCCAATGCCTCGGCAAAATGATACACCATCTGCGAAGTAGCGGGAATTGCGGTATCAGAATACACAAAGTCAAAATTTTCTGGTTGTTGGTGATGGTCGATCAGTATTTTCTTGGCCTTTGCTTTCTCAATCCAGGGTCCTACCAAATTTCCACTGCGGTGAGACGCATTAAAATCTAGGACAAAAATGACGTCAGCATAATAAATTAATTCTCCCGCCTGTTTTCTTTTGTATTCTGCGATGGTGATTTTTTTGGCTTCAGGCATCCATTTCAGGAATTTCGGAAAATCATTGGGAACAATCACATCTGCTTCAAGCCCTTTTTGCTTTAAAAAATGTTTCAGACCCAAACTCGAACCTATCGCATCGCCATCAGGATTATAATGGGTAATGATGACAATCTTGTGATCTGGATTTAAAAGTTTTTTTATTTCTGAAATTTCTAAAGATGTGAACATGCAAAATATTTTGAAAGGCAAATATAGTATTTGTTTTATACCAATAGGGTCTCTCCCGGGATAATATTCATTAATAAAATTGAGATTACAGCAAACCTCCATCATTAGAATAATTCTAAATTCAGATTAATTTCAATGGTTTATTTTAATAAAAAAGGGTGATTTAACGGTATTTTATTTCGATTATAATCATAATTTTGCCTTAATAACCATAAAAAACTAATTCCCATGAAATATATTTGAATAACCATCTCTTTCTAGGCACGCAAAATTTTCCAAAATGGAGATCATATAAAAAAAAACTAATCAATAATCTGCAACTTGTCTCCAAAATGCAGTTTAAAAGCCTAACAGAAACTTTAACCTAAATTTTAATACCATGAAAAAATTCTATTTACTGTTGATGCTGATGATTTTCGGCACCTTCATTTTTGGCCAACACAAAACCTCTGATGTTCTCCAAACAAACAATCAAGGGAACTCAAGTCCCGAACTGAGAAACGATGTCCCCGGAAAACCAATTGCAGCACCTGTCTTGCAATCATTTTCAGGCAAGGCGATCTGCACCTATACCGGCAGTTTGACCGCTGCAGACAGCCAAATGGCGAACCGTTTATTCAGGGATGGGGTTCCTTCGGCTTGTGGCACCAATAAAGCATTTCCCGGAAACCTGACCGGACCTGTTTATTACGAAACATTCACAATTCCCAACAACACGGGAGCTTCTCAATGTGTGACCATTACACCAAATGTTCCTGAAGCAACTTACGTACATTTCAGTGCATATTTAGGAACTTTTGACCCAGCAAATCTGGCCACTAATTTCCGGGGCGATTCCGGAACCAGCTCTAATAACGCAGAGACTCAAGCTTTTAGTATAGATGTTCCTGCTGGCCAAAACTTGATCATCGTTGCAAACACGAATGCCAGCGGAGCTGTGATGACGGGTGAATATACGATTCAAGTATCCGGACTTAACTGTTTAGCGCTCAATTGTGTCGCAAATGTTCCGGTGAAGCCAACCCAGCCTACCATGGCAAACAGGCTATTCCGTGATGGAACACCTTCTGTTTGCGGTACCAGTAAAGCTTTTCCGGGAATTATTGCTCAAACGGTCAATTATAACACCCCAAAAATTACCAACAATACCGGCATATCGCAATGCATCACCATCACAGGAGCCGTAGATCCTGCAGATGCTGGAAATACGGGTGGTTTGCATATTACCGCTTATAATGGAACATTCAATCCAGCCAATCTTGCCACAAATTATATGGCAGATAGCGGAACGAGTGCAACTTCCGGAATTCCTCAGGGACTTGGTGTCACTGTACCTGCAGGTGGAGTAGTAGTTTTGGTAGTAAGCACTAATTTTACAGCGGAGATTTTCACCGCGCCGATGACTTTAACAATTTCCGGAGTGAGCTGCTCAGGTGTTTTGGCCAATGAAGAAATAAACAGTGCGGCCACTAAAAAAACAGTAATTTATCCAAATCCTGTGGACTCGGTACTTAATGTGAAAGGCATCCAAGTGAAATCCGTTAAAGTATATGATCAATCAGGTAAACTGGTTCAGGTAAATTGGGACAACAATATGATCAATACCCATCATTTGGCGAAAGGGGTTTATTCTCTTCAAATCACTGATACCGATGGAAACATTGTACTGGAAAGATTTGTCAAAAAATAATCCATAGCATAAATATTTTTTAATCTCCCTTCAGAACTGAACTGCCGCTAAAAAGCGCTTCAACTTTTGGCCGCAGTCAAGTTCAGGGGAGATTTTTTTAATTGGTAATTCCATATGACAGTTAGATTTTTAGTTAATCACATTCCTATAAAATTCCAAAATTTAATTTGCAGAAAATAAAAACTTTACTATCTTTGCAGTCTGAAAAATAAGAAATAGTTTTTACTAAAAATATTAGCAATGAGCAAGAGAACATTCCAACCATCAGAAAGAAAGAGAAGAAACAAGCACGGTTTCCGTGAAAGAATGTCCACGCCGAACGGAAGGAGAGTTTTGGCTGCAAGAAGAGCAAAAGGCAGAAAGAGTTTAACTGTAAGTGCAGCACGCGCTAAGAGATAATCTCCTGAATTATCATACAAAAACATGCTTGGAAAGTACATTTTCAAGCATTTTTTGTTGTTAAAATTTGCTAAAGTTTAGCTAAAAATAAAAGTTTTTGCTACTTTTGAATGAAGTTTACTTATTACTTATCAACCTTTAATCCCAAGAATTCGGGAATCATTCATAAAGTTATGCCACATTCCTCACAGGACGGTTCAAACGTCATTAAACTTAAAAACGCCAAAATCGCCCAGAAAAATTTCACGGTTCTAAACGAAGTTAATCTCAACATCAAACGAGGAAGATTCTGCTACCTGATTGGAAAAACCGGTTCCGGAAAAAGCTCCCTGCTGAAAACACTTTACGGGCACATTCCCCTCAGCGCAGGTCAAGGAAATGTGGCCGGATTTGATTTGGAAAAATTAAGACCATCGGATATTCCAAACCTAAGACGAAAATTGGGAATCGTTTTTCAGGACTTTCAACTTTTGACTGACCGCACCGTTGAAAAAAACCTGAAATTCGTGCTTGCCGCAACTGGTTGGACCGACAAGGAAAAAATGGAAGACCGCATCAATGAGGTTTTAGGAAGCGTTGGAATGAAATCCAAAAAACATAAGATGCCACACGAACTTTCGGGCGGTGAACAACAAAGGGTCGCCATCGCACGCGCGCTTCTCAATCACCCGGAACTAATTTTGGCAGACGAACCTACCGGAAATCTCGACCCTGAAACTTCTAACGAGATCATGACCTTGCTGAAACAGGTTGCTTACGAAAACAATTCGGCGGTGGTGATGGCAACACATGATTACCACATGATTCAGAACTTTCCGGGTGAAGCCATTCGCTGTGAGGATGGAAAAGTTTCCGTTTTGGATACGGCTGAACTCTTTGAGTGATCACTCGGCTTACTGGATGAATCGACTGGTCTTCACCTAAATTAAGGCTTTTAGTCATTCGTGTTTTTTGATTCTTCTTCATTAATACAATTTTGGCAGTAACCATACAGCCATATTTCACTTTCGTCGTAATGAATTATTTACTTCAAAAATAGCAAACCATTAAAAATAGAATATAAAAAAAGCTGGGCATGAAAACCCGCTATTTGAAAAAGAAAAAGATCCAACAAAATCATCACTTCTTTATTTTTGTCAACCTCTGTTTACAAAATTTGGAAAATGATTTTGTTGGATCTTATTTAATGATGATCCGAAAATTATTGTTTAATTCCCCGAGTTAATTTTATCCTTTGAACTGTCCCATCGCGATAAACTTATCCTGTCTTTGTGTTTCCAGTTCTTTTCCTGTGAATTTGGAGAAGGCCTTGATATTTTGAAGGATAGAAGTTTTCAGGTGTTCATAAGCCACTTGTGGTTCGTAATGTGCACCACCAAGTGGTTCCTCGATGATTCCGTCTATGAATTTTTCCTTCAAGGCGTCTTGAGGCGTTAATTTCAAAGCGTTTGCAGCGTCTTCTTTATGGTCCCAGTTCCTCCAGAGGATTGATGAACAACTTTCCGGTGCGATTACCGTGTACCAAGTGTTTTCCAGCATATACACTTTGTTTCCCACGCCGATTCCCAATGCGCCTCCACTCGCACCTTCGCCAATGACATACACGAAAATAGGAGTCTTCAGCATGGTCATCTCAAAAATATTCCTTGCGATGGCTTCACCCTGTCCTCTTTCTTCAGCTTCAAGACCGGGATAAGCTCCGGGAGTATCAATCAGCGAGATTACAGGAATGCCGAATTTTTCAGCAAGTTTCATCAAACGAAGTGCCTTTCGATAACCTTCAGGATTGCTCATCCCGAATCTTCGGAGTTGTCTTTCCTTGGTTGTCCTCCCTTTTTGAGTCCCGATAATCATCACAGATTTTCCGTCTATTTTTGCCAAACCACCCACCATTGCAGGATCATCAGCGAAATTTCGGTCACCATGCAGTTCCAGGAAACTGTCTTTATCTGTAATTCCTTTGATGAAATCCAAGGCGTACGGACGGTCTGGATGACGGGAGAGCTGCACTCTTTGCCAAGGGGAAAGGTTTCCGTAGATTTCCTTTTTTTTCTCGATGATTTTGTCCTCGATTTGAGAACAGGCGAGCTTCACATCTACCCCACTTTCTTCACCTACCAGCGAACAGGTTTGGTACTGATCCATCAACTCTTTTATCGGAAGTTCAAAACTTAAATATTCCATTTTTCGGTTTAAAATAATCTTTCAAATTTAGTAAAAATAATAGAAAATCAATTGATATTAGCCACTGCATTATTTATCCGCGTGATGCTTTCCTCTTTCCCGAGGATTGCTAAAATATCGGGGACATCGGGACCTTTCAGCTCTCCTACTAAGCTTAATCTCAGTGGCATCATCACTTTTCCCATACCGAGGGATTTGGATTCCGCGAAATCGTGGATGTGCTGCTTCAAGGCATCGTGTCCCAGATCCCAAGAATAAAGTTGGGTAGCCAATTCCTTCAATATTTCTGCAATTTCTGGGCTCCAAGCTTTCTTAACCGCTTTTTCATCGTAGGAAGTCGGTTGTTCGAAGAAGAATTTCCCATCCTTATAAATATCTTTCACGAAGGTTGCTCTTTCTTTCATCAATGAAATAATTCTCAACAATTTTTCATCGCTTGAATTTCCGAGTTTGATTCCGTCCACATTCTTCAATAGTGCTAAAACTTCAGCATCGGATTTTGTTTTCAGGTATTCGTGGTTGAACCATTCCGCTTTTTCCTTGCTGAATCTAGCTCCCGCCTTGTGGACTTTGTGCAAATCAAATTCTTTCGCCATTTCATCCAAAGTCAGAATTTCTTTGTCATCTGCAGGACTCCATCCAAGAAGCGCGACCATATTGATGAACGCATCTGGCAGATATCCCTCTTCGCGATAACCTTTTGAAATATTGCCGGTTTCGGGATCTTTAAAATTTAACGGAAAAACTGGGAATCCAAATTTGTCGCCATCTCTTTTCGAAAGTTTTCCTTTTCCTTCCGGCTTCAGAATTAATGACAAATGGGCAAACTGCGGTCTTTCCCAACCCATGGCTTCATACAGCAGATAGTGCAGACCAAGTGAAGGAAGCCATTCCTCGCCGCGAATCACATGTGAGATTTCCATTTCGTGGTCATCAATGATATTGGCGAAATGGTAAGTTGGCATTCCGTCATTTTTCACCAAAACCTTATCGTCTAAAGTGTTTGTATTTACAGAAAATTTCCCGCGGATGATGTCGTCCAAATTCAAAATTCGGTCAACAGGCATTTTGAAGCGAACTACGTAAGGGACTTTTTCGTCCATCAACTTTTGCACTTCCTCTTTAGATAAAGTCAGAGAATTTTTCAGTCGGTTTCTCGTGATATAATTATATGCGAAAACATCACCGTTTTGTTCAAACTCCTTCCTGATTTCATCTAGTTCTTCCGGAGTGTCAAATGCGATATAGGCATAATCGGTCTTTAGGATTTCCGCCAAATATTGATCATAAATTGCTCTTCTTTCAGATTGTCTGTATGGCCCATATTTTCCGCCGTGTTTTGGACTTTCATCCGGTACGATTCCACACCATTCCAGAGATTCCATGATATAATCTTCAGCACCTTCCACATATCTCGCCGTGTCGGTATCCTCAATCCTCAACACGAAATCTCCGCCCTGATTTTTGGCGAAAAGGTAGTCGTACAGCGCAGTTCTCACTCCACCCAAATGCAATGGTCCTGTTGGACTCGGTGCAAATCGCACTCTTACTTTGCTCATTTTTTCTGTAAATATTAAGGTGCAAATTTAGGGAAAAACTTTGCTTTTTTGGTGCAAATTGGTGCAATTGGTGCAGATTGTGGCAGTTGTTTTCCTTAGTATTGTCCCGCCCCCAATTTAATTTGCGCTGTTTATAGGCTGCGGACAAGAAATAACTGTATTTTCTAAACAGCATATTATCAAATTTTCGTTAGTTTTGTACCAAATAATCATGTTTATGTTAGAAATTGGCGAAAGACCATGGGGAAAGTATTTTGTTTTGGCGGATGAGCCGCACTACAAATTGAAGAGGATTGAGGTAAATCCCGGACAGCGACTTTCTTATCAATACCACCATAAAAGGCAGGAGCAATGGACCATCATTGAAGGAAATGCAACCATTGTTTTGGATGGCGAGGAAATTTCTTTAGCTTACGGCGAAAGCATCTTTATTCCGCAGGGAGCAAAACACAGGATGATGAATCTGACCGAGAAACCGGTAGTGTTCATCGAAGTTCAGACAGGAACCTATTTTGGCGAAGACGATATTGTGCGTTTGGAGGACGATTATTCGAGGGCAAAATTCTAGATTTCTAAAATCTGAGCAAACGACTTCTTGTTTTAAAGGATATTGGAAAATTGTTAGCAGCCAAAAAGCTGGAAAAAATAGACTTTTAGAACTCCTTGTGAAATTCTAACCGCCCAACAAATTGAAAATATTCAAGAACGATCTGCTACAACTGGAAAAATATCACTGTAAGAAAATCAGAAACACTCTTGAATGAATGAGTACCCATACTCTAAAGGCGATCTATATTTAACCCATTGAATGAGCACCATACTTAACGGCGCAAAAGATGATTTTTTTTTCATCAATCTTTTAAGTAAAGCTATCCGCCACATATAGAACCATACTTGCTTCTACCTAATTCATTATAATCTCCGGAATAAAACTGCGAACTGGTTGTTGACTTGTAATATAAAATTTGAGAAAGTAGGAAAGTTACTTTTTGGCGGTTTTCTATGATAAATTTAAAACTGATTTCCATGTTCTTAGAATATCAGTTTCTTCAATTTGTAGATTATAATGCGATTTTATAAATTGGGATGCAATAATTCCTTTATCCTGAAAAGTTTGGAATTCGCCGGCAATTTCCTCGACACTTTTTACAAAATCGATAATATTTCCTTCACTGATTGCTGTTGAAAACTCATCTTTGAAATATTCAGTTCCCGCTTGCCCTCTATATCCGATTACATAGCAACCACAACTCATCGCCTCTGCAGGTGGTAAGCCGAATCCTTCCTGATGGTTAAAACTTAAGAATATAGCACTTTCTTTCAAAATATTGGCAACTTCTCTTTCTGTCTTATTATCAATCGCCACAAAATCCCAGCCTTCAATATTCTTTCTGTTTCTTAAAATATTGATTATTTGGACTGCATCTTGCGACAACTTTCTAGGCATAAATGCTATTTGCTTCTTTTTTGCACTTGAAAATTCAAAAATCTTTTCATCAATTCCTAGATGAATTCTAAAAACTGGTGTTTCCGGAAATGCAGTTTTCAAATATTTTTCAGAGTCAGCCGAAACACATATAGTGGCCATAATACCTTTATATGGGATTCTTGACAAATCTTCATTCATTTGATAATGCTCAAAAGTATAATAACAGTTTTGATTGAAAATCACCTTTTTGTGGAGGGGTTCAATATGGCAGATTCGCGGACCATAAATTTCAGGAAAAACCAGTATTGAATCTTTCTGTAAAGGTTTGCTTCTCAGCCTCAAAATGCGTAACAAGATTTTATGCCAGAAACTGATTTTCTTATTTTGATAAGAGTATTTAATTTTCTTGAAAATATATGGATTACTTTCTATCACCACATTACTTTCAAACCAGCTTTCTTTTCCCTTCTTCTTCAGAAGAAGAACCGCATCAAAGCCATTTCTCCTTAATATTTCTACCTGTTTGTAAATTTGTTTTACACCGCCTGTGACTGATTTATTTGTAGGACAAATAAAGTATATTCTATGATTCATAAGTCGAAATAAGATTTTTCACCCAATTCTTGATATAATATTTTTCTTGGATCTCATTTGGTAAATCTCGATATGGACTAAGAAAAAAATCCTGCGGAATAGTAAAATCAGAAATAGATTCAACGAGAAGAATATTTTGCGGGTCGTAAAAATCACTATTTAATATCTCTCTATTTGTTGTAATCAGCTTCTTTTTTAAACCAATTGCTTCATATGGTCTAAAAGAAAGACCACGCTGATTCGGATGAGCAATATCCAAAATCGCTTTACTATCCAAGTAATATTTATAGGATTGAGAAAAAGGGATTATTTTATTTATTACTTTTATGGTTTCTGGAAGCGTCTCTTTAACGGGGTTCGATTTATAGGTAAATATTCTACCTTTTGCAACTATATTTTGTTCTTTAAATCTTCTAAAAAAATCAATGGCACCTGAAATGCGCTGGTCATATGTAGCTAGATAACAGACATCAAACTTGATTAAATTTTTGTAAGATTTAACAAAATAAAAATTCGGGATAAATTTAAAACCATATCTCTCACAATCAAGTGAATCAAAACTATAACAAACATCAAATTTGCCGATGTAATCTTGTATCTGAGGAATTTTCTCCAAACTGTCCCACAATAGTAAAATGGAATGTCTTGACTTTTTTATCGCTAAATTCAGATTTTCGTTGGCTAGCACGTCTGGACGATTAACAATCAACAGATCAAAATTAGTACTTTCTATTATCTGCTTAACGTGTAAACCTTTTTTTTCAATCTTCAAATTTCTTTTTTGAAAGGTCTTCATAAAAAAATTCTGAAGACGCTCTTTGAAATTACTATACTGGTAACTTAAAGTCGAATTTAGATGAAAAACTTTTTGACCACTATATTTTAGCAAACCCTCAAAGACCACTTCGTTGAAGCCATAATAATCAGGTGCAATAAAAAGGATTGTATTCTTCATGATTTGAGCCCAAAAACATTTTCAACCCACGCTTCCACCGTATATTTCCTATACACTTCCGGATCAAGTTCCTGATAAGCCGTCTCAAAGAAAGATTTCTCCACATTTGACATGTCGTCATTGAGCACCAAAATGTTGTTTGGATTATAGAAATCGTATTCTTTAACCGTCTGGTTATCAGTGATGATTTTCTTTTTCAATGCCATAGCTTCAAAGATTCTGAAGCTCAATCCTGACTGATTATCGCGGATCAGATCCAGCAAAACTTTCCCATTCCCGTAAAACTCTGGTACATCCTTGTGAGCAAGTCTTCGGCGAGTGAAGAAAACCGTTCGCCGGCTGTCCACATTTAGATGCTCCTTCCATGCTTTCTTCCCCACTATTTTAGCATAATAACTGAGACCCAAGGTGTCAAGCTTCTTAGTGAGTTTAAAAAGTATTTGAATCCGTTTATCATAAGAAGCCACGTAAACCATATCGAACATTGGATTCTTATTCAGTTCTGCTTCAGGAAGGTAGTTGTAATTGGTAATCTGCTGAAAATGATAGCGCTCCGCATCATTTTTGTCAAAGCTGAATATTTCATCAAATAAGTCAAAAAGATGTTCCGCGGGACAACGCGCCAAACTGTCATAAAGATAAGCGATGTATTTCCTGGTGTATTCCTTGATGACCTCGTGGTATTTCCTCTCGATGAGTTCGGGATTGATCACCAGAATCTGATCCTGTTTTCCCAATTTTTTCAACTGGTCCAGAATCATTTCCTGCCGATATTCATTCTTCAGGTTACGCTTCAGGACAATCTTGGAAATGGTATTCTGAACTCTGGCCGGGAAATTCTTGTGCTGATACGCGCCGATGTTGATATGGTTTGCATCAATACCTTTCCGCCTCAATTCGGTGACAATATGTTCATCGTAATTCCAAAAATCAAAACTAATGACGCAAATCTTCATGTACTAAAATAATTATTCAGATCTTTCACATACAAACATTTCACCATTTTTTTCCCTTATCCAAAAAAACAAGGTTTTTTCAATTGGTGTCACAAAATTACTGTTTTTTTTCTGCTTTTTTCAAAGAATTATAGGTTTCGAACACACTTAAAGTCTGTAAAAAGGCGAGCTGAAAACCTTCTTTCCCATCCAAAATCCCCAATCGCAAAATATAGGTCTTCAAAAACTTGAAAGCGGTCTTCAAAATTTGTGTTAAACGACTGAATTTCTTTCCCTTGTCATAAAGTTCCTTCCCTTTCAGCTCTCCATAATGGAGCATTTTTTTCCGGTAGGAATCGTAACTTGAAACCGAATAATGAAGGAGTTTGTGTTTTAAGACGCCAACATTTCCGTGAACCTCCAAAGTTTCATGAACCTTTTTATCACCTACATACCTGCATTTGCTTTTTCTAAATAATCTGAAATTTTTATCGGTTTGCGTACCTGAGTAATGGATCGGCTTTCCCGCAAAAAAGAATTTTCGGTAAAAATAGTAGGCATCTTTTTTGTCCGATTGACCTAGTTCAGAGATAATTTCATCCCGAAGTTCCGGCGTAATCCGTTCATCGCCATCCAAAAAAAGAATCCAGTCATTATTAGCAGCATCGATGGCAAGATTTCTTTGTTTGGTAAAGTCTTCAAACTTGTTTTGAATCACTTTTACCTTAGGATTCTGTAATGCCAACTCCACGGTTTTATCGGTACTGAAAGAATCTACCACGATAATTTCATCACAAAAGTCAAAACATCCAAGAACTTCCTGAATATTTTTTTCTTCATTAAAGGTAATGATCGCGCCGCTTACTTTTTCTTTCAGTCCCAAAATTTATCCTTTCTTAAACTCCAAAACCGTTTTCTCGATAATTGCCACACATTCCATCAGCTGCTCTTCGGTAATCACCAAAGGCGGCGCGAGTCTGATGATGTTTCCATGGGTTGGTTTGGCAAGCAATCCATTTTTCATTAAATCTAAACAAAGATTCCAGGCAGTTGGCGAATGTTGGGAATCATTGATGATGATGGCATTCAGCAAACCTTTTCCGCGAACATTTGCGATCAAATCTGTTTTTTCGATGAGCTTTTTGATCTCATTTCTGAAAAGCTGACCCAATTTCTCTGCTCTTTCAGAGAGGTTTTCATCTTCCACCACATCCAAAGCAGCCATTGCCACTGCACAAGCCAACGGATTTCCACCAAAAGTAGAACCATGCTGACCGGGATGAATCACATTCATGATGGGATTATTGGCAAAAACCGCAGAAACGGGATACATTCCGCCGGAAAGGGCTTTGCCAAGAATCAGAATGTCGGGTTGTACCTCTTCGTGATGACAGGCGATGAGTTTTCCAGTTCTTGCAATTCCGGTCTGAACCTCATCAGCAATGAAAAGGACATTGTATTTTTTACACAAATCAGAAGCTCCTTTCAGGAATCCTTCATCCGGAACGTAAACTCCGGCTTCCCCCTGAATTGGTTCCACTAAAAATGCAGCGATATCTGAAGCGTCTTCTTTTAGAACCTGTTCCAAAGCCGCCAAATCATTGTAAGGAATCTTGATGAATCCCGGAGTGAATGGTCCGTAATTGTTGTGCGCATCGGGATCATTGGAGAAAGAAACAATCGTGGTGGTCCTTCCGTGAAAGTTGTTTTCACAAACGATGATTTTTGCACTTCCACCTTTGATTCCTTTAACTTCGTAACTCCATTTTCTCGCAAGTTTCACGGCGGTTTCTACTGCTTCAGCACCCGAATTCATTGGCAAGACTTTGTCGAAACCGAAAAGTTGGGTAACTTTCTTTTCGTATTCTCCCAATTTTGAATTGTAAAATGCACGGGAAGTGAGCGCCAATTTTTGCGCCTGATTAACCAAAGCATCTACAATTTTCGGATGAGAATGCCCTTGGTTTACCGCAGAATAAGCCGATAGAAAATCATAATATTTTTTACCTTCCACATCCCAAACGTAAACACCTTCGCCTTTATCCAAAACCACCGGAAGAGGATGGTAATTGTGAGCGCCGTAGTCGTTTTCAAGTTCAATGAAGTATTGGGAGTTTTTTGTTTTTTCTGCTGTGGACATATTTTTTACTTTTGTACAAATTTAAAGATAATTATTGAATTCCATTAAAACAAAAAACTGCCCAAAATAGGCAGTTTCAATTATATTTTCAAAGAAATTAAATCTCATATTTCTTATCCATCACAAAATCGTCCATAAATTTTGTCGTGTAGTTACCTGCAAGGTAGTCCTCATTGTCCATCAATTGTCTGTGGAAAGGAATGGTGGTTTTCACACCCTCCACATAGAACTCTTCCAAGGCGCGTCTCATTTTTGCGATGGCCTCTTCTCTGGTTTGCGCAGTGGTAATCAGTTTAGCGATCATCGAGTCGTAATTGGATGGAATCGTGTAACCCGAGTAAACATGGGTATCCACTCTAATTCCGTGACCTCCGGGAATATTGAGTTCTGTGATTTTCCCCGGACTCGGACGAAAATCGTTGAAAGGATCTTCTGCATTAATCCTACATTCAATCGAATTAAGTTTTGGATAATGATTGGCACCCGAAATCGGGGTTCCTGCCGCAAGAAGAATCTGCTCTCTGATGAGGTCATAATCAATCACTTGCTCGGTAATCGGATGCTCTACCTGAATTCTGGTGTTCATTTCCATGAAATAAAAATCTCGGTTTTTATCCACTAAAAACTCGATGGTTCCAACACCTTCGTAACCGATATATTCAGCGGCTCTCACTGCGGCATTACCCATTCTCTCCCGAAGTTCGTCGGTCATAAAAGGTGAAGGGGTTTCTTCAGTGAGCTTTTGATTTCTTCTTTGTACGGAGCAATCCCTTTCTGAGAGGTGGCAAGCTTTTCCATATTGGTCACCGGCAACTTGGATTTCAATATGCCGCGGTTCCAAGATGAGTTTCTCCATATACATTCCACCATTACCAAATGCGGCAACCGCTTCCTGAATTGCGGATTCCCAATGCTCCTTCAGTTCAGCTTCGTTCCAAACACGTCGCATTCCTTTTCCACCACCACCTGCGGTAGCTTTGATCATCACCGGATAACCTATTTCGGCAGCAATTCGCACCGCGTCTTCGTAGGAATCAATCAAACCTTCGGAACCGGGAACACATGGAACTCCGGCTTCTTTCATGGTGGCTTTCGCATTGGCTTTGTCCCCCATTCTGTCAATTTGTTCAGGGGTCGCGCCGATAAACTTAATATTATTTTTCTGGCAGATTCTAGAGAAATTGGAGTTTTCCGACAAAAATCCATATCCAGGATGAATCGCGTCTGCATTGGTAATTTCCGCTGCCGCGATGATATTTGGGATTTTCAAATAGGAATCTTTGCTGGGAGCGGGTCCGATGCATACCGCCTCATCCGCAAAACGCACATGAAGGCTGTCTTTGTCGGCTGTGGAATAAACCGCTACCGTTTTGATTCCCATCTCCTTGCAGGTGCGCAAAATCCGCATTGCAATTTCGCCACGGTTGGCTATTAATATTTTTTTGAACATCTTAATTTTTTGTTTGAAGCCTGTCTGCCGACAGGTAGATTTGACGTTTAACGTTTGAAGCTGATGACAACATTCAACACTTATATTTAATAAACTTAATGTGCAAGATACTTGACTTAATTTATAAATGCAAAGACGCAAAATTTCTTTAAAAAATATGCTGCTTTACTTTGGACTAATTCTTACGCAAAGGCGTTTCACTTAGCAATGAAGAAAATCATAGTCAAATGCAAATTGATTTGAAATGATGAGTGAAATCTGATCCCTCATCAATCATCATTAATCAATCTTAATTAAGATGGATCCACAAGGAATAATGGTTGGTCATATTCCACCGGAGTCGCGTCATCAACCAGGATTTTCACGATTTTTCCGGAAATTTCTGACTCAATTTGGTTGAAAAGTTTCATGGCTTCGATCACGCAGACCACTTTTCCTACTGAAACTTCGTCGCCCACGCTCACGAAAACGTCTTTGTCCGGAGCAGGTTTACGATAGAAAGTTCCGATCATTGGCGATTTGATGGTTACGAATTTACTGTCATCTGAAGATGATTCCGCCGCAGCAGGTGCAGCAGTTGCGGCAACCGGGGCAGCAACTGGCGCCATTTGCGGAGCAGCATGAAACATCTGTGGTTGTTGCATGTAATTTACTTCACTAGCTGCGAGTGGAGTTTTGATGGTGATTTCAAAATCTTTTGTTTTGTATTTTACTTCAGAAACCTCTGCCTTAGACACAAATTTGATGAGATTTTGGATGTCTTTAATGTCCATTATTTTGGGTGTTTATTTTATAGGCCAAATATACTAAAAATCAACAAAAACAACAAAAAACCACCCGAAATTGAAAAAATCGAGTGGTTTTTGTATGAAAATTGAGATTTTTCGCGGTTTAGCGATTAGTTCTCTTCTGTAGATTCTACTGCTTTTTCCATCACTACTTTTCCTCTGTAGTAAAGTTTTCCTTCGCTCCAGTGTGCTCTGTGATAAAGGTGCATTTCACCTGAAGTAGCATCTTTTGCCAATTGAGGAACCTCTGCTTTGTAGTGGGTTCTTCTCTTATCTCTTCTTGTTGACGATTGTCTTCTCTTTGGATGTGCCATTTTCTTCTATTTTTAATTTTATACCTGCCTGTCTGCGGACAGGAGCGATGAGTATTTGATTGCTCAATCTCATCATTTTAAATTATGTTAATTTTTGTCTTTTAATTTCTTCAAAGCATCCCATCTCGGATCGCCTTCGGGTTCTTCTTCTTTTTCCTCAGCTGCACTGAACCTTTCCAGGATTTCAAGGTCTTGATCTGAAAGATTGGGCGAAATTTTCTTCATGGGAATGCTCAACATCACATCTTCGTAAATCAGCTGCGCCACGTTGAACGCATGGTCTGAAGTTGGAATGGTGATCACATCTTCTTCGCTGTCATCAAATTCTTCCCCGAAATTTACCAGCACCTTGATTTCGTTTTCAATAGGATACTCGAAATTTTCATTTGAAATATCACAAACCAAGTTCACTGTACCATATGTTTTAATCCAAAATTCCAAAAATGTGGTATGTTTATCCATCAAAACATCCGCAATAATTTTGGGTTCTGTAAATTCCTGTTCAGTATCGAAAAGTTGAAAGAACGCTTTGTCTATCTCAAATCTGAACTCGTGTTTCCCGTTTTTCAGTCCCGAAAACACTACCTCGTAGTTTCTAAACTTGTCCATAAAATGAGTGTGCAAAAATATGCATTTTTTTTGAAACTCCAAATATATTATTAAACAATATTATGAATCTTTGCCCGATGAATGGCGTCAACTATTCTCTTCCTCCGGCAAATCCTCATCCACTCCGTTTCCGGCAACCGATTTTCTAGGTTTCATGCGGTTTTCCATTAAATCCCTATATTCTGAGCGGTTTTTATAGATTTTAATTGCCGCAAAAATCGCTTCGGAGAAACTGTGTTCGTCTGCAATTCCCTGTCCGGCGATATCATAAGCAACACCGTGATCCGGAGAAGTCCTGATGAAAGGAAGTCCCGCCGTGTAATTCACCCCTTCTTCATACGCCAAAGTTTTGAACGGTGCCAAACCCTGATCATGGTACATCGCCAAAACCGCGTCGTATTTTCTGTATTTTTCTGGTTGGAAAAAACTGTCGGCAGGAAATGGTCCGAAAGCCAAAATTCCGTTTTCAAACAATTCACGAATGGCGGGTTCAATGATTTCAATTTCTTCTTTTCCTATTGCACCGCCGTCACCTGCATGAGGATTCAATCCTAGTACCGCTATTTTTGGCCTTTGAATGCAAAAATCTTCTATCAATGTTTGATTCAGTAATTTGATCTGCTTCTTGATTTTTTCTTTAGAAATAGCATCTGCAATTTGAGAAACCGGGATATGGTGCGTAGAAACAGCCACTTTCAAATCATCAGTCACCAAAAACATCAACCCTTTTTTTCCGAATTTTTCTTCCAGAAATCCAGTGTGACCAGCATGTTTGAAACCCTGCTTCATCATTTCCTCTTTATTAATGGGCGCAGTGACCAACACATCCACTTCACCTTTCATCAAAGCGTCTGTTGCAGCTTCCAGGGAGTCGATCGCCATTTTGGTAGATTCCTCCGTTGGTTTTCCCAAATCTACATTCACATTTTCTTTCCACAGATTCACCATATTGATTTTATCGGCTTGCGCCAAAGACGGTTCTGTGATATAATTAAAAGTCTGCTGAAATTTGAAAATGTTTTTTTGGTAGGTAAACAATTTCCCTGAACCAAAAATCACGGGGGTGAAAAAATCTGTAATGGATTTTTCCTTTAAAGTCTTCATAATGATTTCAGGGCCAATACCATTGAAATCACCCACTGAAATTCCGACTTTTATTTTATGTTGCTTTGCGCTCATTATCGTATATTTGATAATTAATTGAATTTTACAAATGTAGAAAAATTTAAGGGATTAGGGGATCAGGAAATGAAGGAATTTGATGATGTGGCGATTTGATGATGTGATGATTGGTTGATGTGGCGATTTGATGATGTGGTGATGTGGTGATTCATCAAACCAATCTGTGAAACGTTCTTTATTTTGTTCTTCACCCCCTCTTTTAAAATTTGGTCTTTCTAACTTTTTATTTGACTTTTGAAAAATATGTTTACAGGAATTATAGAATCTACAGGGATTGTAGAAAAAATTGTTCGAAATGAATCCAATATTGATTTCATTTTGTCTTGTGGTTTTACCCACGAACTGAAAATTGACCAAAGTCTGGCACACAATGGATGCTGCCTGACTGTGGTGGAGATTTCCGGCGACCAATACAAAGTCACCGCCATCAACGAAACTCTAGAAAAAACCAATCTTGGCAAATGGGAATTGGGAACCGAAGTGAATTTGGAACGATGTTTGAAATTTGATGGAAGACTAGATGGTCACATGGTGCAGGGACACGTGGATAAAACGGGAACTGTAGAAAGCATTAAAAATTTGGACGGTAGTTTTTTCATCACCATCAAATATGACGAAACAGATGAATTGGTGACTGTTCCGCAAGGTTCGATTACGGTAAATGGAATTTCGCTGACTGTTGCCGAAAGCGGCTCGGGAAGTTTTTCCGTGGCAATCATTCCTTACACCTGGGAATTTACCAATATGAAAACCCTTAAAATCGGTGACACGGTGAATCTGGAATTCGACATTATTGGAAAATACGTATCTAAACTTATGAAAATAAATGCCGTTCACTAAATACAAAGGATACAGTTTAAGGAACAAGGTTTTCTGGGGATTTCTGTTGATTTGCGTGATGAGCATCGCGGGATCTTCATTTCTTTCCTACTTTATCATTAAAAATAACGCGACGGTACAAAGCAGGACAGATTTGCAGAAGAAAGCAGAATCGCTGATGTCGGCACTGGATTACGCAGTTTCCCACACTTCTGTTGAGACCAATGATTTGCCGAAGATCCTGTCTAATGACATTTTCGAAATTGCGGATATCAATAATCAGGACATCATTATTTATGACCTGAACGGCAAATTTCTGCTATCAAACAAAGATATCAACCTGATCCAGCAAAAAAAGATCAACCTGGGCATCGTGAATATGGTCTTGAAAAATGACAAACGCCTAGATATTCAGCATTATGACACCAAAACCGAGGCCAATGTAACATCATCCTACATGATCCTAAAAAACAATATGCTGGAACCTATCGCGATTGTCTATTTCCCCTATTATCATAATGAAGGAGCTTACTCCGTAATGTTCAACAAATATTTGAACTATATCATTTTAGTGAATCTCTTCATCGTGGCTTTTGCAATTTGGCTCAGCTGGATTATTTCTAACAATTTGACCAACGCCATCACCAAATTTTCTGAAATGCTGAACCGGGTAAATCTTCTGGAAGATGATCCGCAACCGATCAGATATTATCAAAATGACGAGCTGAACCAGCTGGTAAAAGCTTATAACAAACTGATTCTGCAAATCAAGGAACAAAAAGAGCGACTGAGTTTCAAGGAAAAAGAAGAAGCTTGGCGCGAAATGGCGAAGCAGGTCGCACACGAAGTGAAAAATCCGCTCACTCCGATGAAGCTCACCATTCAAAACTTCGAAAGAAAATTCGATCCCACCGATCCCCACATCCAGGAAAAAGTAAAAAGCCTTAGCAAAACCATCGTGGACCAAATTGACTTGGTGGCCACCGTGGCAAACGCATTTTCACAGTTCGCGCAGCTGCCTCAGAAACACAACGAGGTCTTCGACATCAACCAAGAAATCAAGAAAAATCTGAATATTTTTAGCGATGAAAAAGTCTATTTTCACACGAACAAAGAATCAATCTTGGTGGAAATGGACAAAATATACCTTTCCAGAATCATCACAAACCTTGTCGCAAACGCAAGTCAGGCAAAAGATGACCATCGGGAAAACATCATCAATGTGGATGTGGAACAAAGGCAGAAAAGGATTTTCATCACCGTGCAGGACAAAGGAAAAGGAATTCCGGAAGACATGTACGACCGAATTTTTGAGCCTAATTTCACCTCCAAATCCAGTGGAACCGGACTGGGTTTGACGATGGTGAGGAAAATGGTAGAAGATTACAAAGGCGTGATCACCGTAAATTCCGAAGTGGGAAAAGGATCCACATTCACGATTTCCCTGCCAAATAGCGTTCAATGAAACCATTTCGTTTCCAAAAATTTACCGTAAACCAAAACAAATACGTTTTCCGGGTGGGAACAGACGGCGTTTTGCTGGGCGCACTTTGTTCTGTGGAAAATGCAAATTCCGTTTTGGAAGTAGGGACAGGAACCGGACTGATTTCTTTGATGATTGCCCAAAGAAATCCAACTGCCCAAATTCTGGCGATCGATATCGATGAAAATGCCACAAAACTTGCGGAAGGGAATTTCAGAAACAGTCCTTTTTCTGAGCGACTCAAAGTTCTACAAGATGATTTCAAGGAATGGGAAACCGGACAGCAATTTGACCTGATTGTTTCCAATCCGCCTTATTTTGAAGAAAACGATTCTACCAAAGATGTTTTGGCGAGACAAAAGAAAACGCTTGATTTCACGGATTTAATTGAAAAATCGAAAAAATTACTTTCTAGGGAGGGAATTCTGAGCGTCATTATCCCTTTTCAAGAGTCGCTGTTTTTTCAGAAGGTTTGTCATGAAAACAAACTCTTTCTTCAGCGTAAAATAAACATTTCAGGAATAAAGGATGCGCCACCGAAAAGGGTGATCCTGGAATTTGCTCTTGTTCCAACCGAAGTGATTGAAACAGACTTTATCATTGAAAAATTTCCGAGAGTTTATAGTGAAGAATACCTGGAACTTACCAAAGATTTCCATGTGTTCAAAAGAGCAGATTAGCTGGATCCGGGTATTACTCCTTACGGATCACGCATTGTTCCTCCTATTTCGGAGCATTCAGCGTGATGACGATATCTTTATTAATATTCTTCACCGAACTATATTTTGCATCACAAACCATCGTGGTAATGGTATAATTTCCTTTATCAATAAGGATATAGTTCTGATTATTGGCGGGAACATCCAGGTTATAGAATTGTTTTCCGCTGATTTTCACGATCAGGTTGCAGCTGGATTTGTTGGTAATGGAAACATAAGCGGTTTTCCCGTTTGGATCGGAATTGAAAAGGTGGTTTAGCAATTCCGCTGTTTTTTTGTGTTTTGCGTTTACCTCGCCGGTTTTCGCCACATCACGGTTCACTACATTTTCCAATTTTTTCGTATTAAGCGGTGCCACAGTAGGCTTTGCCACTTTGGAAGCCTGCGCTGGAGTTTTGTCATTATTTATGATTGCGAAAAGTTTCTGCTTAAATGCGGGAGTTTTCGGATGATCCGGATTGTATTTAATGAAATTGGCAATTACTTGCGGATCGGTGGTTTTTTCAACCTGCGCTTCGGTATATTTCGATTGGGAATACCCTAAAGAATACATAAAAAACAGCAATAGATAAACGATTTTCTTCATTAAAGGAATGATTTTTAGGATTTTAAATTTTAATAATAACGCAGATTTCTTCTTTTTAGTTTGCATGAATTTTATTATCTTTGCAACTCGAATTTCGAGACTAAAATAAACAATTTTTTTAATAAAAAAAGAACAATATGTATACAGTGGTTGCTGCAGATGTAGCTAAATTAAGAAACATTACCGGAGCAGGAATGATGGACTGCAAAAAAGCATTGGTTGAAGCTGAAGGAGACTTCGACAAAGCAATTGAAATCCTTAGAAAAAAAGGTCAAAAAGTTGCTGCAAACAGAGCGGACAGAGAATCTCACGAAGGTGCAGTAATCGCGAAAGTGAACGAAGACAGAACCCTTGGTGGAATCATCGCTCTGAATTGTGAAACTGATTTCGTGGCGAAAAACGATGCTTTTGTGGAATTGGCACACGAACTTGCAGAGCAAGCCATGATGTATGCATCAAAAGACGAATTCCTTGCTTCTGATTTCCACGGAATGACTGTTGCAGACAAATTGATCGAGCAAACCGGAGTAATCGGTGAGAAAATTGAGATCGGAACTTTCGAAAGAATCGAAGGACCTTTCTTGGGAGCCTACATCCACGCTGGAAACAAGATCGCCGCAATCGCTTCTTTATCTGCAAATGTGGAAGGAGCTGCCGATGCCGCACACGCTGTAGCAATGCAGATTGCCGCAATGAACCCAATTGCACTGGACGAAACACAGGTTTCACAAGAAACCATCGACAGAGAACTGGATATCGAAAGAGAATTGTTGACCAAAGAAGGAAAACCTGCAAATATCATCGAGAACATCTTGAAAGGAAAAATGCAGAGATTCTATAAGGACAACACTTTGGTTCACCAACAATTCATCAAAGACCACAACATTTCTGTAGCGGACTATGTGAAATCAATAAACAGTGACTTGAAAGTAGTAGGATTTGTGAGAACAAGTCTGGCTTAAGCCACTTTAAAATATGATTAAAATCTCTTCTAATTAGTAGGAGAGATTTTTTTTGTCTCTACTTTTTGAAGTAAATTTGCAGTCCGCAAAAAAAGCATGTACGCAAAATTAAATTTTCGGCTCACTTCGATCCTCGTCGTTTTCCTTTCCATTTTTTCTGGAAAAGCTCAGCAATATATTACAGTCAGTTCAAAAACTGCCGATGATTTGGTTCGAAATGTACTGATTGGACCGCAAAACGCGGGCTGCATTTCGGTTTCTAATGTCACGGTGAGCGGTTGGCAAGATTACGGGACCAATCCGTTCAGTTATGGCTATTTCAAAAAAGGGACTTTGCCATTTGATATTGATGAAGGGGTGATTTTGAGTACAGGTGGCGCCTATAATTCCGCCGGGCCAAATAGTGGAGTGCTCTCGGATGGAAATAGTTCCTGGTTAGGCGATCAGGATTTGGAGGTCGCAGTTCCTTTTGCCAAACCCTCCTGGAACGCCACTTCACTAGAGTTTGATTTTGTATCCTTAAATTCTACAGGTATCAGCTTTGAATACATGTTTCTTTCAGAGGAATACCAGAAAAGCGGCTGTAACTATTCGGATGCATTTGCATTTTTGATTAAGGAAGCCGGAACTTCTACCTACAAAAATATTGCAACCGTCTTAAATCAAGCCACCGGAAATCTGGATCCCGTTTCATCACGAACTGTTCGCGATAATACCTACTGTTCGCCAAGCAATGCGGAATATTTTGGCCAGTACAATTTGCCGCCAATGGTGCCGCCAAATATGTCTCCAACCATTTTCGACGGACAAACCAAAGTGCTCACCGCAAAAGCAGATGTAATCCCGGGGAAAACATACCACATCAAATTAGTTATAGCCGATAACATCAACACCAGTCACGATTCCGCAGTATTTCTGAAAGCGGGAAGCTTCGTAGGAAAAAAGGATTTGGGACCGGATCTGCTGGTCTCCACGAATAATCCGATTTGTGAAGGAACCACAAAAACGCTGGATGCGACCACCGCGGGTGCCACTTCTTACCAATGGTTCAAGAATGGTGTTCTGATTCCCGGAGCAACCAGCGCCAAACTGAACGTTTTGGGAGTTGCTGCAAGCGCCGGAACTTATCAGGTTGAAATCGATTTGGGAGGTTGTGCACTGAAAGGTTCCATTAAAGTGGAAATCTCTCAGAAACCGGTCATCGTTCCCAATAAGGTTTTTACGCTTTGTGACAATCAATTGACGGGAAGCGTGCCGGTTAATTTTTCTCAGCTATCCCCTCAACTGATTTCGAATTTTAACAGCGCATTTATCCCAAAATATTATCTCAATGCGTCGGGAACCGGAACTCCACTTGCGGATGGATGGCTTTTGACGGCAACAACCAAGGTCTATCTCTTTGTGGAAACCACTTATGGATGTCCGACGGTAATTGGGGATTTCACCTTAAAATTGGGAAATAAGATCCCATTGCTGAAACCAAGTTATTCCACTCCTCCAATTTGCGACGACAATTTTCAGGGCGTTTCCATTGATTTAAATAATTACAAAACCGAGTTTACAACGGATTCCACATTAAGCATCACTTTCTACAATTCATTGGCGGAAGCAAAAGCAGGCGCAGCAGGAACTTCCATTCCTGCAAACCAAACTTTAAGCGCTACCAAAACTTTTGGAATTAGATTTGAAGGAACGGATTGTCCAAATGTGGCAGAAATAACTGTCAACATCAAAAAACCAAAAACATCATTAACGCTGCTAGATAAACCGATTTGCCCGAACTCCACCACAACACTTGATGCAGGAACAGGTTTTGATTTCTACAGTTGGAGCACCGGAGTCAGCGGAACCAATGCCTCAAGTATCAGTAATGTGGGAGTTGGCGATTATTGGGTAGATCTATATTTCAATGGTTGCGTTAATCGGCAAAATGTAAAAGTTACCGCAGCCGAACTTCCCCAAATTACCCATGTTGATGTTTCGGGAAGCACCGCCACGGTTTACGTGGTTGGAGGAGTTCCGCCGTATTCCTATTCTTTAGACAATATCAACTTTCAAACCTCCAACGTTTTCTACAATGTTCCGCGGGGGAAACATTTTGTTTACGTGAAAGATTCGCAAAACTGCGACAGTGTGGCGAAGGAGTTTCTGGTCATCAACCTCATCAACGTGATCACACCAAATGCAGATGGAATCAATGATGTGCTGGATTATTCAGATTTAAGTTTAAAAAAAGACGTGAAAATTCAAATTTTCAACCGATTTGGAAGCCAGGTCTTTTCCTCGGAAGCAAACCAATTCATCTGGGATGGTAAAATGAACGGAAGAGCCGTTTCCACCGGAACTTATTGGTATATTTTAAGCTGGATCGAACCAGATACCAATTCACCTGTCACTTACCAAGGCTGGATTCTGGTGAAAAACCGCGATTGACCAGATGATTTTAAGCGATAGAAATATGATCAAAATCGCGGAAACCGTTTAGGAAATCTTTTATATTCATCCTTTTCTTTCCTTCCAGCTGAACTTCCAACGGAAAATAAAATCCATCGGTGGTAAAAATCTTGAACTGATTTTTATTGATTTCTAAAGTTCCCGGAGTTTTGCCATGATTTGATTTTTCAAAATTTCCGCTAAAAATCTTCAGCGATTTTTCATCATTTCCAATTTTCAAAATTGTGAAAGAACATGGATAAGGTGCCATTCCGCGGATAAAATTGTGGATGTTTTCGGAATTTTGATGCCAGTTGATTTTAGTATCTTCTTTGAATATTTTGAAAGCGTTTTTTGGATGTTCCATTATTGGCTGAGGTTTCTCCCGAATGGAGTTTTCAGCAATTCCATCCAAGGTTTTCACCACGAGTTTTGCCCCCATTTCCATCAGGCGGTCATGAACATCGCCGGAGTTTTCATGAGCGAAAATTTCAATTTCTTCTTGAAGTAGAATATTTCCCTCATCGATTTTTTCATTGATGAAGAAAGTGGTTGCGCCCGTTTTGGCCTCCCCATTAATCACCGCATAATTGATGGGTGCAGCTCCCCGGTAATCCGGCAACAAGGATGCGTGAAGATTGAACGTTCCCAATTTCGGCATTTCAAAAAGCACTTTAGGCATCATTCTAAAAGCGACTACCACAAAAACATCTGCCTCCAAATTCCGAATCTGCTCCAGAAACTCGGGATTTCTCAATTTCTCTGGTTGCAAAACGGGAATTTGGTTTTCCACGGCAAAAACTTTGACAGGGGATTCGTGAATTTTTTGTCCGCGACCACTCGCTTTATCGGCTACGGTGACCACAGCAACTACTTGATGATGCGATTCATAAATCGCCTGAAGCGATGTTTTTGCAAACTCGGGAGTCCCGAAAAAAATGACTTTTAAAGATTTCATTTAAATAAATTACTTAATGCTGATTATTTACGCCAAAGTATAGGTTCTAAAATCCAACATTTTCACCTTTCCGGCATCCAGAAGGTAAATCAGATTCTCCAGAATACTTTCTCTTTCGAAATAATTTAGTTTAATGGTAAGCTCATCCACATTGGAAGGCTTTTGCTCTAGTGCTTTTAAGATTTCAACGGAAACATTTCTCCCAAAAATACTTTCTTTCTGTTTTTCACAATACGAGCATTTCCCGCAATTCTTAGGATTTTTCTCCCCGAAATAGGAAAGGATCATCCTCATTTTGCAGTGGTCCGGATTGGTAGTGAAGAACTTCAATTCCTCCCATTTTCTGAGCTTATTTTTTTGGATTTGGTGAAAAAGATTCCAATATTTCCCATTGATCGATCGCTCATCCCGGTTTTGCAGGAACTTTATGCTGGATAATGCTCCATCCAAATATTCCAGATAATCCTTATTTTGGAATTCCTTTATTTTTTCCTTTAGTAAAAAAGGATCGGTTCCTATTTTCCTGCTCAAACTCAATTCGCTGAACATGACCTTATGCGAGGTCAGTCCCGGCAAATTTCGAAAGAGCAACTCTGCAAAATAGCCATCATTTTTGGAAAGCAGATCTAAGTCTTCCGCCCTGACTTTTAACTCAAGGGAAGAAAGTGATTTGTTGTTATTATAAAAAATCAGTTCTTGTTGATGCATAAAATTGAGCACATTCCGGATTTTACCCAAAGAGGATTTGGTGAAATTCCGGATATGCTGAAGGTTCAGCTGAAAAGGCTTTTCAGGAAGCTCATGATCTGCAATTTGAAAATTGGAATATATAAAGGAGATGATTTTTTGAAACTCGTATTTTGAAGGAATTTGATTTTTGAGCTGCTCATCAAAATTCATCAGTTCCTGGTCATTCCAAAAAAGGAAGGCATAAGATTCCTCTCCGTCACGACCGGCTCTTCCGATTTCCTGGTAATAGTTTTCTACTGATTGCGGTGGCGAGAAATGAACAATCAAACGAACATTTTCTTTGTCAATCCCCATTCCGAATGCATTGGTAGAAATCAGTACGTGGTCGTTTCTCTGCAACCAGTTGTTTTGTCTAGCGTTTTTTTCTTGACGTTCTAAGCCGGCATGGAAATAATCCACGTTTTGAATTTGGTTCCGGTGGAGGAATTTGGTGAGCTCCTCCGCATCTTTCCTGGTCCGGACATAGATAATTCCCGATGTGCGGTTGTATTTCATCAGTTGCAAAACCCTTTCATATTTATCGGAGATGTTCTCGGAGATGATATGGATATTTGATCTTTCAAAACTTTTCCGGAAGACACCGGGATTTTTGAGATTGAGTTTTTCTTTAATTTCCTGCAGGACTTTCGGTGTAGCCGTCGCGGTCAATGCAAGACACTGGATATCTTTGAATCGCTCTCTGAAAATTTTGATTTTTTGGTAACTCGGGCGGAAATCCTGTCCCCACTCCGAAATACAGTGCGCCTCATCTACCGCGATGAATGAGAGTTGGATCTCTTCGATATTTTCCAGAAAAAAGCGGTTGTTAAGCCTTTCGGGCGACACGTAAAGTAATTTGGTTATACCGTCTTTGCAACGGTTGAAAATGATTTCCGCATCAAATTCATCCAATTCGGAAGAGAGATATTCTGCTTCTATTCCCCGCATTTTGAGTTGTGCCACCTGATCTTTCATCAGAGCCAAAAGCGGTGAAATAACGAGGCAGGTTCCTTCCTGAATTAGCGCCGGCAATTGGTAGCAAAGAGATTTTCCACCACCTGTGGGAAGTAGTGCGAGTGCATCTTTCCGCAAAATCACGGAATCTATGATTTGTTCCTGCAGATCCCTAAAAGAATCATAGCCCCAAAAATGTTTCAGGGTATCATATTTCAAATGGGCAAATTCTTCGGTGGAAATCATCAGGTAAAAATAGGAAAAGAAATTTCCAGACACAAAAAAAAGCCACGGCAAGCGTGACTTTTGGATTTATTTTGCCTGAAAAATTATTTGGCCTCGAAATAAACTCTACGGTTTGCTCTGTTTTTCCATTCAGGGCATTTGGTTGCGGGGTTACATTCCGGATATTTCAGATCTTTTTTACCATGACCAATAGCCTCCAACTTATTGGAGTTTACTCCATTTTGGATCAAATAGTTTTTCACACTGTTTGCTCTTCTTTCTGAAAGCTTTTGGTTGTAGGCTTCTGAAGCCCTCGTGTCTGTAGCGCCAATTACGCGGTAAGCACCCGTACTGGAATTGATATAATTTACAGCATTATTCAGGATCGGTGTATTGGATGGAAGAATTTTGTCTGAATTCAAATCGAATTCAATTCCTTCCAGCACTGAGGTATTGTCGGTAATGGTTGAAGTAGTTCCGGAATTGGCATTGGAGTAAGGACATCCGTTATTTTCAACCGGACCCGGAACAGTTACACATTTGTCATAAAGGTCTATCACCCCGTCCAAGTCGGTATCCAGAGCAACACCGGCTCCATCAACTCTTGCTCCTGCAGGTGTATCGAGTTGTCTGTCCCAATCATCGCAAACGCCATCATTATCGGCATCTCCCTTTTTGCACACTTCCACATCCACATTTTTATCGGCTAGCACATCTAATTTATAATAGATCTCTTGCAATGGGTCATGCCAAAACAGATGCGACTCGTGCTTACCTAAGTTTAATGTTGCTCCCAAGGTAATATTAATTAAATTATCTGAGGGATTGTCATTAACCTTACCATTATAAGAAGCTCCACCGGCTCCGTCAAAGTTATCATCGCCAGAGACAAGATACATCATTCTGGTCTCAATATCTAATGATTTGGTTGCACGGTATTTCACCCCTGCACCGGCTTGTGCAAATAGACTTCCAAGTTTAAATGGTTTGACCTCTGTGATCAGGGCCTGGTTATAAACAGGGCCTGGATCTTGCCTGTAAGCTCTGTAGGCTAGTGAACCCACACCGGCATAACCATGTAACGCCCATCTGAAAGGGGAATGGTTATCAACTCTTCTCAGTAGATTAGAGAAATTGATATCTCCCAAAAGGGAGATCGCATCGTATTGCGTTCTTGCACCTGCACCCTCTGTGGTAGCAACATGGTCTTTCGTATTCACAAAACCTTGTCTGCTTTCCCCTTTATCGTATTGAAGTTTCAAACCAAAAGCATGGGTAATGGCTTTATCTACACTTAGATAAGCAGACCACCCAAATAAGTTTTTACCTGCTCCAAATCCTTTAATCGAAGTAAGGTCAGAGGATTGCATCAATGGAACTCCTGCCCCTGCAGAAATTGCCCAATCGTTGAATCTCTTTGATTCTTGGGTAAATGGGGACACATTTGCTGAACCCGAAGTATAGGCATTCGGATACATGGCAGAAGGAACTGAAACAGAATCTTGTGCAAAAGTGGCAACAGGAATGACCAATGCCAATGCTATAATTTTTAAATCTAGTTTCATATTATTTATGTTTTTTTTTGTTAATTAATGATGGGGTTTTTATTTTTGGATGATATAAACTCTCCTATTCGCTTCATTTTTCCACTCCGGACATTTTGTAGCCGGATCACATTCCGGATACTTGAGATCCGCCTTACCGCGACCTTCAGCAGATAAGACTGATGGGCTTACTCCTTTTGATTCGAGATATTTAACCACCGCATCGGCTCTTCGCTGAGAGAGTCTCTGATTGATCTCGGCAGAACCTCTTGCATCGGTAGCTCCAATTACCATGAATCTATCACTGCTGTTTAATCTTTTAATAACTTCTGCAGCTTGATCCAAATTAGAGAATGACTTGCTTCTAATTTTGTCACTATTCAACTCAAACTGGATTCCTTCCAAATATTTGTTGATTTCGTCAATGGCGGACTGACCAGAAGTGGCAGCTGCATTTGTCGATGTAACCGGGCAGCCATTATTCTCAACAGGACCAGGAACAGTCACACATTTATCATAGAGGTCAATTACGCCATCCAGATCCATGTCTAATGCAACTCCTGCACCATCAACTCTCGCTCCATTAGGCGTGTCTAGCTGTCTGTCCCAATCATCACAAACCCCGTCATTATCCTGATCACCTTTTTCACAAACCACAAATTCTGCTTCGGTATCTTCAAGCAATTTGACCCTGCTGTTTGCACTTTGCAATGGATCCCACCATGTTAAATGGGTTTCCTGTTTCCCTAATTTAAAGGTAAGCCCTAAATTTACCGTGAAAAAATTATCAGAATGACCTGAAGTCAGTTGATTATATCTTGGTATTGCATTGGAGCCATGACCGCCTCCATCAAAGGAATCATCACCTGTAATGATATACATGGCGCGAGCTTCAACGTCGATTAATTTAGATGCGTTGTATTTCAGACCTGTTCCCATCTGATAGAAAAAACTGTCGAGTCCAAACTTCTGGTCAATTTCAATGGGAATTCTTTTGGGGTTATCATTCCATCTGGACATGTCATTATCCAGCAATAAGGTATTAAAACCCTGAAAGCCAATACCCGCATATCCATGGAATGCCCATCTGTAAGGAGAATGATTATCTACTCTTCTAAGAAGATTTGAAAAATTAATATCGCCAAGTAAAGAAACCTGGTGATATTTGGTCCACGCAGTAGCCACACCGGCTTTCACTCCTGCTTCACCAGGAAGAAGTGCCTTTTGATTGGTTTTTCCCATTTGGTACTGCAAACTCATCCCAAAAGCATGGGTGATTTGCTTGTCCAAACTGATGTAGCCATTCCATCCGTAATTGACTTTGCCATCGTAAAAAGAATTTACATCGGCGGATTGTAAGAAAGCTCCTCCGACACCAAGTGAAACCGCCCAGTCCCGAAACAATTTGGATGAATTATTGAAGGGCTGAACCTTTGCAGAACCGGAGGTATAGGCATTCGGATAATCCGAGTTATTAGCAGCGTTCCTATTACTTTGCGCAAGGAAAGTAATGGGCAGAACTAGAGCTATTAATAAATTTAATTTCATATTATTGTTTTTAGTGTTTTGTCAATTCATCTAACAACTTTCTCGAAAACTCACGTTCATAAAAATGCCTCACATGCGGAATCTGCAATCTCTCTGAATAAAAATGGAGGTTACCAAAAAGAACAATATCTATATCAATCACCCGGTCTGAGTATTCTTTAGAAATTAACGTGTCCTCTTCCCTTCCCATCAAATGTTCAATATTTTTTAGAAGATTCAAGAGCTCGACGGGCGACAAATGTGTTTTTATACGTAATGCAATATTACAAAAAATATTGTTACTAACAAATTCAACTGGTTCAGTATTAAGGTATTCGGTTCTTTGCTCAATTGGCCCGATTTCCTTCTCAATGAACAGCATTGCAGTCCGCAAATTTTTTTTTCGATCACCCAGGTTGCTTCCCAGTAACAAAGTTACCAATTGTTGCGACATATTCTTTAAAAACCAATTAAAATTATGAAGAATTTTCTCAAATACGTATTGGCAAATATAGTGGCAATTATGGTTGTAATTGCTCTTTTTTTCGTTTTTATTGCTTTTATGATGGTCTCCGGGGCAATTAGCGGAAGCAGCAAATCCTCCGTCAGGAAAAATTCTGTCCTTACTTTGGACTTTAAGACAAACATTATCGACAGTCCTACCGAAGACAAGGATGGGATGTTTTCCCTTAATCAAAAACAGGAAGACAAAGTGCTGATTTACGATATGCTGGATGCGATAAAGAAAGCGAAAACCGACGACAAAATCAAGGGAATAAGTATAGAAACCGATGGAATCAAAGCAGGGATGACCCAGCTTGACGATGTGCGCAGTGCTTTGGAAGACTTTAAGAAAAGTGGGAAATTTGTATATGCCTATGGAAATGTCGTTTCACAGGGAGCCTATTATCTGGGTTCTGTGGCCGATCAATATTTCCTGAATCCTTCCGGAGGTATAGAGCTGCGCGGAATGTCCGCAGAAGTTCCTTTTTTCAAGAATTTTGCAGACAAATATGGCATCGGCATCCAGGTCATTCGCCACGGAAAATTTAAGGCCGCGGTGGAACCTTTTCTGAGAAACGACATCTCCCCGGAGAACAGGGAGCAACTTTCTACTTTGCTGAATGACATCTGGGGAAAGACTTCCGCGAAAATATACCGGTCTAGAAAAATTGATTCTGCACAATTTAAAGTCGTTGTGGACAGCCTTTATGGCATAATCCCCGAACTGAGCCTGAAAAATAAACTGGTCGACAAACTGATCCAGAAAACGGAGTACGACCAAATGATCAAATCCAAATTAAAATTGGCAGATCACGACAAACTCCAGAAAATATCATTCTCTAAATACATCGATTCCTACCAAGAAGACCAGACCAAAAAAGACAATCAAGTCGCGGTCTTGTATGCGTCCGGTACAATTTATAATGGCGATGGATACGAAGACGTATATTCGGAAAAATTTGTGAGAGACATCAAAAAACTTGCAGAAAATGATAAAGTGAAAGCAGTGGTTTTCCGGATAAATTCTCCGGGAGGGAGCGCAAACGCTTCCGATGAAATACTCTTCGAACTCGAGCAGCTGAAAAAGAAAAAGCCCCTGATTATTTCTTTCGGGGACTATGCGGCATCAGGTGGTTATTATGTCGCAATGGGTGCCGACAAAATCTACTCGCAGCCCAATACGATAACCGGTTCGATTGGTGTTTTCGGTGTTTTTGCCCATGTAAAAGAACTTGCGGCAAGAAATGGAATCCGTGCAGATGAAGTTTCCACCAACGCCAATTCCACCATGGTTTCACTGCTGAACGGATTGTCTCCCGGAACCGTGAATATCATGACCAAAAGCGTAGAAGAAACCTACAAAAGATTCGTGTACTTCGTGACCAAAAACCGCAAAAAATCCTTCGAACAAATTGACGAAATCGGCGGTGGAAGAGTTTGGAGCGGAGCTCGTGCGAAACAGCTCGGTTTGGTTGACGAGCTTGGAAGCTTAAATGATGCCATCAGTTTTGCAGCGCAAAAAGCAAACCTAAAAGATTTTAATGTTTCCACCTATCCTAAAAAAATAAGTGCTTTCGAACAATTATTCAAAAATATGGAAGGCGAAGACCTCTCCACAAAACTGATCAAAAATAAGATAGGCGCCGAGAATTACAAAATTTTCGAGCAACTTACCGATCCGAAAATGCAAAATGGAGTGATGATGGAAATGCCTTACCAAGTGAAATTCTGACCAGATCAACTACTTTAAAAGCAAAAATAATCCCGACTGCAAACCAGCCGGGATTATTTATTTGTTAAAATTTTTAATTAGTCACGTTTGGCGGTTGCCTTTCCGTAGATCCAAAGAACAATCAATGCTCCCACAACGGCCATACCCATAGAATAAAAACTGAAGATTTGGTTAGACACTCCCTTACCAAAAAGGGCATTTCCAATAAAACCGCCAATCATCGCACCGATAATTCCCAGGATTGCGGTGATTAGAAATCCGCCGCCTTGTGTACCCGGCATAATCCATTTAGCGATTGCTCCGGCAATAACTCCGAAAACAACCCATACAATAATGTCCCACATAGTTTTAAATTTTAATGTTAATATTTAGTGAATTGGTTTTCTCTCTAATATTTTCATCAAACATAAGACCAAAACGGGACTTCTTTGCTTACCCAGCCACTATTTTTCCCGCGGATCGCAAACTTTCATTATTGTAAAAGTACAATTAAATATTTAATGTTCAAGCAATTAATTTCTTTTCCTGAAAAATGAATCCACAAATTCGGCTCCATTGAAAAGTTGCAGATCGGTCATTTTTTCGCCAACACCGATATATTTAACCGGAATCTGGAACTGGTCTGAAATCCCAATGACCACGCCACCTTTTGCGGTCCCGTCTAATTTCGTCACCGCCAAAGCGTTCACTTCGGTGGCCGCTGTAAACTGCTTCGCCTGTTCGAAAGCGTTTTGTCCGGTGCTTCCATCCAGAACCAAAAGAACTTCATGGGGTGCGTCTGCAATCACTTTCTGCATCACCCGTTTTATTTTGGTAAGCTCGTTCATCAGGTTCACCTTATTGTGCAATCTTCCTGCAGTATCGATGATCACCACATCCGCATGATTTGCCACCGCACTTTGCACCGTGTCAAAAGCCACAGAAGCGGGATCGCTCCCCATATTCTGTTTCACGATCGGCACGCCTACCCTTTCGCTCCAGATCACGAGTTGATCCACCGCAGCAGCTCGAAACGTATCCGCAGCACCTAAGACCACTGATTTTCCCTCCGATTTAAACTGGTGTGCCAGTTTCCCGATCGTGGTGGTTTTTCCAACACCATTTACCCCGACAACCATAATGACGTATGGTTTTTTGCTTTCGTCTATATTTCCGGTTCCTGCATGAGGATTTTCCAAAAGAAGGCCGGAAATTTCTTCCCGCAGGATTTTGTCCAGCTCGTCTGTTCCCACAAATTTGTCCCTTGCAACACGGTTCTCAATTCTTTCGATGATCTTAATCGTCGTGGAAGCTCCTACATCAGAGGCAATTAAGATTTCTTCCAAATCATCCAGCACCTCTTCATCCACTTTGGACTTACCGACTACTGCTTTAGAAATTTTCTCGAAAAAACCCTGGCTGGATTTTTCCAAACCTTGGTCAAGCGTTTCTTTTTCTTCTTTGTTAAATATTTTTTTGAACCAGGACATAAATTAGATGTTGTTAAAAATTTTCAGAAAGTTTTAGGTCAGTTAGGTTTCCACCACTCGAAATTCTCACCAAAGGTAATAAAAAGGTAAATGGGTAAAAAACTAAAAACTTACGGGCATGAGAGATGCCACAAAAAAAACTATCCGAAAAAAGGATAGTTTTATATCTGTTAGCGAATTGAAATTATTTTTTCAAATAAGAATCCACTTCGTCTGCATTCATTACTCTTTCTTCAAAAACGTAAGCCCCAGATTTTTGCGACTTCACCATTTTGATCACTTTGGTCATTTTTTTAGAAGACCCGTCCTTTAGGGACGCTACTACTTTCTTTGCCATTTTTTATAACTTTAAAAAATTACTTGATTTCTTTGTGAACAGTGTATTTCTTCAAAACCGGATTGAATTTTTTCAACTCCAATCTCTCTGTGGTGTTCTTCTTATTTTTTGTAGTGATGTATCTGGACATTCCTGCCATACCGGATTCCTTGTGCTCTGTGCACTCCAGGATCACCTGAACTCTATTTCCTTTTTTTGCCATGACTTCTTATTTAATAAATCCGTTTCTTGTTGCTCTTTCCAACGCTTCCTCAATCCCAATTCTATTGATGATCCTCAATCCGTGTGCAGAAACTTTCAAAGTTACAGATTTTTCCTGCTCTGGAAGGTAAAATTTCTTCTCCAATAGGTTAATCTCAAAACGACGCTTCGTCTTGTTATTAGCGTGAGAAACATTGTTTCCTACCATTGCACGCTTTCCTGTTATTTGGCAAATTCTTGACATATCCCGATGTTCTTTATTACTACTAAATATTTGAGAGTGCAAAAGTAGTTAGAAAATTTTGCATAGACAAACATTTTTGAAAAAAAGTTTTCTAAAAGTCGCAAAACTGACGTCCGAAAGCGCAAGAAAATCAAGGGCAAAAACCCAGTTGTCACCAATCAATTTAGATTTTCCAGCGTAAAAGACTAGGAGTCTCGCTTCCCCTAAATAATATTCACCTCTCTTTCCAATTCAATTCCGAATTTTTCTTTCACCGAATCAATAATCATCGCCGAAAAATCAAAAATCTCTTTCCCGGTCGCACTTCCGGTTTTATTGACAATGACCAGTGCCTGAAGTTCATGCGAAGCCACATTCCCAATCTGTCTCCCCTTCCAACCACATTGTTCGATGAGCCAACCTGCCGGAACCTTTACCAAATCTCCATTTGGATAATGCGGGATTTCCGGGTGTTGTTTCTGCACTTCCAAAAACTGGCTCAAAGGAATACTGGGATTTTTAAAAAAACTCCCTGCATTCCCAATTACTTTAGGATCGGGCAGTTTACTTTGGCGAATATGGATCACCGCTTTCGAAACATCCTGAATCGTGGGATTTTGAACCCCCATTTTTTTCAATTCATTTTGGATGGCTCCATATTCAGTCTTGATCACATGATCTTTAATGGTCAATTTAAAAGTAACTTCTACAATTACATATTTCCCTCTGCCTTCTTGTTTGAATATAGAATCCCGATAACCAAACCTGCATTTTTCACGATCGAATTCCTCCATCTCCAAAGTTTCCAGATTCAAAACCTGACAGGAGTCAAAAGTGTCCTTAATTTCAGTGCCATACGCACCGATATTCTGCATCGGCGAAGTCCCCACATTTCCCGGAATCAGCGATAAATTCTCTAATCCGCCGTAATTTTTCGCCAAACAATATTGCACAAACTCGTGCCAGTTTTCGCCCGCTTTGGCCGTAACCAACACCTCTTCTTCGTTCAAAACCTCTTCGGAAATCCCCTTTAAATTTAACTGAATTACCAATCCCTCATAATCTTTGGTGAAAAGAATATTGCTTCCTCCACCGAGGAACAATGTTGGGAGTGCTTGACTTTTTGAGTAGTTGAGCGTTTCTCTCAATTCTTCGAAAGAAGACACTTCCGCGAAGTATTTTGCAGAAACATCAACACCAAACGTATTGTGGTTTTTTAAGGAAAAATTTTCTAGTATCGTCATTTAAAATCTGGAAAAAATAGAGGACAGGCTTGCTTCTTTAAGCACTTTAAGACGTCTTATTAAAGAATGAAAACCGCCACGGCTACAGCGTTAATCCCGGCATCCGTGGCAATTCAAATATTACAGATTAAACTCCTCCTTATATTTTTTCAGCGCATCCTGCAGCAACTCCGCACTGCGGCGCAAATCGTCTTCCTTCAAAACGTATGCAATCCGTACCTGCTTTTTTCCCAGTTCAGGATTGCTGTAGAACCCACTCATCGGCGCCACCATGATGGTTTCGCCATTATGGGAATAACTT
Source organism: Chryseobacterium koreense CCUG 49689 (assembly GCF_001045435.1). GTDB lineage: Bacteria > Bacteroidota > Bacteroidia > Flavobacteriales > Weeksellaceae > Kaistella > Kaistella koreensis. Next base: position 20,866 of record NZ_LFNG01000011.1, on the reverse strand, counting down.
TCCAAGAGCCACTGCGCGAACTTGTCGGAATCATCAATCGGAAGTTCCACTCCGCAATAAAAAGCCCCTTTCGGTTTTGGACAGATCACCCCCGGAATTCCGTTGAGCAAGTCCACCAACAGGTTTCTTCGCTTGGTATATTCTTCACGAACTTTCAGGATGTATTCGGTATCGTTTTGATGCGCTGCTGCAGCCGCGATTTGTCCTAACAAAACTGGGCTCAGTCTGGCTTGTGCAAAAAGCATCGCCGCGTCGTGGATTTTTTTCGAACGGGTAATCATAAAGCCGATTCTCGCGCCACACATCGAATAACGCTTAGATTCAGAATCGATGATGATGCAGTGATCTTTCAGCTCGTTAAACTCAAGCATCGAAATCTGATGCTTTCCATCATAAACATATTCCCGGTAAACCTCGTCTGAGATAATCACGATATCATGCTTCAAAGCGATCTGCGCCAGTTTCTCCAACTCTTCTCTGGTATAGAGGTAGCCCGTTGGATTTCCCGGATTGCAAATGATGATCGCCCTGGTTTTCTCGGTAATCTTTTTCTCGAACTCCTCCATCGGCGGAAGTGCAAATCCCGTATCGATCGAGGACGGAACCGCCACCACATTCACATTGAAAGTATGCGCAAAACCGTTGTAGTTCGCATAATACGGCTCCGGAATAATCACCTCGTCACCGTCGTCACACAAAGTGGAGATCGCAAAATTCAAAGCTTCCGAACCTCCGTTTGTCACGATGAAATCTTTGGTCGTCAAATCCGTGAACCCCAAACGGTGGTAATAATCCTGCAACGCTTCGCGGTACTCCAGATTTCCCTCGGAAAGCGCATATTCGTAAATCTTCAGATGGTTGTTTTTCACAGCATCCAAAGCCGTTTGCGGCGTTTCTATGTCGGGTTGGCCAATATTCAGGTGATATACTTTAATCCCTTTCTGTTTCGCCTGAATGGCGTATGGAACTAATTTTCGCACCGGTGAAGCCGGCATATTTTGGGCACGTTTAGAAATTTTCGGCATTATTTTAAAATTTTCACAAAAATAGTACTTTTTTTATGGAGCATCACCATGGTCGCATCTCCGAAGCTTGCAACCGGCTTTCACTACTCGCTTCCCGACTCCTTGCGTCGCCGGGAGAGCTCAAACAGGCCGTTCAATCCGGGCTAAAACTTCAGACATTTTCTCTCCCGAAAAACCCAAATCAAAAACCGCCCTCGAAAATGAAGACGGTTTTTAAAGATCAATTTCTAAAAGTACTATCTGCTGATAAATCCTTTATCCTTCAGCAACGGCTTAATGTCCGGTGTTCTGCCGGTGAAATCTTTGAAAGCCTGGTTCAAATCCACCGAATTCCCCACGGACAGAATATATTTTCTGAAACGGTCACCATTCTCCCTGGTCATTCCTCCATGGGTAGAGATCCAATCCCAAGCATCAGAATTCAACATATCACTCCACATATAAGCATAATAACCTGCAGAATAACCACCGCCCCAAATGTGTGCGAAATACGGAGAATGATATCTTGGCGGAACCGCACTTAAAGTGAAACCATATTTATTAAGCACACTTTTTTCAAACTCTAAAGTCGGTTTGAATTGCGATTCGTCTGTCACAGAATGCCAGTTCATGTCCAAAGTCGCCGCAGAAACCAGTTCCGTGGTGGAATAGCCTTGGTTGAAAGTCGCCGCTTTTTTGATCTTGTCCACCAAAGATTGTGGCATAGGTTGCTTGGTTTGGTAATGGAGTGCATAATTTTTCAAAACAGAGGGTTCCAAAGCAAAAAATTCATTGATTTGGGAAGGGAACTCCACGAAATCTCTCGGCGTGTTGGTTCCGGAAATGGAAACGTATTTTTGGTTGGCAAAAAGTCCGTGCAAAGTATGCCCGAATTCGTGGAACATCGTGGAAACATCATCATAAGAGATCAGTGACGGTTTTCCTTCCGCCGGCTTTTGGTAATTAAACACATTCACGATCACCGGCTTTTGGCCCAAAAGATGAGACTGCTCCACAAAATTGTTCATCCACGCTCCGCCGCTCTTGTTGCTTCGGGTGTAGAAATCCAAATAGTAAATCGCCAAAGATTTTCCGTCACGGTCAAAAACCTCATAGGAAACCACATCCGGATGGTAAACCGGCAAGTCTTTTCTTTCTTTAAAAGTGATTCCGTAGAATTTTTCCGCTGCGAAGAAAACGCCTTTCTCCAAAACCGTTTTCACTTCAAAATACGGTTTGATCTGGTTTTCGTCCAGATCATATTTCGCTTTTCTTACTTGCTCCGCATAAAAATTCCAATCCCAAGGTTCCACGGTGAAACCGCCTTTTTGTTGGTCGATTAACGCCTGAATTTCATCTCTTTCTTTGGTTGCAGCTTCCACTCCCGGTTTTGCCAATTGTGCCAAAAGGTTCATTGCATTTTCGGGGTTTTTCGCCATTTGGTCTTGAAGTTTCCACTCGGCGAAAGATTTTTTCCCCTGAATGTGGGCTTTTTCCATTCTCAATTTTGCCTGCTTTTCCAGGATGCTTCTGGTGTCATCTGCATTTCCTTTTTCTGCACGGTACCAAGATGCCTTAAAAAGTTTTTCCCTCGTGGCACGGTTTTTCAGGTTTTGAAGCAAAGGTTGCTGGGTGGTGTTTTGCAGTGCGAGAAGATATTTTCCAGGGTGTCCGGCTTTTTCAGCATCAGCGGCGGCTGCAGCGATTTCGTCGGCAGAAAGTCCGTCCAGTTCGCTCACATTATCCAAGATTAAAGCGCCGTTTTTTCTGGCTTCCAAAAGTTTGGCTGAATATTGAGTGGCCAAGGTCGCCAATTCCTCATTCAGTTTCTTCACCTTCTCTTTATCCGCAGCAGAAAGGTTGGCTCCTGCAATTTCAAAATTTTGCAGATAATATTCTGCGAGGCGTTTGTCTTCACCTTGCAGTTTAGAGATGTCTATGGCTTTGATGCGCTGATAGATTTTGTCGTTCAGATAAATCTTATCCGATTGCGCGGCAAAAATCGGGGCATATTCTTCTTCCAGTTTCTGCAAAGTGGGATTGGTATTGGAACTGGTCAGATTAAAAAACACGATTTGTGCCCTTTTCAGGACTTCGCCGCTGTTTTCAATGGCAACAATCGTATTTTCGAAAGTCGCCATCGACTTGCTGTTCGCAATCTGGTCCAGCTCGGCGATTTGCTGCTTTAAACCGAAGTCGAAGGCGGGTTTGAAATGTTCGTCCTTAATTTTATCGAATTCCGGCGCTTGGTATTGAAGCGTACTTTTCTTCATGAAAGGATTATTCGCCAAAGACGCATCCGGAAAGGGGATTTCTGTGTTTGAAGTTTCTGTTTTTGTCATGGTAGTACAGCTGGAATTGAAAGCCAGCGAAGAAATTAATAAAACGGATGTAATATTTTTCATTTTTGAATTGTTATTGAATGTAAAGGTATTAATTTTAACCAAAATAAAAAATGAGCCCCATGAAAACCCTACCTCTACTCGCTATTTGCGCAGCTTCATTCCTTTCCTGCAACATCAAATCTGATGGCGGTTTCCCTTTAAACATTATTCCGAAAGAAGGCAAAGGACCGATTACCGAAAAAGAATACAAGATGGATTTTGATGAAATCAAAGTCGCCCAATCCATCAAGGCGGAAGTCTTTAAGGCCAATCAGGAAAAAGTCGTCATTGCTGCACCTTCCGATTTGATGGACGACATTCTTGTTGAAAATAATGGTGGAAATCTCTACATCCACTTTAAGCCGGGAATCAATATTTCCTCCAGAAATGTGACCGCCAGAATCTATGCCAAAGATTTTTCGGCTTTGAAGGCGAGTTCTTCCGCAGACATCATCGTGAGAGATCAGTTCACCCAGGACAGAACCGATATTCAAGTTTCCAGTTCCGGAACCGTGAAAGGTGATTTGGAAGCCAACGAAATGTCCATCGATGTTTCGAGTTCGGGAACCTTCTCCGGAAAAATCTGGGCGGTAAATCTGAAATCCGGCGTGAGTTCTTCCGGCGACGTGGTAATTTCCGGAAAGGCAAAAAACGCGAATCTTCGTGCATCATCATCGGGAACAATCCAGGCGACAAACCTCATCGCAGAAAATGCGGATGTGCAGGCTTCGAGCAGCGGTGATGTGAGCTTGTCGGTTTCCAATAGTCTGAAAGCGTCGGCAAGTTCATCCGGTGACATCGTGATCTCTAGAAAAGGTGCGGTGAATGTTTTGAGTAAAAGCGAGAGCAGCGGCGGAAGCGTGAGGATCAATTAGTTCGCTTTAGTTTGAAGTTGACTGATTCCGATGATTATTGGATCAGTTTTAAAACTTGGGGGAAGCTATGGAAAGCATTAATTTTGCTGGATGTTAAGTAGCTACGAAATCCTCCGACTTTTATTACCTGAATTTTTGATAGAACATTTCGATATTACCGCCATTAGTAATATTGATGATGTTTTACATATTTCTTTTGAAGAAAAAAACACCGCTAAAAGCAGTGCCTTTGAAAACTATATTTCGTCGGCCAACCTATCCCTCTCGGGTTGCTCCCCAGCAGAGCCCGATTCCGTTTCGGTTGGCAGATGCAAATTTCAATTGAAAAAACTATATTTACAAACTGTCAAAAAAGTAGACCACTTACCATCCTGAAAATCAAGACCTCCCTCAACAAACCCGAACACCAGTTCCTCACCGTACAGGAATTTCGCACCTACATGGGGATCCCCTACGAATCCATCCGAGAACTCATCGCCAATTAGTCCTGTTACGGCCAGAATGTGTGCTTTGGCCCTTCCTACTCCCCAATCCTCTTCAACTCCCGGAAACTGCAACTCCCAATCTCTGGTGGCTGAGGCGCTCGATGCCACCTATATATAGCGGGTAGCAATATCTGAATTTACAGTCGACACATCGATAAGGGACGGACGCTCCCACTCAACTCCCAGTCAGTCCCCAGTCATCCCCCACCATAAAGCATGAGAATGCATTAAAATAGAGATCGGCAAATTCGGTCATTTTCGGCAAATTCGGCAGAAAAGGCAAGTGGTCTGCTTTTTTGACATCTTATAAATATCGGTTTTCCCCGCTCCCGCGCGATTTCATCGCGTGGTTAGCTAGTTCTACAACTTTGTTCGTAAAATCTCCGGTTTCAGAATCTTAAAAAATTCCGTCAATCCTTTAAAGTATCCTTCGAGAAACTCATTGCTGTGTGTGGGGTGAGCCCATGTTGCATGATTAACATTTGGATAAAGCGTTGGCGAAGACTTGTGATAAGTCCAGAACAGCCGAAAGCATTCCACGATTCTATAATCGTCATTTCGGTGATAACGGTTTGTCTTTAAATTGGAATAAATATCCTGGATCCGGGACTCCTCAAAATTTAAATTAAGCGAGACTCTGTTATTTTCCACAATCAGATCTACACCGTCGGTAAAGTTATCACAACGGCAAAGCCATTCCTCCCCTTCCTGAAAAACCGTGAATTTTTTATTCTTCGAAAACTTATTGTAAAGTTCACACTTTTCCATCGCCAAATCTTTTTTGGATTTAATGATGTCCATCTCGAAACGGATGGTTTTGGTTTTGAAACTCTCTTTTTCGAATTCGGAGCTGGTGATAATACTCTGAATTTCCACGATGGCATCCTGAAATATACTTTCATCATCTTTTCCATGCTTGTAATCATTCCATCCCTTAGACTCTTCTTCTGTCCGGCGAAAAAGAACTCCCATTTCTCTGTTATGTTTTTGGGAGTACTCATAAAGATTCATAGATGTAAGCAGAAAATATTTTTCGTTATACATGCATTTGCTGTGAAGATTAGGATGAAAAAGCAAATTAAGATTTTCTATCTCATAAAAGCGCTTTCGCTCCTTGTCTGAAAGTTCTCCTTCTTTGTAAATCAAGGTAGTTTCGACACCCCGTTTTTGAGCATCGGTTAAGAGGGCGAATATTTTCTCTGGTATCTGAATATAAGGACTTATGATGATGAGTTCCTTCTCTGTTGTTTCAATGAGCTTTGGCACCCATTCCAAAAGCTTTTTCTTGTTTAAAAATTCTGCCATTTATTTCATACTCTCCTTTATTGATTTCTACGCTGTGTCTATTAAATAGTATAGAGATTTACTAAAACAAATCTAATATTTTTCTGCCAATATCTGAATCAAGAGAGCCATCCGCATTTAAAACAGAAATTTTGCCTAATCCACACTGGTGCTGGTCATTGTCTGAAATTTTTACAAATCCCACAAACCCTTTAAAATCGGATTGATTAGAAGGATAAAGTAAGAGTGATTTTCTACAATCCCAATATTCATTGTAAACATACATCTGTCGCAAATCATCAGTAGAAGGTTCGCCATAGTCAATGTTTTTCCATTTGGTATCAATAACAAAACGTTCACTATTTTTAACTAGAAGAATATCCGGTCTTACCGTAATGTCTTTCCAAAAAGGTGTTGCATTTTGACCATACACAGCATAGCCTTCCTTTCCAACTACTGACTGTTTCAGACGAATTAAAACATATTCTTCCCAAAGCTTATTCATATCAAATAATAATGCCAGCAACTTTTCAGAACCGCTTGAAACATTGGGAGCATAGTTTAGGATGATTAATCTTGCTATTGAGACAGCAGTTTCGTAAGGGGCAGTTTTTCGGGATTTCGGAATTTTTGTAAATGTATTTTCATTGGCTTTGATGGAGGCTACAGCTGGAAAATCCAACTGCACGGTTTTACATTTACTGTACAGATAGGTTCCTTTCGATAATGCAGCTACAATCTCTAAAGCCTGGCCCAAAATCTGATGCACGAGATGGTCTTTTTCATACACTTGATGCGTCGTATAAAAACGTTCTTTATGAACAAGATTTTTCTGAATATGACCTGCAAATTCCAGTTTACCTTTCAAAGCTTTTACGTTTCCCGTCTGTTTGTAGTATTGCTTTATTAGACCTTGATGAATCAAAACCTGCATTTCATTGAGAAACCATTCAAAATAGAGATCTAATAAATGAATAGACTGTTTGGAAAGCTGGGCCTCACCAACTTTCTGTATCTTCAATTTACGAGTAACTCGTAACATTTCTATTAAAACAGACTGCCACTTGTTCTTTGTCTCTTCATTTTCTACCTCATATTGGTCCACTTTAGGCAAAATTTCAATCGTGAGACCGTCAATTTGCACGACGCCCACAAACTGTTTAAACACCACCCCATTGTGTTTAAGATCGAAATATTGATAATTGTGTAAGGCATTGAGCTTCGACAACGCTATAAAATGACGTTGACCAAATCCTTTTTCCCCTATGGCCAAAAAGCTGTGTTCGAAAACCTGAATCCTAGGCATTTACTTTGCTTTAATAAGAAGACTTTCTAAAGCTTCAATAATATTAAAAGTTTCATCGATCGGCTTTAAACGCAGAACACTCCCATTCTCAGGATAGTTCTGTGTAGGGAAGGAAGCGAAAATATCTTTAGTATAATTTTCAGAGTCTTCAAAAAAACCTTTTCCCAAAATCAATCCTATTTTTTCGTAATCTCCATAGAAATACTCTTGCAACAAAGGAATAATATTATTTCTGAAAGTACTTTTAAGGTCCTCTTCAGAATTGATATTCATAAGATACGAATGTCCAATAGTATGATCTCTGTCAAGAAGGATTTCTACCCTTTTATTTATCGTTCCTAAAAGTTCCTTCAATGCTATTCCTTCAATTTTCTTATCGGTAAGCACTTCAAGATCAGGAAGCATTTCCTCAAAGAAAAAACGCCGTCTGAGTGCAGTATCCAACGCTTCTACACTACGGTCTGCAGTATTCATTGTCCCAATGATATAGACATTGGACGGCACCCCGAATTTGGTTTTGCTATATGGTAGGGTGAGCTGCAGTTCCTCCGGATTTCCCAGACGTTTATCTTCTTCGATCAAGGTGATCAGTTCTCCGAAAATTTGGGAAACATTCCCTCTGTTGATTTCATCAATGATTAATACATAAGGTACTGCAGGCAGTGGTATTTCCTGAGTGATAGGTTTTGTTTTAGATTTTATTTTATCATTTATATATTTTACCACTGCCCAGTAAGCAGTAGAATTAGATCCCCCAATAACTTCTCTGAATTCTTTATCAATATTTTTAATGACGGTGAGGTCAGGAAAAGCTGCCTGAAGTTTTTTAGCACGGGAAAAAGAGACCGTATACTCTCTTGCCTCATTAGAAGATTGTGGTTGAACTTTTAAGTTTCCTTTGTCAGTAATCGCGACAATATTCAATCCCATTCCTGCTGTCTGAATACCAAGTATCATGAATTGTTCGCCATTAATGTGCTCATCTGCCTCCTTCAGAAGATCATCCCAGGCATCATCAAAAGTATATTTACTCCTTACTTCTTCAGACTGAAGCCTGATTGTTTGTGCATTTTCCGAAATCTCCTTGAAAATCCCTTTCTTAATCTCGTAGATCACAGTCTTTACTCCCTCAGAATCTTCTTCAATTTCCGGTTTAATCCCTTCCACAAAATCCTCATAACTCATGCTTTGATGGAAAGTAGTAAACACAATTTGGCCTGCGTCCACCAAGCGTTGGTACTCTTTTTTAACCAGGTCTCTTTCCTGATTAAGATCAAATTCTGGATTGGCGATGCTGATGGCTTTATTAATACTATGATAAGTCTTTCCGGTTCCTGGTGGGCCGTATAGAATTTGATTGAGCGGCATTTTAAATTCCGAAGGCGTAACAATAATTAAATCATCCTCTTCTTCCAGTTCGTCTTCAAGCTCCTCAATAATTTTATATCTTTGAAAACGTTCTTCCATTTTTCCAAACATTTTCGTTTGATCTTCTTGTGAAAATCTGTTAGCAATAAAATCCGGATATTTATTTTTATAAATAAGAATTTGCTGATTAACAATGGGCAAAATCTCGTTCAAAAAATTATTTAAATCATCCTGGAGTTCTTCAAAATTATCATAAACAGGTTTGGAATAAGCCGCAAAAAATTCCATTTTATTAGAATCGGGCGCATAATAACCGTTAGGAAATTTTTCTTTAAACAAAGGTTTTATACTTTGAATAAATTCCAGGGCATATCTGTTTTGATTATCTATTGGAGATTTTGTCTGGTTGAACTGAAAGTGAAATTCAATTTTATTATTTTTAGTCACGGTAAAAACCAAATTGATAAGATCACCGGACGAACCTGGATATGCTACAGGTATATACCAAAAAGTGGTGGAAAAATATCTCGATTTTTCGGTCCCGATAAAGTAGTTCAGTTCCGCTCCTTTGTTTGCTTTCTGCCGAACTGAAAACGTAAAATTATCATCAGTCTCGTGTTTACTTTTAAGCCAGTTAAAAACCTGTATTTGTAAGTCCCTGTATATACTCATTTCAAATTATTACTAAATTATGTATCGTGCTGATTCTATCTGCTACCCCTCCACTCCTTCAATAAATACCTCCACAAAATCCTGAACCTTTTGGATGATTCGCTTTCCGATATTATTTCTTTCTGTGAGTTTCGGTTTAACTTCAAGCAGCTGTAATGCTTCACTCAGTTTTGGCACCTTGGAGGTAAACAGAAACTGATTGATCGTTTCCTGAAATTGGGCTTTATTAAGGGATTCCTCTTCCGCGATCTTTTCAAAAGCTGCCGTTTTCTCTTTATTCCAGTAAGTTTGAAATTCGTCGGTTACCGAATCACCATCTGTGATTAAAGGCATATTTTCTTCGATGAACTTCTCAATCAATGCCTTCTTGCTGCGCAACTGTGCATCACCGGACAGGATCTCACGAATCTCTTTCATCTTCTGTTCCCGCTTCGAACCTTTTAGGTCAGAGTCTTTTAAGCTGGCCAAGAGGGTCAGGATATAACTGACATTAATTTCATCGCGGTGTATCAGTTCCAGCTCAAAGTCAACATCATCCAAAATACTGACTTTCCCATCTCCAGTTTTAGGATGCGTAGTAGTCCAAATATCCAGATATTTACTTTTATAGCCGTCGAATTCAAATTCATCCATATCCAGGGCATCAAAACTGAAATCAGCAAAAGACTTTAAAACATTCAGCATCCGCATGACTTCCCGGAACGCCTGTACAAATTCAAATTGCTCCTGCTCTGTTTGAAAACGGTCTACGCTGGATATCTCCGGCGCAATTGCTTTCAGTTTCAATAAAGCGGCATTGAACAGTTCAATATAGTCTTCGATGGGCTGTATGATAATTTCATTGATGCTTTCTTTGTTTGAAAATAAAGTCACCGCCTCATCAGTGGCAGATTTCAGATTTCTGAAACAGACAATATTTCCCTGAGATTTTTTCTCCCCCAATATCCTGTTGGTTCTGGAGAATGCCTGTATAAGGCCATGGTATTTAAGATTCTTATCAACGAATAGCGTGTTAATTTGGGGACTGTCGAATCCCGTCAGAAACATATTGACGACGATGATGAGGTCCAGATCTTTGTTTCTTACTTTCTTTGCGATGTCATTATAGTAGTTGTAGAAACTCTGACTGTCTTTCGTAGTAAAGTTGGTTCCGAACATCTCATTGTAGTCCCCAATATACCTTTCCAGGACATTCCTGCTGTGGGAATATCCATACTGCGCAGCAGGCTCCGCAACCATCGCCAGTTCATCCGCCTCTTCGTAACTTCCATCGGCTTCTTTTGCCTCTTCATTAGTTCCGTAACTGAAAATCGTGGCTACTTTGAGCCCATGTCTTCCCTCTTCTTTTTTCGTCTTGAAATGATCATAGTATTTCTGAAGCACGTCGATACTGCTCACACAAAACATGGCATTGAATGTTTTCTGATGGGTTTTCCTGCCATATTCCGAAATAATATAATCGGCGATTTTTTCAATACGCTGCGGGCTTTCAAGAAGTTCCTGAGTATTGATGCCCTCCACTTCGGTATCAATATAGGTATTGCTTCCTTCCTTCTCCTTATAACGTCCTACGTATTCCACTGAAAACTTCAGAACATTGTCATCCCGGATGGCATCGGTAATGACATATTTATGCAGGCAGTCTCCGAAAAGCATATTGGTGGTCGCCGGTACTCCTTCAAGTTTTCCCACGGCATTTTTTTCAGAAATCGGGGTTCCTGTAAAACCGATCATCTGCGCTTTCCCAAAGTACTTCCTGATGTTCTGATGCGTTTCTCCAAACTGACTCCTGTGGCATTCATCAAAAATAAAAACTACCTTTTTATCTTTCAGCCGCTCTATTTTCCGGCCATGTTTTTCTTTGGTAATGGCAGTATTGAGCTTTTGGAGGGTGGTGACGATGAGTTTCGTATTATCTGCCAGTTGCTTTACCAAGTGATGCGTATTTTCAGTTGCATCCACACTCCCTTTCTCAAAAGCATCAAACTCCTTCTGCGTTTGATAGTCGAGATCCTTCCTATCGACCACAAACACGACCTTTTCCACTTTAGGAATTTCCTTAAGTATCTGGCTTGCTTTAAAAGCGGTGAGTGTTTTTCCTGAGCCCGTGGTATGCCAGATAAATCCGTTATTGTCAGTATTCCTGACCTTTTCTACAATCTTTTCCACGGCATAATACTGGTAAGGCCGCAGCACCATTAGGATTTTGTAGGTTTGGTTCAGCACAATGTATTTTGTGATCATCTTGGCAATATGACACGGCTCTAGAAATGCCTGTGCAAATTCGTCGAGTTGGGTAATCGTATTATTTTCCTCATCGGACCAGAAAAAAGTCTGCTTGAAAGTCTGCTTCGCGTTATTTGAATAATATTTGGTATTAACCCCGTTGCTGATGACAAAAAGTTGCACAAAATTAAACAAGCCACTTCCGGAAGTGAAGGACTGGTGATGATAGCGGTTGATCTGGTTGAAGGCTTCCTTCATTTCCAGCCCCCTTCTTTTCAGCTCGATCTGCACCAGAGGCAGCCCGTTAATTAACACGGTGACATCATAACGGTTTTTATATTCTCCCTGCTGAGCAATCTGTTGCGTCACCTGAAACTGGTTCTGGCACCAGTGATCCTGATTAATGAATTCAATCCATTCTGAGGAGCCGTCGTCTCTGGTAAACTGAAAACGGTCGCGCAGTAACTTTGCTTTTTCAAAAACACTTCCTTTCGAAAGGTGGTTAAGTATCTTTTCAAACTCTTTCTCCGAAAATACTTTCTTATTGTGAACTTCGAGCTGTACTTTTAAGTTCCGGATCAGATCAGCCTCATTGCTGATTTTCACTTTTTTGTGACCCAGTTCTGCTAACTGCTCTACAAGTTTCTGTTCTAAAATATATTCGGGTTGGCTCGACATTCGTGTTTTCTATTTTTAATGTTTCAGGATTTTCTGCTTAGATGCAAATGCTTTTCAAATATAAAAAAGATAATTCTTTTAAAGCGGTAAAAGAATTATCGGATAAAAAGCAAAAGACACACCCTGGGACGCTGTTCTGCGGGTAGCGTGGTGTGTACTGTTGCGTTAAAGGTACAATATTTTTATCAAATAAATAATTATTTCAGCGCCTTAAACATCTGTTCAATCGCCTTCTTCTTCTGTTCCATATTGGGATGTACGTACAGGTTTAAGGTAGTACTGATATTCGAGTGTCCCAACAGAACGCTCACCGTTTTGTAATCGCAATTGCTCTCAATACACCGGGTGGCAAAACTGTGCCTCAATCCGTGAAATTTCAGTTCGGGAATCTCGAGAGCGGCCATCAGGTTCTTATAATACGCTCTGTAGGTTCGGGGCTCAGTGGGCTTTGCATCATTGGTTAAGACAAAAAAAGTAGGATTAACAATTTTTTTAAATGGTTTCAGCATCCGGAGCAGATCCCGGCTCATAGGTATTTCCCGGATGGAGTTTTTCGTTTTGGGCGTATCCAGCAGCAGTTCGGTTTTTCGGATTCCGTCTTCAATCATATAGATCCTTTGAATGGTTTTACGGACATGAATCACGCCATTGTCGGTATCAATATCTTCCCACGCCAGCGCACAGATTTCGCCGATGCGGATGCCCGAAGACAGACAGATATAAACACCGAGATTCCTGAACGTAAAATGCTCCTGGACATAGTTCATAATCTTTTTCTGATTGGTTTTACTCAAAACTTCAATGCTTTGACTTTCCCGGACGGTTGGGTACTGAATATCAAAAGGAGTATAAGTTAAAAGCTTGTGTTTTGCTCCAAACTTCAGCACCATTCTCATTACGATCAGCACATCTTTAATGCTTTTCTGACTTAATCCCTGATTGAGTTTTTGGAATACAAACTCTTGTACCACTGTTTCCGTAATTTCCTCCACATATTCCCCAAAGGCCGGAAGTAAGTGGTTCTCAAGCAATAGAATATAAGCAGAGAAGGTAGATCGTTTGACGTACATTTTTTTGTCGTTTTTCCAAAGCGTCGCGATTTGGGCAAAAGTCTTTTTTGAATTCATAAGTTAATTTTTTGATTATTCCTAAAAGTATGAATTTAAGATTGAGGATTACCAGTCTTCAGGAGTTAGCATATATCAATTTAAATCTTTGCCTTTCCAACTTTGAGATTTCCGGGGTTTGAAGAGGAGTGGATATTAAAAAAACTGAATGAGGTTGCTAATTTTTACTCAGGCGGAACGCCCTTAACATCTAAAAAGGAATACTTTGACGGAAACATCCCTTTTATACGATCAGGTGAAATAGATTCAGATAAAACTGAGCAGTTTATAACAGAATTAGGTTTGAAATCTTCCTCAGCTAAGCTAGTTGATACTGGAGATATTTTGTATGCGCTTTATGGTGCTAACAGCGGCGAAGTTGCAATTTGTAAAATACACGGAGCAATAAATCAAGCAATTTTATGTATAAAGTCAGAAGAGAATCATTATTTCATTTACTCTTATCTCCTGCTAAAGAAAGAATATGTCACAAAAACATTTTTGCAAGGGGGCCAGGGAAATTTGTCAGCAGAAATCATTAAAAACTTAGAGATAAAAGTACCGTCTCTACTCGAACAGCAGAAAATCGCTATGTTATTTTCTATTCTCGATGAAAGAATTACAACTCAAAAGAAAATAATTGAGGACCTAATTACTGTAAAAAATATAGTCATTAAGAAAATATTCGAAGGTAAATTACAATTCACATCCGAAGACTATAATTTTTCGCATTTACAGCCAAAAACGCTAAGTGAATTTTTAAGCATTCCACGTAAGATAAAACCTGATATAATTGACAAAGACAAATTGCTAACTGTCAAGTTACATTTAAAGGGTGTCCACAAAAATGAAAAATCGGAAACCTTATCAATAGGAGCAACTAACTATTTTGTAAGAGAAAAAGGACAGTTTATTTATGGTAAACAAAATCTGTTTAATGGTGCATTTGCAATAATACCAGATTGTTATGATGGTTTTCTATCTTCTGCAGATGTTCCTGCTTTGGAAATTAATAGTGACAGATTGAACGGAAAATATTTGTTTTACTTATTTTCAAGGGAATCTTTTTATAAAAAATTAGAAGATATTTCTACTGGTTCAGGAAGCAAACGAATTCACGAAGCAGACTTATTAAAAATTAAAATATTAGTTCCAAGTTTAGTAGAACAAAACAAAGTTGTTAAATTCCTCTCCTCGCTCGATGAAAAAATTAACGTCGAAAAAGACTTAGTAATTAATTACGAAAATCAGAAAAAGTATCTACTTGCCAATCTGTTCGTCTAGAGAGAGAGAGAGAGAGACTTTGATAAGACTTTTAAACAAAAAGATTTGCCAAAAGATATTTCTTTTGGAACTCATATTGATCTAAGATTTTCTTTTCTGTTTCAATTTTTTCGTATATAGAAAGAAGGAAGTTGGCAATTTTATTCTGTTCTTCCAGTGAAGGAAACGGTAATTCAATTTCAGAGAAATATGAATAACTTATCATCTTGCCGTCCCTTATTCCTTCAAGTTTTTTATTTAACAACTTAATATACGATTCTGATTTTAGGAAATATTTATAAAACTGAGAGTTGATTGGTATTTTATTTTTCAATATAATATAAGCCGGACTACATATACCCTTATAATTAGAATATTCGATACCTCCTTGGAAACTTCTGAGGCTAATTATAAAATCCCCTATCTCTACTATTTTATAACTTTCAACACTTTTGTCTGTTACTGAAATCTTGTAATCTATTAGATCTCTTGGCACAGCACCATATTCTTGAGTTATTGCAAGAATTGGTAAATCAGAATTATGATTCTTGTTTGTCACACTTTCAAAAATTTCATTTCCAAATTTTATTTTCCACTTTGAAAAATCTACTTTTTGTTCATTTTTCAATCTTAGTTTTTGTGTAAATAGTTTATACATTACACCTTTACATAATAATTTTAAGTCGTCAATTATTTTCTTTTGGGTGTGAATTCTGCTATCAATGTCAGATAAAAACGTCGAAATTTTATCCTGTTCTGTCCTATTAGGAGCTTCGAAGCAGTAACTTGCATATTCTTGTGAATTAATACCGGGCTGGCCGGATCTCATCGACATTAATTTAACCCATCTTTTATACTTTTCTGTTTGAGTTTGAATAAATATGAAATAAGGATTAAAGACTTTCTTGATGCGGGCTCTTATTAAAAATCCAGCGAAATATAACTTGCCATCGTCTAAATTATAGAGATAGGATTTACCTGTGCTTGCACCTGTTCTAGCAAACAATACATCATTTTCCCGAACGAGATATTTATCTGTAAGATTCCCTGCCGGAGAAACCGGAAACTCCGGTTTATATTTTGATGAACTTTCATCAATATCCGTAATTCTTATATATCTATTTTCCCCATCAAATTTAATTGCAGAAGCATTCATTCCGTAGTCAAGAAATTCGGAACATTCGCCTAACGATCGTGTATTCCACTCCTTTTCAAACCCCGGAAATCTCAAATTTGGAAAATTTCGACTTTTCAATTTTTCTGTCATCGTCTTGGTTACTCTTTTGTTGGTGTTACAAAGATTGAGGATATTAAATCTTTGGTTATTAATAAATTATTTTGCATCTTTGTACCGGAAATTAAATTTTTAATAAAAATAAAGGATTGGGGTGTCCCCGGTCGAGCAGAAGCCAAGCGTAAGTTTGGCTTTTGTTTTTTTAAGGGAATATTTTGAGTCCATATCTTTTGTTGCCTTTACTATATATTTTATCTTTTAAAACTTCAAAAGCCGGATTGGCCCGCTCTGGCTCTATGACATATCTCGCGATTGGATAAGCAACTAAATCCGCCAGCTGTAATCCATTGATGTTCTCTTTTTTATCCTTAAAGTGAATGGTGATTTTTAAATCTGCCAGTCGCCCGGCCTCGATGTAAGCTGTGCCTCTTGACATCAGACGCTGAAAATGTTCTTCCAGTTTTTTATCCTCCTTCTTTCCTCTTTTTTCAATGACTATTTCCAATTGCTTGTTTTCATCTTTCTTTTCATCTAAGCAGAACACAGCCCGCTCTATAATAAAGGACAATGCCAATTCATAGACGTCATTGGAAAGCCTGCCGTAATTTTTTATATATTTTTCTTTACTGATCGCGGAAGCGATAATCCTGTATTTGGAATCCTGAATAATCCGGTTAACATGCTCATAGAATTTACTTTTTAAGTCTAAATCAAACAGAACCTGAAACTCTTTATTGCATTTTCTGATATTCCTGGAATGAAAAATTACTTCTTTACTCCCCCAAAAATTCCGTTTAACCACATTAATTGTGCTGCGTATTATATTATAATTTTCATCTGAAACAAGGACTCCACACAATAAAAATACCGGAAAATTCCTATCTAGATTTACCAATCCGTGATCACCACTTTCATCAATATATAAATAATACTTTTTCATACTAAAAAACCAGCCCTAATTCTTTTAAATACCCATTAATTTCCACGTCCAGTTCAGCACGTTTGGCCTCCAATTCTTTAATTTCTTTCATCACCGCCTGGATATCAATTTCCTCTTCTTCCTCAAAAGTATCAACATATCTCGGAATGTTTAGGTTATAATCGTTTTCTGCAATTTCCTGTAATGTAGCCAGATGAGAGAATTTCTCTTCCGGGATTCTTTCCTGATAAGTTTTTACAATCTTATCAATATGTTTAGGAAGCAGTACATTTTGGTTTTTCTGTTTTTCAAATTCTTTGCTGGCATCAACGAACAGGACATCCTCGTTCTCTTCACGGCATTTCTTAAACACCAGAATACAGGTCGGAATACTGGTTCCAAAGAAAATATTGGCAGGAAGACCGATGACGGCATCCAGATAATTTTTCTCTTTGATCAGATATTTCCTAATCACCAATTCAGCAGCGCCACGGAACAAAACTCCGTGAGGCATTACAACCGCCATTATTCCGTTTTCATCCAAATGATAAATCATGTGTTGTATAAATGCAAAATCGGCTTTGGACGCTGGAGCTAATTTTCCGTATTGAGAAAATCTTTCGTCCAACAAAAGCAATTCATTGCTGCTCCACTTCGCAGAGAAAGGCGGATTGGCAACAATGGCATCGAAAGTTTTATCAAGATGTTGCGGTTTTTCTAGCGTGTCTTCCTGCTTAATATCGAAATTACTGTAATTTACGCCATGAAGAATCATGTTCATCCGTGCCAAATTGTAGGTGGTACGGTTCATTTCCTGCCCATAAAAATCACTCACCTTGGCTTCTTTCGCCACTCGAAGAAGTAAAGATCCACTTCCACACGTAGGGTCATAAACCGATTTTAGCTGTGTTTTTCTGCTGGTAACGATTCGCGAAAGAATGGTAGATACCTGCTGGGGCGTATAAAACTCTCCTGCTTTTTTCCCGGCGCCACTGGCAAACTGTGAAATCAGATATTCGTAAGCATCTCCCAGAACATCAGCATTGCTGTCGGAAAGATTAAAATCAATCTCATCAAGGTGATACAGCACCTTCGAAATAAGCGTATTTTTTTCCACCTCCGTTTTCCCCAATTTGGAAGAAGTAAGATCCAGATCTTCAAACAGATTGTCAAAATCATCTTCACTGTCGGTACCCAGAGTGGACTGCTCAATATTGGTGAGGATTTTGGAAAGTTCAGGAAGGATGAAATTCGACTTACCCTCTTCTTTACCACTGCCCTTTTTAGCAATATTACTGAAAAGTTCGGACGGTTTCAGAAAGTAGCCCAAATCTTCTACAACTTCATCATAAATCGCCTGCACAATTTCTTTTCCGTGCTCACTGTTTTCATCCACATCACTATAATCAATCTCTTCACCAGAATCCAGTAATATTTTGTTGGCGGTAAAATGGATTTTCTCAGAGAGGTATTTGTAGAAAATAAATCCCAAAATATAGTCCCTGAATTCATCGGCATCCATCTTGCCTCTCAGCGTATTGGCAATATTCCAAAGCTGCTGCTGCAGCTGGCGTTTCTGTTCTTCTGACATTTAAAATAAGTTTTTTTAGATTAAGGGTCCACAATCCCTAAGAATGCTAAAATACTAAAAGTTTTGGACTGTACATCCCATGCATGCACAATTGTATTTAACAAAAGGCTTATGGATGTAATTATGGAAGATCCAAAAATTTACTGCTGCGCAAATGGAGCGCATTTTATTATCCCTCTCCGGAGTTTCCATCTCTCTTATCTTTCACGATTTCGGAGCTTTATTTGGGTTATACCTTTTCGTTTTGCGAGGCAGCTTAAGTTCAAAGAACTTTGCCAAAGTTCTAAACTTTGGCAAAGTTGACTAAATCTTCAGCCTAAAATCCATAATCATTCACCAACCCACTAAAATCCAGCACATCCCGATGCACGAAAACAATACTTCTAACCTCGATACCGCCAATGATGCCAGGAATGATGCCGCGGATTTGCAACCACCGGAAAAATACCCAACAGTCCTTTCCTCCCCACCCTAAAAAAGAAGAAACACCTATTCCCCTCCGCGGAGGGGTGGCGTTACGGCTCGCCGGAATGACGGGGTGGTTCCCTTTCATTTCCATATCATCGATTGATGAAGTCGAGTGAAGTACAACATTGGATGATACCGCGGATGATGGCCCGAATGATACCGCGAATAATAGCGCAGATGATGGCACGAATGATGGCGCAGATTTGCAATCCGTACCGCCTCAAAAACCGGGTGAAACTTCTACAAACTTTGCCAAAGTTTAGAACTTTGGCAAAGTTGATTAACATGCGTTCCCATCCGTAAAGCTAAGCAGAAAAAAGTCTTTATGCGGAACGGAAACTATCGGCCCTTCGCTATTTTTCACTTTGCAGCACTTAACCACTTCTTTACAATAGCGGTCAGGTGTGGTTGCTCCTCTTCAAGGTCTGCCACACTTTTAAAAGTCGCTACTGCCCTATCGTTTTCCTTCCAAATTAAAAGATTAGAGGGGTCATCAATTAATTTGCTTTTGGGGCGCTCCTGTTTCTTTGCGCCACGGTGAAAGATAAGTTGAATGGATGCAGAGGTCGGTGGTTGAACCCGCATGGTTATTCGGTCCTCGCCACCTAAGCTATAATTGGGGCCGTTCCATTTTATCGATTCGGTCAAATTGTTGTCCGCCGACAGAATACCTATCCGCAACTCCTCTATTACCGGTCTGAGTGGGTGTTCTAGCGCGTCCAAAAAGGCCGATACTTCGCTGTTTAATTCAATTTTTTGTTTTGCCATTTTTGAAAATGTAAGCAGTGTTTCAATTCTTTTTGGAATGTCGGCGGTCAGTCGTCCGTCGGTTTTGCTTTTGTCGGTTCATAATAAAAAATGGTCGCACCGGAACGGAGGGTTTTTATCTTGATGAGTTTCAACATAATTCGGCCATTGATTGGGTCAAATAGTTTCAGCCCCTTCCCTTCAATCATAGGATGAATACAAATTTGAAATTCGTCAATGAGGTCGCTGTTTAGCAGTTGAACGATCAGACTTCGACTTCCTACCACGACATCCTTTCCCGGCTGCTGTTGGAGCTCCAGCACTTTTTCCTCAAGAGGAACGTCCGAAAGTTGGGCACTGTCCCAGTTCGTGTCTTGAAGGGTGGAAGAAAAAACAAGTTTTGGAAGCTTGTTAATGGCAACAGCAAAGTCGTCCATGGATTTTATACGGGAGGGCTGGTCAATCAATGTTTTCCAAAATTGCATCAGTTCATAGGTGATCCTGCCATATAAGATAATGCCCGCATTAGCGATGAGTTCCGTATAATGCTGATGCAGTTCTTCATCGGCAACTCCGGCGGTATGGTCGCAGACTCCGTCAAGGGTCATATTGATCGCTGCAATAACTTTTCTCATATTCTACCTTTTTGTTGTACTTCTGCCCTACTTAGGTCGTCTTCCACAACCTGACTGACGCCTTAATTAATCACTAAGAATCATCCATTTACAAATCAAAACCCTCATTCCTCAAACCAAATGTAGTGAATTGTTTTGGAATACGCTCCACCAAACACCCCTTACAACCACCGATTTTGTCCGGCGGTTTCCAACGCACATTCTGCCAAAAAGGCTGTTGCGGATCCGCCAATACAGAATTTTGAGCACCCGCCGGAAACGTGGCAAATTACAAATTTTGCAATCCGATTTAAAAGTGGAACGAAGCGTTTTCGTCCCCCGGACTTTTCCTCAAAAATCCCGGTATTGTAGGAAAGGAAACCTGGTCCGTATCGCAATTTTCGGGAAGCGCCGTCCGCCGCAGGAATTTCTTTTCGTTACCCGACTTTTCTCTGCAGATTAACTCCACACGTGAGGTCACCTGTATTCATCAGCGAAGAAAAACCGCAGAAATGCACTTCTGTAGGCTTCCAAGCGCCACAAAAAAAGCAGTTCTTTTGAAAAAACGGCTTTGTGTATCTAAATTCTAAAAACGACATCCCCATAAGAGGACCAAAATGCCGCCGAAAAGCTACCGGAGCT
>NZ_LFNG01000010.1 GCF_001045435.1 Chryseobacterium koreense CCUG 49689 | reverse complement strand
CTATTTCCGTTTGGTTTCAGATTTTATTCTGGAGTAAAACCCAGGGGATACCCCCAAGTAGGTGGCAATAATTTTGTTTTTTACCCTGTCCTTTATCGGGGAAGACTGTGACCGATGATTGCGATTTTCGATTGATCAATTTTCGGATTTTCATAAAAATGATTTAAAACCGCATCGTAATCCGACATTTCTTTTGAGAAATTATTGTTCCCGAATGATTCCAAATCTGCAAACTTGGTGGGATTTTCTAAAGTAGTTCCGTTGTGTGAAAAATTGAATTTGACGAAGAAGAATCCTGCTTCAGCAAACTTTTCCGCCATCAGATTCCACGCTCCCCAGTCTTTGTAACCTTTGTAACCGTGTGCAAAAATTACGAGCGGAAGTTTTGTTTCTGAATTTGGGTAGAAAGCGTCGGCGAGGAAACTTTTTGTTTCAGCGTTTGGAATGATGATGTTTTTTTCATGATGAACGGCCATAATCTCAATTTTTAATGGAGCTTAAAGTTACAAATAAATCACTGCGAGCGCTGAAATAAGCGATCTGCAGAAAAAAACCCTTTTAGCAAAAAACTAAAAGGGTTCGTTATTCATAAAGAAGAATTACCAGATCTTAATCCTGTCTTCCGGTGCTTTATAAAGTTTATCGCCCGGTTTCAAATCGAAAGCTTTGTAGAAAGAATCCATATTGACCAATGGTCCAAAACTCCTGAAATATCCAGGTGAATGTGGATCGGTTTTCACCAGGTTTACTAAGAATTTGTCGGTAGATTTTGTTCTCCAAACCGTTGCCCAACTCATAAAGAATCTTTGATCCTGGGTGAAACCACTGATTAATCCAGGATTTCCGTGGTCCTTCAAATACATTTGCAAAGCGGTGTAAGCAACTGCTGAACCACCCAAATCACCGATGTTTTCACCACTGGTAAATTTTCCGTTCACGAAACTTCCGGCAACCGGTTCATATTGATCATACTGTGCAGCAAGCTGCGCCACTTTTGCATCGAAATTTTTTCGGTCTGAATCTGTCCACCAGTTGTTCAGATTGCCGTCACCATCAAATCTGGAACCGGAATCATCGAAACCGTGAGAAATCTCGTGACCGATTACCGCACCTATTCCCCCAAAATTCACGGCCGGATCTGCTTTGAAATTAAAGAAAGGCGGCTGAAGAATCGCAGCTGGGAAAACAATTTCGTTATTGGATGAACTGTAATAAGCATTCACGGTTTGCGGCGACATTCCCCACTCGGTTTTGTCAACCGGTCTTCCGATTTTATTCACACTTCTTTGATATGCCCATTTCGAGATATTTTCACGATTCGAATAGTAAGTTCCACCTTCTGCAGGTGATTGCAGCTGCAATTTGCTGTAATCCCTCCATTTATCCGGATAAGCGATTTTCACGGTGAATTTTGAAAGCTTTTCCTGTGCTTTCACCTTTGTTTCAGGCGACATCCAGTCCAAATTGTCGATATGCAATTTGAAAGATTTTTTCAAATAACTGATATATTCTTCCATTTTGGTTTTCGCTTCAGCCGGGAAATACTTGTCCACATAAAGCTTTCCGAATGCTTCTCCCAAAGTACCGTTTACCACGGCAAGTCCGCGTTTGTCCATGGAGCGCTGCTCTTTTTGCCCCTGAAGATACTTGGAATAAAAATCAAACCTCAAATTATCAAGATGGGTATCCAGATTTCCTGCATTGTCATTCAGCAACTGGAATTTCATATAATCTTTAATTAATGGAAGCGTTCTTTCATTCATCCATTTATCCATATTCTGGTAATATTTCAGTTCAGTTACAATGACTTTGTCTGTATTTACACCCGCGGCAGTCAAATAGTTAGGCAAATCCACGTGGGTAACCAAAGTTGAAAGATCTTTCACGGTTTTAGGATTGTAGCGCAGGTTTGCGTCTCTTCCCTGTTCCAAAGTCAAAAGGTCATTTGCCAATTGCTTTTCAAACGCCACCACCCGCATTGCAGTCTGCTTGGAACCTTTATCTCCCAAAACGTCAAACAAAGACGCCACATAATCGGTATAGGCAGCAAGAGTTTTCGTGTTGGCTTCATTCTCTTTTTGGTAATAATCTTTTCCCAAACCAAGACTTGGACCGCCCAAATAAACGGCGTTCATCACAGAGTTTTTCATATCTGCGGAAACACGCCATTGATAAAGTGGATTGTCTCCGGTTTTGGTAGCGTCGATCAAATATTTTTGTAAATCGGCAACTGATTTCAAATTATCGATTTTGGCAATTTCCGGCTTGATCGGGCTGATTCCATCGGCATTTCTCTTGTTCCAATCAATGAAGGTTCCATAAAGTGCCTGGATTTTTTGTCCTTCGGAATTGGCAGCGAATTGATCGGTCAAAATTTTATTTAAAATCTCTAGGGATGCATTGTCAACATCTTCACGAAGGACATTGAAACTTCCCCAACTTGTTTTATCTGATGGAATTTCTGTGGTTTTCATCCAGTTTCCATTCACATAATTATAGAAATCATCCTGCGGACGAACTGAGGTGTCCATGTAAGAAAGATTAATTCCATAATCTGTACCAACTGCAGGTTTCACCGGTGTTTGTTCTGTTGTTGTTGCTGAAGTTTTTGCTGTTTTGCACGAGTTGAAAAATACAATACCCGATAATGCGAGTACTGCAATGCTAATTTTTTTCATTACTAATAATTAAATTTTATTGAAGATTGACCAAAGATAATAATAAATATCTGCATCAAAAAGCGTTAACAAGGTCCTAAACCTTGTTAACGCGTAAAATTCATTGATGAATATTACCAGATCTTAATCCGAGCTTCAGGTTTTTTGTAGAGTTGATCCCCTTCTTTCACATCAAATGCTTGGTAAAAAGCATCTGTGTTCACCAGCGGTCCAAAAGCCCTGTATAATCCTGGAGCATGTTCGTTCGTCTTGATCTGATTGATCAGTGCAGCTTCTTTTTGCAAAGTTCTCCAAACAGTTGCCCAGCTCAGGAAAAACCTTTGATCCTGCGTGTAACCGCTGATCAAGCCTGGATTTCCTTTATCTTTTAAATACATTTGGAGTGCATCGTAAGAAATATTCACGCCACCCAAATCGGCGATATTTTCACCGTTGGTAAATTCACCGTTCACGAAAGTTCCTTTCACAGGTTCGTAAGTGCTGTATTGTGCCGC
Source organism: Chryseobacterium koreense CCUG 49689 (assembly GCF_001045435.1). GTDB lineage: Bacteria > Bacteroidota > Bacteroidia > Flavobacteriales > Weeksellaceae > Kaistella > Kaistella koreensis. The sequence goes on along the minus strand of NZ_LFNG01000010.1, from coordinate 139,506 downwards.
GAGAGATTTCGTGGCTTTCTCGAAATTGGCTTTATCTTCCGGAGTCCACCAATCTACAAGATTTCCGTCTGCATCGAATTGAGCACCGGAATCATCGAAACCATGGGTCATTTCGTGACCGATTACCGCTCCAATTCCACCAAAATTAATGGCAGCATCCGCTTTCGGATTAAAGAACGGCGGCTGCAGAATCGCTGCCGGAAAAACTATTTCGTTGTTCACCGGATTATAATAGGCGTTCACGGTTTGTGGAGTCATCCCCCATTCCGCTCTGTCCACCGGTTTGCCGATTTTGTCCAGATCTTTTTGATATTGCCATGAAGTGACACTCTGAAGGTTTTTGTACAAAGTTCCCCCATTTGCTTCAGACAGGATTTGCAGTTTAGAATAATCTTTCCATTTGTCCGGATAGGCAACTTTCACGGTAAATTTATTAAGTTTGTTCAATGCCTTTTCCTTGGTTACCGGAGACATCCAACTCAAATTATTGATGTGGCTCACAAAGCTTTTCTTCAAATAGCCGATCAGTTCCACCATTTGTGCCTTTGCTTCGGCAGGGAAATACTTCTCAACATAAAGTTTCCCGAAAGCCTCACCCAAAGTTCCGTTAATCAGCTCAAATGCGCGCTTTTCCTGCGCTCTTTGCTGATCCTGACCTCTCAAAAATTTTCCGTAGAAACCAAATTTCTTGGCATCCAAATCTGCTGAAAGATAACTTGCGCTTCCTGAAAGCAGGTGGAATTTCATATAATCCTTAATCAAAGGAATATTTTTCGCGTTGATGAACTTGTCTAGATTTTTATAATAATTCAATTCCCCCAAAATCACTTGATCAGTATTCACACCTACTGAGGTCAAATATTTAGACAGGTCCACGTTTTTCACCATACCTTTCAGTTCCGTCATCGTTCTTGGATTATACTGCAAAGTCGCATCGCGAATCTGTTCGTTGGTCAAATAAGTCTGCGCAATACTTTTTTCAAAGTTCACGATATTTTTTGCCACCTCCGAAGAATTTTTATATCCCAAATAGTCGAGCATTGAAGCAACATATTTTGTATATTCAGCAAGGGTTTCTGTGTTTTTCGGGTTTACTTTTTGGTAATAATCCCTTCCTAATCCCAACTCTGCCTCACCCATGTAAACCGCATTCATTTTGGAATCTTTCAAGTCAGAAAAGACGCCCCAAGCATAAAAAGGGTTCTCTCCGTTTTTGGTTGCTTCCACCAAATATTTCTGGAAATCCGCAACGGATTTGATGGCATCTATTTTTGCGAGATCCGCTTTAATTGGAGAAATTCCATCAGCATTTCGCTTGTTCATATCCATATAAGTGGCGTATAAATCCTGGATTTTCTTTCCTTCACTTCCATCTGCGAACTTGTCGCTTAGTAGCGAGTTCAAAATCGTCATCGAGTTGTTGTCTGTATCTTCCGCCAACTTATTGAAACTTCCCCACGTGGATTTATCGGCCGGAATTTTCGCAGTCTTCATCCAGCTTCCGTTCACGTAATTATAAAAATCGTCTTGCGGACGAACCGACTTGTCCATTGCCGACAAATCGAGTCCGTTTTCAGGAATTTCTACTTTAGGTGTAATAGGTGTTGCAGGAGGTGCAGGTGTAGATACAGATACAGTCGCTACTTTGGATGCGCATGAACTGAGCGCTACAATTCCCGCGAATGCAAGAACTGCGATATTGAGCTTTTTCATAAAGATATTGTTATGGATATTTAAAGGATATGTCAATTGATCAACAGATTTGTTACGGAATTGCAATAAAAAAACTTAAAAATCATTCCTTAAGAAAAAAGATTGTAAAGGAAAAACACTAAAAATCCGTAGAATAAGATCATCGGCAACGCAAAAATCAAATCAGAATCGCAGCCAAAATTTAAGCAGCAATAGGCGTTATGCGGTCAAAAAGCGCAAAATAAACTGAAGTTGCATACGCTTTCAATTTCTTTATGTTTTCTTTGAATTTTGAAAGCAACAAGGTTTTAATCCTTAACCAAATAAGAAACCAGATCTTGCAAAACCCTCTGCGAAACGAAGTGTGCAAAATCATTTCGGTCCAAATGCGGAAGAAAGAGCCGGTTCGTTTTCTCAAAATCATTGATGCGGATGGAATAGAATACGGTCCCAATTTCGCTGTTGAACTCATCGGAATTCGGTCCGGAAACCCCTGTGGTAGAAATCGAAATATCGGTTTTAAATAATTTTTGACAACCCTGACTCATTTCCTGTGCGACCTCTTCGGAAACCACGGTTTTTTCTAAAATCGTTTTTTCAGAAACACCTAGAATCTCCATTTTTTTGTGATAATCGTAAGGAATCACTCCGCCCAAAAAATACTTGGAACTCCCCGAAACAGAGGTAATCAGGCGCGCCAATTCACCACCGGTACAACTTTCCGCGGTGGCAAGCGTGAGTTTTTTTTCGATGAGGATTTCTTTCAAAATCTCCTGGATTTCATTTCCGTTCCATGAAATTACATTTTCCGAGATATAAGGCTTTAATTTTTCAACTTCGGCACTTAATTGATTTTTAAGTTGATCGAGGTCATTTCCAACGGCAGTTAAACGAAGTTTGATTCGGTTCCCTACCGGCAAATAAGACAGTGAAATATTTTCCGGAAGTGCCAATTCCCAATCCTCGATCGTTTGAGAAAGCAGACTTTCAGGGAAATCGACCACCGAAATAATTTGGGTCAAAATATGTTTTAAGGAGAAGCGCTCTCTCAGAAATGGAATAATTTGATTCCGGATGAAAGGTTTCACCTCAAAAGGGACGCCCGGAAGCGAAAAGACCAGTTTCCCGTTTTCCTCGATCATTTGGCACGGCGCGGTTCCGTTTTCGTTTTGGAAAATCCTGGATTTTGATAAAACTACCGCCTGATTTCTATTGATTTCCAAGAGATGCTCCCGTTTTCTTTTGATGAAAAGCTGTTTTAAATGTTCAAAAGTTTCATCATCCAAAACCAGTTGGTCATTGAAAAATTCCGCAAAAGCAGTTCGGGTCTTGTCGTCTTTTGTAGGTCCGATTCCTCCGGTTGCAATTACGATTTTCGCAATTTCGGTGGCAGCTTTCAACCCGTTTTTGATGGCGTCGATTTCGTCGGGAACGGTGAAAATCCTTGAAACCGATATTCCAATATTTCTCAGTTCTGTTGCGATAAAGTTTGAATTGGTATCGAGTGTGTTTCCGGAAAGGATTTCATCGCCGATGATGAGGATTGCCGCGTTCATTAAAGTATTTTTTACAAATTTCGGCAAAAATACCACGAATGCACAAATATTTTTAACATAATCAAAACCATTAGTGAATTGGTGGCTTAAAATAATTTTGCCCTCAAAGCTTAGTTTTTATTATTCAAAATCCTTTTCCGATCTCGATTTGCGATATAGTTTCTGATGGATTCTTCAGTGGTTAACCAGTTTCTTCCCTCCTTGAAGGCATCGATTTTTCCAGTCCGTGCGAGGAGACTCAAATATTCCGCTCCATAAGGAACTCTTTCTTCCTGAACAATGGTAGAAATGGGAAGATAATCATCATAGGAATTATTCAGGCTGCTCAGATAGATGTCTAAACTTCTTTCCACAGCTTGAAAAATCAGCAGCAAAAGTTTCGAATAATCGTGTTGATTGGCTTTGTTCAAGGCATCGTAATACTTTTTACGGTCGTTTTTCAAAATAATAGCCGGCGGAAAACCATCCTTCATCAACAGCAGGTTGAAAAGCAGGCGAACTGTTCTTCCATTCCCGTCAAAAAACGGATGAACCCAGACAAACCGATGATGAAAAATCGCAGATTTGATGACGGTGTGTAATGAATTGGAGTTGGTCCAATCAATCAAGTCCTCGATGAGATCTGGAACTTTCAGCGCGTTTGGAGGAACGAAATTCGCACCCGAAATTCGGACGCCGCTGTTCCGAAATCTTCCGGCAAATTCCTTTTCAATTCTTTGCAAAACCAAGGAATGAACTTCTAAAATATTGGAGAAACTCAATGGATTTTCTTTCGAAGCTAAATCTTCCACAAACTCAATTGCATCGGCATGATTCAACGCTTCGAAATGTTCGCGGAGGGATTTTCCTTTCACGGTGAAACCTTCCTCGACGACCATTTTGGTTTCCTGCAAAGTAAGCGTGTTTCCTTCAATGGAGTTGGAATTATAGGTCCATTCCAGCGTGAGACTTTTTTTGATATTCTTAATGGCAATCGCAGGAATTGGGCGCAATTTGTCGAGTTGCGATTTCTTCTCTTCGATTCTTTGCAACTGTTTTTCGAACCCTTCAAATTGGTATGGATATGTTTTCCAATCTTTCACCAGACAAAGTTAGGGAAATTTTCCTTAACATCGGATGAGTGTATTTTTTACGATATCTCATGTTAAAAATTTTGAAAAGAAAAAACGAACTTCGACAATAGCCCCGATCGCAGTGGAAATCCTTTTTTGGTGATTTTCGGAACTTCGAAGATTTCAGTCCTCTTCATGCACCAAAAAAGATTGCAACGGAGAGCGGGACGGGTTTTCGGAAGAATCGACAGCTTGGTTGCTCCTAGAAAAAATCACTTGAAAATATCTGCGAGGAATGTTTTCATATCGTTCCAGGATTTTTCATCGGCTTCTTTGTTGTAGGCGATTTTCAAATTGAATTTCTTGCCCATTTCGGTGGAAGCAGGATTGGTAAAGGAATGAAGCGAATTTGGGTAATTGATAAATTGGTAGTTGATTTTGGCGGAATCCATTTCTTTTTTGAACGAAGCAATCTCTGCCGGAGATACAAAACTGTCATCAGCACCGTTGCAGACCAGGATTCTGACCTTGTTGTTTTTTGCGCGGACTCCGGTTTCCAGGTTTCCGTGGAATGAGACGACTCCCTTCAAATCGCTTTCTTGACGCGCCATGTTCAAGGCTTGCGCACCGCCGAAACAATATCCGATCACGGCAATTTTGGAATTATCTGCGTTGGGAAAAGTGACGACATGTGCTTTTGCGGCATCGAAAATCATTTTAGCATTGATTGGAATCTGGTAGAAAGGTTGCGCCAATTTTCCAGCTTCTTCGGGATTGTCCACCACTTTTCCTTCACCATAAAAATCGACAGCCATAGCAAAATATCCCAATTCGGCGAGTTGTTTCGCTCGGTTTTTGGCATAATCTGTCAAACCCCACCATTCGGGAATGACCATCACCACGGGTTTTGGCTGGTCAGAATCTGCGGGGAACGCCGCGAAGGATTTGTAGTTTACACCGCGGATGTTGTAAACCACGTCTTCGGTTTTGATGTTTTTGGAAGGGGCGATTTCCGTATTCTTTTCAGAGGTTTTCTTGTTGTCGGCGCAAGAAAAAAATAAAATGACTGCACAAAGCATCGAAAAAATTGGATAAAGTTTCATGTTACTATTTTTTTTAAGTTAAATATCTGTGAATCTTATCTGTTTCAAATGAAATTGATTATTTTTCGATTTTCGAAAAGGTGTTTCGTCCAGCATTTGTGTATGAATACAAAACTCGGCAAGCCCTTACAAAATATGTTTTTCCGCATGATAAGAACTCCTGACCAAAGGCGAACTTTCCACATGTCGGAAACCGAGATTTCTGGCGAAATCGCCATATTCTTCAAATTCTTCCGGAGTGATGAATTTTTTCACGGCGAGGTGGTTTTTTGTGGGTTGCAAATACTGTCCTATGGTAATTACGTCCACATTCGCATTTCTGATATCCTCGATCGTTTGGAAAACCTCTTCTTTTTTTTCGCCCAAACCGAGCATCAATCCGGTTTTGGTTCTTCGTTGACCGGCATCTTTCAGGTATTTTAAGACGTCTAAACTTCTTTCGTATTTCGCCTGAATTCTAACTTCGCGGGTGAGTCTTTTCACGGTTTCCATATTGTGAGAAATTACTTCCGGAGCTACCTCGATCATTCTGTCGAGATGTTTGTGGATTCCCTGAAAATCCGGAATCAAGGTTTCCATGGTAGTTCCCGGAGAAATTCTGCGAACCGCGCTCACGGTTTCTGCCCAAAGAATGGAACCCATATCTTTCAAATCGTCACGATCCACGGAAGTGAGGACGGCGTGTTTGATTTTCATCAATTTGATGGAACGGGCTACTTTTTCGGGTTCGTCCCAGTTCACGTCTAAAGGTTTTCCGGTTTTCACTCCGCAGAATCCACAACTTCTAGTACAGATGTTTCCCAGAATCATGAAAGTCGCGGTTCCGTTTCCCCAACATTCGCCCATGTTCGGACAACTGCCGCTTTGGCAAATGGTGTTGAGTTTATATTTATCCACCAAAGTTCGGAGTTCGCGGTAATTTTTCCCGGTTGGGAGTTTTACGCGGATCCACTTTGGCTTTTGAATGGTTGTATTTGAAAAAACTTCGCTCATTAGTAGAAATAAAGGTCAAAATTAAGGATTTAGAAATTGTTTTCGTCAATCTTCAAATTCATTGTTTTTTAATAATTCTGCCAACACTTTTTTGGCACGCATAATCCGAACTTTGGTATTGGCAACGGTCAGATTGAGTTCTTCGGCAATTTCCTTGATGCTTTTTTCCTCAAAAAACCTGAGCCGGATAATGTCCTGGTAATTCGAATCCAGGGATTCTATGACCGAGATGATCTGTTTCTGCTCTTCCTCGGAAATCAAAAGTTCCTCTGGCGAACGAGCAAAGTGATTTTTAAAGTCATCGAAATTATCTGTGGAATCTTCATTTTCACGGGCCTTCCTACGCCAATAATCGATCACGGAATTCTGGGCGATGGTCAATATCCAGGTTTTAAACTGGAAATTGGGATCAAACAAATCCAATTTCGCCAAGACTTTTGAAAACACCGATACGGTAATTTCATCAGCCGCATTTTCATCCTGAACCTTCTTCAACACAAAACTGAAAACATCCACCCAATGTGCGTTGATGAGCCTGGTTTGTGCTTTTTGGTCTTTGTTTTTAGCTGAGGCGATTAAGGATAAAAGTTCCGCTTTTTCCATGGTGAACAAATATAGCAATTTTAGACCAGTGGTTTCAGAGAAGTTTTGAGAAAATTGGTTAACTTTGAAACCCTTTTGAATTACGAATTACGAATTGCAAAAAGGAAATTTACCATTTAAAAACAAAACTTTAAGATATGGGCGCGAAGAAAAAATACAAGAAACAGGTTCTGAAATCATTGAAAAAACTGGCGGATTCAGAATATGGATTGGTGGAAACCATGACCAATCTGATGCTTCTGAAGGAAATGAAGAAACACGACATCGAATTCAAAGAAGGAGACACTTTTACCTTTGACGATAATATTTTTGATTATAGCGAAGACAAAAACATCAGGCAATTAGCAAGTTTAAGAAAAAAGATGCTGAAAACCATGAACAAACTGGTTGAGAAAAATAATTTCAAGGACAAGCAGATTGAGTTTTTGGCATAATCAGATTTTCTGCAGACGAATTATTTCCAAATAAAAAGCGGCTTCAAAATAATTTTGAAACCGCTTCCTCAATTTATATGAAAACTTAGTATGGGTGTCCATTAAAGTAGGTTATTCCGTAATATGCGCTCCACGCGGCAATTAGTATGATCAGCACCCACATCCAGACTGGGATGGTTTGCGGCGTCTCACTTCCTTCCACCACGAAACTTTTTACACTCGCTTTATCGTGAGCATTGATCATCAGCGGAAAACTTCCGTCCACCACGTCATTTTCCTTCAATCCTTCCACGCTGATTGAAGGGCCGTTTCTGACCTGGAAATTAATGAGCCGGATTCCTTCTCTTCCGGAGATCGATCTGCTGACAATCTTCATGGTGTGTTCTCCATCGGTCAGTTTCGAGGTATCGAAATCAAAAACGATTGGAGTTTCCAGATCAGCAATCGGATGCGGATCATCATCGATAAAAATCTTTATGGTTGAGCGGTCTTTGGTCATCTCCTGATATTTTAAAATTAATTTAAAATAGAATGTTTAATATGGTTTTTGTTTTTTTCGCCGGGTTTCGCGATATATTTAATGGAATAGATCAGGGTGTAAATTGTGATCAGAGCGATGACTGCCACAATTACCCAATCCCATTTGCTGTCGGGTCCAGTTCCGTGTGTGAATCCCTGCGTCAGTTTCGGCTGCTGCAACTTGCATGCATCACAGGCGAGTGCAAAATTTGCAACCAAAATTAAGCCCAGTCCCAATATTTTAACTAAATTTTTCATTACTATTTAATTTTATCCATTATTGCCTTTACTTTTTCCACATCGACAGGTTTTCCGGTATTTCCCCAAGAAGATCTTTCGTGGTTCATAATAGCGGTGACCATTTCGGCGGTGAAATTTGCGTTTTTACCCACTGCGGGCATCGGTCCGTATCCTGGTCTTCCGGTGTAACCCGTCATAATAATATTTACATAGACATCCAGGTCGTCACCATTTACAATTGGGCTGCCTTTCAAGGGAGGAAATGCTCCCGGAAGTCCCTCGCCGCTCGCTTGGTGGCAAGTAGCACAGTTTGCGGTGAATAATTCGCCACCATCGGGCAAATTTGCCGCTCCACCAGCCGCGGCTTTTTTCTCTTTTTGTTTGTAGAGGAATTCTACAGGTGCAACACCCTCCGGAAGTTTTGCCTGCTTCAATGATTGAAGATAAGCGACCAAATCGAGTGCGTCCTGAGTGGCAATGATTTTTTTGTTTTTATCTTTAAGGAATTCGGGGGGTACTTTTACTTCTACGTCTCCTTTTTCAACAAAGTCTTTTTCTTTAAACATCCATGGAAAAGCCGGCATAATGGATTCTTTCACCGCGGCTCTCGGCTGATAAAGATGCACCAATTGCCAATCCATGCTGGGTTGTCTTGCACCGATGTTGGTTAAATCTGGTCCCGTTCTTTCGGAACCCAATAGGTTTGCGGTATTTCTCCAAAAATCGGTTCTGTCATTCACTGCATAATCTGAAGGAATATTTGGTCTGCTTCCAAAAGGAGTATCCATGTCCACTCCCCTCACTTGCTGGGTGTGACAAGCGATACAGCCATTTGCGATATATAGTGCTTTTCCGGCTTTTTCCTGTTTCGTCAATGGTTTGGCATCTGGCAAAGGTTTATAAATCTGCTGGTTTTGAAATGCCGGCAAAATCGCAATATTGATCGTCAGAAATAGGAAAAAAAGTAGCGCTGACCAAAATAACAATTTATGATTACTGTACATATTCATGTCTCAAGTTTATTTTGTTGGAATAAATTCTGTGTTTTGAAGTTGCTTTTTGGCCTTTAAAATCTCTTTGGGAGTTCTTGGAATTACAATTTCCGGTTTTTTGCTTACCATCTTATAAAAATTGTACGCAAAAATCAGGTGTGAAATCCACATCATTGTTCCTCCCACGGCTCTCCACAACCAGTAAGGAGCCATGATGACCACGCTTTCAATAAATGGTTTTTTTGCCATCCACAGCAGTCCCTTTTCCGTGGAGCCAATCATTAAAGAAGTAATATAAATCAGCACACCGATCAAAGCCAGCCAAAAGTGGATCCCAACCCAGAATTTTGGCGGTTCCTTTCCTGTGAGTCTTGGAACAAGCGTGTAGGTAAATGCCCACAGCATAAATGTGATGATTCCATACATCGTCATATGAGAATGTGCCACAGTGAAGTCCGTGAAATGCCAAATCAAATTGGTAAATCTAAAGGCCTCCACTGTTCCCTGCAGCGAACCCGAAAAATAGAACAGGATTCCGATCAGATAAAATGGCAGGGTATAACTGTTTTTCAACTTATACCATGAACCATTGAATGTCAATAAAAAGTTGGTGGTCCCCGCAACAACAGGAATCACCATTCCCACACTCGCCACAATCGCCACCGTCTGCATCCACCATGGAATTGCGCTGAAAATGAAGTGGTGGCTTCCAATCAGGGTATAAAACAGAATCTGCGTCCAAAATGCCAGAATACCCAAACTGTATGAATAAATTGGCTTGTTCAACTGCAATGGCAGAAAGTAATACATCAATCCAAGATTAAGGAACATGAACCACATTCCTACTCCTTGGTGCATATAGTAACCTTGGACGATGGTTTCCCCTAATCCATGCTGCCAAAAAGGCAAATAACCCACCAATAAAATCACGATGACATACATCACCGCGGCCACAATATACCAGTTCGAAACATAGATTTCTTGCGTGGTTCTTCTGGCGATGGTCATTAATAAATTATACAGTAAAATGCCAATCCCTAATGCAAACAAAGTCATGAACGGCCAAATATATTCTCTGTATTCCCCACCCGCATTATTAATTCCCGCCATCAATGAAATGGTACCTAAAAGAACCGCAGCATTCATTAAGTAAAAAGTGGCCCACCCTAATTTAATACTGAATAAGTCCGCATTGCTGACCCGTGGAATTACATAATAGGCAAATCCCACCATTGCGAATGAAGCCCATCCCCAAAAAACCATATTGGTATGAACCGGCCGCAGACGCCCAAAACTTAGCCAACTAACATGATCCGCATCCGGAGCTACAAACTTGATTCCCAAATATTCACCAACGGTAGTTGCGATAACTAACCACAAAACAGCGAATCCCAAGAAATAAAGAACAAGTTTTCCCAATTGCGGAGTGACCACAGCGTCTTTAACCTCCGAATTTTTATGTGGGATTGCCCTTATTTCCTCTACCGTATTGATGTTGGTGATGATTCCTTTCTGATCCATAACCGGCAGACTTCCGGAAAGTTCGTTTTCTGGAATCCGGTATTCCAATTCCTTCTCACGGCGTTTGTACTGCTCCACTTCTTCAGGAGTTAAATCCTTAATCTTATTGTGAATATCCTGAAGCTCACGCCTGATCTGCAAATCTTTATAAGTTCCATAGGTTCTAATAACTGCGATTACTAAACCGGCAAGAATAGGAATCAGAATGAGAAGCAGGGTGAGTTGAACCCCTGATTCACCAAATAATGAGTTATTCATATATCAAAAAAATTAGAGGACAAAAAAGTCCTTTATTATGGTAAAATTTTTTATCTTTTCAGAAAAGCAGCACCGCCGGAAACTTCTTCAGCTAAAGATCGCAAGGTAGCTTTCTCGAGAGCATCTTTGATTCTTTCACGAATTTTTACAAATTTTGAATGGAGTGGACATGGTTTTTCTGCATTACATTTGTGCAAACCAAGGCTGCAGTCTTCCAGCAAACTGTTACCGTCCAAAGCAAAAACGATATTCCACAACTTGACTCTGTCTAAATCATCTTGAACTACAAAGAAGCCTCCATTGGGACCTTTTGCAGACCGAATCACGTTGGTCTTGGTCAGCTTCTGCAAAATCTTTGCGGTAAATGCTTCTGGCGATGAAATCGATTTTGCGATTTCTTTTATGCCTACTTTCCGGTCTTTCATCGACTGTTTAGCGACATATATTGCCGCCCTAATTCCGTATTCGCAGGATTTTGAAAACATCTTTTTTTGCTTTAGCTAATTTATCAAAGTTGAAAATAATAAAGGATAATATTGTCTTTTAATTTATCTATCAAATTTATCGATGCAGTCAATTCACCTGATTGAAAAAATCTTAAAACATATTTTTGATTCAAGGCATTTCCGGAATATGGATTTCGACCTCAAATTCTTTGTTAAATTTCTCAATGAAATAAGATGATAATAAAGGGGATGCCTTTTCAATATTCTGGTGGACAAAAAAGTACAGGTTCTGCAGTCCTTCCTCTTTCCACTTTGCCAATCGTTCCAGCCAATCGTCTAACCGGGAATAGTCGCTTTCGGCATTGGCGCCGACATAGCGGATAAAGGCCGAAGCCGTGGTAAGCCTCATGTGCAGCATATCTCTTCTTCCGGCGGTGTCCACAATAATATTAGTGATCTTGTTTTCCTCAAAAAGCGTACAGGTTTTGTTAAAGATTTCCTCATCGGAAAACCATTCCGCATTTCGGAGCTCAATTGCGAGTGGAATCTCCTTCACCCAGTCTTTCACAAATTTCTCCAGCCTCTCGAAATCTTTCGGCTTGAAATTATCGTGAAGCTGCAGGAAAACCATTCCTAATTTTTCGTCAAACTCCAGCACTGCCGTCGCGAACTGGGTCACCGCATCTGTAATATTCAGCAACCTTCGGAAATGGGAAACCGTATTGGTGATTTTCGGGAAGAACTTAAAATTCGCCGGCGTCTTTTCTTTCCAAATCCGAACCTGCTCCGGTGTCGGCATTCCATAGAAAGTCGCATTCAGCTCAATTGAGTTAAATTGGGTGGCATAATAAGTCAGCTCGTCTTTTGTTCCTTTCGGATAGAAACCTTTCAGATCGGTCTTGTTCCATTTGGCACAGCCTATGGATATATTTTCCAGCCCCTTCTTGTTTTTCTTCAGCACTTCCGCAGTTTTGGGATGATCCTTTGGAATTGTGAAATCTATTTTCGATGGGTCTTCAACTTGTCCGAATTTCATGGGTTCAAATTTTAAGGTTCAATTTTTAAAGGTAACGATTTTGGCACCCGCTTCCAACAAGGAAGGGATTTTTCCCACGCAAAGGAATTATCGCCAACAAAATTAGAATTATCAATTAAAACATTAAAAATATACGGCGTTTAGCCTTAAAAATTTCCCGTACCCGAAATCTTGCAAACATTTCAGAACTTTGAAAAAAAATCTTCGCTCAGATCCGGACCTTCCTTTTTGGTTTGCAAATTGGGTTTTGCAAGGACTACGGATATTAGCAATGAGAATTAGATCGTGTTTTTTTTGCGTTTTACGGAAAACCGTAGGGAAAAGTGGAAAACCAAAAGTACATTTGGAAAAATAAAAAAAAAGTTCAATTTGAAGACTTATCGAAATGGTTTAAAGAAATGGGCATTAAAAAATAGGAGATTTATAATTCGGATCTGCCGATCAATACAAAATCAAGAATCGCAAAATTTTTAAAGTAGCTTGTGATGAAAAAACCAATATACACCATTTGCGCAGGAACTTTCTTATTAATGATTTCCTGCCAAAAATCAGAAAATATCGAACAGCTTCCGGCGTCAGCAGATTCTGCCGCTGTGATCGCCGATTCCGCTGCAATACCCGATGTTGACTATCCTGAAAACATTGTAGATTATGCAATCACCAAACCCGTGGAACTGAATGCATCTGATTTGTATGCAGACAATTCCTTACCAACGGGAACAACCCCATATTCCAAATATTATGGTGGAAATCCATCCTGCAATGACAACGGATGCTCCAAAATCGAAGTTAAAACACCCTATAATTCGGATGTTTTGGTAACGATTAAAAAAAATGACAAAGTTGTGAGACACGCCTATATTCAAGCTGGAGACCGTTACACATTTTCGTTTCCCAACGGAACTTATCAGGCTTTTTTCTATTATGGGAAAGGTTGGAATCCCGAAAAGGAAATGAAAAACGGAGAAATAAAGGGAGGATTTGTCACTGCCGAAAATTTTGGAAAAGACGAAGAACAGTCTTTATACAACAATGTCTTGACTTACGAATTGATTTTGCAGCAAAACGGAAACTTCAGCACAACACCCAGCAATCCTGAAGAAGCATTATAATTATTAAAACCAGAAAAAAAATTTTAGCCAAAAAAAGCTGCAGATTTTCCCGCAGCTTTCCTTATTTTTATTCAGTTTGTCAATCTATGCTTCACAGCTCGAGCACGTTACAAAATTCACCATCATCTCCTTAGAAACCGACGAACTCCTTTGATAATACAATGTTTTCACGCCTTTCTTCCATGCCTCGATGTAGAGGTAATTCACATCTTTCACCGGCATTGTTGACGGAATCTGCAAATTCAGACTTTGCGCCTGGTCAATGTATTGCTGTCTTTGCGCTGCCTGAGAAATAATTTCCATTGGCGATATTTCCCTGAAAGTTTTGAACACCGCTTTTTCCTCAGCGGTCAATTCATTCAAATGCTGCACAGAACCGTGATTCAGCATAATTGAACGCCAGGTTTCCTCATTGTCGAGCCCTTTTTCCTCAAGCAATTTCGCCAAATATTTATTCTTCCGCATGAAGTTTCCTTTCGCCAAACCTGCCTTGTAATAATTCGATGCGAAAGGCTCTATTCCAGGAGAAGTTTGACCTAAAATTGCAGACGAAGAAGTAGTTGGTGCAATCGCCATCACCGTGGTGTTGCGCATTCCGTAACCTTTCATCAGTTCCGGCTCGCCATAGATATTTGCCAACTCCTGAGATGCCTGAATAGACTGTTCCTTAATTTGTCTGAAAGCTCGCGCATTGAACTGGGTCGCCTCGAAACTTTCAAAAGGAATCATATTTTTCTGCAGATAAGAATGGTAGCCCAAAACGCCCAAACCAAGCGCTCTGTGTCGAAGCGCAAAATTTCTCGCCCCCTGCAGGTAATAGTTTCCTTCCGTTTTTTCAATGAATTCGGACAAAACCGCATCCAGGAAATAAATCGCCAGTTTCACGGCGTTGGTATCTTTCCATTCATCATACAATTCCAGGTTCATCGAGGAAAGACAGCAGATAAAACTCTCTTCCGCCGAAGAAGGCAGCATGATTTCCGAACACAGGTTACTCGCATTCACCATCATCGCATTGTCCTTATAAACTTGCGGCTTGTTTCGGTTCACATTGTCGGTAAAGAAAATATAAGGCAAACCTTTCTGCTGACGGCTTTCCAAAACCCTCGCCCATATTTTTCTCTTATCCATGTCCCCATCAATCATATCCTGCATCCAGTAATCCGGGACACAAACTCCCGTAAACAAGTTTTGGATCGGGCTTCCAATATCTTTTATGGACAAGAATTCCTCAATATCGCCGTGGTCAATATCCAGATATGCAGCAAACGCACCTCTCCGAACCCCTCCTTGCGAAACCACGTCCATCGCGGTATCATACAGCTTCATAAACGAAACCGCACCCGAAGATTTTCCGTTGTCAGTAACCGCCGTTCCCCGATTTCTCAATTCCCCGAAATATCCGGAAGTTCCTCCACCGATTTTCGTCTGCATAATCACTTCGCCCAATTTGTGGGTAATTCCCTCGATATGGTCCGGAATATGAACGTTGAAGCAGGAAATCGGCAAACCGCGCTGCGTTCCCATATTTGCCCAAACCGGCGACGAAAAAGAAATCCATCCCTTGGTAATCATCTCCTCAAAAGCGGGTTGCAGTTCCGGTTTATAGAGGCGTTTCGCCGCTGCGGTGGTAATTCTTTCAATCGCGCCCTGCACCGTTTCGCCTTTCAGCAGGTAGCCGCGGTTGAGCATTTGCTCGCTCTCCTCATTCAGCCACCAGATATTCGTGTTTTCTTCCATATTTTATTTTGTCATTGCGGAAACCCGCGAATTATTTCTCTAATATTTTCACCTTACGTCGTCCGTCATTGCGAGCGAACCAATCGTTGAATCCCAAGCTTATTACTTAGGAGCAGCCACATTCCGCTTTTTCCAAAAACCCGTCCCGCTTTCCGCTATATCTTTTTTGTTTTGAAAAAACAAAAAAGGATGCCGCTGCAATCGGGGCTAATAAATTCTGTCGTCCTTTTTTCCGAAAGGTGCCCGTAATTAGTGGTCGCACCTAATGCTTTTATTCGGACTCCAAAAATGTCATCTGATTTTTTTTCGCCCTTCGAGCGATGGACAATTATCGATTTGCCTCCACCATGAAAATGTTGCCTTTTGCCTGTTTATCGGTAAATTTTAGCCAAATGGAAAATCTTTAGAATAGGTCGTTTTCCGTAATACTTTTATCGTGTTTCGTATAATCTACCGGTCTTTTCGCGAAGAAATCGTCCAGTGAATTAGCAAATACCTCTTCTTCAAACCACATCATTGGGCGGTATTGTTCCGGGGTCACGTTATATCTGGTCTTCATTCCGATTTTCTTCAAACTGTCGTCAACGCGGTATTTCATGAAATTCAACAAATCTTCTTTGGTAAAATTGTCGATTTCCCCCAACTCGAAAATCCAGTCCAAAATCTCGCCTTCCACGGAAATGGAATGGTCCACCAAAGTGTAGATGTCTTCAATATCGGAATCAGTCAACAAATTGGGTTGTTCCTCCCGGATTTTGTTGATGAGGAAAATTCCCGCATTCGCATGGATTTGTTCATCGACGGAAGTCCAAGCGATAATGTTGGACACATTTTTCATGAACCCCTTAAACCGGGTAAACGACAAAATAATCGCAAACTGGGAAAACAAAGAAACGTTTTCAATCAGAATACTGAACAATAAAAGTGCGGAAACATATTCCTTCGGAGTCGATGAATTGGCGTGTTTCAGTGCTTTTGACAGGAATTCAATCCTTTTCTTAATGGCAGGAGTTTCCACCAGTCCGATAAATTCCTCGTTATAACCCAAAACTTCCAAAAGCCGGGAATAGGCTTCGGAATGGCGGAACTCACATTCCGCAAAAGTTGCTCCCAAGCCGTTGAGTTCAGGTTTCGGCATGTGGCTGTAAAGGTTTCCCCAAAAAGTCTTCACATTAACCTCGATTTGGGCGATTGCCAAAAGTGCATGTTTCACCGCATTTTGTTCGTGCGGCTCCATTTGTGATTTGAAATCCTGAACATCCGCGGTGAAATCGATTTCGGAATGCACCCAAAATGACTTATTGATGGCTTCCACAAATTGCAGAACCTCTGGATATTCAAACGGTTTGTAACTGATCCTTTTGTCAAAAATGCCCATAATCAAATGCTTTTTTCAAGTTGATGTTTTGATGTTGTGGATAAATCGAAGTCAAAATTATATCACTGATTTTCAAACAGTTAAAATAAAACTTATCCACAAGTCCCTGAAATGTATTCCAGAGGTGTGAATTACAAAAGTAGAAAATGAAAGGCGATAAAAAAAGCAGCCAACATTAAATCTCTGAATTTGAATGGCAAAAGTTTTCCACAATCACACAGACCTTGCTTCCTCATTAAGTTTAATTAGAACGGACACGAAATATCACCGTTTCAGCCAATATTGAACTAAACAGTAATAAAAAAATAACGTGATAATAGCACTTATAAATTAAACAAATCGAATTGTAACACGAGTTTTGTAACAATCAAAAAAAAACTTTGACTAATGGTGAAATCAGTTTACTCTTAATGTTAGTAATCAAAGACCTTCACAAATCGTACGATACCGGAAAAAGCAAACTCCATGTTTTGAAAGGAATCAATCTGGAAATCAACGAAGGAGAGTTTGTCTCCATCATGGGAAGTTCAGGTTCCGGAAAGTCCACTTTGCTGAACATCATTGGAATTTTAGATGAAAAAGATTCGGGAACTTATGAACTTGACGGCATTCCAATCGAACATCTTTCCGAGGTAAAAGCCGCGGAATACCGCAGCAAATTTTTGGGATTTATTTTTCAATCTTTCAACCTCATCGGTTATAAAACAGCTTTGGAAAACGTGGCCCTTCCACTCTATTATCAAAACGTTTCCAGAAAGGTGCGCAATGAAAAAGCGATGGATTATCTGGATAAAGTCGGTTTGAAGGATTGGGCACATCACCTACCCAACGAGCTTTCTGGTGGACAGAAGCAAAGAGTGGCGATTGCAAGAGCATTGATTACCGACCCAAAAGTAATTCTTGCCGACGAACCAACCGGCGCGCTGGACTCGAAAACAACGTATGACATCATGAAACTCCTCCAGGAAATCAACCGCGAAGGAAAAACCATCATCGTGGTCACACACGAACCGGATGTGGCCGCAGAAACCAAAAGAAATGTGATACTGAAAGACGGAATTATTGAAAGTGACGAGTTGATCACGCAAAGAGTCTTGGTTTAAGAGCGCTCGGTAACCGGTCTGCCGAAAGACAGAAAAGTGCCAAAATACTTGAAATAAATTCAGTGAAGCATTTCACAAAGAGATACTGAAAGGAAAAAAATATTGAATCAATAATAAATTTTAAGTCATGAAACGAGCGGAATTGGCTGGCCTCATTTTAATTGTTTCTCGACCATTTTTAAAACCATGTTTGACCTAGACCGCTGGCAAGAAATATTCAGTTCTATTCGCAGTAATGTATTGCGAACGGTACTTTCCGGCTTTACGGTGGCACTCGGACTTTATATTTTTATCGTGCTTTTTGGTATCGGAAACGGACTGCAGAATGCTTTTCAAGAAGGTTTTACGAGAGATGCCCAAAATCTCATCAGCATTTCCACAGGCAAAACTACCATAGCTTATGAAGGGCTGCAATCTGACAGGCAAGTCACCCTAAACAATAAAGATTACGACGCCATCATCAACTCGCAACCGGAAAAAGTTCAGTATTCCACACCACGCTATTCCACCAGTTTGATGGTGAAATATGGCAAAGAAAGCGGAACCTATCAAATAAGCGGCGCAAATCAGGACGAGGTAAAAATCGAAAACCGAAAACTTCTGAACGGGCGTTTTATTTCACCTGGAGATATTGACCGAAAACAAAACGTGGCCGTCATCGGACGAATGGTTCAAAGGGATTTGATCAAAAATGGCGACCCCATTGGGAAAGATTTAGATATTAATGGCAGTATTTTCAAAGTGATTGGAGTCTTCTCCGATGACGGCGGCGATTGGGATGAGCGGATGATCAGTGTACCGATCTCCACCTTGCAGCAAATGAAAAAAAGCTCGGACACGGTGAGCACCGTTTTCATTGCCTATTCTGAAAACATGAAACCGGAAGACGCCATCAAATACGGCGACCAACTGAAAAAAGAGATCAAGGCTCGGAAAAAAGTCTCCCCAGACGACGAAAATGCGGTTTACGTGAACAATCGCGCCGAAGGACTGAAAGATTCATTCCTCTTTCTTTTCGTCATTACACTGATCGTGGGCTTTATCGGATTAGGAACTCTTTTGGCGGGAATTATCGGAATCAGCAATATCATGGTTTACATTGTGAAAGAAAGGACTCAGGAAATCGGTGTGAGAAAAGCAATCGGCGCGAAACCCAAAAGCATCGTCGCTTTAATTATGCAAGAAAGCATTGTCATCACGGTTATTTCGGGATTAATCGGAGTTGGATTAGGCGTTTTCAGTCTTTCCTTAATCGGTGATAGTTTAGAGAAATATTTCATCAAAGATCCCAGTGTGGGATGGGGACTGATTATCGTGGCGTTTCTATGTTTGGTGATTTCGGGACTGATTGCTGGATTTGTTCCCGCGTATAGAGCGAGTAGGATTAAACCGATAGAGGCGCTGCGAGCCGAGTAATCCAATAAAAAATTTAAGCTTGAAACTTCAAATCTACCTGTCCGCAGACAGGCCTTAAACTTCAAACTTTAAACAAATAAAGTATGAACATCATCTTTAAACTAGATACTTGGCAGGAAATTTATCATTCTTTAAGGAATAATAAACTCCGCACCTTCCTCACCATGATCGGTGTTGGATGGGGTATGTTTCTGTTTGTGAGTTTGCTAGGTGCCGCTAAAGGAATGGAAAACGGGTTTGATAAACTCTTTTCCGGATTTGCCACAAATTCGATTTTTATGTGGGCGCAGAACACCTCGATTCCTTATGATGGTTTCCCGAAAGGCAGAAAGACGGAAATCAGACTTCCGGATATTGATCTATTGAAAAAGAAAATTCCCGAAATCGACTATATTTCGCCCCAGAATTCAAGAGGTAATTTCGGAAGTCCACCCGAACAAATGACCAGAAACGGGAAAACCGCTTCTTATACTTTGACCGGGGATTACCCGATCGGCAATAAGATTTCTGAGAAAAAACTGATTTACGGAAGATATCTGAATGATGCAGACATCAGCGGAAATAAAAATGTTGCCGTGATAGGCGAAGAAGTTTACAAAAACTTTTTTGACGCAAAACTCAATGAAAACCCAATCGGAAAATCATTTAACATCAAGGGAATATTTTTCCAGGTCATCGGGGTTTTCAAAGTTCCACGCGGAGGCGGAATGAATAATGACAAAACGGTCTTCATCCCACTTTCCACCTATACGAAAATGTATAATGATGGCGATAAAGTGGGGTTCTTCGCCATCGTGAGTAAACCTGATGCCGATTTGAATATTGTGGAAGATGAAGCAAAATCCACACTGAAAGAAAAATACAGGGTTTCACCGGATGACACGAATGCATTTGGAAGTTTCAACCTCGGAAAAGAATTTGGAAAACTAACCGGATTTCTCACCGGTATGCAACTTTTGACTATCATTGTGGGAACCTTGACCATTTTGGCGGGAGTCATAGCCATTTCAAACATCCTTCTAATTACTGTGAAAGAAAGGACCAAAGAAATCGGAATCCGCCGTGCATTAGGTGCGAAACCATCGGAAGTAAGAAACCAAATTTTATTGGAAAGCGTTGTCATCACTTTAACTTCGGGAATTCTGGGATTTATTTTTGGAATTTTATTGCTCATGTTCATCAACTTTTTAACCAAAGATCAGGACAAATTCCCTTTTTACAATCCCACTGTGGATTATGGACAAGTTTTCGGGGCGATGGCAATTATGGTGATTTTGGGCTTGGTGATCGGAATGATTCCGGCGCAAAGAGCTGTGAAAATACGTCCCATTGAAGCGCTGCGTTCGGAATAATGGAGGCGCGGACCGTTTTAGATCAACCAAAATCTTTAAACTAATAAGTATTAAGTAATAAGAAATAATAGAAACATGAAAAAGAAATTCACCTGGAAAAAAGCACTTTACCTCTTTCTCGGATTAATTTTCGCAATTGCTTTGATTTCGGGAATCAGTTATTTGATTTCGTCAAATTCCAAAAAAGCAGATTCTTTCCTGACCAAAAAGCCGGAAATCAAAAACATGGACGACAAAGTGATGGCGACCGGAAAAATAGTTCCCAGAGAGGAAATTGAAATCAAGCCAAACATGTCCGGAATCATCGACAAAGTCTTGGTGAAAGAAGGTGATCATGTTTCCATCGGACAATTGGTGGCAACACTCCGAATTGTTCCAAGCGTTCAAAATGTGAATGCAGCACAACAGGAAATCCAAAATGCGAATCTACAAATCAGCAACGCAAAAATCGGTGTGGACAACCAACAAAAACAGTTCGCCATGCAACAAAGATTATTTAATCAGGGGGTAATCTCCAAACAGGAATTTCTTTCTGCGCAGCAGCAGCTGAACTCTTCACAACAGATCCTGAGAAATGCCGAACAGCAACTTAGAACCGCACAGAAAAATCTGCAAATCGCCAAAACGGGCGCAACTCCTGAACTCGCAAGTTTGGCAACCACCCAAATCCGCTCAAAAGCCAATGGGACCGTTTTGGATGTTCCCATTAAAGTTGGAAGCCAGGTCATAGAAGCCAACTCCTTCAACTCCGGAACCACCATTTGCTCCATTGCAGATTTGAATTCCCTGATTTTCCAAGGAACGATTGACGAGGCACAAGCGGGAAAACTGAAGGAAGGAATGGAAATGAACGTGATCATCGGTGCTTTGCAAAATAAAACTTTTCCCGGTCGCGTCACCATGATCGCGCCAAAAGGTAAAGAAGAAAGCGGCACCATAAAATTCCCGATTGAAGGAGATGTTTTCAACAAAACTGCAGAATACATCCGTGCAGGATTTTCGGCAAATGGTGAAATTATCTTAAGCTCCCAAAAAAATGCGATGCTTCTTGACGAATCACTGATTCAGTACGAAAAAGTAAACGGAAAAGATGCTCCATTCGTGGAAGTGAAACAAAAGGACGGCTCGTTTAAAAAGGTCTATGTAAAACTCGGAGCGAGTGACGGAATCAATGTTCAAATTCTGTCCGGATTGACGAAAGATTCCGAAGTAAAAGTCTGGAATCCAAGTGATAAAGATAAAGAAGCTTTAAAAGAAAAGAAAAAATAAGGACAGTTGAAGCTTCTTCCAATCAAATAAAATCCCGGATTAATTCGGGATTTTTCATGGTTTGTTCCTAAAAAAAACCCCCAAGTTCAGGAAGATCAAAAGGAGATCCAGCGTGACCCAAACTGAAATTTTACTTGCTTCCAGCTGCGCTTCCGAAATTTGATTCTTGGCAATTTCAGACAATTTAACACTCTGGTTGATATAGTTTTTCACTTCCACAAACTGGCTTATTTTCTTATCCGGAACGCTGTGCTGCGAAAAATAGACCAAATTTTTCTTTCCCATAAATCCCGTAATCCAATACTGGTCAGCGTTCTTCATATCCAGATGTTCGGTGCGGAAAAAATTACTCCGGATACTCCCAAGATGAATCGTGACGAATTTAGCACTATTTTGGGTGCTGTCATTTTGCTTGATCACGTAAAAATCCAGTGGAATCGGCAACTTGTTCACGACTTTCAGCGGCATTGCATTCTCGCCAAAAGAATCCAAACTCCTGGAAACGAAATAGATGGCAAATACTGCAACCGAAATCACCAATACCGCAACTCTGAACACTTTAGCGATGATTCCAAATTTCCCTGCCTTGAAAACAGAAAAAAATAGTGCCAAAACAAGCAAAATAAAAATCAGAAAAAACAGGTAGAACATGGTGTAAAGATAAAAAATTCTGTTTTAAAGTTGATTCCTGCATGTGGAAATTGCGGTGGAGCACCTCATTGCAAAATTCAACTTTAGAAGGACCAGAAAAAATCACTCCAGTGAATTTTCCCAGAGATTCTGACTGATCAATTCATTCCACATTCCACTCTTTGTAAAACTCCTCCAAAAATCCAAGCATGAACTGATGCCTTTCCTCCGCCAAATCCTTTCCTTTTCGGGTGTTCATCAAATCCTTCAGCAATAATAATTTTTCATAAAAATGATTGATGGTTGTACCCTGATTTTTTTTGTATTCTTCTTTGCTCATGTTGAGTTTTGGCGGAATTTCAGGATGGTACATCAAATTATTTTTAAAGCCGCCGAAATTGAAAGTTCGCGCAATTCCGATCGCGCCGATTGCGTCTAGACGATCTGCATCCTGAACAATTTTCAATTCGATCGGCAAATCGCCCCGAACTTCTCCCCTGTTTTTAAAGGAAATATTTTTAATGATGAATAATGTCTGTTCGATGATTTCGGGAGACACGTTTTGATTTTCGAGAAAATCACGGGATATTTTTAAGGCCAAATTTTCGTCGCCATCATGAAATTTCGAATCTGCGATATCATGAAGCAATGCGGATAGTTCCACCACCTCCAAATTGCAATTTTCGGATTGGGCTATTTTTTTGGAAAGTTTCCAGACGCGTTCGATATGGAACCAGTCGTGACCGGCTTCCGCGCCTTGAAGTTGATCTTTTACGAATGTTATGGTGCGTTGGATAAGTGGGGACATCTATTTCTATTTATTTCAATGGAATTGCCGAAACATCATGGTTTCAAGACCGGATCATTTTGCCAGGAAATCTCCGAGATCATTCGAATACTTCAAAAAATTCTGACAGAAGTTTCCCCAATCTGTACATCAACTTACTTTTTCACTTCCACAAATTGATAAACCATTCCATTTTTGGGGTTATAGATGACCGTGCTTGCATTTGGGAAACGTTTGATTTTGAAATATTCGATGTTTTTATCATTCTTAAGGTCATCCAAAAAACTCATATCGATCGTGTTTGCAGGAAGAAACTTCGCAAAGAAAGTAAGTTTTTCGACGATGTTGGTTCCATCGATTTTTTCAAAATCTTTTTTGGATCTCGTTTCGTCCGAAGTTGGTTGTTCCACCAAAGTCTTTAAGAGCAAATCCATTTCAGCGGTTTTATATTTCAAGATATAAAAAGGGGTTCCATTGGGAAATGCGACTTTCTTCCCTACTTCATTTTCGAGCAATAAGCCATTGGAATTGGGAAAAATAGTTTCAAATTTCACGGTTTCCGCACTGACCACCTTATTCAGCTGTTCGTTCACTGTTTCCTGTACCATTTCTGTGGCTTTTTGTTGCGCCTCATCTTTTGCGGAGGTTATGGTTCGGCTGACAGATTCCTCGATCTTGTTGCAAGAAAAAACAAGGAAAAGTACTGAAAATGTGAGGAGTGTGTTTTTCATTGGAATCGAAAAAAATTGGATAAATGATTCTATTGCTATTTTTCTATTTAAGCATTAAATAAATAACTTGTCAAGTAGTGCAACTCTGGCTTAGACGCAGACCTTGAATCAGATTCGGCTTGCTCCAAAGCGTAAGCGGAGTTGATTTCCTTTTTCTGGAAGAGGAATGAATTGTTGGCAGTTTTATCCACCACATCATTGAAAATATGCTCGATTTCGGAATTGGAAAGTGATGCGAAACCCATTTCCTCGAAACCGTGAATCAACCGAAGATTGTCAATAGCGGAAAAGTTCTCGTCCACGAAATGTTGGAATTGGTTTTTGGAATCGAAATTTCCTGCCCAAATATTGTAAACGTAGGACTTCTTTTTCGGCTTATTGAGGATATCCTGATAAACGAAGTTTTCGCCCAGATATGCTTCACGAACTTGCGGATCTGCCGCCAAATCTGCGGGAAGTCCTTCCTTTAAAATCCGCCCTTCAAACATGATGTAAGTTTTGTGGGTGATGGCCAAAGTTTGCTGCACATTGTGGTCGGTGATCAGAATCCCGATGTTTTTATCCACCAAACTTCGCACGATTTTTTGAATGTCTTCTACCGCGATCGGGTCCACTCCGGCGAAAGGTTCATCCAGCAAAATAAAGTTCGGGCTTGTTGCCAGACAACGTGCAATTTCGGTTCTTCTTCTTTCGCCTCCCGAAAGCAGGTCTCCGCGGTTTTTGCGCACGTGCTGCAAAGAAAATTCCTCTATGAGTTCGTCGCATTTCATTTGCTGTTCTCGCTTCGACAGTTTAGTGAGTTGCAGAACTCCCAGAATATTATCTTCCACGGAAAGTTTGCGAAAAACAGAGGCTTCCTGCGCCAAATAACCGATCCCTTTTTGTGCGCGACGGTACATTGCATCTGAGGTTATTTCCTTGTTGTCCAGGAAAATTTTGCCCGAAGTGGGTTTCACCAAACCTACAATCATATAAAAAGAGGTGGTTTTTCCGGCGCCATTCGGACCCAGCAAACCCACAATCTCTCCTTGTGAAACCTCCACTGAAACGCCTTTCACCACTTTTTTGGGGCCGTATTCCTTGATTAAATTTTCTCCGCGTAGAATCATTGGGCAAATATAAAACAAATTGTCTGAGGTTTAAATGTGGTTTCAAGTTTCAGGCTAAATTGACCATAGAACCTCCAAAATCTACACCAATATCCCATCTTCCGTCAAATTTCTCTATCTTCGTTCCCGAAAATTTTCGGAAGAGTTTTGAATACGAAAGAGAAAGAGTTTGCCAAATTAATCAAGGATAATCAGGGTTTGATTATCAAGGTTTCGCGGCTTTATACAAATTCGCTGGAAGATGAGGAGGACCTTTTCCAGGAAATCGTGTTACAACTTTGGCGATCCTACGACACATTCAAAGGGCAATCGAAAATTTCGACATGGATGTACAGGGTTGCTTTGAACACCGCAATTACGCTTTTCCGAAAGAAAACAAAATCACCGCAAACGGATGAGCTGCAGGATTTCCACTACAAAGATTTCATGGAAGACGACGAGGAAAGACAGCAGCAGATTTCCACTTTATACAAAGTGATCAAAATGCTTCCCAATGTGGAACGCGCAATCGTGACAATGTATCTGGACGATTTGCCGTACCGCGATATCGCCGAAAACTTAGGGATTACCGAAGTGAACGCGCGTGTGAAAATGAACCGATTGAAAAAAACGCTAAAAGAACTCATGGAAAAACATGCCTGATTTTGATTTAGATCATTTAAAGAAAACTTGGCAGCAACAAGAAGTGAAGCCAAAATATGACGGCACTCAAATTGAGGAGATGCTGAACAAATCGTCACGAAATTATGTGAAATATATCCTTTGGATCAGTATCGCAGAGTTTATCGTGATTCTTGCCATGAATATTTACTACACTTTTTTGGGCGATGACACGGAAAGTTTCCTGAATATTCTCGGAAAACTCGGGGTGCAAAACACAGCAAAACTGGAAGAAGATTTCACCCATCTGTATTTTGCACTAAAAATTGTGAGCATGCTGATTACGGGGGTTTTCGTGGTCTTATTTTACCGAAATTACAGACGCATCAACATAGAATCAAACCTTAAAAAACTGATCCTGCAGATCATCCAATTCAAAAAAACGGTCAACTATTTTATTTTTGCGAATATCTTGTTGATTATTTTGGTATTGGGAATATTGGCCGCGTTCACTTTTGCAACTTTGTCGGGTCAAAATATTCATCTGAACCACCCCACTTTGATCGGATTTATTACCGGATTTATGGTCACCTTGATTTTGTCTGTTGTCTTGATTTGGGTTTATTACCGGATTGCGTATGGCATTATTCTGAAGCGATTGGGGAAAAACTTGGCTGAATTAAAGAAAATTGAGGAAACAGAGGAATGATCTTTCAATAGTCATTTCTCAAATCCTTTTTTCTTTTGTTATTCATGTTGATAAAACCCACAAACGCTAATGGTCCCTCAGTTAATCAAAATCATTTTTACTTTTTCTGAAACCGCTCCCCAACAAAAAAGAAAGGATCAAAATCCACTTTGCAAAATTCAACTATTTCCAAGAAATTTTGTCATTTAGTGGTCCATAAATTCCGTGGATGGTCTTTCCTAAAGCTCCTTCCTCAATCTTGCCACCGGGATATTCAGCTGTTCACGGTATTTCGCAATGGTTCTTCTTGCGATATTGTAGCCCTTTTCTTTGAGCAAACCGACCAACGCATCGTCTGTGTATGGTTTTCTTTTGTTCTCTTTATCGATCACTTCCTGAAGATGGGTTTTGATCTCTTTGGTAGAAACTTCTTCACCATCATCATTGGTCAGCGAGTCTGAGAAAAGATCTTTCAGATAGACAATTCCGTTTGGCGTATCGGCATATTTGCTCTTCACGACACGGGAAATCGTGGAAATATCGAAACCTGTAATGTCCGCAACATCCTTTAAGATCATTGGTTTCAAAGACTTGTCGTCACCGGTTATAAAGTATTCCTTTTGAAGTTTTACGATCGCCGAAATCGTCTGAAGCAATGTGTTTTGTCTTTGGTTAATGGCGTCTATATACCATTTTGCCGCATCCAGTTTTTGTTTGATAAAAAGCGCTGCCTGCTTATGTTCCGGCGAGGTTTTATCATGGGAATAAGTGGTCAAAATATCTTTGTACTCGTCTGAAACCCGAAGAGTTGGCGCATTTTTGCTGTTCAGCATAGGAATCACTTCCACGCCATTTTTGCCGTTGTCTTTAACATGAATTGAAAAATCCGGAATAATTTCATTATTGATGGTAATGGTTTGGGTATCGAAGTTTCCTCCAACTTTCGGTGAAAGCCTGGAAATCACTTCCAGCGCATCTTTCAGATCTTCTTCCTCGATGTCATATTTCTGGATAATTTTGTTGTAATGCTTGTTGGTAAGTGCATCGAACTGGTTTTTCAAAATATTTGCAGCGAGACTGACGGCTTTGTCCGAACTTATTTTTTTCTCAATTTGAAGGAGGAGACATTCCTGCAAATCCCTTGCGGCCACACCCGCCGGATCTAGTTTCTGCACGTAGTTTTCCAGGATATCGGCCACTTTTTCTTTAGTGGTATAAATTCCTTGCGAAAACGCCAAATCATCCACAATCTGCTTAATTTCTCTGCGAAGATATCCATCATTGTCAAGGTTTCCGATGATATATTCGGCAATTTTCAGATCCTGTTCTTCGATATTTGCCAGGTGAATTTGCTCCAAAAGATAATCGTAAAGCGATTGTCCTTCGGTTAAAAGCGACTGATTATCAAACTCTTCGTCATCTGCAGAATAGTTGCTTGTAGAAGTTTTGTAAGAAGGTTCGTCATCAAAAATATATTCATCCACATCAAAATCGGTATCGATGCTTTCGGTTCCTTCTTCTTCAAAACCTTCGTCCAGCGAGGTGTGGTCCTCTTCTTTTTCCTTGTCCTGAACTTTTTCAAGTGCAGGATTTTCTTCCAGTTCGCGCTCCAATTCCTCCTCGAATTCCAAGGTGTGAAGCTGGATGAGTTTCATCAGTTGAATCTGTTGTGGCGCAAGTTTCTGCCCTAGTTTTAATTGTAGATTTTGTTTCAGCATTGGATGATTGGTTTATCCGTTTTACTTTTTATCAGGTGTTTCAGTTTTAAGACTGCGAAGTTCAGCTCCACAGCATTTTCTGTATCCGAAGTTTCATTTTTTCTCGCAAAATAACGGAAAAGATTTCACCGCTTTTCTGCATCGATGACTGATCTTCTAAATGGTCAAATTGCAGCTGGTTTTTTAGTTTTTCTCTACGAATTTAAAGAAATATTTTTAAATGAAGATAAATTTGCATGATTTTTGCTATTAAAGTTTTCAACAAAAAAACTTTCAGGAATTCTGAAAGTTTTTTCTTTATTTAAAGCTTTTTCTTTAAAAATCAGTTTAGAACTCTGCGTTGTGCGGTGTTCTCGGAAAAGGAATCACATCTCTAATATTCGTCATTCCTGTCACAAAAAGAATCAGTCTTTCCAGACCAAGTCCAAAACCTGCATGTGGAACCGAACCAAATTTGCGCGTATCGAGATACCACCAAAGTTCGTGTTCATCAACATTCATCGCTTTCATTTTATCTATAAGCACCTGGAATTTATCCTCCCTTTGCGAACCGCCTATAATTTCGCCGATTCCCGGGAAAAGCACATCCATTGCGGCAACCGTTTTACCGTCTTCATTCAATTTCATGTAGAACGCCTTGATTTCCTTAGGATAGTCAAATAAAACCACGGGACATTCAAAATGTTTTTCCACCAAGAATCTTTCGTGTTCTGATTGCAAATCCGCTCCCCATTCTTCGATCGGGAACTGGAATTTTCCTTTTTTATTTTCTTTTGAGTTTTTTAGAATATCGATTGCTTCGGTGTAAGAAACCCTCTTGAAACGTTTCTTAATCACATTTTCCAGCTTCTCTATCAAACCTTCAGATGCGCGCTCTTTTTCCGGTTTTTGCTTTTGTTCTTCAGCGAATCTTTTGTCTAAAAATTCCAGGTCATCTTTGCAGTTTTGCAACACATAATTGATAATGTATTTCAGGAAATCTTCAGCCAGATCGATATTGTCTTCCAAATTACTGAAGGCAACTTCCGGTTCCACCATCCAAAACTCGGCGAGGTGACGTGTCGTATTGGAATTCTCTGCACGGAAAGTCGGTCCAAAAGTATAGACTCTTCCCAATCCCATCATCGCGGTTTCCACGTTTAACTGGCCGGAAACGGTAAGATTGGTTTTCTTGCCGAAAAAGTCCTGCGAATAATCGATATCGCCGTTTTCATCCCGGGGAATTTCGTTCAGGTCAAATGCAGTAACGCCAAACATTTCGCCTGCTCCTTCCGCATCAGCACCGGTAATCAGCGGCGTATTCATATAGAAGAACTGATTCTGGTTAAAGAATTGGTGGATTGCAAAACTCACCGCACTTCTCACCCGGAAAATCGCCCCGAAAAGATTGGTTCTGAATCGCAGATGCGCCTGCTCACGAAGCACTTCAAGGGAATGTTTTTTAGGTTGAAGGATGGTTTTATCCCTTTCTTCAGTGAAGTTATCGCCCAGAATCTGGATTTTTTTGGCGATGATTTCTATGGTTTGTCCGCTTCCCTGGCTTTCAATCACTTCACCCACCACTTTTAATGAAGACGCGGTGGAAATATTTTTAATGATTTCCTCATCAAAGTTTTCAAAATCTACCACAATCTGCAAATTGTTGATGGTGGAACCATCGTTCAATGCAATAAATCTGTTCGAACGGAAGGCGCGAACCCAGCCCTGCACAGTAATATCGTGG
The DNA here is from genome assembly GCF_001045435.1 of Chryseobacterium koreense CCUG 49689. Taxonomy (GTDB): domain Bacteria; phylum Bacteroidota; class Bacteroidia; order Flavobacteriales; family Weeksellaceae; genus Kaistella; species Kaistella koreensis. Next base: position 109,705 of record NZ_LFNG01000010.1, on the reverse strand, counting down.
TGTAAAAGTTTTTTGTAATCGGAAAGTAATTCTTTAATCGTCGTTCTCATTTATTCAAAATCAATAGCTGCAAAATTACGGAATTTTTACTTTAATCTCTAGCGGATCCTTTCAACTTGCGGAAATTCGCGACCCGAGCTGAGTGGAGCTCTTTTTTGTGGAATGAAATGGAGCAAAAAAAGCGGGAACGGAGCGCGGAAATAGTCGCCCAAAAACCGAATGTTTTTATTCGTCTTTTTTTGAAGGAACCAAAAATACGTCCATCAATCCTTCCGGCAAAGCCATTTTGATGAATTTCTCCTCCCGGTTCACTTCCAGAATCCAGTCTTTGATCAGAGGAATGATGATTTCTTTTCCTGCCAAATCGAGGATGAAGTAGTGCTGTGCGGTTTGGTCATTCACGGAAACAATGGTTCCGCAGGATTTGCCGTCTTCTTCACGGATCTCAAAACCAACGACTTCGTGGTAGTAGAACTTATTTCCGGAGAGTTTGGGCAATGTGGAAAGCGGAAGATAAACGTCTCGTCCGATGGTTTGGTCCACCAATGGTTCGGTGGCGTTTTTAAAGGAAATGATGAGCGTGTCGTTCTTGCTCCAGGATTGTTTTGCGATGAAGAACGGCACGAGCAGACCGTTGATTTCAATAAAAATGGAATCGAGTTTGCGGTACATTTCCGGTTGGTCGGTATCCAATTTCAGGAATACATTTCCCTGTAATCCGTGTCTTCGGGTGATTTTTCCCAAAAAGTAGCTGTCTTCTTTTTTCATTATTTCAATTATTGGTTTCGGCCAAAACCGACAAATATTAACTTTGATGAATGTGTTAACCTTTGCTGAGCTAATTTTCCACAAAGATAAACCCTTTCCAAATAACAAAGACGCCGAAAATGGCGTCTTTGTGTATGTTTTAATTCTAAAGAATTAAGCTTGAGCTTCTTCAGTTCCTTCTGCTTCTGCAGCAGGAGTTTCTGTTGCCACTTCTTCAGAAGTTTCTGCAACTTCTGCGACTGGAGCGTTTGCAGCTTCTTCAGCAGCTTTTTCTTCTGCCAATTTCGCTTCTTCAGCTGCTTTAGCATCTGCTTCTGCCTGCGCTACTGCATCTAATCTCGCTTGGTTTACTTTAGCTTCAGCTTCTAAAGCTGCTTTTTTAGCATCTGCTTTAGATTTTGACAATGAAGATTTTTTGTCCTCCACTTGTTTTTCTTTGTTTTCCAACCAAGCGTTGAATCTCTTTTCAGCTTCAGCTTGGTCAAAAGCACCTTTAGCAACACCACCTTGAAGGTGTTTTTTGTAAAGTGCTCCTTTGTAAGAAAGGATCGCTCTAGCTGTGTCGGTTGGCTGTGCACCGTTGTTCAACCATTTTACCGCTGAATCCACGTTCAGGTCGATAATTGCAGGATTTGCAACCGGATTGTAAGTTCCCAATTTCTCGATGAATTTACCGTCTCTTTTTGCTCTTGCATCGGCAACTACGATGTGGAAGAAAGGTTTTCCTTTTTTCCCGTGTCTTTGTAATCTAATTTTTACTGACATAAATGTTTGATTTTGTGGGAACTCGTCCCGATTAATTATTTAAGGGTGCAAAGTTATGAAAATTTACTAACCTCACAATGTGTCAATGTGATAATTGTCTAAACTTTTAAACAAAGTCTGAAGAAAGTATCAGATAAAGACCAAAATTATCGCCAAAATCAATCCTGCTCCGGTGTAAATCATTCCTCTTCTAAATGCTTTCGACTTTACATTGAACATCCAAAAACTGGAGATCACGAAAAAGAAAAGTGAGATTCCAAAAAATGCGTTCAGAGGCGAAAGTCGGTCTTTTGACTGGGACTTGTGGAGTTTGGTCATTTTATCCAGAACGTAGGGAAGTTCCATTTTGGTATATTTCGCTTCACCGGTCGAGGAATTATAGGTTCCGTTTTTGAAATAGAGGATTCCGTTTTCTGTCTTTTGCACTTCAAATCCTTTCATTTTAATTTCTTTTCCGAGTTGCTTTTCGTCCAGATTTTTTTCAAAAACCTTCTCATACTTCTTTTCCTGCTTTAAGAAATCGGTGTCGCGATAAATCATTAAAACTCCGCTAACCGCATAAACCGCCATGATTCCCGCCATAAAATACCCGAGATACCGGTGAACGATCCTCATGAAAGATCTCGTGTTGTTAATTCTGTCCATTCGTTTTCTGTTTTTTGTTTTTTTTTTATTTAAAAAGTAGAAACCGGGATCTCCACTTGATCTGATATGAATTAAATTTTTGTTTCCAGCAATCTGAAGTTTGAATCGTTCTATTGATTAAAGTTTATAAGTAAGCGTCAAATAAAAGTTTCTCGGTGTAATCGGATTTACCGAATAGTTTTCGTGAACATTGAAACTCTCGGCATCAAAGGCATTTCCGATTTTTCCCTGAATCAGGAATTTTTGGAACTCATAACCCACGGAAAAATCAACTGTGGCAAATCCTTTCACATCAATCATCCTGGTCACTTGCGATTGATTTTTGGTATCGTTCCAACCTGCTTTTCGGTCGCCGGTATAGAAAGTGGTCGCACCCAAAATCAGTCCGTCGAGTTGTTTGCGGAATTTGTAGAAAACCGATGCATTAGCGGTAACCGCAGGAGTTCTTGCGATCCTTTGATTCTCCACAAATCCATAATCTGCGGGAGTTTCCAAATACACGGCGTGGTTGTAAGAAATCCCTCCGATCAGCGAAAGTTGGGGAGTCGGATTTCCGGTAATGTCAAGTTCCAATCCTCTGCTTCTCACTTTTCCGGCGAACTCTTTAATGGTGGAATCGGAATTTGGCGTTCCATCTGCCTTGAATCTTGCAGTGGCGTAATTATTTCTGCTGTCGATTTGATAGGCGCTGAAGTTCACTGCAATGGTGTTGTTCCACATGTTCTTTTTCAAGCCAATTTCATATTGGTCTACAACCGTTGGTTTCAATGCCTGATCATCAATCGAAAACCCGGAATTTGGCACAAAAGAATTGGTGTAAGTTCCATAAACCGTCATATTTTCAGTAGGCGTGAAAACCAAACCTGCTTTCGGCGAAAATGCAAAATCCCTGGTTCCGGTTTTTAGGTTTGTGGTTTCCGTTCCAGTTGCGAAGTCTTTCACTTCGGTATCTTTATTTTCAAGATTTGAATATCTGATTCCTGCCAAAATCTTGAACTGCCGAGTGATTTCTACGAAATCCTGCGCGTAAACCCCGAATCTCTGAGTGATGATTCTGCTTCTGTTTTTCCTTTCAGAATCGGGCATTGCTCCCGAAACCCAGGTTGAAGGATCATCGAGCAAAAGAATTCCATTGGAATTTCCAAGGGTTCCATACAGGTAAGAAGTACCATAAGGTTTGCCGTTGGCCGGATTAAAATAAGTGTAGGCATCGGTATTTCCGAAGTCTCCATCTGTTCCGAACAAAACTTTATGGGTTAATTTGCCAGTTTTAAATTCGCCGTTTAAATTGATTTGCGCGGAAGCATAATTTTGTTCGTTATAAGTTCGGTTCAGTGGTCGCAGCCAACTTCTGTCCGGTTGCTTAGTGGAATTGTAATACCATTGGACTCTTTCAGTTGAAAAATAATCTTTCGTGTAATTTTGATAGGCGATTACCGAATTCAAAGTCCAGTTGTCATTAAACTGATGGTTGATAATGAGATCGGTTGTCGCCATTTGATTGGTTTGATATTGCCAATCCGCACCTAAAAACTGATTTCTGCTCAAGCCCGTCTCTAAGGTAGAAATTCCGGTTTGAAAATCAGATAGAGAACCCACCCCAAAATCCGGAGTGAAGTGGTGTTTCAGATAATCTCCTTCCACAATAATCTGGGTATTTTCACCGATATTGAATGCGAAGGATGGATTGAAATACTGTTTTTGCGAATTCACCACATCTCTGAAACTATCCGCATATTCGTAAGTCCCATTGATTCTGAAAGCGACCTTTTTTGATAGCGGTCCAAAAATATCGACGGTCGGTTTGTAAGTATTCCAGCTTCCGGCGTTCAGGGCAACACTTCCACCAAAATTGAAACGCGGCTTTTTGGTAATTAAGTTGATGATTCCTCCCGGCCCAACATTTCCGTAAAGCATTGCATTGGCTCCTTTCAAAACTTCCACCCGTTCCAACGAAGAAACTTCCGGAAAAATTCCGCTGTTTACTTTCGCTCCATTCTTGAACATATTTTCATTTCCGAAGGTAAATCCACGTCCTCCAAAACTGTCCTGAGAACCTCCCCTTGACGAAGTCAGATAGATTCCGTTTACGTTTTTAATGACGTCGCTCAGCTGTTTCGATTGTTGCTGCTCAATAATTTCGTGGGCAACTACCGCGATCGGCTGTGGATTTTCAATGGAAGGGATATTGGATTTGGCAGAAGAAATCCGCGCTTGGTTTGGATTTCCGGTTCGGTGCATGTAGATGTCTTCAATTTCCTGAATCCTCAATGTATCGTTTTCCGCTTTATACATCAACTGTGCTTGTCCGCAAATTGCACATGCCACTAATCCCACAGATAACACCTTCTTCGTCATAACCTTTATTTAGAATTAATTAAAATAATGGTGCAAATGTAAACAAGAACTTTGTTTTCACAAAATTTGTTTTGAACTATTCTAAATAAAAATTAAAACGACCGTTTAAAATGCTGGCAATGAATCAGAAAAATTAGTGATGATTTTCGTCATGAGCGCAGTTTAACAAAGAAAAGACCCGCTAAAACATAAAATCCGCTGATTAAAATATAGGAAATTCCGTTTTGCGCGGTAGCCGTTCCAACCAAAACCAAAACAACTCCCAGAATTGCAATAATGGCCATCAAATATTTCACGAAACGGTTTCCCTTAAAAACATTCTTCCTAATCAAGGACAACAAACCCAAGAATAATGCGCCATTTACCATATAGATGAAAGCAATGGGAATGGCGGAAAGGTCATAATTGATGTTGGTAAAGAAATCCAAAGTATTGGTGAAATAATAAAAAACAATGTACCCGAAAATGATCACAAACGCCAGAATTGCACTATTGATCGGGGTATTGGTCTTTTCACTCACTTTCCCTAAATTGAGGAACTTCCTGGATTTCTCCAGATTGTAAAACTGATAAGGAACTCTGGTTGAAGCCAGGAGCAAGCCATTAGATGTTCCCAAAACTGAAATAATGACAAAAAGCTGAATCAGGACCGCACCACTTTTCTCCGCGATATTTCTGGAAAATTCCGTGATATAGGTATCCTTTAAAGTCAAAATTGCCGCACTGTTCATCCGCAGAACAATTCCACAATAATATAATACATAAACGAACAAAACGACGGAAGTACCGATAATCAGTGCTTTAGGGAGGTTCTTTGAAGAATTTTTGATTTCGCCGGAAAGTTGGGTCGCAATATACCATCCGTCAAAAGCGAATGAAATCGGGATAAAACTCGCTGCAACCAGCAACCAAAAGTTCTGGTTCTCACCAACGGTTTTTGCCGCGTGGCTAAAAGTATTGGCTTCTTCCACATCTCCTTTCACAAGGCTTAAAATTCCCAAGGATGCAATAAAAATCAAGGGGATCAATTTAATGACCGTGGTCAACTGCTGGAAAATCCCGCTGCTTTTCGGCCGGAAAATATTCATTCCCAAAAACAGGCACAAGTTCAAAATTCCGATCAGTGAATAATGCAGGAAAATTGGCTTAAAGGCGACAAACTCGGCAATCAGGTGAGCAATATAAATCCCCGAAACCGTGAAAAGCACCGCTGTGAGCAACGGATAAAACAAACTCAGATACATCCAACCCACAAATGCCGCCGATTTTTTGCCAAAACGGTATTCCACATAATTCAGAATACCTCCATCTTTCGGAAGAATTTCTGCATAGTTCGACATTGAAACTGCCGCAAAAACCACGCTCACTCCGACGATGATAAAACCGAGCAATCCAGCCAAAGCATTGCCCTGAGTCGCAAAAAGCACATCATCAACTTTAAAGAAAATCCCCGAACCGATGACTTGTCCGATGACTAAAGAGATTGCGGTAAAAAGGCCGTATTTGGGTTCGAGGCGGGAAGACATGGGAGTTTAAAGTTTTAGGTTTAAGGTTTAAGGTTTGATGTTTTGGGGTTTCAAGTTTCAAGCCTGTCTGCCGACAGGTAGATTTCAGGCCTGTCTGCCGACAGGTAGATTTCAGGTCTAAAACTTTTTCGCCAACTAATAACAACACCATCTAATTACTATTGGATCGCTATCTGAAAAAGCCAGGTGTCAAAGCAAAATTTCATTATTATTTGTTAATTCTTAATTACTAATTTCCCCTACTCAATCTGCAATTCCAGCCAACGCATTTCCATTTCTTCTAATTTTTCGGAAACGGTTTCCAGATCTTTAGACAAAACGGAAATCTTTTCGTAATCGGTTTCGTTATTGAGTTGGTCCATAATTTTATTCCTTCTCTTTTCGAGTTCGGGCATTTCTTTTTCGAGGGTTTCGAGTTCGCGTTGCTCTTTGAAGGTTAACTTGTTTTTGGTTTGGGGACGTTTGGAATCGTCTGAATTGATTGGAGTTTGCTGTGTTTCTTCCTCCACTTGATTCTTTTTACCCGCATCTTGTGTCTTTTTAAATTCTCGATATTCAGAAAAATTCCCCACAAAATCCTTGATTTTTCCATCACCTTCAAACGCCAAAACATGGTCCACAATCCGGTCCATAAAATACCTGTCGTGGGAAACGATAATAACACTGCCCTGAAAATTCAAAAGGAAGTTTTCCAAAACAGTTAAAGTCGGCAAATCCAAATCATTCGTGGGTTCGTCAAAAATCAGGAAGTTTGGATTTTGATAAAGGACATACATCAAATGCAGACGCCTTTTTTCGCCTCCGGAAAGTTTGGAGATTGGAGAATATTGCGTTTGGTCATCAAACAAAAACAGTCGCAAAAACTGTGATGCAGAAATGGTTCTTCCGTTTGCCAAAGGGAAGTTTTCACCCACTTCTTTGATGAAATCAATCACCCGCTCATCTTCTTTATAAGTCAGTCCTTTTTGCGAAAAATACCCAAATTTGATGGTTTCACCGGTTTCGATCTCGCCTTTGTCACAAGGTTCCAAACCTTGGATGATATTCAGCAAAGTGGATTTTCCCGCGCCGTTTTTTCCAACGATTCCCACTTTTTCGCCCCTTTGAAACTGGTAAGAAAAATCTTTAAGCAAAAGCTTTTCGCCAAAACTTTTATCAATATTTTTAAGTTCGAGAATCTTTTTCCCCAAACGCTTCATTTCGAAATCCAGTTCCAGTTTTTGCTTTCTGGTATCGGTTTTCGCCACTTTTTCAGTTTCGTAAAATGCGTCAATGCGCGATTTTGATTTGGTGGTTCTTGCTTTTGGCTGTCTGCGCATCCATTCCAATTCCTTTCGGTAAAGATTGTTGGCTTTGTCGATGGTCGAGTTCAAATTATCTTCCCGAATCATCCTGTTTTCAAGGTAAGTCGCGTAACTTCCGTTGTGGACATAGAGGTTGAAATCCTCCATTTCCCAAATGATGTCGCAAACCGCATCCAGAAAATACCGGTCGTGAGTCACCAGAAGCAAAGTCACCATTGCTTTTGACAGGTAATTTTCGAGCCATTCCACCATATCCACATCGAGGTGGTTCGTCGGTTCGTCCATAATCAAAAGCGTATGACGGTGTTCGGCACGCGTTTCCAAAAGCAGTTTTGCCAATGCGACCCTTTTGATTTGTCCCCCCGAAAGGGTTTTCATTTTCGCCTCCAAATCGGTGATTTTCAGTTGCGAGAGAATCTGCTTCATTTCGTTTTCCAGATCCCATGCTTTGTGGATTTCCATTTCGGCGAGGGCTTTTTCCATGTCATCCGCATTTTCGGTGTGCAATGCGTGGTGGTAATTCTTCAAGGCCAAAATCGGTGCGGAATCCAAAGTCATCATAAACTCCTCCACATTCAGTTCGCCTTCGAAATCAATTTCCTGGTCAAACAGAACCACCTGAATGTCTTTGTTGATGGTCACTGTTCCCGAATCCGCGATTTCCTTTCCCATCAAAATTTTAAGCAAAGTAGATTTGCCGCTGCCATTTTTTGCGACAATGGCGATTTTGTCTCCTTCATTGATATGGAAGGAAATATCTTTAAACAATACTTTGAGCCCGTAGGATTTGGTGAGGTTTTCGGTGGAAATGTAGTTCACTTTGAGGTTGAGGTTAAGGTTAAGGTTGAGGTTGAGGTTGAGGTTGAGGTTGAGTGTGCGAAAATACGGAATTCCTGCTTGAATCCTTCAAGGGTGGGTTTCAATCCAAAGTCAGCCGCTTCAAACTCCAGGTATTTCCATTGAAAACATTCACGTCCACTTTCGTGTTGATTCCGTAAACAATACCGTTTTCAGTGAACTGCCAAAAATTCCATTCGTCGTCTGGTGACGGTTGCGGAACATCATTGTAATTGGCGAGCCAAAGCGTGTACCCATCGAAATTTCCTCTTAGAAAATCTTTGTAGTAATGGTAATAGGTGTAGATGATTGGTTTTTTTCCATAGGCATCTTCCACGATTTTGCACCAGATTTTCAAGTCTTCCAGCAGCTTTTGGTTGGATTTCCGGCGGGGAATTTTTTCAATATCTAGAATCGGTGGCAAATCTCCAGATTCCAGTTTCACATTTTCCAGGAAATTATTTGCCTGCATCACAGGATCTTCATCGGCACGGTAAAAATGGTACGCTCCGCGAATGAGTTCGTGTTTTTTGGCGAGTGCCCAGAATTCGTCAAAATGTTTGTCCGCAGATTTGTTCCCCATCGTTCCGCGAAGAATCACAAACTCTATCGGAATAGAGCGGTTTCCGATACTTAAACTGTCCCATTCCACGTCTTCCTTTTTTTGATAATGAGACATATCGATGCCAAAGGTTTTCCCGGCATAATCGCCAATGATCCGGTTAATCCGGTTTTCTTCAGCTTCAGAATTGGACAAATTTCGGTGCTGGAATCTGTTGAAATACATGGCGTAATAAAACGCGATTTTTTCCTTCAGATAAAATCCGGTTCCGAGCAAAGCGACCGCCAAGACCAGAAACAATGTCCACCGCCGGAAAAGCCAGTTCTTCCTTCGTTTCTTATGGATTTTCCGAGTCGTTTTTCTTTTTACGTTACGTTTCGCCATCAGGTGCAAAAATAAAGTTTTGTAAATGAAAAACCCGAGAAATTTTCCCGGGTTTTTCATATTTCAATTTGGAATCTGCTATGCTCCGTAAGGAATCCAAATATTCTTAATTTCCGTAGCGTGTCTCAAAAATTCCTGACCTTCGCCTTGCGCGGCATCGAGCCAGTTTCTGTATTTCCCGAAATTCACCCAAGAACGTTTCATGGAATCGGTAGAAAGCAATTCGATATCTTTACTTCCTTCTTTGCTGCCGAAATACCAGATTCCGTCAACATTGTAATGTTTCGCCAATTCTTTCGCTAATTCATCTTTTGGTCCGGTCACAATATTTACGGTTCCTGCAGGAACATCGGAAGTTTCTAAAATTTGATAGAAATCGGTCGCAGAGAACGGATGCTTCTCAGAAGGAACCACCACCACGTGATTTCCCATGGCAATTGCAGGAATCACCGTGGAAATAAATCCGAGCAGAGGATTTTCGTCCGGACAAATTACTGCCATCACTCCCACCGGTTCCGGCATTGCCAAAGTCACCATTCGCTGAACGGTGGAATGCGCTGCACCATCGTACTTATCGGCAAAAGCGGCGTAGGTATAAATTCTTTCGATGGACTTCTCCACCTCATCTCTCGAGGATTCCAGACTTTGGTTGGTCATCTCCGAAATTCTCTCCGCAAATTCTTCCGCACGAATCGACAAGTTTTCCGCAATATAGTAAAGAACCTGCGCTCTGCCGTGACCGGTCATTCCACTCCAGGTTTTGTTCGCATGCGCTGCTTCTACCGCGTTTCGGATATCTTTTCTATTTCCTTCGGAAACTTCGCCAATATAATCACCAAATGCATTTTTGATTTCCATGCTGTAACCTCCATCCGGACGCGCCTGTTTTCCACCAATGTACATTTTGGTAGTTCTATCGATTTCTGCCAGTAAATTTGATTTTTTGGATTCCTTCGGTTTCACCGCTTTTGGCACTGCAGGCTTTAAGGCAAATTCATCTTCGATTCTCGGTTTTATATACTCGTAAAGCCCTTCCTTTCCACCTTCTCTTCCAAATCCAGATTCTCTGTAACCACCGAAACCAGCATTTGCATCAAACTGGTTGGTACAATTGATCCAAACCGCACCCGCTTTAATTTTCGGAGCGATATCTAATGCAAGGTTGATATTTTCTGTCCAAACACTTGCAGCCAGACCATACCTGGTGTTGTTTGCCAAAGCAACAGCTTCATTATGCGAACGGAAAGTCATTGCGACCAAAACCGGCCCGAAGATTTCTTCCTGTGCGATCACCGAACTTGTGGGAACATCGGTAAACAGAGTCGGCGGGAAAAACCAGCCCTCTTTTGGAAGTCCGTTTTTCGGCTGATAAATTTTGCAGCCTTCGTCAACTCCTAGTTTCACCAATTCGGTAATGGTTTTCAACTGAACTTTATCCACGATTGCGCCCATATCTACAGCTTTGTCTAAAGGATCGCCAATTCGCAGCGTCTCCATTCTTGTCCGCAATTTTTTATAGAATTTCTCCGCAATACTTTCCTGGACCAAAAGTCTGGAACCTGCGCAGCAAACTTGGCCTTGATTAAACCAGATGGCATCCACAATTCCTTCCACCGCCGAATCCAAATCCGCATCTTCAAAAACGATAAATGGCGATTTTCCGCCTAATTCCAAAGATATCTTTTTGCCACTTCCCGCGATTTCAGTTCTTAAAATTTTACCCACTCTGGTGGAACCGGTAAATGCAATTTTATTGACGTCTTTATTGTTGACCAGAGCGTTTCCCACCACCGGTCCTCTTCCGGTGACGATATTTACCACCCCTTTTGGAAGTCCGATTTTTTCACAGATTTCTGCGAAAAGCAGAGCAGTCAATGAAGTGTATTCAGCAGGTTTTAAAACCACGGTATTTCCCATTGCCAAAGCGGGAGCGATTTTCCAGGCCAACATCATCAAAGGAAAATTCCATGGGATGATTTGTCCGATTACTCCGACTTCTTTGTAGTCTTTGAACTCGGTGTCCATTAATTTTGCCCAACCTGCGTGATTGTAAAAATGTCTTACCACAATTGGAATATCGATATCGCGGGTTTCACGAATCGGTTTTCCATTGTCCAAAGTTTCCAGAACTGCGAACAATCTGGAATTTTTCTGGATTTGTCTTGCCAATGCGTAAAGATATTTCGCCCTTCCGAAGCCGCCGATTTTCACCCATTCCGGAATTGCATCTTTTGCAGCTTTCACGGCTTTGTTGACATCGGTTTCATCTGCTTCCGCAAATTTTGCCAAAAATTCTTTATTGCTTGGATTTATGGAATCCATGTATTTTTTCGAATTGGGTTTCACCCATTCTCCACCGATAAAGAGGTCGAAACTTCTTTTGTGGTTTTCTAAAAATTCCACTGCAGGTGCTGCAGTTTCAGGAGCGGGACCGTAAACCATAGTGTCGTATATTTCTTTGATTTCCATCAGATTTTATTATTTGAAGTTTAAAGCCTGTCTGCCGACAGGTAGATTTGAGGTTTTACTTGAATCGACTTTCAAAACAAGCCAACACTCGAAGAAGATTTTACGCCATCGGATGTCTGAATCCTGCGCTGTATCTTCCGGTCACGTAATGTTCGAGTTGTCTTTCGATATCGCCCAAAAGCGAACTTGCGCCGAAACGGAATAGATGTGGATTGAGCCAATCATTTCCTAATTCTTCTTTAATCAGAATCAAATAATCGAGTGCCTGTTTTGCTTTTTGGATTCCTCCTGCCGGTTTGTAGCCAACTTTCACACCGGTCAATTCATAATAGTCTCGGATGCAGCGAATCATCACCAAACTCACCTCCAAAGTGGCATTTACGGATTCTTTACCCGTAGAAGTTTTGATGAAATCGGAACCTGCCATCATTGCCACCCAACTTGCTTTGGCCACTTTTGTGTACGTAGGAATTTCGCCGGTTGCGAGAATTGTTTTCATGTGTGCTTCTCCGCAAGCTTGTCTGCAAAGTTTGATTTCTTCATACAATTCTTTCCATCTAGATTCCAGAACCAGATCCCTCGAAATCACGATATCGATTTCTGTTGCACCGGCTGCGACGGATTTTTTGATTTCGGTTAATTTCTCTTCTAGTGAAATCTTGCCTGCCGGAAATCCAGTGGAAACTGCCGCTATTGGGATATTGGTTCCCTGCAGCGCTTCTTTTGCAAAGGGAATCAGGTTGTGGTACACGCAAACCGCACCAGTTGTCAAATTTTCGTCCTGCATCCCGAGTTTTACCAGAAGATCTTCCCGAACCGGATGTTTAGCCTTTTCACAAAGTCGCAATACATTTCCGCGGGTATCATCACCTGCAAGAGTGGTGAGATCAATCATAGAAATTGCCTTCAGCAACCATGCTGCCTGGAATTCCTTCTTTACGCTGCGTCTTGCGGTAAGTGTTGCAACTCGTCTTTCGATAGCGCTTCGGTTGATATTGATCCCCTCAAAATATTTTGTGTTGAAAGACAAGCCTTGGTTTCTCTCTTCGCTAATATTTTGAGGACGATCGGTATATTTTTTTTCTAAAATTTTTTCCATAATTTTTTTAAGTTAAAAAATGAAAGCTCCCCCAATAATTTGGGAGAGGTAAAATTAACCATTTCTTGGCAAATAGGAAATTCTTTTCCGATGTTTATTGAAAAGACCGGCAATGCCAAAATAAAAGACATCAGCTTTACGCCAATGTCTTGTATATTTAGCATTTAACTTAAGAATTACTCCACCTTCAACTGTCTGCTGATACTTTGTTCCAGGGAGATAAAGGTTTCTGTTCTGGTCACTCCTTTTAGTTTTTGGATCTTGTTTAGGATGTGCATTAGATGATCATTATCACGACACAAAACTTTTAAAAAAACGGTATAATTCCCTGTGGTGTAATGTGCCTCCACAACTTCATTTACGCTCTTAAGTGCTTTGATGGCCTCTGAATAATGACTGGGTTGTTCCAAGTAAACCCCGATGTAGGAAACTACCTTATAACCAATTTTTCTCGGATTTAGAAGCGAAATCGAATTTTCTATAACTCCAGCATTCTCTAATTTCTTGATTCTTTGATGAACTGCGGTAGTTGAAATCCCAACTTCTTTGGATATCTTCGCCAAGGAAGTCTTCGAGTTGCTCATCAGCTGATCAATAATCTCTTTGTCAACAGAATCCAAATGGTATCCGCTGTTTACTAGGTTTCTCATTTTATCTATATTATTTTTCTATACTCTTTTCTGTTAAGGGTTCGATGGATTAATCGAACATGTTATGAATACCGGGAAATGGTCGCTGTATCCCCCTAGATACCTTTTGCCGGCAAAAGTGCGAAAAGGTCTGCCTGTAACTTTTCTGTCCCAAGTACTTAATTTTTCGGAATTAAAAACCTTTGCATTTTTAAAATGCAGGTAAGCATCTTCATTAAAAAATTCAGCTGAAAGCAATATTTGGTCAAAAAGCAAGCCATCCTTGAAATGAAAGGTTGAAAATTTACGCTCCTTAAACAAATCGACATATGGATTGTTCAAAATTTTATCAAAATTTTCGCCATAAAGCAATTTCTTTAAATTTTCATCATCTGGATTTTCATTAAAGTCCCCTAAAACGATCACTGGTTCCTTTTTGGATAATGACTGTACCACGTGATTCCTCAAATCGCTCAAGATGTAGTCACGTTTTGGTTTATTGACATCTTTTTCTCTTTTGGAAGGAAGATGCACAACAAAAATATTGATGATTTTTTCTCTGAATTTCAATTTGCAAAATAAAATGTCACGGGTGGTGTCATAGTTTGCAGGATTATCATCTTCAATTTCAAAGAAATACGAGATTGGTTCAGACGAGACCACTTCAATCTTTGACTTGTCGTAAAGAAGCGCGACATCTACCCCCCTTTCGTCCATCGAATCATAGTGCACGATGCCATAATTGGAATGGAAAGGCTCCAGGTGAACCAAATCTTCCAGTGGTTTTCTTCCCTGGATTTCTGCAAGTCCGATGAGCATGGGCAATACCTCCTCCGATTCTTCTATCAATTGAAAAACATGGGAAATTTTGAAAAGTTTATTCTTATATTTTCTTGGATCCCAGTTTGGAAGCCCAGACAATGTGGGATCGAGTTTGTGCATTGGGGGCGGATCCGGCAAGAACAGGTTTTCAACATTATAAAATGCTATCAGTTCTTTGGTTTCGTCATTTATCATTGTCTAGTTGCACTCGTTATTCTATGGATTTCAAACTCCACAAAAATAATTAATTATCTTTACTTTTAATGCAAAAGGTCTGGTCTTTTTTTCTGCGTAATTTTTAAGGCCTGCTCACTACGCCATTCTTCAATCTTTTTGAAGTTACCACTCAGCAGGATTTCCGGAACTTTTAATCCTTTGTATTCCGCGGGCCTCGTATAAATTGGCGGCGAAAGTAAATCATCCTGAAAACTATCTGTCAGAGCTGATTGCTCATCATTCAAGACCCCTGGAATCAACCTGATCACCGAATCCGCCAATACACATGCCGCCAATTCACCACCAGTCAAAACATAATCGCCGATCGATATTTCACGGGTGATGTGCAGCTCGCGAATTCGCTGGTCAATCCCTTTATAATGGCCGCAAAGAAAAATCAGATTATCTTTAATAGAGAGCGTGTTCGCTATTTTTTGGTTTAGCGTTTCGCCGTCTGGAGTGAGGTAGATGATCTCATCATAATTTCGCTCTGACTTCAATTTAGAGATCAAATTATCCAATGGTTCACACATCATCACCATTCCCGCTCCGCCCCCATAAGGTTCATCATCAATCTGCCGGTATTTTCCCAACCCGAAATCCCTAAGCTGATGAAAGTGCACCTCCGCTATACCTTTGTCCATGGCTCTTTTCAAAATAGAGGTTTTAAATGGACTTTCCATCAATTCCGGTAAAACGCTTATAATATCTATTCTCATTGCTGGGTTCCGTTCTGTTTATTTGGTACGATGATGAGTCTTAATGACGAGTCTTTGTTGAAATAACTCCACATCCAGTTGAAGAAAATGGCGATTTTGTTCCTGACGCTCAAAATCAGCATCAGGTGAAGGAACATCCAAAAATACCAGGCGAAAAAACCCTGAAACTTGAACTTCGGCAAATCAACTACCGCTCTGTGTTTCCCTATGGTCGCCATGCTTCCCTGATCCTCATATTCATATTCAGTCCATTCCTCTTCCGACTTTTTCAGCAGGTTTTTTGCCAGATTTTTCCCTTGATTAATGGCCACGTTCGCTACCTGTGGATGTGCAAGTGGATATTTCGGAGTTTCCATATAGGCGATGTCGCCAATCGCGAAAATATTGGTGTAACCCAGAACTCTGTTGAAACGGTCTGTTCGATATCTGTTCTTCATCAATGTTTCGGGATGCAGACCTTCGATGATATTTCCGGTAACTCCTGCCGCCCAAATGACATTGTTAGACGGAATTGACTTTCCACTCTTCATCATTACTAGATCACCATCATAACCCGTGACGAACTCATCACTCATGAATTTCACCCCTAAATCCTTTAAATATTTCTCTGACATTTTTTGCGACTCGGCACTCATTATACTTAAAGGTTTCTCAGTTGAGCTCACTAAGATCACATTCAAATCATCAAAATTCATATTGGGATAATCACGAGGAAGGATGTCCTTTTTCATTTCCGCAAAAGCTCCCGCCAATTCCACTCCCGTTGGACCACTTCCCACGATCACGATATTCCAGTTCCCATCATCGCTACGCTTTCTTTCGATGATCAGTTTCTCAAAAGTCATCAACACGTGATTTCTGATTGCAATCGCTTCCTGGGTATTTTTCATCCCAAAAGTGAGCTGCTCCATGGTTTGATTTCCAAAAAAATTGGTTTTGCAACCGGTGGCGATGATCAGTTTGTCATAAGTGAATTCGGCATCATCTGTGTTGGTTAGGATTTTATTTTCCTCTGGAATGATCTTCACCACCTCGGTCATTCGGTACCGGATATTTTTAGAGTTTTGAAAAATCTTGCGAAAAGGAAATGAAATATTAGACGGCTCTATCCTGCCACATGCTACCTGATAAAAAAGCGGTTGAAACATGTGGTGGTTCACCTTATCGATGACGATGATTTTCTTATTCTTATTGTTGAGTTTCTTGGCCAGCTGCAGTCCTGCAAAACCCCCGCCAATAATCACAATTTTTTCCCGCATTTCCATCAGACAAAAATACGGAAATTTTCAGAGTTGAAGGTTTTCTGAAATTTTGAGGGGAACAAAAAAAATTCCCGAAGAATTTCAGGAACTTAATTTATTGTTTTACGATTTGGGTAACTTTTTGAGTATTATCACTTAAGGTATACCTCATCAAATACTTGCCGGGTCTCAGTTTATCCAAGCGGATTTCACCAGAATTCATATTGACCGCATATTGAGCAACTTCCATTCCTAAAATAGAATAGAAAGTAACATCTTTAATTCGCAAATTCGCATCTTTAGATTTAATAACTATGAAATCTCGGGCTGGATTTGGGTACGCAACCAACACTCCATCATCAGATTTTTGAGATGTTGAAACCGGTTCCCTTGAAACAGATTGAGCGGAAAGATTTCCCGAAAAAACTGTTAAACCACCGATAAATAGTAAAGAAACTAATAATTTTTTCACCGATAAATATTTTTTATTTATAAATATCATTACAAAAGTAACAAATTCAATTTAATCTACAATAGAATTTTAAAAAAACTATCTCTAAATTTGCAAAAGTTATTTCAAAAACCATTCCATAATGATTATATATTCAAGAAACCGAAGATTAAGAACCAACGCTTCGGTCAGAGCACTGGTGCAGGAAACTGTGTTGACCACCAATGATTTCGTAATGCCAATGTTTGTCATGGAAGGTGAAAACCGGCAGGAAGCCATCCCGTCTATGCCTGGGATTTTTCGCAGATCGCTTGATCTCACGGTGAAGGAATGCAGGGAGCTTTTCTCTCTCGGCATCAAGGCGGTTAACCTATACATGAAGGTTTCCGAAGACCTGAAAGACAACACGGGAAAAGAAGCCTGGAATAAAAACGGCTTGATGCAAAATACCATTAAAGCCATCAAAGATGCGGTTCCCAACATGGTAATCATGCCGGATGTAGCGCTTGATCCTTATTCCATTTATGGACATGACGGAATCATCACTAATGGAAAAATTGACAACGACGCCACCAATGACGCACTGGTCAAAATGTCAGTTTCTCACGCAGAAGCCGGAGCAGATATTGTGGCGCCAAGTGACATGATGGATGGAAGAGTTGCCGCAATCCGGACCGGATTAGAGGAAAATGGTTTCACCGATGTGGGAATTCTAAGTTATGCCGCAAAATATGCCAGTTCATATTATGGACCTTTCAGAAGTGCATTAGATTCTGCACCGGTTGATAATCAGGAAATTCCAAAGGACAAGAAAACCTATCAGATGGATTTCCACAATTCCAGGGAAGCGATTGACGAGGTATTGAAAGACGTTGCCGAAGGTGCGGACATCATCATGATCAAACCGGGGCTTCCGTATCTGGACATCGTTTCCAAAGTTCGCGAAACCATCGATTTGCCAATCGCAGTTTACAATGTGAGCGGTGAATATGCCATGCTGAAAGCCGCCGCACAAAACGGTTGGTTAGACAACGACAAAGCGATCATCGAGAGTTTGACCTGCATCAAAAGAGCGGGAGCGGATATGATTTTCACTTATGCAGCGAAAGAGGCGGCGATTTTACTGAACCAATAAATCTCAATTTTTGAACGATCCAATTAATTATTTTTTACTTCCCCACTTCGGCTTTAAAAACAATCATTCCGGATCGTTCCTTCACTCCGACATATAAAAGACAACCTTCACAAGTTTAATTTTTTCAATATCAATCAATTTAACAACCATAATAGTTAAATTTTTTCAGTATTTTGTTTAATTATAGCATATATTTTCTTTAAATAAAAGATTTGTTTTTGTTTTTTAAACCAACTCTTTAAGTTTGCATCAGAATTTTAATCATAAACCTAAAAAAAGAGGTGAAAAACAACCTTGAATGATTAAAACTTCCGGCAGACTATTTATTATTAAACTTGATTTTCACAAAAAATATGTGCGGAATTGTATGTCTTTTTGACGCAAAACAAAAAACGGAGACTCTAAGGCCTCAAATACTGGAAATGTCCAAGAAAATTCGGCATCGAGGTCCCGACTGGAGTGGAATTTTCCAGAATGAAAAAGTAATTTTCTCCCACGAAAGATTGGCGATTGTGGATCCAGCTTCTGGCAAACAACCTTTATTCTCCAGAGATGGGAAAGTGGTATTGGCAGTAAATGGTGAGATTTATAACCATCAGGAACTGAGAAAAGAATTTGCGGACGAGGAGTTTTTGACAAATTCCGATTGCGAGGTGATTCTAGCCCTTTACCGAAAATACGGAAAAGACTTCCTTGAAAAACTCAATGGAATTTTCGCTTTTGCCCTTTATGACATTGAAAACGACATTTATTTGATCGGCCGCGACCATATGGGAATTTGTCCGCTTTATCAAGGTTGGGACAAAAATGGAAACTATTATGTAGCTTCTGAATTAAAAGCCTTGGAGGGAGTTTGCAAAACCATCGAGTGCTTTCTTCCCGGACATTTTCTTTACAGCAAAGACGGCCACGAAATGCAAAAATGGCACCACAGAGATTGGGATGATTATGAGCAAGTGAAAGACAGCGAAACGCAGATTTCAGCCATCCGAAAAGGATTAGAAGACGCTGTTCACCGTCAATTGATGAGTGATGTTCCGTATGGTGTTTTGCTTTCCGGAGGTTTGGATTCATCGATTATTGCAGCCGTCACCGCTAAATATGCCCGAAACAGAATCGAAAGCGGTGACACCCAGGAAGCGTGGTACCCAAGATTGCACAGTTTTGCAGTGGGTTTGGCAGGATCCCCGGATTTATTAGCGGCACAGAAAGCGGCGGAACATATCGGATCCATCCACCATGAAGTTCATTTCACTGTGCAGGAAGGTTTGGATGCGGTGAAAGACGTGATTTATCATTTGGAAACTTATGATGTGACCACGGTTCGCGCTTCCACTCCGATGTATTTATTGGCAAGAGTCATTAAATCAATGGGAATCAAAATGGTGCTTTCAGGCGAAGGAAGCGACGAGCTTTTCGGCGGTTACCTCTATTTCCACAAAGCACCGAACGCCAAAGAATTTCACGAAGAAACCGTAAGAAAACTTGAAAAACTCCATCTTTACGATTGTTTGAGGGCCAATAAGGCGCTGATGAGTTGGGGAGTTGAAGGCCGGGTTCCGTTCCTGGACAAAGAATTTATCGATGTGGCAATGACCATCAATCCTAAAGATAAAATGATTGACCAAGCTAAAGGGAAAATGGAAAAATGGGTTTTGAGGAAAGCTTTTGAGGATTTGCTGCCGGAATCCATTGTGTGGCGACAGAAAGAGCAATTCTCCGACGGGGTTGGTTATTCCTGGATTGATTCCTTAAAAGCGAAAGCCGAAGAAGAAGTTTCTGATGAAATGATGGAAAACGCCAGATTCCGCTTCCCGCTGAACACGCCTCAAAATAAAGAGGAATACCGCTATAGAGCTATCTTCGAAGAATTGTTCCCCAGTGAAACCGCTGCAGCCACAGTTCCATCTGTTCCATCTGTAGCCTGTTCCACACCAATCGCCTTGGAATGGGATGAAGCCTTCAAAAAAATGAACGATCCCAGCGGAAGAGCGGTAGTCTCGGTTCACGAGGATTCGTACTAAATTGTACTTTTCAAGAAATCCTGCAAAAAATTCTGCAGGATTTTTTTGTTCCCAAAGTTTTAGTGCGGGTTTCGCCAAATGGTGAAAACCAGCTCTATTAAATCAAAAATTGATTTCATACCCCCACTTTTAAATTGATTATTTTTCAGAATCAGGTTCATTTATTTTTTGTATTTTGTGGGAAGAAATTAGGTTCATTTTTTGCTTCCCATTATTCATGCCGGATACTTTTAAAACATTCGACTCCTCTGTCAAAAATATCCTGCCGTTGATTTTAGCGACGGCGATTTTTATGCAGTTGCTGGATACCACGGTTTTGAATACGGCACTTCCATCCATCGCGAAAGATTTGCGGGAATCGCCATTGAATATGCAGAATGCGATTGTCAGTTATGTGCTCACATTGGCTTTGTTTATGCCGGTTTCGGGATTTTTGGCAGATAAATTCGGGACAAAAGTCGTCTTTATCTTTTCATTGGTTATTTTCAGTCTGGGATCACTTTTTTGCGCACTTTCACAGAACCTGACCCATTTGGTAATTTCACGAGTCATTCAGGGAATTGGCGGAAGTTTGATGACCCCGGTCGGAAGATTGGCACTGATCAAAACATTTGACAAAAGCGAATTGGTGAAAGCCATGAATTATGCAATTATTCCCGCATTAATTGGTCCGGTTCTAGGACCTTTGGTGGGTGGTTATCTGGTGGATTACCTTTCATGGCACTGGATTTTTCTGATCAATATTCCGATTGGATTATTGGGTATTTTGCTCAGTATCAAGAATATGCCCAACTATATTTCAAAGAAAATTAAATTTGATTTAAAGGGATTTTTGATTTTTGCTTCAGCATCTTTACTGCTTTCAATCGCACTGGAAAGTTTTGGTACCCTACAGAATATCACCCCGGTTTTGATGATATTTATTTTTGGATTTCTGGTGATCTATTTTTACTACCGCCATGCAAAGAAAACCAGCGATGCCATTTTTCCGCTCAATCTTTTTCAGGTGCGCACTTTCAGGGTTGGAATTTTAGGAAACCTCGCAACCAGATTGGGAATCAGCGCGATACCTTTGCTTTTGCCTTTGATGATTCAGATCGCATATGGAAAAACAGCCGTGGTTTCGGGCTGGATCATTGCACCAATGGCATTGACTGCCATGTTCGGCAAAGCTGCTGTAATCAGAATCTTGGATAAATATGGATACAGGAAAACACTCATGGTCAACACTTTTATCATCGGGATATTGATCTGCAGCCTTGGAATTCCGGGAGTTCATACTTCGATTTACTGGTTTATTCCGCTGATTGCGATTTTGGGATTTTTCAACTCCATACAGTTCACTTCTATGAATACGATTGCGATTGCCGATTTGCGATTTTCCCACACTTCCAGTGGAAACTCCCTCCTCGCCGTGAATCAGCAGTTGGCGATAGGTTTTGGGATTGCATTGGGATTGATCATTTTAAAACTTTTTGAAAACAATCACGCTTTAATTAAAGGAAATATGCATTTGGCGTTTCGATACACCTTCTTAGCAGTGGGAGTTTTAACTATTCTTTCAGGGTTTGTTTTCAGAAGGCTTCATTCCCGTGATGGCGAAAACATGAAGACCGAACATTGACCAGCGGCGATTCAGGAGCGAATGCTAATCTAAACACAAAGATTATCAATCAATTGCAGTTCTTACCCTACATCAATGTTTGTCCACAACATCTCTCGTATTTTTGTACCATAAAAAATGAGATTTAAAATGTCAACCAAAAAAATCGAGTTAATCGCTGCACCAAAACCAGCACATTTTGTGGGTGATGGTTTCAGAGTGCACAACTTCATTCCAAGCGGTTATCATTTGGACATGAAGAGAATGGACCCGTTCCTTATGCTGGATTACAATTCGAAATTCCATTTTTCAGGAACAGACCATCCCCGAGGAGTTGGAGTCCATCCGCACCGGGGTTTTGAAACTGTGACGATCGCCTATCAAGGCAAGGTGGAACACAGCGACAGCTCAGGAGGAGGTGGGATTATAGAACAGGGAGACGTGCAATGGATGACCGCCGCATCAGGAGTTTTGCACAAAGAGTTCCATGAAACCGAGTGGGCAAAAGAAGGCGGGATTTTCCAGATGGTGCAACTTTGGGTGAATCTTCCGGCAAAAGACAAGATGACTCGCCCAAAATATCAAGCCCTCAAGAATTCTGAGATGACCAATGTTGATTTGGGTGAAAATGGCTTCATAGAAATTATTGCCGGAGAATACAATGGTGAGAAAGGACCTGCAACTACTTTCAGTCCGGTAAATCTAATGAATGCCAAATTGAAATCGGGTGGAAAAGCAGATTTCAGTTTTCCTGCCAGTTTCGCGACTGCCGCATTAGTCATCGAAGGAAAAATCACCGTGAATGGAGTAGAAAAAGTTCCGACAGATCATTTGGTTTTGTTCGAAAATGATGGAGAAGATTTCACGATTGAAGCCACAGAAGACTCCATCGTCTTAGTAATGAGCGGAGCACCTTTAAACGAACCAATTTTTCCTCACGGACCGTTTGTGATGAACACCCGCGAAGAAATCATTCAGGCTTTCGACGATTACAATAACGGAAGATTTGGATACTTAGAAGATTGAGAAACGGAAAAAAACGTTTCAATTTGAAGAGTTAAAAAAAAGAATTGTTAAAGCAGAAAACTTCGGTATTCTGCTTTTTTGTTTAATCCACGATGGTAAAACAATAATTGTCAAAAAACTCTACCCGTGCTTTGAAAAGATCCGAAACCCTTTCGTCATGCACCCTGCACATGATGTTGAAAGGAAAATCCAGATCAAAGGGTTTTACTTCGTAATGTTTTTTCAGCGACCAGTAATTGGAATGATGGATTTTGTAAAGACTTTCTTTCAGTGACCAAATCACGGTGAGATACGCCACTTCCTTCCCTTTTTCAATAAATTCCGCTTGGTCGGGATAAAGAAATTTATTTTGAACCTTTAAAATTTTTGAGTTAAAAGGTTCAATATCGATTCCGATTTTGTTTTTAGAAAAAGCCAATGCCGCAAATGGAAAGGAATGGGTAATTGAAATTTCGAAATCTTTCGGCTCCAAGTAAGGAGTCCTGCCATCATAAAGAATCTTGTGTCCCGGCAATACCGTTTTCAATATTTTCCGAATCAGCAAGAGTTCCTTCAGTTTGGTGGGATGATAGTCTTTGATCTTGTCACCATTTTCTTCTTCCACTAAAGTATCCTGATTCAGCTCTTCTTTCTCATCGTATTTCCAGAGCAGAATCGTGGCTTTTTCATCAGAATAATCTCGGTATAAAGGCATATTTTGTGGAGCAAATTATAGTTCGTAAATTTGCAAAAATTTTTTATATTAGATGGAAACTACAACACAATACATTCCTTACAAAGTTAAGGATATTTCCCTGGCTGAATGGGGACGAAAAGAAATTCAGCTTGCGGAAGCAGAAATGCCGGGCTTGATGGCAATCCGTGAAGAATATGGTCCATCCCAACCTTTGAAAGGTGCAAGGATCGCCGGCTGCCTTCACATGACCATCCAAACCGCTGTTTTGATTGAAACCTTGGTTGCTTTGGGTGCAGATGTTACCTGGTCTTCTTGTAATATTTTTTCAACCCAAGATCACGCAGCAGCAGCAATCGCAGCAGCAGGAATACCGGTTTATGCTTGGAAGGGGATGAATGAAGAAGAGTTCGATTGGTGCATTGAGCAGACATTGTTCTTTGGTGAAGACAGAAAACCTTTAAACATGATTTTGGATGATGGTGGAGACTTGACCAATATGGTTTTCGACCGCTACCCGGAATTGACCAAAGACATCAAAGGTCTTTCAGAAGAAACCACAACCGGAGTTCACAGACTTTATGAAAGAATGCAAAACGGAACTTTGGTGATGCCTGCAATCAATGTGAATGATTCCGTAACCAAATCAAAATTCGACAACAAATACGGTTGTAGAGAATCTGCGGTAGATGCGATCAGAAGAGCGACCGATGTGATGCTGGCCGGAAAAAGAGTCATCGTTTGTGGCTACGGCGATGTAGGAAAAGGAACTGCAGCTTCCTTCAGAGGAGCAGGTTCTATCGTGACCGTTACAGAAATTGACCCCATCTGTGCGTTGCAAGCTGCAATGGAAGGTTTTGAGGTGAAAAAACTGGATACTGTGATCGAAAACGCGGATATCATCATTACCACTACCGGAAACTTCAATATTGTGAGAGCCGAACATTTCAAAAAAATGAAGGATAAAACCATCGTTTGTAATATCGGTCACTTCGACAATGAAATCGACATGGCTTGGCTAAACGAAAATTACGGTTCCACAAAATCTGAAGTAAAACCACAGGTTGACATTTATAATGTGGACGGAAAAGACATCATCATTCTGGCCGAAGGTCGTTTGGTAAACCTTGGTTGCGCAACTGGCCACCCAAGTTTTGTAATGAGCAACTCCTTCTCCAACCAGACTTTAGCACAGATCGAACTTTGGACCAACTCTGCAGCTTATCAAAACGAAGTTTATACTTTGCCTAAAAAATTGGACGAGAAAGTCGCAAACCTTCACCTGAAAAAAATAGGCGTGGAACTGGAAACACTTTCCCCGGAACAGGCAAAATATATCGGTGTGGAAGTGGAAGGACCTTTCAAACCGGAATATTACAGATATTAAGAAGGGAAGTCTGAAGAAAATTCCGACTAACAAATTAGGCACCGCATTTATTGCGGTGCTTTTTTTATGGAAGAAATGAATTTTTGAGCCATATTTCTTCTTAACTTTATCCAATATAGAAAACACAATAACCATGAAAAAAGCATTAATCTGTTTCCTGTTTTTGGTAGGAAGCAATTTATTTGGTGAGATTCCCGGAATTTGGGCGATTCAAAAAATTAAATATCAGGGAAATTTTTACCAATATTTCACCCCGACGATTCCGGATCCTTCTGCCTACAATAATGAAACTACCTTTTCTTCCAAAACAATGGAAACTTATCTTTTCAATAGTTTTCAAGGAAACATCTCATCACTGACCGATACTCAAATTACCATCAGCAGCTTTGGGGGTACCTTGATGCAATCTCCTGATCCCAATTTCGATCTGTTTGAATCCAATTTTGCCAATATTTTTCTTCTGCCCCAACTTCCGCGAACCTTTAACTACGAGATCACAACAAGTCCACCTTATAATGTGCATCTTGTTCTAACCGACGTGGAAAATGGCAACCAAATCTACTTTCTTACCCACATTCTGGCTTCAAGCGAATCCATTAAAAGTAAAATCTTTATCTATCCCAATCCAGTTTCAGATATCTTAAAAATCGAAAACCTTCAAAAGAACGCGTCAATAAGTATTACGGATTCAACAGGAAAATCATTCTACCATACATTTGTCAAAGACAAAAATTCGATCGAAATCAGCCTGCAATCTTTCCCAGCGGGAATCTATTTCGTTCGGGTGAATAACGAAAATCCCAGCAAAATATTGAAAAAATAGGTAGATGCTATTTTTGGTAAAAATCACACCCATGATAGAATTTATTTTTAATTTTTGCCAATTTAAAGTTCAAAAAAAGAACAGCTCAAAATTGAGCTGCCCTTTTCATCATTTGGTATTTTTAGAATCTGTCGTGGTTTGCATTGCGTTCTGCATCTGCAAAATTCAAAAGCTGATTTTCGAATTTAGTCTTTAAACAAAGATATCCTGGTGAATGAGTCCACTACTATTGTTGAAGAAATGTCACTCTCCAAGAAAAGCTGATAACCTTTTCCAACTGGAATACTTTGTGGATCCGCAATGGTGTAGAAGTAGAAAGTAAGTGGCTTAGCCAATCCTGAAGTTCCCGACGGAATTAATGCAATGGAATTGATTTCAAAGCCAGAATCCGGGTTCAAAAACGTCGCTTTCACAGAGCCGTTACTATTGTTACCTGCAGTAATCGTGACCAATAACCTCCAAATATGCACCTGCCCTTCAATCGGGTTTTCTCTCCAGCGTTGTGTTCCCGCTGTGGTCCCCGTATAGATATTTGCGGTAACGCCAGGATATGGAATCGTATTCTCGGGCCAACTTGTTGTGGGGAAATCGGCAAAAACCAGCGGAGTGGTATAAAGTATTTGCTGCCGAGGACCGTAAGTATTTCCGGCTGGACCCAAACTCAGGGTCGGTTTAGCCCCTCCCACTCCTGAATTCACTTTCACCACCCCATCATTTCCGGATGCAGTTCGGGAAGCAACAAAAAGTCTTCTCCACTGACCTTTTTTACCGGTGGGACTGGTTGCATCAACATTCCCACTGTTAGGATCCCAAAAAAAGAAGCCTGAAGTGGTCAGAAATTCTCCCCGCTCACCTTTGATATTATTGGCTGCAGATGCGGCACTGGTCACATAAACCAGATTTGCTTCATTGTCTTGTGAGACCGTAGTTACCTGGTTAGGAGCTCCCGGGTAAATTGGCATTGCATAGACTTGGTCCCCTGTGTATCGTGGCACAATTGCTCCCTCGACTTGTGTTGCAGGTGACTTACCTTCGATTTGAAATGTAGTAGTAGGAGTTTGCGTATTGATACCTACTTGCGCGCGGATTACTAGAAATGCAAAGAATGCACTTCCCAAAAGAAAGATTTTTTTCATAATGTGTGTTTTGTGCGATAAAATTACAGCAACTTTTTTATTTAACGCATAGTGAAATCACCCTTTTTAATAGATCTGATTAATAAATTACTTTCACATTCGTCTTAGATAAAAAAATAAATAGCTGATTATCTGTTTATATCAGGATTTTAGAATTGATATTCACGATTATTTGAACTTATTTCTTTAACTTTCATTTTCTAAAAGCAAAAAGACCCCACAAATAAATTCGCCATGAAAAAAAACTTACTAATCTTTTATCTTTTTTGCGGAATTTTCCTGCACTCCCAAAAAACCAAAGCACTCCCCACGAAAAAAGAACTGCTCCAGAATGTTTCGAAAGATGCCTGCAAATGCACTGATTCCATCAATATAGTCCACAAAGAAAAGTTTGAGATCAACGAAGAAATCAGCCAATGCATAGACAAACAGGTCCTCATTTATCAACTGGGAGCCAAAATGGCAATGGTGGCAGAAAATCCAACGGAAGCCAAAAATGTTAATATTGAAGTCAATAGCAACAAAGAATCCGAAGACTATAAAAAATATTTTTATGAAATCCAGAACTATCTTTTAGACCATTGTGAATCGGTGAAAAGTGCAATTTCCACTGTGGAACGTGAAGCAGAAGCCTACGTTCCCAAAAATAAAGCGGCAAGCACAGCATACAATGATGGTTTGGCTGAAAACCGAAAAGAAAACTGGGAAAATGCACGGAAAAAATTTGAAAAGGCGGTAAAGGAAGATCCGGGATTTGCTTATGCATGGGATAATTTGGGACTCACCTATAGAAGGCTAAAACTTTATGACAAATCAATCGAGGCTTATCAAAAATCACTCGCCATTAATCCTTCGGGAAAAATGCCGTTGCAAAACCTTCCGATTGCCTACAGTTACAGTAAAGAATTTCAAAAAGCAATCGCCGCATTTGAAAATTTTGAGAAATACTATCCGGGTGATCCCGAAGTTTACTACGGAATTGGGCAGATTTACTATCAACATCTGCAAGAATACGAAAAAAGCCTGGGTTATATGTGCAAGGCATTTAACGCCTACACCACCTTGAAATCTCCATACAGAGCAGATGCGGAAACCATCATCATCTATATTTACCGAAAAATGAAGGAACAGAACAAACTGGATAAATTCAACGAAATCCTGATCGAAAATAAGATCGAGCCGATCAAACCATAATTTTTTCGATTTACCCGCTCTAAAAAGTTTGGAATTCCCTATTGCAGGCTGAACCGGACAAGTTCAGCCACTCTTTTACGATGCCTAATTTTTCGTAATAAAATGTTGCATTCTACTCCGATTTGAAAATACAAAGTTACTTGTCCCGCAGCAAAAGATTTAGAAACCCACCTCTTTAAACCCTATAAATTATTACATTACAGCATTTTAAAACATTTTTTTTTCTTAATTTTGTAAAAACACAATTGATGAAAAAAATCTACCTGATTTTCAGCTTACTCCTTGCTGTCCAATTTTTTTCGCAAAAAAACAAAATGTCTGGCAAATCCTGGGAAGTTCAAAAAATAAAATATGACGGGGTTTTCTATGAATATTTTGACGCAGCCGAAAGTGATGTGGTGAATGTGGTTTATTTTGCTCCCACCGAAATGCAATCAGATTTACGTGATTTCATTAGAGCCAATACAGATCAAGATTCAACCGCAGTATTCAACATGGTGGAAGAAGTCGCAATCTTGACTCCCGACAACCAATTCGACTGGTTTCAGGAAGATTACGCATACTTATTTCAATTACCGCTCATTCCCAGAACACTTTACTATGAATTGTCCAAGAACAGTTCAAATGAGTATCAACTGGTGACAACAGAAACCACTACCGGAAACCAGATTTATTATGAATTGAAAGATTTTGACGTCCGTAAATCGAAATCCAAACGTTCTAAAGGAGTTAGAATTTTGACGGTGGGCGAAATTACCAGTTTGACCGCCAGTGAAGAAAAAAAGCTGGCCCGAAAAAATAAATCCGTTTACCGATCTCCGAAACGTGAAGAGCACAATGACCAAAATCTTTTGAATTATCTGCCAAAACATAAGGTTTCAACGGACCAAAATGACGGAAATTTGGAAAACATACCTCCAAAAGAACAGTAAATTCACTCTCCAGTTAAGACTATTTTTTCCGCTTTGCCTTTGACTTCGCCTTTTGTTGGGCACGATTGGCACCCACTTTTTTCGGCGGTTTTCTTTTGTGTGGACCGCCCCAGTTTTCCTTCTGATTTTTTTCCTTTTTCTCGTGGAAAGCGCCGCCACCTTCTTCCAGCTTCACAGTGTGCGCATTTTTCATCTGCACTTCCTCTTTTTCGGAGGCAATTTTGACCGGATTGATTTTCACTTCAGAAGGAAAATCCTTCATCGAAAGTTCTTTATCCATCAAAACCTCAATTTCCAAAAGTTGGGGTTCCTCTTTTTTGGTGATCAAAGAAATGGCAATTCCATCTTTATCGGCTCTTCCGGTTCTTCCGATTCTGTGGATATATTGTTCCGGCACTTCCGGGATTTCAAAATTGATGACGTGGGTGATATTCGAAATATCGAGTCCTCTGGCCATAATATCGGTCGTGATCAAACCCCGGATTTCCTCAAGTTCAAATTTCCGCATTGCGTTCAAACGGTAATTTTGGGATTTATTAGAATGGATCACGTCAAATTCTTCCGGGAAAAGTTCATCGATTTTCGTGAAAAGATAATCGGCGTGTTTTTTATTGTTGCAGAAAATCAGTACTTTGGAAAAATCCGGATCTGTTTTCAAAAGATTTTCAAGAAGATTGATTTTGGTGTTAAAGTTTTCAACCTTGTAACCGATTTGTTCAATTTTTTCCAGCGGTGTTCCTGATTTTGCCAAAGAAATCTCGACTGGATTTGCGAAATATTCGTCCAACATCGCATCTACCGCTTCTGTCATCGTGGCTGAGAAAAGGATGTTTTGTCTTTTTTCGCGCATCATTTCGAAAATGTGAGTCAGTTGCGGACGAAATCCCAAATTCAGCATTTCATCAAACTCGTCAATGATGAGTCTTTGAACTTCCTTCAGCGAAACCGCGTTGTCAATGGCCAAATCCATCACTCTTCCCGGAGTTCCGACCAAAATATCGCAACCATCGTTGAACAGTAATTTTTGGGTATTAATGTTTTTTCCTCCATATATTCCAATGACACGCGCCGTCAGGTTTTGCGTTAAATTTTCCAGAATTTCTGCAACCTGAACGACCAATTCTCTTGTCGGAACCAAAATCAAAACAGTCGGATTTCCACTTTTGCTGTACTTCCAGTTTTTCAGGACCGGAAGAAGGTACGCCAAAGTTTTCCCGGTTCCGGTTTGTGCAATTCCCATCACATCTCTTCCCGAAAGAATCGGCTTAAAGGCTTTCTCCTGAATCGGTGTGGGTTCAAAAAGGTTGGAATCAGCGAGCACATCCAGAATTCTCTCAGACAACCCGAAATCGGCAAAAGTGGTTTTTTCCATTTTGCAAATGTACGGCGTTTCTTTTACTTTGGTTAAAAGATTTGGAAACCAGAAGGTAAATGAAAACACCAAAGAAATTATTGGGCAAATTCCAAGACTTATTTTTGGTGGTGTAAAATCTTTTGTAGGAAAAATTCCCACAGGAAATCCAGGTGGTGCAAATGTTCCACCTTTAAAACCGTTCCCAATCGAAAAAGACATTCAAGAAATATTTGCAAAGGCTGGGTTAAAAACTGATCACAAGTAGTTTTGGAAAAGGATTTATTTCAAAATTTATCCGATCTCTTCCATTACTAAGGGAACAAATTTGACTTATTCGCTCTTCATTCTTTTGTCGTCATTCCCTAAACCACTGAAAAATCACTCCCACTCAATCGTAGCAGGCGGTTTGCTGGAAATGTCATAAGCAACACGATTGATTCCGCGCACTTCATTGATGATTCGGTTGGAAACCTTTTCCAGGAAATCCCACGGAAGTTTGCTGAACTCTGCTGTCATAAAATCGACGGTGTTTGCAGAACGCACTACTGCGGTGTATTCATAAGTCCGTTCATCGCCCATTACTCCGACAGATTTTACAGGAAGCAGAACCACAAATGCCTGCGAAACCTTTTCGTAAAGATTGTTTTTGTACAGTTCCTGGATGAAAATATCGTCGGCTTCCTGAAGGATTTTCACTTTTTCTTCAGAAACTTCGCCCAAAATTCTGATTCCCAAACCGGGACCCGGAAACGGATGACGGTACACCAAATGATGTGGAATACCCAACTCCTCTCCTACTTTTCTCACTTCGTCTTTGAAGAGTTCACGTAATGGTTCCAGGAGTTGGAAATCCATTTCTTCCGGAAGTCCACCCACATTGTGGTGGGATTTGATGACCGCAGAAGGTCCTTTCACCGATTGGGATTCGATAACGTCGGGATAAATGGTTCCCTGTGCGAGAAATTTTGCGCCTTCAATTTTATGGGATTCCTCATCGAAAACCGCAACGAACTCGTTTCCGATGATTTTTCGTTTTTCTTCCGGGTCAGATGTTCCTTTTAACCTGTTCAGGAATCTTTCGGAAGCATCAATCAGTTTGATATTCAGGTGGAAATGTTCGCCGTAATTTTCCATCACTTTTCGGGCCTCATCTTTTCGCAAAAGCCCGGTATCTACGAAGATGCAGGTGAGTTGGTCACCGATTGCTTTATGGATTAAAACCGCTGCAACAGAGGAATCCACTCCTCCGGAAAGTCCGAGAATGACTTTTTGGTCGCCGACTTTTTCACGGATTTCTTCCACGGTTTGGTCAATATAGTTGGTCAGACGCCAATTGACTTCGGCATTGCATATTTTGAACACGAAGTTTTCCAGCATTTTGGCACCTTCCTCGGTATGTGAAACTTCTGGGTGAAACTGGACACAGTAAATTTTTCTGGATTCATCAGAGATTGCGGAGATGACATCTGTATTTCCATTCACGGTGAAGCCTTCCGGGACCTTTTCTACCTCATCAAAATGACTCATCCAAACGGTGGAGAATCTGCTGATTCCCAAAAGCAGTTCATTGGTTTTTTCGATCTGGAATTTTGCTTTTCCGTACTCGCCTTTTTCGCCCTTTTTCACTTTTCCGCCCAGAAGATGCGTGGTGAGCTGCATTCCATAGCAAATCCCCAGAATCGGGATGTTTTGCTCAAAGAGTTCCTGTTCGACCAGATGAGCGTTTTCTGCATTCACTGAACTTGGTCCGCCGGAAAGAATGATTCCCAAAGGATTTTTGTCCAGGATTTCTTTTAATGGGGTATGGAATGGCAGAACTTCGGAGTAAACTCCCAAGTCGCGGATTCTTCTGGCAATGAGCTGATTATATTGTGAACCAAAGTCTAGGATGATGATACCGTTGTTCATGAGGTTTTTTTAAAGTTTAAGGTTTGATGTTTTGGGGTTTCAAGTTTCAGGCCTGTCTGCCGACAGGTAGATTTCAGGTTTCAAGATTCATTTTGTCGGCTGGCTCCATTGGAACTTGCGGGTACTTTTTTTGGAAGCGGAATCGTAACTAGCCCCGATTGGAACGGCATCCTTTTTTGGTGGAAGCGGTGACTGAGTTTCGCGAAGGCACCGATTTCACCAAAAAAGATACAGTGGAAAGCGGGAAACAGCTCCAAAAAAACGATAAAAAATGGGAGACGAATCTCCCAATTTATTTAGAATTTGCCGATATCTTCTCTGTAATATTCATAATCGAAGTTGATGGTTTTGGCATCTGCATAGACCGCATTTCTTGCTTCTTCATAGGAATCAGCGGTTGCAACGAGGCTCAAAACCCTACCTCCGGAAGTGATGACTTTGTCACCTACATTTCTGGCTCCTGAGAAAAGCACCTGACTGTGCGCTTTTTCCACATTTCTGATCTCGAATCCGGTTTCGATATTTCCGGGATAACCGCCGGAAGCCATCACGAGACAGACCGCTTTTTTGCCGCTGAATTTCAGTTCCACGTCCTTTCCATCTAGGCAATCATTGATCACATCGAGCAGTTTGTTTTCCATGAGTGGCAAAATGACCTGAGTTTCGGGATCGCCGAGCCGCATGTTGTATTCCAAAAGGTAAACCCCATTTTGTGTCACCATGAGTCCAAAAAAGATAAATCCTTTGAAATGGATGTTTGATGCATGAAGTCCCGCCAAAGTTGGGTTTAATATATTTTCTTCAAAGTCTTTATAATGCACTTCGGTAAATTCCGGACTTGGCGCCACACTTCCCATTCCACCGGTATTTGGACCTTTGTCCCCGGTTCCAACTTTTTTGTAATCCTTTACGGGAATGCATGGAAAAAGTTTTTTACCGTTTGAGAAAGCGATGATTGATGCTTCAAAACCGTCTAGATATTCTTCCACAACCACCTGGATTCCTGCATCACCATAAAGGCGACCGATCATGAAACTGTGTATGGTGGATTCTGCCTCTCCCAAATTATTGGCGATCACCACTCCCTTTCCGCCGGCAAGTCCGCTCGCTTTGATGACCAAAGGGAATTGCTGAGTCCTCACATAGTCGATGGCATCTTGGTAAGCGTCAAAAATAACAGCTTTCCCGGTTTTAATGTGGTGCATCTGCATGAATTTCTTGGAGAAGGCTTTGCTTCCCTCCAGTTCTGCCGCACGTTTTTTTGCCCCAAATATGGTAAGGCCGTGTCTGTGGAATTCGTCCACGATTCCGTCAACCAATGGTGCTTCCGGACCCACGATGGTTAAGTCAATTCTTTCTTTTAGGGCGAATTTCCGCAACTCCACTACATCATCTTCATAAACATTTTGCCCCAATTTATCTGTGGTTGCGTTTCCTTTCGCAAAATAAAGTTTCGAAATTCTGCCGTCTTCTTTCAGCTTTACAGCAAGTGCAGATTCCCTTCCACCATTTCCTACAATTAAAACTCTCATAAAAGTTTATTTTATTATTTATACAAATTTAATGTTTTGAACTAGAAAGTGCAAACGGTTTTTGGTGCAGCGACTTCGATTGTTTCCGTGCCATTCATGGAATGAGTCCATTTTATTTTCATTTTTGCCAAAATGTATTTTTTGAATCATCATCAACAAAATTATTTCCAGTGTTCCGTGATTTCTGCCGGTTGGAGTGACCGCGCCGGCTTTTAAATTGGGCCTGATTCTTCGGTTTGAAATCGGGACAATCTTTTTTTGGCAATGGTCATCGGATCCGGACAAAAATTTAATTTTGCTATTTCGCCTTTGAAACTCCTAGGGAAGAAATTTCCCGTATCAGCAAAGGAAATCATTGAATGACCGCTATCGTACCAAATGCAGCGCTGCATTTCATTCCACTGCCGCAGCAATTTAATGCAAAAAGTGTCTCATTCCGGTGAACATCATTGGAATTTGGTGCTCATTTGCCGCATCGATCGAGTCCTGGTCTTTCACGCTTCCTCCTGGTTGAATGATGGCTTTTATGCCTTCTTTCGCACAAAAATCAACAACATCCCGGAAAGGAAAAAATGCATCTGAAGCCAGAACCAAATCGCCCTTGAATTTCTCTTTTGCCCTTTCTACTGCGTGTTGTGTTGCCCAAATTCTGTTGACCTGTCCGCCACCGATTCCCAATGCCTGAATTCCGTTGGAAACTACGATTGCATTAGATTTCACGTATTTCACGACTCTTTGCGCAAACAAAAGTGCTTTCTTTTTTTCTTCGGTTGGTTGGATTTCGGTCACCACTTTGATGTCATTTGAGAAGCCATGGTCATTGTCCTGAACCAAAATTCCACCATCGATTTTCACCCAAGTTTGCGGGTCGGAAACCGGATTTTTGATTTTGATGATTCTAAGGTTTTTCTTTTGACGCAAAATTTCCAGCGCATTATCATCGAAATCGGTTGCCATCACGATTTCCAGGAAAGTTTTGTGAAGTTCTTCCGCGGTTGCAGCGTCCACCTTAAAATTCATGCCGACAATTCCACCAAAAATTGAAACCGGATCACAATCGAAAGTTTTCTGATAGGTTTCCAAAGGTGAGTTCCCGATTGCAACTCCGCACGGTGTGGAATGTTTCACTGCACAGCAAGCCAATTCGTTTTTGAACTCATTCACCACTTTCCAGCACAGATCCATATCCCGCAGATTATTGAAAGAAAGTTCTTTCCCGCCCAAAATTTCAAAATCTTTCATGGCACCACTTTCAGTAGTGGAAACATAGTAAGCCGCGGTTTGATGTGGATTTTCACCATATCTCAAATCCGATACTTTTTTGTAGGAAGCGTTTAAATATTGGGGATAATCCTCATCCAGCAACATTTTAGAAATTGCCGCGTCATAAGCTGAAGTGAGGTTAAAGACTTTTCCGGCGAGTTGTTTTCTTGTTTCTAAAGTGGTATTTCCGGTTTCAGCAATTTCCTGCATAATTTTTTCGTAATCTTCCACATTCGTGACCACGGTAACCGATTTGAAATTCTTCGCTCCCGAACGCAACATTGATGGTCCGCCAATATCTATAAATTCCACTTTTTCGTCCAAAGAAATGCCGGAATTTGCATTTTCAAAAAACGGATAAAGATTTACGATGACCATATCGATTAAACCGATTCCGTGTTCCTGAACGGTTTTCATGTGTTGGTCATTGTCTCGGACCGCCAATAAACCCCCGTGAACTTTTGGGTGAAGGGTTTTCACTCTTCCATCTAACATTTCCGGAAAACCGGTGACTTCATCGATTTGGACTGGGGTTAATCCCGCGTCTTTCAAATGTTTGAAAGTTCCGCCCGTGGAAATAAGTTCGTAATTGTTCTGTTCTAAAAATTTTGCAAATTCCACGAGTCCCGATTTATCGGAAACACTGATTAATGCTCTTTTCTTTGACATTTTATTTTTACTTTTTGATTACTTTCATTTCCCCCCAAATTCCATTCAGGGTTCATCGCACCGGACTCGGCGAATCCATTCATTCGCCATTTTAAGCTTGCTTAAATTCCAATTACGGTTATTCATTTTGCACTCTGAGAGTGGTGTAAAACCATATTAATTGCTTTCGGGAAAATATCGTATTCGATTTGATGGACTTTTTCCGCTAAAGATTCGGGGGTTTCGTTGTCCGAGATTTCGGTTTTTCCCTGCAAAATAATTTCACCCTCGTCAATTCCCGAAGTCACGAAATGAACCGTTGCTCCACTTTCTTTTTCTCCGGCTTCCAAAACAGCTTTGTGGACATTCATTCCCCACATTCCTTTACCGCCAAATTTCGGTAAAAGCGCAGGATGAATATTGATGATTTTTCCATTAAAATTTTCACAGAATTCTTTATCCAAAATTGAAAGAAATCCTGCAAGTACGATCAAATCGGTGTTTTCCGGAATAATTTTTTCTAAATTTTCTGAAAAAGCTTTTCCTCTACTGATTAAATGGTAGGGAATTCCGGCATGCACCGCTCGCTGCAAACCGAAACATTCACGATCAGCGACAACCAATGAAATTTTCGCATCCGGAATTTCTCCACTCGCGATGCAGTCTATGATACGCTGAAGATTGGTTCCCGAACCGCTGACTAAGATGACGATATTTTTCATTTGTTATTTACCAATTGATCCTTTGCATGAAAATGTGTTGATGAGGACAAAAACAGGTTTTTCAATTTAGGGATTATTGGCAGATTTAATAGATGGTTACATTAAGATGATCTTCTCTGAATCCTGCACGATTTCTCCAATTTCGTAAGCTCCATCCACTGATTCTAAAGCTTTTTGGGAGTTTTCAGCAGCTACAATTACAACCATTCCTACTCCCATATTGAAGGTTCCATGCATTTCCATCCGATCAATATTTCCACGTTTTTCCAGTTCGAGCATGATCGATGGAACTTTTATTTTTGATTCCTCGATTTTGGCACAAAGTCCGTTTGGAATAATCCTGGGAACATTTTCAATCAGTCCGCCTCCAGTGATGTGGGCAATTCCATGGATTTCTATATTGCTCATCAATTTTTTGATGTCTTGATAATAGAGTTTTGTTGGGATCAAAAGTGTTTCGTGGATTGGTTTTCCTTCAAATTCTTCATTGAAATCCGGAAAAATTTTCCTTACCAAAGAAAATCCGTTGCTGTGAAAACCGGAACTCGGCAATGCGATGATTTTGTCTCCTTTCCTGATTTTGGAACCGTCAATGATTTGCTCTTTTTCCACGATTCCCACGCAAAATCCCGCAACATCATAATCTCCGGGATTATACATTCCCGGCATTTCTGCAGTTTCACCACCGATGAGCGCACACTCGTTGTCTTTGCAGGCTTTCACCATTCCCATCACGACTTCTGCGGCAATCTCTGAATCCAGTTTTCCACAAGCCAAATAATCCAGGAAAAACAACGGTTTTGCACCATGACAAACGATATCGTTCGCACACATGGCAAAGCAGTCAATCCCGATAGAATCATATTTTTTTGAATCTAACGCGACTTTCAGTTTGGTTCCCACCCCATCTGTTCCGGAAACCAAAACCGGATTCTTGTACCCTCCGATTTCATAAAATGCACCAAAACTTCCAAGGTTGTTCAGTACATTTTTATTGTGGGTTTCTGCAACGGCAGTTTTAATTTTTTCTACGGTTTTATAGCCTTCTTCTTTGTCAACTCCGGCGGATTTGTAGGTGTTCATTTTGCTTAAGGTTTCAGGTTTCAGATACTTCAGACTTTTAAATAAAAAAGCCGACCATCTTAAAGACGTCGGCTCACAATTATTTTTTGGTGGCGCAGATTCCGTTTCCAAAATTTTGGAATATCTCTTTTTTCGAAAATGATTTCTGCGCTTTCATTTTTCTTAAAATTCGGTTGTGCGAAATTAAGATTTTTTAATGAGTCTAGGAAATCCTTTTCAACAAAATAGAAAGATTTTGTCATTCCAAATAATTATTTTTGCCCAGATAAAAACAAATTATGGCTTCAGGATTTTTTGCTGTACTTGATGATATTGCAGCGTTGATGGACGATATCGCCGTTACTTCCAAAGTGGCGACCAAACAAACGGCGGGAATTTTGGGCGACGATCTTGCCGTAAATGCAGAGAAAGCTACCGGTTTTTTATCTTCCCGGGAAATTCCCGTTTTGATGGCGATTATGAAAGGTTCCTTTATCAACAAATTGATTATTCTACCGATCGCTTTTTTGCTTCAATGGCTTTATCCACCAGCGATCAAAGTGATTTTGGTTTTTGGTGGACTTTACCTTGCGTATGAAGGCACAGAAAAAATCATCGAATACTTTTTCCATAAAAAAAAGGATGAAGAATCCACACCAAAAGACCTCCCAAAAATTGAAAAATCAGGAACAGCAGACGAAGACGAAGAAAAATCAAAAATAAAATCCGCAATCATGACCGATTTTATTCTATCGATTGAAATTGTAATCATTGCCTTAGGTTCCGTTTTAAATAAAAGTTTAGGGATTCAAATCATCACCGTTTCTATTGTTGCGGTGATTGCAACAGTGGGTGTTTACGGAATCGTGGCGATGATTGTAAGAATGGATGATGCCGGTTATGGACTGATTCGGAAATCAAAAAACAGGGGGATTATCGCATCGCTTGGTAAACTTTTGATAAAGGCTTTGCCAATGGTGATCAAAGCGTTGGGAATCATTGGAACGATTGCCCTGATTTTGGTGGCAGGCGGAATTTTCGACCATAATATAGCGTTTATACATGAACTATTGCCCAATTTCCCATCGATGCTGAAACAGGCACTTCTGGGAATTGCAGGCGGTTTGGTGATGGTTCCGGTATTTTTCGGCATCAAGAAAATTGCCGCTGCTTTGAAATGAAACTTGAAAAAAAAGTAAGCGCATAAAAACCGGACTGAAATGCAATCCGGTTTTATTTCTTGAAAAATGCTTTGATCTGCTCTATTTTCTCCTCCATTTCCTGCAATTTTTCCTCATGGACAATTCCCTGTTCGGAATCAAAATTCTCATTGAAGGAAGGAAGTGAAAACGTTTCCAAAACCTTGGCACCATCAAATGGAAAACGCTTTGAGGCGATTTCCAAGACGCTTGATCCGCCTCTTTTTCCAGGCGATGTCGCCATCAAAAACATCGGTTTTTCAGCAAAAACTTTTCGCCCACTGATTCGGGAAACCCAGTCGAAAACATTTTTAAAAGCGGCAGAATAAGCACCATTATTTTCAGCCAATGACAATAAAATCAAATCCGAAGAATCTATTTTGGCAGCAAAATCGTGCGCAAGTTGGGGAATTCCGTTCTCGATTTCTCTTTCGTTCTTATAAATAGGCATTTCGTAATCGTTCAAATCCAGAATTTCAATCAGGTGACCACTAAAAAAACCTGATGCAAAAGTTACAAGTTGTCTGTTGATAGAAACATCGGAATTACTTCCGGCAAAGGCAATAATCTTCATTTAATAAGTAATTTAAGAGATGTTGAAAGTGGCGTAAAACTTTGTCAACCCACAAAAATCCGGGATTGACAAAGGCAGCAAATTTACTAATTATTTACATTTCCATGGGAACTTCCATCAACAGGATTTCAGCATCCTCGGTTGCTTCCAGTATGAAGGAGTCTGTCTCCCAAATTCCGAAACCGTCTCTGGTTTCCAGGATTTGGTTCCCAATTTTTGCGCCGCCTTTCAAAACGAAGACATACACGCCGTTTCCTTTTTTATGAATTCGGTATTCTTTGGAAACACCCTGGTCGAAATTCGCCAAATTAAACCACGCATCCTGATGAATCCACACTCCTTCGTCATCCTCGTTTGGCGACAATATTTGTTGAAAGTCGTTGGGCTTCGCATTTTCCTTAATGCTGATTTGGTCGTATCTAGGCGTCACATTCATCTTATTAGGAATCACCCAAATCTGCAGAAATTTCACTTTTTCGTCGGAATTTTTATTGTATTCACTGTGCATCACGCCGGTTCCCGCACTCATCACCTGTATTTCGCCCTTCCTGATCACGGCGGTGGTTCCCATAGAATCTTTATGTTCCAGATCGCCTTCCAGCGGGATCGAAATAATTTCCATGTCTCGGTGCGGATGCGTTCCGAAACCCATTCCGGATTCCACCATATCATCATTCAGCACCCGAAGCACCCCGAAATTCATCCTTTCCGGATTATAATAGTTGGCAAAACTGAAAGTGTGGTGGGATTTCAGCCAGCCGTGGTCAGCAAATCCCCTCGTCGCTGCTTTATGCAAAATTGTTTTCATTTCTCATTGATTAGATTAAAAATCTACTTTATAGTGCAAATATACGGTTAACGCGTTCCTAAAGCATTGATTTATGGTAAGAATGAGTAAATTCCAAATCCGCAATTTGGAGCCGGGAACCTGCTTTCCGCTGTATCTTTTTTGGTGGCTTCGTAACCTCAGCCACCAAAAAAGGATGCCGCTCCAATTAGGGCTAGTTACGACCCGATATCAATTGAAAAGGCATTTCTAATTTCCAATTTCATGGATCTCGATTTTTTAATAACTTTAGTAAAAATTAAACCCGATGAAAATATTAATGAAAAGAACCTACGAAGTTCCCGAACAATCCGATGGTTTCCGCGTTTTGGCAGACCGGCTTTGGCCAAGAGGAATTCGGAAGGAAGATGCACATATCGATTTGTGGGCAAAGGAAATTTCACCTTCCACCGATTTGCGGAAATCCTATCACGGCAACGAAATTGACTTTAAGGAATTCAGCAAGAAATATGGTGCAGAATTGAAAGAGAATCCCGATTTCACAGCATTTTTAAAGGAAACTGAACCACATCAAACAGTGACTATTTTGACTTCCGCAAAAGAGATTGAGGTAAGTGCGCTACCAATTTTGAAAGAGTTTATGGAGAAAAAGTTGTGATTATTTGCTGTAGCTATTTCTAGGCATTATCCGCATTTTGATTTTGGCTTTAATCAGTTTCACCCATTTGTACAGAAAAGCAGCCTTCCGATCAACCGGCATTCCATCTGAATCGTTTTTTCAGAGTCTTATTTTTGGATTCCCAACCTATTTTTCAAAAAATTTTCCGGAAACCCGTCAGTTTTCCTGCAGGTATTTTTTTAAGATTTCCTCGCCACTTCTGATGGAGTTCACCGCCCATCTGATTTTCAGCTTCAGGAGTTTTTCTTCGGAAAGTTTGTAGTCGATATTCGACTTCAGGAGCTTTTGCTTGAGTTCATAAACGCAGATTGCCGCAGCAACCGAAACATTGAAACTTTTGGTAAAACCATACATCGGAATTGCCAAGGTCTCGTCTGCAAAATCCAGGATTTCCTGGGTCACTCCCTCCAATTCTGTTCCGAAAACCAATGCCACCGGTTCTGTAATTTGATATTCGGGGAGCAATTTGGCATTTTTTTCGGGAGAAACCGCCACCATTTTGTAGCCGCGATTTCTGATTTCTTTCAGATTATCCACGTGATGTGGAATTTTTTCTATTTCCACCCAGGTTTCGGCACCTTTGGTCACCCTTAAATTCGGATTGAAAACGTTTTGGCTCTCCATCGCGATAATCTTGTGAAAACCGCAAGCTTCTACGGAACGCACGATTGCAGCGGCGTTTCGGAACTGGTAAACATCTTCCATCACCGGCAGCACAAAATCCGAGCTTTCCTGGGCGAAATGTTCTATTTTCTGTAATCTTTCGGCAGTGAGGAATTGTTTCAGGTATTGGAAGGTTTCGTGGTCTTTCATTTTTCAAAAATAGCGTAATTTTTGATTTTGATGAACCGATCCCAAAAGAATTCCCGATCTGCGCCCCGGCTTGAGCGGAACTCTTTTTGTGTGGCTTTCGGCCACGCAAAAAAGTGGGAGCGGAAGACGGATAAAGGCGCCCAAATAAAAATCATTTTTACAATTCTTTTAAAAGGTTTAAATTTGGGTTTATGAAACGAAAAGTGCTAGTCATCTATACCGGCGGAACCATCGGGATGGAAAAGAATTACGAAACCGGAAGTCTGCAAGCGTTTGATTTCGAAAATATTTTTAGTAAGATTCCGGAAATGAAGCTGATCGAGTGCGAGGTTTCGGTTTATCCTTTCAAGAATCCGCTGGATTCATCAGATATGGGACCGAATGAGTGGAAGATCATCGCAAACCATATCGGGGAAAATTATGATCATTATGATGGGTTTCTGATTCTGCATGGAACGGACACCATGTCTTACACCGCTTCTGCATTGAGTTTCATGTTGAAAAATCTGCGGAAGCCCGTCATCTTGACGGGATCGCAGCTTCCGATCGGGGATTTGCGTACCGATGCGAAGGAAAATCTGCTGACGAGTCTGTACTATGCCAGTTTGTATGAAAATGATGAGGCGGTGATTCAGGAAGTGGCCATTTATTTTGAATACAAACTGCTTCGCGGAAACCGGACCCTGAAGTATTCTGCAGAGTTTTTTGATGCGTACCGTTCGCCAAATTATCCGGTTTTGGGGCAATCTGGAGTTCATTTGAATATTGAGAAGGATTTTTTGCACCGGCCAAAGTCGGGGGCGAAATTTGAGGTGGATGACCACGTTTCCCAGAATGTTTTGTTTTGGCGTATTTTTCCAGGAATGCATCTGGAACATATCGCAGAAATCCCAGATATGAAGGTTCTGATTCTGCAGGTTTTTGGTTCGGGAACCATTTTCAGCACAGAAAAGACCAGAAAAACATTAGAACTTCTTCGCAAGCGTGGAACGGAAATCGTGGTGGTGTCGCAATGTATTTCAGGTGGAATTAGTTTTGGGAAATATTCGAATTCCAATATTTTCCGGGAAATTGGTGCCATCAGCGGACACGACATTACTGCGGAAAGCGCGATCACCAAAGCGATGCACCTGTTGGACAACCCCAAATATAAGGAATCATTTCCTGAGTTGCTTGTGAGGGATTTGTGTGGCGAGATTACGGAGAAGTTCGAGATTTAGAAGTTTAGCCACTCGCTTTCTATGCGTTTTATTCGGTGGGTTTGGCCGTCAAATAATACCCATAATGTTCTGGAATCTACCACCAGTTCACCATTTCGGTAAAATTCCACTTTTCTGGGCTGGCGAATTCCTTCCGGCTTTTCGGGATAAGTTTTCACCTGCAGCGTTTCGCCTTTGAAAACCTGTTTTTTGTACTATATGTGGTGATCCACCAAAACCCAGTAATCCTTTGCGAATTTGGTTTTGTTTTTCAATAATTCCCAGTGTTCAACTGCAATTTCTTCTACCCAGTGAACGTACTGCACATTGTTTACATGATGGATTTGGTCTAAATGCTCATCTGAAACCGGGATTTCTTTGGAGTGAATTAAATGGGACACGGTGAAATTTTTAGTAAAGATAGCGGTTATTTGAAGATGTTTTCAATAATGATCGATTGTAATCTTCCTCAATTCCCAATATCTGGTGATCAGATCATGAATAAACAAAAAAAATCTTCAGCATCAACCGAAGATTTTTTGCAGAGAGGAAGGGATTCGAACCCTCGATACAGTTACCCGTATACCAACTTTCCAGGCTGGCTCCTTCAACCACTCGGACACCTCTCTAA
The DNA here is from genome assembly GCF_001045435.1 of Chryseobacterium koreense CCUG 49689. Taxonomy (GTDB): domain Bacteria; phylum Bacteroidota; class Bacteroidia; order Flavobacteriales; family Weeksellaceae; genus Kaistella; species Kaistella koreensis. The sequence continues at coordinate 66,606 of NZ_LFNG01000010.1, read as the reverse complement.
ATTGAAGATTGCAAAAATAGCTTAAAAATTTGGAATTTCAAAAACATCAGAGAAATCTTTTCAAATCAACTTCCGGATCTAGGGACTTGCCATTTTCGATGTGTTCGAAGAGCTCTTTCGAAAAAAAACATCCATTTAAAATTCCGCGTGCGCCCAAACCATTAAAGACATAGTAATTTGGAAAACTCGGATGATTGCCAATAATCGGGCGTCGATCTTTCACAGTCGGTCGAAAACCGAACTCTATCTGCTCGATCTCAAAATCATCGGGATAGAACTCCGAAAGTCCACGGATCAGCTGTTCTTTTGCGGACTCGTCAATTTTATGGTGGTGTTGTTCGCGGTCATAAGTTCCGCCATAGTAATAGCTTCCGTTTTCTAAAGGGAATAGGAAATGCTTTTTCTTTAAAGTAAACTTTTGGGAAAGCGGCTTCGACAATTTGACTGTCAAATGATGTCCCTTATTGGGCTGAATCGGAATAAAGGAGAAAAATGGGTTTTCCAGGACGCCCATTCCTTCACAGAAAACAATATTTTGAAATGTAAAATCATTGTAGCTTTCATTTTTCAAACTGGAATGATTGAATTTTTCCTGAATTAAATTTCCCTGCTTCTTAAAATAGCTCAATAAATTATCAAAAAAACTTTTTACGTTCAGCCTTCCGGACTGCATCACTACTCCGGTTTGAAAAGGATTTTTCACTCCTTCTACGGATTCGAACTCCTGCGAAAGAAACAGCCTTAAGTCCTCATTTTCAGATTTCTTTAACCAAAGTTCTCGCTCCCTTTCATCGTGGAAAATCCGGTGCACGTTTTCATTCACAAAATAATTTGACCCTGTGTAGCGTTCTATTTCAGAGAGCGTATTTCGCAGAAAATCAATTTGTTCCTGCGCTTTCCAAAATGTGGTGAATTTCTTTAGCACAACCGGATTGATGATTCCCGCAGAAACTTGGGAAGCACTTTTCCTGCCTTCTGAAAAAATCCTAAAACTCTTTTGATGTTTGTGAAGCTGGTGTGCGAAAAACAACGCTGCATATCCGTCCCCAACAATAATATAATCTACATTTTCCATAATGAAAAAACCTGAGCAAATTTACTCAGGTTTTCTTTATTTCGCGTAAAATTTCATTAGTAATTCCACATATCATTTTCCATTTGAAGAATCTGTGCTTTGATTCTTTCACTTTCCTCTAATTGCTCATCAGCATCTTTCGGAATATAATCCTTGATGACTCCGTTTCCTAAACCGTTATCTGATTTATAGATGACGGTGGAAAATCTTCTAGCATTAAGCAAGTCATCAAAGGAAATATCAGATGACAGGTTCTTGCTGTTGAAAGCGATTGAGTTGGCCAAAACTTCTCTGGCATCCGGATAATATACCCAGAATAAATCGATCAATTCGTCTTTCGAAGCAAGTGGCTGTCCGTCTGGACCGAATTGTCCCATCGTGGAAGGATCCTGACCCATTGCCGCGATTCCGAGCAAACGGTATTTCATTTGGCTGTCTCTCTTGTCGATGTACCACATTCCCTTGATTTTCAAAACTTTTACATTTTCAGTTTTGGTTTCGTAAACGTTGGTAAATTCCTTCTTCTCTTCCTCTGTCAATTTTCCGGTCTCATTCAATCTGTCGATACCCGCGTTGCTCATCACCACGTTTTTGATTCTAGATTGGATCGCTTCCGGAGTAAGACGCGTGGTGAAAAGTTCATCATCGTAAACCTCTTTGATCTTCCCAGAGTTAATGGCATCAAAAAGAACCTGGTAAAGTGATTTGTTTTGGGAAACGATTCCATCCTCATTATGGTAGTACGGCTGGTTGATCTTGTCATTCATATCAATAATTTCCCAAACCACCATACTTTTCAGGATGTCATGATCTTCAATGAAACCATATTTCAACGGAGTTACCTTGGTGGAAACCATGGAGTCCCCTCTTTTGATCATTCCCATTTCACGATATTTCCTGAAAGATTCCGGAGATTTCGCATTAAGGATGGACATTGAATTAATTGGTGTATCATCATACACCACAGCTCCTGCGGAAGTGTCTGCAACCGAAGTATCCACAACTGGAGCGGCCTCCTGCGCCGGTTTCGCGGCAACTTTGGTGGTTTTTGCTTTAGCTTTCTTCTTGACGGGTTTCTTCTTCGTTTGTGCCCCTACAGAAACAAATCCTAACGCAAGAATTACTAATATGAGTTTTTTCATTTTGAATGATTATACTAATGATATTTTAAAATCAATAACGAAATTATTGTACATTTATTACAACAGGCGGAATTTGCTTTAATGTTTGTCCGCCAAGACCGGTAGCTGTTGCCTGAATGTTGTAAATGTATGCGATATCGCCATTTCTTAGATTTTTGGTTAATGCAGCGGTATTGCTCATTGAGTTTCCGGTGATCATCATACCTGCTTTGCCTTGAACCTTAAACATAAAGCTGTTTACGGTGAAGCTGACAGGGAAATCGAAATCCGGCATTGCTACAGAAACGTGTTGGTTCGGGATGGAACTTGCTGGCATAGAAACCACAGTTTGACCCTGGATTTGTCCTACCGGTGGTGGAACGTTCTTAATTCTAAACTCAAATGGCTGAGAAATAACTGTTCCTTTTGGATCCTTACCAGAAATCGTTAATTTCACTGTATTTCCACTTCCAGGAGTTACCGTCCATTTTCCTCCACTTCCACTTACCGTAGCTCCAACAGCCGAAAGTGAAATTCCGGACATGTCAGCTCCAAGAATTGATCCGGAAACCGGGTTTGGCAATCCTCTGTAAAGCACGTTCATTTTGTCTGCAGTCAGGATTGCTCCTTTCTGGGCTTTCAACTCCTGAGCTCCTGCGATTACTTTATAGGTATGGTCGTAAGGTAAAGACCATACTTTTCCATTCACATCCGTGAAAGAGATGGTTCCTGCAAATTTGTGATCACCTATTGCGCTAGTATTTAAATTGGTTACTCCCTGTCCATTCTGAATGGTCAAACCTGGCATAGAAAGTCCGGGAACTGAGCTTGAATAGTTTCCGATTGCCACCTTTGCCTGAGCAGGTTCACCCAGAATTACAGTAGATGGCGCAGAGACAATTGCTTCATATTTATCAAACTTGATGTTGGCATCAATTTTTTCCTGAAGCATTCTGGATATTGCATCTCCCTGAATACCTCTCACAGAGGACTGAATTACCTCAAGGTTTGACAATGCCGCGATTAAAGGTTGATTGTAAAATTTATACTGAAGCCAACTTTTCCCGTTTTGTTTTTTTGCAAATTCAGTGATCATCTGCTTGTTCGTTCTGTCAACAACCTCTTTCATGTCCTTATTGGCACCAAAAGTTTGATTGATGTAAGTTTTGAAAGCTTCAATTTTCGCTATTAAATCTTTAGCTGTTTTTGAAGGTTTTGTTTCATCTCCTTCAGCGAAGAAATTTACGGTAGAAGGTTCCGTGTTATTCAAAGACGGAAAGCTTTCCGCAATATCCAGATTTTTATCGTAATCAGATTCTTTGCTCAATTTCGCTTTGATTCCGTCAATGAAGCTCACTAAATCTTCAGCTTTAGCTTTTAGCCCTTCATAATCCTGCAATGGTTTAGTAAAGGTGTCCGGCGTTAATTTTTGTTTTTCTTGTAAAGTTCTTTCAAAAATATCGTTGTTCGTTTGAGTAAGTGTTCTGGTTTCCTCAAGTGAATCCGTAGTATCTCTGTATGAACGGATGATTTCCTGGTCAATCTGCATCGCAAGCATAGCGATGAAGACCAAATACATCAGGTTAATCATCTTCTGACGAGGGGTCTGTTTTCCTTGTGCCATTTCTTTTTAGTAAATTTTGTTAATAATAATTAATTAAAATGGTTAGAAAACTATGATTTCATTGCGCTAAGCATTCCGCCGTAAACTCTGTTAAGATTATTGAGGTTAGAAGTTAATCCTGTAAGTTCTTCGTTGAATTGCTGTGAATGTGTGATAGATTTTTGGATATCTTCCACATATTTTTTGCTGTATTCATTTTGAGTTTTACCGTGCTCCAATTGCAGTGCATAAAGTGCGTTCATACTCTCAAGGTGACTCGCTGCAAGTTCAAGCTGGTCGGTGTATTTATTGGTAGATGCAGAAATATCTACGGTCTGATTAATTTGGTCCACAGAGCTTGAAAACTTATCAATTCCGGTTCTTAGTCTTTCGAAAAGGTTCACATCCAATTTAGCTTCAGCAAGCATTTTGTCTAACTTATCTGAGAGAGAAACCTCCAGTTCTTTCGCTTCTGCGGATTGGAGTCCTAAAGTAGAATGTTTTGGATTTGGTTTTGCATCTTTATCCAATAGTTCCGGATAAACGTTTTCCCATGCATAAGACTCCTCAGTTTTCGGCGCGTCAAATGCGAAAATGGTAAAGATGATAGCCTCTGTGATCAAACCTGCTGCAAGCATTACGTTTCCGGATAAAGGTCCTAAATGCCAGTGAGTCATTTTGAATAATGCACCGATAATTACGATTGCCGCACCGATTGAGTACACGAAATTGTAGATTGCTTCTTTTGTCTTAAACATGTTCGTTGAATTTTTTAATAGTTAATTTTTGTTGTTGTTTTTTTTCTAATATTATTTTGTTCTTCTCCTGTATTTAGCTGTGTTTTCCGGGATATCCTGAACAGTTCTGAATCCAATGTAGCTTCTTGCAGAATCCTTGTATTCAAAATCTCTGGCTCCGGTCATCAAAAGGTAACCTACGTCTTTCCAAGATCCTCCACGAACTGTTTTTCTCGGTTCCCTATAGGCCTGGTTGGAAAGGTAAGGATTCAAGGTTGACGCAAACTGATAGGTAGAATTATTATAAGGCGATTCTGTCCATTCTGCTGCGTTCCCCGCCATATCAAAAAGTCCGAAACCGTTTTTCGGGAACTGTTTCACTGGTGCGGTATAGGTATAGGTCCCTTTTTTCTCGTCCTCAATATAGTTACCTCGTTTTGGTTTGAAATTGGCCAAATAGCATCCTCTATCATCCTGCAAATATGGTCCACCCCACGGATAAGTAGCGTTTGCTTTCCCGCCTCTTGCCGCATATTCCCATTCCGCTTCAGTTGGAAGACGAAATGCCATCGCTTTTTGTTTCTTCTTTTTAAGTGATTCGTTGTAGTCTGACTTCAATTTAGACTTAAAGTTACAGTACGCTCTCGCCTGATCCCAAGTGACTCCAACAATCGGGTAATTTTTGTAAGCACTATGCCAGAAATAGCCATCATAAAGCGGTTCGTTGTAAGCATAATTGAAATCCTTGATCCAAACTGTGGTATCAGGATAAACCGCTATACTTTCTTTCTTTAGGTATTTGGATCCTCTTGATTTGTCCTTCACCGCAGACTCAATATTCTCCCACTGGTATGCATACATTAACTTTCTGGTGTCCAAAATCCTTTCGTTGTTGATTCTCTCATTGGCCGGAAGGTACATGGATTCCAATACTTCTGCGTACTGAACATCAGGATAATCAGAGGTTTTCCAACGCAAAGGAACAGACCAGTCCAATTTCTTGGAAGCATCGTAACCGTCTCTACCACCTTGCGACTCCATGAATTCCTGGTAGGCATTCTTTTGATCTCCGGCTTTTTTAGATGCATATGCATAATCACCTATTGTAGTGCCATTTCCGGTAGAACCACCTTCTCCTGCAGCTTCAGCCAAAAGCGAACGCGCAATGGAATCACGAACATAATTAATGAAAACCCTATACTCCGCATTGGTGATTTCTGTTTCATCCATGAAGAATGAAGAAACAGTAACGGTCTTCAAGTTTGCCTTTTCCGGATTGTTGGTGAAATCCTGATCTGCCATACCCATAACATAGGATCCGGCAGGAATTGCAACCATGCCATAAGGTCTTTCTGCGGTAAAGGATTTTGCTTTAGTTCTAGGAACCAACTCTCCCTTTATCCCAGGTTTCCCTGTGGAGGCACTTCCACGCTTGGAACAGGAAATAATTACAGACGCTGATAATACTACAAGAAATATTCTTTTCATGCTACATTTAAAAATTAAGCGGTAAATATATAATTTTTTAAAAAAACAATTGCGATTTTTTTTGGAAAACGCAAAAAAGTTTAGATTATTTTATTCTGATTCGTTTTTTATTCCACAGTAACCGATTTTGCGAGGTTTCGTGGCTGATCTACGTTCGCTCCACGATATACCGCTACATAATATGCAAGAAGCTGAAGTGGCACTGATGCGAGGATTGGTGAAAAACATTCCGAAGTTTCAGGGAATTCAATCACATAATCAGCCATAGAGGCCACCTGCGTGTCACCGCTGTTCACTACAGCGATAATTTTTCCTTTTCTCGCCTTGATTTCCTGTACATTGCTTACAATCTTGTCATAATGTCCCTGTCGAGGCGCAATGATCACGATCGGCATATTTTCATCGATCAGTGCAATCGGACCGTGTTTCATTTCAGCAGCAGGATAACCTTCTGCGTGAATGTATGAAATCTCTTTCAATTTCAAGGCACCCTCCAATGCAGCCGGGAAATTATAACCACGGCCTAAATACAGGAAGTTTTGTGCATCTACAAAATGCTTTGCAATCTCCTTGGTGATTTCGTGGGTGCTTTCCAAAACTTCTTCCACTTTTTTCGGAAGTGCATCGAGTTCGGTAATCAACCTCATAAATTCCTGATTGCTGAGATTTCCGTTATGCTTACCTAATTTTAATGCAATCAATGAAAGTATGGTAAGCTGGGAAGTAAATGCTTTTGTAGAGGCAACCCCAATTTCCGGACCGGCATGGGTATAGGATCCTGCATCTGTAATTCTCGCAATCGAGGAATCCACCACATTGCAAATCCCGTAAATAAACGCACCTTTTTCTTTGGCCATCTTAATCGCCGCCATAGTATCTGCAGTTTCACCGGATTGGGAAATCGCGATTACGATATCCTTATCTGTGATGATTGGATTTCGGTACCTGAACTCAGAAGCGTATTCTACTTCCACCGGGATTCTGGCAAATTCTTCAATCAGGTATTCCCCGATCAACCCAGCGTGCCACGAAGTACCACAAGCGATAATGGTGATTTTCTGAGCCTGGTTGATTCTTTCCAGGTGATCCCAGATTCCTGCCATTTTGATGATGCCTTCATTTACCAGTAATCTTCCACGCAGGGTATCATGAATAGATTTAGGCTGTTCGAAGATTTCTTTAAGCATAAAATGTTCGTAACCTCCTTTTTCAATTTGTTCAAGGCTGAGTTTTAATTCCTGAATTTGAGGGGTGATTTTCTCATTTCCCTTAATGGTGCGGATATCAATCCCTTTTTTGAGGGAGATGGTCGCCATATGTCCTTCTTCCAGATAGACTGCCTCCTTGGTAAATTCCACAAATGGTGAGGCATCTGAAGCGATAAAATACTCCTGATTTCCCAAACCGATCGCAAGAGGTGACCCTAATCTTGCTACGACCAATACACCCGGATAATCTTCGTGCATCACGGTGATGGCATAAGCGCCATAAACCTCATTTAGAGCGAGCCTGATTGCAGTTGGGAAGTCCAGCTCCGGATCGGTATCCATAAAATATTGAATCAAATTCACCAATACTTCGGTATCCGTTTCCGAATGAAAAGTAAATCCTTTTTCAATCAGCATTGTCTTAATGGTATCGTAATTTTCGATAATTCCATTGTGAACAAGCGCAATTTTTCCATTGTTTGAAATATGCGGGTGGGAGTTCCTGTCACTCGGGACCCCGTGTGTTGCCCATCTGGTATGCCCCATCCCCACAGTAGCGGTACCTTCCAGTTTTTTGGAAATTGCCACCAAATCATCTACTTTTCCTTTAGTTTTGACGACTTCGAATTTCTTATCTTTATTTTCCAGCACGATTCCCGCACTGTCATATCCTCTATATTCCAATCTGCGCAGTCCGTTGATGACTATTTCATAAGCATCCTGAAAACCGGTGTATCCTACAATTCCACACATATTTATTTATAATAAAAAGTTATCTTATTTATTTTTTTCCGTAGCTGACCAATAACTGCACCCCTTTCGGATTTTGAGCGTCAGTTCCAATAAATACAGCACGATACGGGGTATGCGATCTCGTGTTAAAATATTGGGCATAATCCTTATATTGCCATCCAATCAATTGACCATTTGCATCCAGGTTATATTTTCCTACATTTAGTGCATAATGTCTTGATTTTTCTTCTTTTTCAATAATATTTTTTAAAGTCTGGGTAATGCCTATATCATAATAAGCCTGTTCCTGATCCAGGTTAAACCCTTTCACAAGGCTGTAATTCGCACTGTATGCCAAGGTATTCATATCTTCTAAAAACGTAAGTAAGTCGGTAAAAGTATGATCAGTATTGATCTTTCTAAGATTTACAGTAAAATAATCAGGTTTTTGAAAATTGTTATTCCAAACCGCCGGATCGGTATAAATTCTAATTTTCGCGGAAATAATTCCTACTTTTTCATTCTTATAAAGCTCTTTAATGCCCGCGATAGTTTCTTGTGGAATCTTAAGTCCAATTCCTGGTCCACCCATACCTTGCGCATAAACCCGTGGTGACCCCACAATGGTGTCTACTGCAGGATAGGTCTCCAAGGCGCTTCCCACTTTATTATTGATGATCTCGCTAAAATGGGCATTGCTGGTACCCAAATCAAAGGTGAAAGTATCACTCTCGCGGGTAGGCGGAGTGCTGCTTCCATCCTTATCTTTTTTGTAATACAAGGTAAGTTCGAGTGCGTTTGGATCTATTTTGAAAAGATATCCATCATTTTCATCAACAGAAATTTTCATTCCGCGGAAATACCTGATGAAAGATGCTGCGTCTGCCAGTTCTGGGGCATTCCCTTTCTTGATAATATTGTCTTGAAAAAAGGTGCTGTCTAATTTCACTGCAATTCCTGCTCCTCTTTCGAAGATGGTACTTTTATCTGAATCTTTGGTGATTTTCACAGAGGAAATATCGCCATCGAACGTAGTTGATCCCAAAAGGGTACTGGTGGCAGCATTTCTGTTGGAAAAAACTTTGTCACTATTTCCTCCCAGGTAATCCGTTACACGGTGCACCTTTAAATGAAAGACGGTCTTGCCATTAATTTTAGTTTTTCCATACTTAGTGATAGGATAGGTATTCTGTTCCAGCTTTGCAGGCACTGCACCATCCGGATAAATATAGTCTTCTTTGCTGGTGGTGGTTACAGAATCTGAAGCAAAATCCGGTTTGATGACCAGTACTGCAGAATCCAACACAGGATTAGTTCCGAAATCGGGTGCATATTGCGACAAACGCGCCTGCGTCACAAAAGCAGCTTTCTGAAGACCAAACTGCGGCTCTGTAAAAGCACCGATGGAAGCACGCTGCAATCTGATGGCATCTGTCCTTATAGTATCGTTGTGATTGATGGTGTATGCGATTACCGAATAGGAAGTTTGGACTCCTTCTGCACCATTCTGAAAAAATTGCGAACCGAGTTTGTCTGCATCTGGTTCACAATTCCACAAAATTAAACTCCCTATTACCAGACTTGCAGTAATATTGAATAAATTCTTAAGATTTCTTATCATTAAAGTGAGGTTGATTTTAGTATAATTTATCGATAGTATCAGCGTCCAAATACTCAGATTTCTTCGTTTTGGTCTTAGCGAAGGCCTTGTCAAGATCCTCTTGCAGGAATTCGTCACCTTTAAGCACCAAATCTACCAAATCCATGCTTTCGATCACAAAACTCTGGAAACTTGGTTTCTTAAACGCTTTAAGAGAAGTAATATTGTCAAACTTCATGATCTCCTCCGTAGTTTCGGGCAAAGCCTCGTCTGGTTCGTTATATACGGAAAGCACTATTTTCGAATCATTGAAGTAGGAATCGGTCTTATAAAATGTTTTAAGGTAAATCGGAATAAACGATGCCATCCAACCATTGAGGTGAATCACATCCGGAACCCAGTTCAGCTTCTTAATCGTCTCTATCACTCCCCTTGCAAAGAAAATGGCACGTTCGTCATTATCATCGAAAGGTACTCCATGTTCATCTACGTAGTACTGTTTCCTTTTAAAATACTCCTCATTATCAATGAAATAAACCTGAAGCCGCTCGCCGGGAAGTGATGCCACTTTTATGATTAGTGGCTGATCAAGATCATTGATGATAATGTTCATTCCAGAGAGCCGAATCACTTCGTGCAGCTGAAACTTCCTTTCGCTTATTTGACCAAATCTCGGCATAAAAACCCGCACGTCATTTCCCTCCTGATGCATTCTTAGCGCCATCTTACTTACCGTTGTCGCCATGTTGCTGTCTTCCTGATACGGAAACATTTCGGTGGTGACATATAAAATCTTTTGGTTCGGCATAAATTCTTTCTTCTTGATTAATACACAGTATATACTGCAATGCAAAATTACAAAATTTTATCCTAATTTCCCTTAATTAACTTTTTTTAATAATCACAAAGGTGGATAAACAATGCTATTCTGTGAAATATCTTCAGAGCGCAAAGTCCATTTTTTGAATGCGCGACACATCCCCCAAAAAAAATGTTAAATATTTCTTAAAATTTTCTTTGTGAATTCGTTAATTGGCTTTAATTTTGCACCAACATTTGCAATGAAAAAAATCTATTTTCTGGCCTTTTCATTAGCCGCTATTATCGCCTTGAAAAGTTGTGCATCGGGGAAAACTCAAACCGCCGAATCTTCCCGTGACCTAAAAATCCAAAAAATCCTCTATTTCAATCCCGAAGTTTTCCCGGAAATCGAAGAAATCATGGAACCAACCTACTCGGCTTTTTATTCCGCGGTTTCAGACAGGATCGCCCATTTCCGAAATTACAAAATGCTGCGCGTGGATTCCTACCTTCCATTTGACTCTGCAGATTCAAAGTTGATCAAAGAGTTTTGCGAAAACAATAATGCACAGTTTGCAGTCATTCCAAAAGTGAAATATTTCAAGGTCGGATTGGGAAAATACGTTTTTTCCAACCAAGTCGTGGTGAGCCTCAAGATTTACGATGCCGATGGCAATTTCATCAGCGAAACCGATTACGACACCTACAAAAAGAACGCGAGACTGCTCGGTTCCGCAGAAAACTTCATCAAAATCGGAACGGTGGGAGCCATGAAAAAGCTTGGCAAAAACTTGCGTACCGCAAAAAAAGACTGGCAAGCTCCCGTTGAAAATTAACTAAACTTTACATTCAATCTTATATCGATTTATGCGGAAAATTTAAGTTTTTGGCTTAATTTTGCAATTCTGAAAAAATGGAATTGTGGAAAGCCAGGAACTCATTTTTAATCCCGCCGATATTGCCGAAACACTCAGCGAACTCCACGCTGACGAAAGGCTTTTGGCATTCCTGAAAGTTCCGAAACAATATAAAGCCGAAGTTTTTTCTCATCTGGATCCAGATTTCCAGGAAGAAACCATCCGAAGTATCGGCAGTGAAGAGGTTTCTGAAATCCTGAACGCCATGACTCCGGATGACCGAACCGCGCTGTTCGAAGATTTCCCCGATGAACTGATCAAATATTCCATCAACCACCTGAATCCACAGGAAAGAAGAATCGCACTGAAACTTCTGGGTTACCGCGAAGATTCCATTGCCCGTCTGATGACGCCATACTACATTCAAATCCGAAAGGAATGGACGGTGAAAAGATGTTTCGAGCAAATAAAAAGAGTTGGGAAAAAGGTGGAAACCATGAACCATCTTTATGTGGTGGATGAAAGAAACCGCTTGATAGACGACATTGCCATAGGTTCACTGCTTTTGGCAGAAGAAGACACGCTGGTTTCCGAGATTACCGACAACCATTTTGTGGCGATTACCACCACTACTTCCAAAGAAGATGCGGTACCTTACTTTGAGAAATATGACCGTGCCGCTTTGCCCATCGTTACAGAAAACGGGGTTTTGGTAGGCATTGTAACCGTGGACGACATCATCGACCAAATCGAAGAGCAAAACACCGAAGACATCCAGAAATTCGGGGGTTTGGAAGCACTCGATTTACCATATACCCAAACTTCTTGGACGGAGATGATCCGAAAAAGAGCAACCTGGCTCATTATCCTTTTTATTTCCGAAATGTTGACCGCTTCCGCGATGGGCTATTTCGAACATGAAATTGAAAAAGCAGTGGTACTAGCACTTTTCGTACCGCTAATTATTTCAAGCGGCGGAAACTCCGGTTCCCAGGCGGCCACGTTGATCATTCGTGCAATGGCGCTACAGGAAATCACCCTGAAAGACTGGTGGTATGTCATGCGAAAAGAGATTATCTCTGGACTTTGTCTCGGCGGAATCTTAGGCCTCATCGGTTTTTTCAGGATCATGCTTTGGCAAAAAGCCGGATTCTTCCATTATGGCGACCATTGGGTATTCATCGGATTGAGCGTGGGCGTTTCCCTGGTCGCAATTGTTTTGTGGGGAACTTTAACCGGCTCCATGATTCCGTTCATCTTAAAAAGAATGAAACTCGATCCCGCTACATCTTCCGCGCCGTTTGTTGCCACTTTGGTGGATGTGACCGGATTGATCATCTATTTCACCGTTGCCGGACTTTTCCTTACCGGGAGATTGCTTTAACGTTTTTCAATTATTAGGGAAGATGTTGAAAGCAGTAACTGTTCCCTATCTTAGTGTTTCTTTTGCATCGTGTTCCCTTTTGTGTAATTCCCAGACATTGCGTTCCAGAAGACGTTCCCGGAACTTTCTTTGGCTTGCTGACCAATCCCAAAGTACCGGAATAAGGTGGTCTGCATATTTTGCACGGCGTCAAACCCTGTTCTGCCGCCTGATTTACGGAGATTGCGGTGGAAACATTTTTCACCATTCTGCATTGCTCCAAATGGTATTTGGCACCAGACGGTGTTTTGTAAACCGTTTGAGCCCAAATATTTAAAGATAAAAAAAATAGAAAAACCGAAAGCAGTCTCATTCCGAAATTCCGAAAAAATTCTTCAATGCTTCAACATTCTTTTTGTCATTGCCGATAAAAATCTCCTGATCAGTCAAGAAAACCGGCCTTTTCAAAAAAGTATAATGATCCAGAAGCAGTTCCCTAAAATCTTTTTCCTGCAAGGTTTTCACATCAATTCCTCGGGATTTGATCTGGGTGGATCGCCGGCTGAAAAGTGCTTCGTAGGTTTTCGAAATTTTAAACATTCCTTCAAGTTCTTCTTTCGTGATCGGTTCAGTTTTGATTTCCCGAAGTTGCCAATCCTTTAAATCAAATTGCTTCAGGATTTTTTGACAAGTGTCGCAGGTTTTCAGGTAGAATACTTTTTTCATATTTCACTTTCGTTTAGCACTTCCAAAATAATAGCGCAGCCCTCCCTGATTTCGTCTAAAGATAAATTTAATGGCGGTGAAATTCGGAGGTATTCATTTCGATACAGTTGCCAAAAAACAATCAGTCCTTTTTCCATGCAGCGTTTCGCAACATTTAAAGTAAATTCCGGACTTCCGAGATTCACGGCCAACATCAAACCTCTTCCGTTAATGTTCTGAATTTTCGGGTGAACCAAAAGTTCGCGGAACAGTTTTTCTTTTTCATCAACTTCGTTCATCAAGCCGCTTTCCAAAACTTCTTTCAAAGTGGCATAACTTGCAGCAGCAATCAAAGGATTTCCGCCAAAAGTAGTGATATGTCCAAGTTTCGGCGAATGTGAAAGGGAATCCATCATTTTTTTGGAACTCATAAACGCTCCCACAGGAACTCCGCCTCCCATTCCTTTTCCCATCACCAAGATATCGGGAACGATTCCGAAATGTTCAAATGCGAATAATTTTCCAGTCCTTCCAAAACCCGGCTGAATTTCATCTAAAATCAATAAAGCTCCCACTTGTTCACACCGATTTTTTAATTTTTCCAGATAATCCTCATTCGGAACCAGAAATCCTGCTGCTCCCTGTATGGTTTCCATCAGAACACAAGCTGTTTTTTCGGTGATTTTAGCCAAATCGTTTTCGTCGTTAAATTCAATAAAATCCACCAAAGGCAAAAGTGGCCGAAATTCCCGTTTGTGGTATTCATTTCCGGAAACCGACAAAGCGCCGTGCGTATTTCCGTGATAAGAATTTTTGAAAGAAATAATTTCCTCTCTGCCGGTAAACCTTTTTGCCAGTTTCAAAGCGCCGTCGATTGCTTCTGCACCGGAGTTCACCAAATAAGTGACCTCCAAAGGATCAGGAGTTGCGGCTGCCAAAAGTTTACAGAGTTTCACAGGCATTTCCTGTGCATACTCGCCATAAACCATCACGTGCAAGTATTTTTCAGCCTGCGTTTTGATGGCTTCCACAATTTTGGGGTGAGAATGTCCCAAAGTATTGGCAGAAACTCCCGCCACAAAGTCGAGGTATTTCCTGCCATCGGTTCCGTAGATATAACTTCCTTCTGCTTTTTCCACCTCAAATCCGGCTGCGAATTGGGTGGTTTGAGCTTGGTATTTGAAGAAATCTGACTTTAACATTGTTTGAGGTTTGAGGTTTGAGGTTTCACAAAAAAAATCATCAGGGAGTAATAATCACAAAAATTACAGCAGTTGTTGCTCCAAATTATTACTATCAATCTTAATGGGGCAATCTGTCCCTATTTCCGAATCCGTTTCGGTTTCTTCGCCTCTTCCTTTGCTTTCGCGTCGTTGATTGCTTTCTGGGCGGCGTCGTAGAGTTTGTCGTCGGACTCGTATTTTATTTCTTCATATTCCGGGGTATCCATGAAGATGTCTTGCCATTTCCGGAGCCGGTCTTTGGTATTCCAGTTGAAATCGGGGAAAAATCTTTTTTCGCGGGAAATCTTGCTCATCGGAAAAACGTCTGTATTCGCACCGATATTGCAAGAAATAATCTGTACTTTCCGGTCTTCAAACTCCGCTTCAATTGTTCCGCAGGTGGATAAAGCGACCCCAATTCTTTCCACTTCTTTCGTTTTCTCATTTTGATCATCGGCATAGGTAATGGCTTGCGCATTTCCGATGACTTTCGCGAGTTTGATTTCGTTTTTGTCGTAATAAACGGTCATCAGTTTTCCTTTGACCTGGTTGAACTCATCTTTCAAATTCAGCGAATCAGCTTTACTTATCGCAAAAGCGTTTCCAATCACTTTCAATGAATCGATGAATTCTTTTTCGGTGTCAAAATAGGCTTCAATTTTATCTCCGGTCACTTGTTTTTCGCCACTCCAAGCAATTGGACTGCCGAAAAGATGCATAATTCCATCAGTTTCATTAAAGCTCAAAGAATCTGCGCGAACCTGGATATTAGATTTGAACATTCTGGCTTTTCGGTAGGCGCGCAGAAAACTCTTTTTCTTTAGTGGATCTTTGTCATCAATTTTGCGATAACTAATGAGTTTTTCAGCCGAAAAATACATGGAGTCCTTTTCCAGAATTTTTACGGCGTAAGGTTTTTCGGTCATCATTGCGGAGTCTTTCTTTTCATAAATTTCGCCGTAACCGCCTTTCATATAGCGCTGTTCTTTCGGGTCACGAAGTGTCACGTTTCCTTTCGCTTTACCAAAACCGGTGATCTGATTGAAATACATGTCATCACCAGTGAGTATTTTTCCGTTGTAGTGAATCCTGGAATTTTTCTTTAAATAAACTTCCTTGGAATTCATATTGTAGGAACCCCTTTCGGTATAAACCAAAATGGAGGGATTTTTTTTGTTGGTAATCGTGGTAGGTCCAAAAAAATCTGCGGTATTGGTATTTTGATTTTGTTTAATGTTGTTTCCTTCCACGGTATATTCCGGGTTATTGATTTTCACATTGCCGGTGAAATCGATCATTTTCGTGCCCAAATCATAGGTCGCCGATTTGGTGTACATGGTATTGGTTGCATCTGAAATTGTACCACCGGTATTGAAGTAAGCCTTATTTGAAACCCTGTCGTAATACATGGTTTCCGTTTTTATGGTTTGGGTTGGATCGGTCAAAACCACATTTTTTCGTGCAATTCCCTTTTGGGTATTTCCGTCGTATTCCATTTCACCGGAAGTGATTACGGAGCCGTCTGCATTTTGAAGCTTTACGTTTCCGATAGCTTTCACGAAGTTTTGTTCCTCATAAAAAATCACTTCATCTGCAGAAAGCAGTGAACCTTGGTGCTCAAACTGCACATTCCCCGAAAAGAACGGGTTTCCATTGTATTTTTCTGCAGTTTTTTGGAAAAAATCCGAGTGAATGAGCCGCACTTTTTCACCTTGTGGCTGATTCTGAGTAGGAGTAAAATACGGATCTTTTACCAGAACATCTTTCGGCTGCGTGGTAATCTGCGCAAAAACATGAAAACCGATAAACAGAAATAAGGCGAAAAAATTCTTCATTAATCCTTTTTGGTTCCGTAGAAATAAAGTGAGTGGGAATCAATATTTACGCCAAAGGCATCCTCAATCGCATCTTTGATTCCCTGGATTCTGGGATCACAAAACTCGATGATTTCCTGGATTTCTTTGTCTGAATCCTTTTTGTAAATCACCAAATGGTCATGTTGTTTGTCAAAATATGATTTTTCGTAGGAGGAGGAAGTCAGTGTTTTTTCACCGAACTGGTGTTTTCTGATCAAGCCGGCGTCCAAGAAAATTTCAATAGTATTATAAATCGTCGCTTTAGAAACGTGGTATTTCTTCTGCATCATCAAAAGGTAGAGATCATCCACATTGAAGTGGTGGTCCATATTGTAGATTTCCTCCAAAATGGTATATCTTTCGGGGGTATTCCTGAAATTTTTATCGTGAAGATACTGTCTTAAAACTTCCTTAATCGTAGTGAGATTAAGTTCTTTTTGTTTAGGATCCATGAGGTTAAATATAGGCAAATTTATCAAAAAAGTCTGAATCAGGAATTCCGGCGGCATTCCCTTATGTGGTATGAAGTTTGGCAAAACCTGAAACTGTGGAGGCTACCTCTGATTGCAACCAATGAAAATTTAGTTTTGATAAGGCTTGAACTCCACCTGCTGGATTTTTTTGGTAACCAGTTTTTGGTCCAGAAGCGGTGCAGATTCCACCACCACGTTATGCGGCGAAACTCCCCACGCCTTGAAATCGTCACTTCCGATATACTTCACGAAATTATAAATATTGAGGGTGATTTTTTCCTTCACCGTCAGCAAAGTATCGTTGATGTAAGTATTGTCAATAATGACATATTTGAGGTCCGGCGGAACATTGTGCGCCCTCAAAGACGGATGCGGACTTCTGGACGGAATAGTGCCTTCTTCCATCATATCTTGCAAAACCTGGTCGAAATAATCGTTGATTCGCCGGTCCACCTTAAAACCTAATAGGAAATTCACCCGATAAATTGTTCCGGGCATAATTTCGTCAATATTATATTTAAAGGTATATGGATCTTCTTGGTTGATGATGTTTAGGATGAAATAGTGATCCGCCCTTTTTGGCTGTTTCCGCAAGATGGAATAGATGATCTTGGTTTCTATTTCGTTTTCTTTCTTGGCGCGGCTCAAAAACGCAAGATTCGTCGCATATTTTGGAATGGTCTCATCCAGTTTCAATTCCTTGATGATGGAAACATAATCGTCAAGTTTTGCAAACTTGATGAACTTGGCCTTAATCAATCTGCCGTTGTACCAAGCGTACATGCAGACTGCGATAAATCCGCCGAGAACCAAAGTCAGCCAACCTCCATCGAAAATTTTCTGCACATTGGCATAGAAAAATCCCAGTTCGATGGAAAAATGAATCATGATGAAGAGGACCGCAAAGTATTTGAACCGCTTGATTCTTCCCAACCAATAAAACAACAAAATTGTGGTCATTAACATCGTTATGGTAATCGTCAAACCATATGCGGCTTCCATTGCCTCTGATTTTTTAAAGAAAATCACCACCATAAAGCACATCAACATCAATCCCCAGTTGATTCTGGGAATATACATTTGACCTTTGATTCCGGATGGATAATCGATTTGCTGGTTCGGCCAGAAAGTAACCGACATGGCTTCAGAAAACATGGTGAAAGCACCTGTAATCACAGATTGACTGGCAATAATTGCAGCCGCGGTGGCCAGAATTACTCCCGGTAAAATTGCCCATTCCGGCATAATTCCAAAAATTGGGTTGATTCCTTCCGCCACTTTGTTTGGATTATCCAAGAGCCACGCTCCCTGTCCCAAATAATTGAGAATCAACATTACCTTGACATAAATCCAACTCACGCGGATGTTTTTCTTTCCGCAGTGACCCAAATCTGAATACAGCGCTTCAGCTCCCGTCACGCAAAGAAAAACTGCACCCATAATCACTATCGCACTTGGCGAATGGATAATTAGGTTGTAAGCATAATAAGGATTGAAGGCCTTGAAAATCTCTACATGGTCAAAGATATGCATCGCTCCAAAACCACCGATAACCATAAACCAGACCACCATCACCGGTCCGAAAAACTTCCCGATAGAGGATGTTCCGAATTGTTGAACAATGAAGATAATCGCTAAAATCACCAAAGTAATCGCCACCACCGGAGTCTTGGGACTGAAAATCTTAAGTCCTTCCACCGCGGACATCACGGTAAGAGAAGGCGTGATCACACTGTCCGCAACCAAGGTGGCCGCACCAAGAATCGCAATTAAGTAAAGCCATCTCCGTTTCAGCCTTTTTACTAGGGAGTAAAGCGAAAGGATTCCACCTTCCCCTTTGTTATCGGCCCTTAAAGCGATAATCACGTACTTGATAGTGGTTTGCATGGTCAAAGTCCAGATGATGCAAGAGAGTGCTCCTTCGATATATTCGTCGAAAGGCATTGCTGTCCCGCCTTTGAATGCGTTCACAATCGCCTTCATCACGTAGAGTGGCGATGTTCCAATATCCCCGAACACAACTCCAAGAGAAACCAACACACCTATTGCAGTGAGTTTCTTGGTATCAAAATGATGACCACCTTCTACAACTTCAGTCATTGACAGTTTGTTTAAAGGTGCAAATTTAGACTAAAAAATAATTGTGGGTGATTTTTAGATCCGGAAAATTTCATGTGGGAAACAAAAAAACTCCTTTTCAGGAGTTTTCGATTTATGCTTTGATGTACATGGCTTTTTTAATTTCCTCTTTTACTTTTTCAAGTTTTGGGAACCATTCCGCAAAAAGTGCCGCGGAATAAGGTGCTGGCGCATCAGGAGTGGTAATTCTCTTAATCGGCGCATCCAGGTAATCAAACGCTTTTTGCTGAACCATGTAGGTAATTTCCGAAGCCACACTTGCAAACGGCCACGCTTCTTCCAAAATCACCAAACGGTTTGTTTTTTTCACGGAGTTCAAAATCATGTCGTAATCCAAAGGACGAACGGTTCTTAAGTCAATCACTTCTACGGAGATTCCTTCTTTCTCTAGATCTTCTGCTGCCTGAATCGCCAGTTTCATGATTTTTCCGAAAGAAACCAAAGTCACATCTTTTCCTTCTTTCTTAATGTCGGCCTTTCCGATTGGGATATAATATTCTTCCTCAGGGATTTCCATTTTGTCGCCATACATCTGCTCAGACTCCATGAAAATTACAGGATCATTATCTTGAATAGCAGTTTTCAGCAATCCTTTTGCATCATAAGGATTTGATGGAACCACTACTTTCAATCCCGGACAGTTGGCGTACCAAGATTCCAAAGCTTGCGAGTGCGTTGCTCCCAGCTGGCCTGCAGAAGCAGTTGGACCACGGAAAACGATCGGGCAATTCCACTGACCGCCGCTCATTTGCCGGATTTTCGCAGCATTGTTGATGATCTGGTCGATTCCCACCAATGAAAAGTTGAAAGTCATGAATTCCACAATGGGTCTGTTACCATTCATTGCGGAACCCACCGCGATTCCGGAAAAACCAAGTTCTGCAATTGGAGTATCGATGACCCTTTTTGGACCAAACTCATCGAGCATTCCTTTGGAGGCTTTGTAGGCGCCGTTGTATTCTGCAACTTCCTCACCTATTAGATAAATTGATCCGTCTTTACGCATTTCCTCGCTCATTGCCTGTGCAATCACTTCGCGAAAAGTATGTTCTGCCATAATCTTTTGAAAAATTAAAGTACAAAAGTACGGCTTTTTTCGGGATTATTTAAGTTTGACCCCACAAAAAAGCAACCCTTTCGAGTTGCTTTTTGTCATATTTTCATTAAAATATTAATCCACTTTGTGCCAAGTCTGGCTTCTGCCGATAAGAGCGAAACCAATATAGCCTCTAACGTCCAGTTTATCGCCCTCTCTTTTGATGATGCATTTGTAGGTTTTACCTGTTTTAGGATCGGTGATTGTTCCGCCGCTGAATTCGTTGCCATCTTTTTTCAGGTCACGGATAACTTCCATTCCCAGTACAGGCTTTCCTTTTCTGTCGTCTTTGCAACCAGAACAGTTTGGATCAGCCGGTTTGATGAGCAGCTGCACCACTTTTCCATAATACTGACCATTGGCTCTTTTCTGGATTTCCACGATTGATTTTGCCTGTCCGGTTTCATCGTCTATGGTTTTCCATTTCCCTTCAATTTGTGCATAAGATAATGTTGCAAAAAACAAGGCAACAAAAGCGAAAATTATTTTTTTCATTTTAAAATTATTTTAATTCTTTGATTGGATAAAAGTAAATAAAAAAAGTTAAACGGCAAATTTTTCGTTATTCGCATCATAACTTATCAATAAGTTGCGGAATTTTATGAGAATTAAGCATTAGATTAAAAATATCATTAATTTAATCCAATTTCCTGTTGATTACCCGATTCATATAATCCTGATACCAAGCTTTGCAGAGCAGAATTCCCTTTTCAATTTCAGGACTTTTTATTTTTCCTAAAATATTTTTCTCCAGATTTTTGTCGGCAATATCGAAAACCCCAGTCACCTCTTTGCCATCAAAACGATAAATATAATTCCCGATGATAAACTGATTCTGAATGGAATCCGAATTCACCACCATGTAATTTTTGTCTGCTGAAACCAAACTTCTGCCCCAACTCCGGATGGGTTTGTTGTATCCGATTAAATCTGCCAATGTGGGATAAATATCCATTTGCTGTGCAGGTTCGGTGATTTCGCCATGCAGGTTGTATTTCGGGTTTGGCGAAAAAAACATAATTGGAACCGCGAAACGATTCATCGCTTTTTCGTATTCGGGATAGGCTATTTGATTCGTGTGGTCCGCCACAAAAACGAAAATCGTATTGCTGTACCACGGCATTTTCTCAGCTGTTTCGAAGAATTTCTTCAATGAATAATCCGTATAACCAACCGGTTCGTGGATTTCGAGTGGTCCTTTCTTGAATTTTCCTTTGTATTTTTCAGGCACTTTAAAGGGATGGTGAGAGGAGACAGAGAACATCGTCGCCATGAAGGGTGACTTTTTCCGGTCTAAAGTTTTGGCAAAAAACTGGAAAAAAGGCTCGTCCCAAATTCCCCACATCCCGTCGAAATCTGCGTCATTATTATATTCTGTTTTTCCGTAATAGTGTTGGAATCCCAAAATATTTCCAAATCCTAAAAATCCCATCGAGCCATTCGGCGCGCCATGAAAAAAAGAAGTGTCGTAACCCAGTTCGTTGGTCACAGAAACAATGGACTGAATTTTCTGGTTTGCATAAGGCGAACCAGTAAAGGCATCCGTCAAACTTGGTATTCCCGCCAAAACAGAACTCATGCCGTGAATCGACTGTCTTCCGTTGGCAAAAGCGTTGGTCGCGATCAGACTTTTGGTCGCCAAACTGTCGAAAAACGGAGTATAGGAAACGAAGTCCTTAATTTTGGTGTTTTTATTGAAAGCACCGGAATATTCTTTTGCGAAACTTTCAAGAATGAAAATCACAATATTTGGTTTCGGCTCTACATTTTCCCTTAGATAAATTTTGTATGGATGAATGTTTTCATGGATAAATTGCTCATCCACAAAATGAACTTCCTCGAAATTATTGGTGTCAATGGTTCTGAAAAAAGAGAATGTACTATTCAAAACCACATTGGCCTGTGTAGGATTTTTCACAAATTTGTTGGCATCCACCAGATTGATCGGACGTGTTGAATGTTTGAAATCACCACGAATACCACCCACCACCAAAATTGCGGTAATGCATAAAGTAACGATGGAAGAACTGAAATAAATCCACTTGTTTTTGGGTTTCATCTCGTTGATCTTCACTTTTTTATAAAGGTAAGCCCAAAAAAACATTAAAACCAAGAACCAAAAAATCACGAAAGGATGCTCAAAAACAGAAGTGATAAAGACTTTTCCTAAATTATTCTCATGCTTTGCGACATGCAGCGCAGCGGTGGTCAGCCGAGCCTGCGAAAATTTGTAATACACAAAATCGCCAAAATTCATCCCGTATGCGATTCCGTTCATCACGAAATACACCCAGAAGAGAAACTTTTGGTAATATTTTTTCGTGTTGATGACAATCGGCACCAAACTTAGCAAAATAAATAATGCATTTACATAAAGAATTCCGGTGGAATCAAATGCCGTTCCGTGATATGCCAAACTGAAATAATCTGAAACCGAATCGATTTTTATCAAATCCTTATTAAAGAACCAAAATAAAAAACGCACAATCTGGTAAAAAAAGAACGCCAAAAAAATCCGGTAAGCGAGTGTGGCAATTTCCTGTAATCTGATATCCTTCATTAATATTTTTTCAAAAAATAATTTTGCAAATTTACATTATTTTCACATTTCGTTCGTATTGATGCATTTAGCGCAGGTTACAATTGTTTGAATAATTGCTGATTTACCACCTCGTTCATCGCTGAATGCCCACTTCTGAAAACCGATAGCAATTAAAAAATCACTACTTTTGCCTTCATGAACTTCATGAAGAACAATTTGGCAAACGCCTTTACCCTGGCGAATCTTTTTTCGGGAAGTATTGGTGTCATCCACTTGATTCACGGTGATTATCAAGTGACCGCGATTTGCATCATCCTTTCCCTCATCTTGGACTTTTTTGACGGATTTGTAGCACGAGCGATGAAATCCAATTCCGAACTTGGCGTGCAGCTGGATTCCCTTGCCGATATGGTAAGTTTCGGTCTGCTTCCAGGAATCGCCATGTTTAAGGCGCTCGAACCTTTCGGAAGCGAACTTTTAGGGATCAACCTGCCTTTTGAACTTAAATATCTGGGATTGTTCATCACTCTTTTTTCCTGTCTGAGGTTGGCGATTTTTAATTTAGACGAAGAACAGAAATACTATTTTAAAGGACTGAATACCCCTTCGAATACCATTTTAATGTTTGGATTGTATTATGCATATTTAGAGCATAAAAGTTTTTCCATTTTGTTTGAAAGTCCCGGATTTTTACTCATTCTCACCATCCTTTTATCTTGGTTACTCATTTCCCCGATAAAGATGATCTCCATGAAGTTCAAGTCCATGAAATTGGAAGACAACCATCCGAAAATTGCTTTGGTAATCGGCATCGTACTGCTTTTGAGCTTCTTTGGAATCGCTGGAATCCCGCTGGCCATCATGTATTATATTTTAATATCGCTGATTTTTCAGAAACAATTGATTTAGCAAAATTCGCACAGCACAATCGCTCGTTCCAGCAACTTTAAATCTGATTATGAATCTAAAACTATATAAACCGCTCTGCATCTTCGATTTGGAAACTACCGGGATCAATGTGGGCAAAGACCGGATCGTGGAAATCTGCATCTTAAAAGTAAATCCAGATGCGTCGCGTGAAAGCAAAACCTGGCTCGTGAATCCCGAAATGCCTATTCCCCAGGAAGCGAGCGCCATCCACGGAATCTATGACGAGGATGTGAAAGATGCACCGAAGTTCAAGGAAATAGCACCGAAAATCATGGAGTTGATTTCCGGAACGGATTTAGGCGGATTCAATTCCAACCGTTTTGACGTCCCACTTTTGGCGGAAGAACTTTTGCGTGCGGGAATTGATTTTGATTTGACTAAATTCAAACTGGTCGATGCACAGACGATTTTCCACAAAATGGAACCTAGAAACCTCAGTGCAGCCTATCGCTTTTATTGCGGAAAAGATTTGGAGAACGCCCATTCCGCAGAAGCAGACGTGATGGCTACCTTTGAAGTTTTGGACGCACAAGTAGCTCATTATGAAGATCTACCAAATGAAATCGCAGGATTGAGTGAGATTTCGCACCAGAATAAATTCGCGGATTTGGCAGGCTTCATTGGTTTTGATGCAGATGGCATGGAAACCTTCACTTTTGGAAAATACAAGGGACAAAGGGTAAAAGAGGTCTTCCAAAAAGATTTGGGATATTACGGCTGGATTCAGGCTGCGGAATTTCCGCTTTATACCAAGAAGGTTTTGACGGGAATTCAACTGAGAAGCAAATTCTAACGTAGTTGCAACTGGTCCAAATAGTCGCAGATTTTAATTTGCTTCCGCAACATTTCAACAAATTGCCATATTGTTACATTGACAAATTATTACATTAAAGAAAAATGAAAATCATCTGCATCGGCCGCAACTACGCCGAACACGCCAAAGAACTCGGAAACGAAGTTCCTGATAATCCCGTGATCTTCATGAAACCAGACACCGCAGTTTTGAAGAAGGGTTCCGATTTTTATATTCCTGAATTTTCTGACGACATCCACTACGAATTGGAGGTAGTCTTAAAGATTTCAAAAGGCGGAAAATACATCCGGGAAGAAAATGCCGGAAAACACTTTGACGAAATCGGTTTGGGAATTGATTTCACCGCTAGAGATTTGCAGTCGAAGTTGAAAGAAAAGGGACTTCCGTGGGAACTGGCAAAAGGGTTCGATGGCTCCGCCGTGATTTCAGAATTCTTCAAAAAAGAAGATTTTGACCTGCAAAACCTCAACTTCTCCTTAATTAAAAATAAAGAGAAAGTCCAGGAGGGAAACACCTCGTTGATGCTCTTTCGACCGGAAAATATCATAGCTTTCGTTTCACAGTATTTTACCTTGAGAACAGGCGACTTGATTTTCACCGGAACTCCGAAAGGCGTGGGAAAAATTTCAGAAAACGACATCTTGGAAGCTTATTTGGAGGACCAAAAAGTTTTGGATTTAAGGATTCAGTAATCTGCAAATATTTCCTCATATCCCAAAATATTTGTAACTTTAAACAACAAAAATTAAGGTCATGCTCAATATTATTTTGCCAATAGATTTTTCAGACGCCACAGACAAACTAGTTGAAGGTGCTTTGAAATTTGCCAAGGAAACCAATGGGAAAATCTGCCTGATTCACGTGGCTCCAGCCGATATCGGTTTTGCAATCGGTGATATGGGTTTCCAGTATTTTCCGGAAGTGGAACAAAACGAAATCAAGGAAGAACTTCTTCGTTTGAACAGCACGGAACAAAAAATCATCGCACATGGTGTGGATTGCGAACACATCCTGAAACAGGGAGTGGCAAGCGACATTATCCTGGAATACGCCAAGACGAAAAATGCCGGTTACATCGTGATGGGTTCGCACGGAAGAAGCAATATGTATGATGTTTTCGTGGGAAGTCTGACCAAGGAATTGACCAAAAGATCCCCAATTCCGGTACTGGTAATTCCGATTTTCTAGCACAGTTTGCAGATTAAGCTTCAGAAATCTGCCTTATTTTACTAACCCTTTCTGCCGACCGGTAAGTTTTTGGAAAGGAAAAAAAAGAAATTTCAGACAGGAAGATTGACTAAATTAAGCTTAGAAAAGCCATTAAATAAAAACATACAAAATCCCGAAACTTCAGCCGTTTCGGGATTTTTATAATAAATATAGGTATCAATTATTTATTCTCCTTTTTTCATAATTTTTGGGTCGTAATACGGGTGCTTCCCCTCCGTTGGCGAATAATAGGTTTTGTCTTTGTCGCCACCCAGCGTGGACACCAAAACATAACACCAGTAAACAAACAGCACGCAGGCTGCGATGAACAGAATCCAGTTTAAAATGTTCCCCGCAAAATCGAAAAACCCAAAAGACCATTTAAACAGGTCGCTCAATAATAGCCAGATCGACGTCATTATTTTCGTTTTTTAAATTAACTTTGCACAAATTTATAAAAAATGTTCCGATTACTTTCAAAGGAAAGCAATATTTTTTCGGTTCCTGTTTACATTGGCATCCTACTTTTGATTGTAATCAGCTTCAATATACTGAACTTCAATACATTATATTTTATTTCCGCCGTGATTACTTTTGCGGGGATTGCATTGGGATATTTTTGTTTTAATGCGATTGCGCTGAATCACCAAAGCCATCTCCCACTTTTTCTATATACAGCTTTTGTTTTCTCGTTTTATCCGGGAGATCTGGATATTGGGATTTCTGTGGCACTTTTTACCAACTCGATTATTCTTTTGCTTTTGACGAACACCGAAATGGCTGTCCGCAAAAATGCTTATTTATTGGTGGGTGCATTCCTAGCGATCAATTTCATTTTCCTTCCGACAACCTGGCCGATGGTAATTTTTGTGATTTTGCATATTATCGGAACTTCGGACCGGATCGGACTGCATTTTTTCAGACTGGTTTTTGGGATGCTCCTTATTGCAAGCTCCTACTTTTCAGTCGCCTATTTTATGGGGTTAAACTCGTGGAACCCGGCCTATTTTCCTTTCAGCGGCTTCAAACCGACCAAAGATTTCTCTAAGCTTATTTGGCTTTCACCCATTGCTTTGATGATTATCTATGCAGTGGTGGACCATTTCAACCATTTTAATCTGAAAAGCCCGGTCAGCAGGTTCAAATACTCATTTCTTTTGGTCTTCGCTGTGGCACAACTGACCACGATTGTTTTATACATGGGGTACCACTATGAATACCTGCTTTTATTGGCACTTCCAGCTTCCATTATTTTAAGCCGCATGTTGAGATTCTTGCCAAAATACTGGATGCGTGAATTGGGACTTTGGGTAATTATTTTTATTCTGGTGATTTTTAAGCTCAACAATTATTTCTAACTTTAAATTTTAAAAGACGATGATTCAACTTGATAATAAATTAATTTCAGAAGATATTTTTTCAGAAGAGTTCGTGTGCAACCTCAGCAAATGCAAAGGAGCGTGTTGCGTGGAAGGTGACGTGGGTGCTCCTTTGGACAAATCGGAAACTGAAATCCTCGATCAGATTTTCGATAAAGTGAAACCTTATCTTAGACCAGAAGGCGTGAAAGCCATTGAAGAACAGGGAACATGGACGACTGATCCGCTCGATGGTGATTATGTGACTCCCATGGTTAACGGAAATGAGTGCGCCTATGTAGTTTTCGATGAAAAAGGAATTACCAAATGCGGTATTGAAAAAGCATACGAAGACGGCGCAGTGGATTGGCAAAAACCTATTTCCTGCCATCTCTACCCGATCAGGGTCAATGAATACTCCACATTCACTGCATTGAATTACCACGAATGGTCCATTTGCAGCGATGCTTGTGCCCTGGGAAAAGAATTGGAAGTTCCGGTCTATAAATTCCTGAAAACACCACTAATCCGCAAATACGGCGAAGAATTCTACAACGATTTGTGCAATGCCGCCGAGGAATGGAAAAAAGAGTTTGGTTCCTAAGAAAGTAAAAACCAACCAATAATAAAAAAGCCGACTCAAAAGAATCGGCTTTGTCATTTAAGTTCGTAAAAGTTAATCGATTTCGACAATTTCATACTCAACCGGCATTACTCCACGGACGTGGTTTCCAATTGAATTGAACGCTGCTTTCGAAAGGTCTAGTGCTCTGGAAGAATGGAAAGGACCTCGGTCATTTATTTCTACTATTACACTTTTTCCGTTTCTCAAGTTGGTCACTTTGATCTCAGTACCAAATGGAAGCGTTCGGTGGGCCGCGGTAAGTTTCGAGTTACTGAAAATCTCTCCGCTTGCTGTTTTTCTACCATTAAACTTATCGTGGTAGTACGATGCAAAACTTGTTTTTTTGGCATCTGTGGCATTATTCTTGAAAGAGAATAAACCAAGTGTTGAAATCATCATTATGATTACGAGAGTTACTCTTTTCACCATTTTGAATTATTTTATTGGTTTTGACTCTGCAAATTTATCCTGAAATTAAAACCTGCAACAGTTCATCAGTTAAAGTCTCTTAACGAATTCTTAAAATTTTGTTAACAATCATTCTCGTTCCTTTATTCATGGGAATTCACAAGGCTTGTTAAAAAGTGTTAAAAACCAGTTGTAAACGTTAATGATTTTAACTAAATATTGCATAGTATCGCTCTATAATCAAACTTAATTCGCTGAATATCAAAACATAACCAAATAATAAAACCTTCAAAAATCTTGAAGGTTTTTATGGTGTTTAGAAATAGAATTTCAATAAAAATAAAGCCGAATTTTGAAAATTTGCTAAACCAATTCTCCGTACAAATCAAATTCTTCAGCAGAAGTAATTCTCACATCAGCGAAATCTCCCACAGAAACATAGGTGTTTTCAGCAGAAACCAAAACGGTGTTATCCACATCCGGCGAATCAAATTCTGTTCTGCCGACAAAATAGTTCCCCTCTTTTCGGTCGAAGATGCAGCGGAAAACCTTGCCGATCTTTTCTTGGTTTTTCTCCCAGGAAATCTGCGACTGCAATTCCATGATTTCCTCTACCCTTCTTTCCTTTACTTCTTGCGGAACATCGTCTTGCAATTCATAGGCGGTGGTGTTTTCTTCATGGGAATAGGTGAAACAGCCCAATCTGTCAAATCTCTGCTCGCGGACCCAGTCCTTCATTTCCCGGAAATCCTCTTCAGATTCGCCCGGAAAACCACAGATCAGAGTTGTTCTGATCGCCATGTCCGGAACTTTTTCCCGAAACTTATTGAGAAGCGCATTGGTTTTTTCATGCGAAGTCCCACGTTTCATCGCCTTTAAGATATCAGAATTGATGTGCTGCAATGGAATATCAATGTAGTTGCAGACTTTCTTTTCGTTCTTAATGATTTCCAGGACATCTTCCGGGAAACCGGTCGGGAAAGCATAATGCAATCGGATCCATTCGATTCCGTCCACTTTCACCAACTCCCTCAGCAAATCGGCAAGTGCTCTCTTTTTGTAGAGATCCAGTCCGTAATAAGTCAAATCTTGAGCGATCAGAATCAGTTCTTTCACTCCTGTTTTCGCCAATTTCTGGGCTTCAATCACAAGATTTTCAATGGGAACCGAAATGTTCTTTCCCCTCATTAAAGGAATTGCGCAAAAAGAACAAGGCCGGTCACAACCTTCCGAGATTTTCAAATAGGCATAATGTCGCGGAGTCGTTGTCAATCTTTCTCCCACCAACTCGTGTTTGTAATCGGCACCGAGCTGCTTCAATAAAAGCGGCAAATCCCGTGTTCCGAAATATTGGTCCACATCTGGGATTTCCCTTTCCAAATCTGGTTTATATCTTTCGGATAGACATCCGGTGACGAAGACTTTTTCCACTTCGCCACGATTTTTTGCTTCCACAAAATCCAGAATCGTATCAATACTCTCCTGTTTTGCGTTGTCGATAAATCCGCAGGTATTGATCACCACTACGTCGCCACGTTCTTCGTGCACGACTTCTTTGCCGTTGGCTTTCAATTGTCCCATCAATACTTCTGAATCGACTACATTTTTGGAGCATCCCAAAGTGACGATGTTTATTTTTTTTCTTCCGGTGGATTTTGTGCGCATGTTGAGGTTGAGGTTAAGGTTGAGGTTGAGGTTGAGGTTAAGACAAATAACCCATATTTTTTAAGGGTGCAAATTTAAGAATAAAAAAAGACTTCCTATTTTGATTGAAGTCTTTTGATTGGAGAAGAAATGTTTAGATTATTGATTTCAGGTATTCGCCGTAACCGGATTTCCCGTATTTTTCAGCGGATTTCAGTAATTGTTCTTTGTTGATGAATCCTTTTTTAAAGGCAATTTCTTCGATGCAAGAAATTTTGAAGCCCTGTCTTTTTTCCAGAACTTTCACAAATTCCGAGGCTTCGTGTAAAGAATCGAAAGTTCCGGTGTCGAGCCAAGCTGTTCCGCGGGACATGACGCCAACTTCCAACTTTCCATTTTCCAAATAAATTCTATTGACATCGGTAATCTCCAGTTCTCCTCTTGGCGAAGGTTTAAGATTTTTCGCTATTTCCACTACGGAATTATCATAGAAATAAAGTCCGGGAACCGCGTAATTTGATTTCGGATGCTCCGGTTTTTCCTCAATAGAAATTGCTTTGTTGTTTTCATCGAATTCCACCACTCCATATCGTTCCGGATCAGTTACGGAATAGGCAAAAACGCATCCTCCTTCCACACTGGTTTTACTTTCCAGCAATTTTGCAAGTCCGGTTCCATAAAAAATATTGTCACCCAGAACCAAAGCCACCGAATCATCACCGATGAATTCTTCTCCCAAAATAAAAGCTTGCGCCAATCCATCCGGACTTGGCTGCACTTTATATTCGAATCTGCAGCCAATTTGCGAACCGTCTCCCAAAAGTTTCCGGAACGCTTCCTGATCGTGCGGCGTGGTAATGATCAAAATTTCTTTAATTCCAGCCAAAAGAAGCGTGGAAAGTGGATAATAAATCATGGGCTTATCATAAACCGGCATGAGCTGTTTACTTACCGCGATGGTTAATGGGTAAAGTCTGGTTCCGGAGCCTCCGGCTAAAATAATTCCTTTCATTTTAAAACAAATTACACGAATTAATGCGAATTACTCGAATTTTCGTTCTGGTTACAAATTAATTATGCGTTTATATTTTAGAGATTTTTCACCAAAATTAATGAGCAATCCTAATTTTTTGTTGGTAGCTTTCAGATAATTTAACGTCTGCTTTGTAAAGTTTTCATGCAAAAATGACACTGATTTTACTTCCAATATAATGTTATCAAAACAGACAAAATCTGCTTTGTACTTTTTATCTAATTTCTCTCCGTTGAAAAACAAATCTAATTTAACTTCTCTTTGATGCGGAATACCATTTTTAATAAATTCTTTTTCTAAAACCTCACAGTAAACCGCTTCCAAAAACCCATTTCCCATCGTGGAATGAACATTCATACAAATTCCAATAATCTTGTAACTTTCTTCTTTATATAAAATTTTCTCTTCCATCAATTAGTGAAATTCGATTTAATTCGAGTCATCCGTATATTGCGAAGCATAATATTTTTTATAAGCACCCGAAGTAACATGGTCCAGCCAATCCTTGTTTTCCAAAAACCAGTCGATTGTTTTACTTAAACCTTCCTCAAAAGTGACTGAAGGTTTCCAGCCTAAATCGTTTGCCAATTTTGTGGCGTCGATGGCGTAGCGTTTGTCGTGTCCCGGTCTGTCTTTTACAAAAGTGATCAGTTTTTCTGAATATCCTGCTGGTTTTCCGGTTTTTTCATCTACCTGTTTGATGAGTTCTTTCACCAAGTTGATGTTCTGCCATTCGTTCCAGCCGCCGATGTTGTAGGTTTCTCCCGTTTTCGCTTCATGGAAGATCTGGAAAATTGCCTTTGCGTGGTCGATGACGTAGAGCCAGTCCCTCGTATATTTCCCATCGCCATAGATTGGGAGCGGTTTTTCGTTCAGAATATTGTGGATGCAAAGCGGAATCAGTTTCTCCGGAAAATGATTCGGTCCGTAGTTATTAGAGCAGTTTGAAATAATGAAAGGCATTCCGTAAGTATTTCCATAGGCCCTCACCAAATGATCGGAAGCGGCTTTGCTGGCAGAATACGGGGATTTCGGGTCATAAGAAGTTTCCTCGGTAAAGAATCCAGTTTCGCCCAAAGCTCCGTAAACTTCGTCGGTAGAAACATGGTAGAAAAGATTTTTTCTTTTTTCATCTGGGAAATTCCCATGCTGATGATCGGGATTCAAAGTCCAGAATTCTTTTGCCAAATTCAACAAATTGGCGGTTCCGTTTACATTGGTATTGATAAATGCATTGGGATCGGTGATGCTTCGGTCCACATGAGATTCTGCCGCTAAATGGATAATGGCATCAGGGTTGTATTTTTCAAAGACCTTTCTGAGCTCTTCCGGTTTTGTGATATCTGCTTTCTCGAAAACGTAATTTGGCTCGTTTTCGATGTCTTTCAAGTTTTCAAGATTTCCGGCGTAAGTCAACGCATCTAAATTGATAATTTTGGTTTGCGGAAGGTTCTTCACAAATTCGCGAACGACGTGCGAACCGATGAATCCGGCGCCGCCGGTTATGATGATTGAGTTCATTTTGAGTGGTTGAATATTGAAGTGACGAAGTGGTTTAGTGAAAATAGCATTAAAAGTTTCTTTCGCTGAATTTCGGGAGGTTTTTGTCTTTTTCAGAAAGTATAATTGCTTCTGCAGGCAGCTTCCAATCGATGTTTAACTCTATATCTTTCCATAAAATCCCTCCTTCAGACCCATTATTGTAATAATTGTCACATTTGTAAGCGAAAATTGCAGATTCGGACAAGACCGAAAAGCCATGACCAAATCCTCTTGGAACATATAATTGTAGCTTATTCTCATCTGATAATTCTATTCCGAACCACTGTCCGAAAGTTGGCGAATCTTCCCGTAAATCTACTGCGACATCGAAAACTCTTCCCTCCAAACAGGAAACCAGTTTTGCTTGGGCATGTTCCCCTTTCTGCAAATGTATTCCACGCAATACCCCATAGGAGGATTTTGAAATATTATCCTGCACGAAATGTCCGTTTAATCCTGTGAGTTCTTCAAATTTTTTTTCGTTGAACTTTTCGTAAAAATAACCACGTTCATCAGCAACAATTGCAGGTTCTATAACGTAGCAGTCTTTGAGGGGGGTGGGTTTAATTTTCATGATCAGTGATTGATTATCGTATAAAAAGTATCGAAAATAATCTTGATGTCTTTAAATACATTATTATCGGCAATATATTTCAGGTTTAAGTTCAGTTTTTCCGGCATGATTTCTTCGATGTATAATTTTTCCGGATTATCACTTGCTGAGAGCAAATCATTCTCGTTCCTAAATTTGATGGATGCATAATCTGTGATACCGGGAACTACGGTCAAAACTTTTTTCTGCTCTTCATTGTACAAATCTGTATACTTCTTTACTTCGGGTCTTGGACCTACAAAAGACATTTCACCGATAAAAACGTTGAAAAGTTGTGGAAGTTCATCAAGCTTATATTTCCTTAAGTAATATCCAACGTTGGTAATTCTGGGATCCCGACTCCCAACGGTGAGTGCTCCTTTGGCAAAAGAATCTGGCCGCATAGTCCGGAATTTCAAGACCTTGAAAATCCTATCTCCTTTTCCGGTACGTTCCTGTTTGTACAGAACCCCTCCTTTGCTGTCCAGTAAGATCAAGATGGAAATAACGAGGAAAACCGGCGACAGAAGCAGGATACCAAAAAAAGAAAAAACAATATCAAACAGCCGCTTCATTTACCAAAATTTTCTCATAAGCTTTCTCAATGCTTTGACAGATGAAATCAATTTCCTCGTCAGATAGTTGCGGATAGATCGGCAGGGAAATTTCCCGGGAAAAATTATCATACGCCACCGGATAATCTGCAATCTTATACCCTAAGTCTTTAAACAGGGTCAACATAGGCATTGGGATAAAATGCACGTTCACAGACACTTCATCATCCGCTATAGAAACCATCATCGCATCTCTTTGCTCTTCGGTAATTCCATTGATTCTCAGTGCATAAAGATGGTCACAGGCTTTTCTTTTAGCATCTTCTATTACAGGCAATTGGGCCCATTTTTTTGAGCTAAAAAATTCGTGATATCGTTCGGCAACCCTTTTTCTTTCAGGAAGCAATTCCGTATTATAATTTCTAATTTGGGCTAAAGCAATTGCCGCACAAACATCGGGCATATTTACCTTTAGGCCTTGGAAGACAATATCGTATTTCCAGCTGCTTCCTCCACCTTGGGATTTGGTGAAAGCATCCTTAGTTTGTCCGTTTAATGTCCAAAGACGCATCGTTTTATATTCTTCCGCATTGTCAAAAGGGGCAGGAAGATTGATGCAAATCGCTCCTCCTTCCGCAGAAGTGATGTTTTTTACGGCGTGGAAAGAGAAAATGGTAATATCGGTCAAAACTCCTGTTGGCTTTCCATTATAAGTTGCACCGATGGAGTGTGCCGCATCTGAAAGCACCAAAATCCTTCCCAGTTTTTTCTGGTTTTCAGAAGTTGGTTTAAATAATTTCTTGATCTCTTCCGAATGGACAATTTCATTGATTGGGTCGTAATCGCAAGGAAGTCCCGCAATATCTACTGGCATGATCACTTTCGTTCGATCGGTGATTGCGGCCCTTATTTTTTCCGGATCTATGGTGAAGTCTTCTTTCACATCTACCATCACGGGAGTACCGCCACAGTGAAGAACTGCCAAAGCGGTTGCGCTGTAGGTATATGCCGGAATAATCACCTCATCCCCTTCCTTGATTCCGAACCACTTCATGATCAGGATCGCTCCGGAAGTCCACGAGTTGACGCACAATGCATTGGAAACACCGGTCAGTTCGCATACTTCCTCTTCCAGCGCCTTTACTTTCGGGCCGGTTGTGATCCATCCAGATTGGAGCGTATCCACCACTTCGGTGATCACATCATCGTCAATGTAAGGAGGTGAGAAAGGGATTTTCATAATTTTTATATTATTTGCGTTTTATAAATCTGTACATTTTTCTGCCATGGTAACTTTCGAAAATTTCATTGACTTCATATCCGCAATCTCTATAAAACTGGACCGTCTTTTCATTCTCATCAAAATCGGTTGTCAATGAAATCGGCAAATTCTCCCTGTTTTCTTTTTCGATTTCTTTTTCGAATTCATCCAAAAGGATCTTACCGTACCCTTTTTTATTTCTTAAGGTGGCTATACTCAGCAACTCTGCAAAAATATGATTATTTTTTTCAGATTTACCTGCATTTGACGCCATTCTTTTCAAAGCTGCCGGATTGGTGAACAATATTTTTATTCCGGCCAGCGCGAACCCCAATAAATTATTTTTCAAAAGTTTCCGGAAGAATGAACGGCTGTCTCTGCTTCCCGCCGCGAAACCTTTAACGATGCCTTCATCTTCCAATACCAGCAATAGTGCCGGATTCTTTAGAAATGCCTTGTAAAAGGCCTTTAAAAACGGTTTCCCCAAACTCGTCAGAAAAAAAGAGGAGAACCTTTCCATGTGCACTTCAACGATGGAATCGATATCTTTTTTAGTGGCCACACGAACGTTCATTACCTATGCTTTCTGATGAATTGATCAACTCGGTCAGCACCCGCTTGGCGTGAAAACTGATTCTGATACAAAATTAAACTTCTTTTGCAAATTTCTACAATTTCCTCCTGTGAATAGCCAATTATTCTGAGTACGGCTTTTTGGAAATCCTCCTGGTCTTCCGAGTTAAATGCTTCACCTATTTGGTGATCGGTGATGAAAGCTCTCGGTTCCCCTTCAATGCCCGCCAAAATTGGTTTTCCAACTTCAATATAGGTCTGGAGTTTTGACGGAATAATGCATTCATAAATGGGATCTTTGATGAGGTGCAAAAACAAAACATCCGCACCGTCCAAGTATTTGCAAATTTCTGTACTGGAAACCCGGCCATGCAAAATCACATTTGAGTTTCCAGCCGTCGCAGCTTTCAATTTTTCAAAATCAGTCCCATCGCCAAAAAAATGAAAGAAGACATTGGGTCTTTTCTGTACAATAGAGCTGATTCCGGCTGCTAATTTTGACAACCCTTGATGCACGCCAATATTTCCGGCATAGACAATATTAAAACCATCGGTTTGAAATTGGTACTCTTCTTTTTGCTGATTTGGAGCTTTTTCCACCATTGACCAATTATAAAGGGTCAGTATTCGGTCGAGCGAAATATTCTTAAGGGCGACGATTTTTCTAAAACTCTCTGAAACCGTGACAAACAGATCAAATGCGCTGTAATAAAACCGATCCAGCAAAAAATCCAGGATACTGATGATCCTTTTCGACTTGATGAATCCGGAAATCCTTATGTTTTCAGGAAAAACGTCCTGAATATCCAATAGCGTTTTGGAGTTTGGCTTGAATAATTTCACCATCCAAGCACAAAAAACCACAAAAGGTGAAGACTGCAAAATATAATAAAAGCTGTCTCTTCGCCCATATTTTAGAATTGCGAATGCAGCGAAAATTCCAAACACTAAATAATTCAAAGTCCTCTTGATGCTGCTCAAACTATGATCTGCATAAGTGAAAACCCGAATCACTTTAATGCCATCCATCGTTTCTTCGGAAAAAAGCCGGTTTTGATATCCGTCATAGATTTTACCTTTCGGATAATTGGGAAAACCGGTGATGACGATAGGATTCCAACCTTTGTCCTTAATTTTTTTGATAAATTTGATATCTTTTAAGTAAGGTTCCG
Source organism: Chryseobacterium koreense CCUG 49689 (assembly GCF_001045435.1). GTDB lineage: Bacteria > Bacteroidota > Bacteroidia > Flavobacteriales > Weeksellaceae > Kaistella > Kaistella koreensis. Next base: position 30,272 of record NZ_LFNG01000010.1, on the reverse strand, counting down.
GCGTAAAAAACTGGGCGATATAGAAAAAATTATTGCTCATTAATTTTTACTCCAAACCACCCGGTTCACATAATCCGTATAACTCAAAATGATCCGCACTACTTTTTCCGAAACATTCGGCATGGAATAATCAGAAACTCTTCTGTAGTTTCTTTCAGCTCCGGTTTTTTGTTGCTGAAGCTGTGCAAGTCCCTGCAAGATTCTTTCGGGTGAAAGTCCCGCCATCATCACGCTTGCTTCTTCCATGGCTTCGGGTCTTTCGTGGGCTTCCCGAATATTCAAGGCTCTGAAGTTGAGGATCGATGACTCCTCTGAAATCGTTCCGGAATCTGAAAGAACTGCGAAGCTCCTCATTTGAAGCGCGTTGTAATCCAAAAACCCAAGCGGTTTCAGAAACTGGATTTCAGGCCGCATCTGGATTTGCTTTTTGTCGATCATATTGCGTGTTCGCGGATGCGTGGAAACGATGATCGGGTATCCATATTTTTCGGCAATCGTATTTAAACTTTCCATCAAACCAATGAAATTTTTATCGGAATTGATGTTTTCTTCACGATGTGAACTGATCACGAAATATTTTCCTTCTTCTAGATTCAATCTTGCAAGGACATCGGATTTTTCAATTTCCGGAAGATAATGGTTCAATACTTCAAACATCGGCGAACCGGTTTTGATGATTCTGTCAGCCGGAAGTCCTTCCCTTAAAAGATATTCTCTGGCGATATCGCTGTAAGTCAAATTGATATCTGCGGTGTGATCTACGATTTTACGGTTGGTCTCTTCCGGAACTCTTTGATCGAAGCAGCGGTTTCCGGCCTCCATGTGGAAAATCGGAATTTGTCTTTTCTTGGCAGGAATTGCGCAAAGGCAGGAATTGGTATCGCCTAAAACCAAAAATGCATCCGGTTTTAATTCTTTCAAAAGCGGATCGATTTTAATTAAAATATTTCCGACTGTTTCTGTGGCGGTTTTTCCGGCAGCTTCCAGAAAATAATCTGGTTTTCTGAGTCCTAAATCCTCAAAAAATATTTGGTTGAGTTCGTAATCGTAATTTTGGCCGGTGTGAACGATGACATGTTCCACGGCTTCGGAATGATCGAGCGCGGTAAGAACTCTGGCCAGTCGGATAATTTCCGGACGGGTTCCGACGACCGTCATCACTTTAAGTTTTTTCATTTTTTTCTCTAAGATTTAAACTTCTACAAAATAAGTATCTGCATCTTCAGGATTATATGGCTCATTGATCCAAAAAATGGTGTACAGATCATCTTCGCCTATATTTTTGATATTGTGGGTGTACCAAATCGGCATATCCACATAAGCCGGTTCGGCTCCGTCCAGATAAAAATCAAGAACTTCATCGGTACCTATTTTTCTGAGCTGAATCAAAGCTTTTCCTTTAATTACTGCAAATCTTTCAATTTTTCTGGTATGGAAATGATTTCCCCGGGTAATTCCCGGAACGGTGGTCGAGAAAGAACATTGCCCGCCAATTCCCAAACGGATCACTTCCACAAAAGCTCCACGTGGATCGGTATGCTGGGTGAATTTAACCGGATAATGATTTTTTAAATCGAAATAACATCTGAAAGTATTGAACAGCTGATAATCAAAATCAGTTTTCAGTTCGGGAATTTCTCCCCCATCGAAATAGCGTTTTTTGAAGTTCTCCAGTTTTGAAAGGACTTCCGACACTTTTATGGTAGTTCTGTGGGGAACCGAATACTCTTCGTTGGTTTCACCAGATCTGATTTGCCCGATCATTTCCTGAACCAAATCTCCGACATAAATCAGTTTCACTTCGCCATCGTTATCGATCACGGGATTTTCTCCGTGAGTCAGTTTATGGCAAAAAGTAGCAATGAAGGAATTATAATTGGGTTGTCCGAAAGGTCCGAAAACATTGGGAATAATCATTCCGGTAAATTTTCCGCCATTGTTTTTTGCCCAGTATGCCAAGAATTCCCGACCTTCTTTTTTGGACTTTCCATAAAGGTTGTCCCGTTCTTCTTGCGAAGAAGATGAAAAAAGAACATGTGCTGTTGAAGCGGTTCTTTCCAATGATTCGGTTAATTTTTTAACCAGACCAATATTGTTTTCATAAATCACTTCCGGATCCGGATGACGGTTCATCGCGGCCAGGTGTACAATCACATCGCACTGCCTTACGAAATCATCCAATTGACCGGAATTTTCAAAAAACTCTTTATGGAAATCAATTCTTTGAAATTCATCTGGATACAAACCCAAGGTGTTATACAAACTTGAGCCAACAAATCCATTCTGCCCGGTAATTCCTATTTTTATCATAAGTTATTTTTAAAGTAATCCAATGGAAAACGGTATTCATCCTGAATTTCTCCCAAACCATAGTCCGCTAAAACCAAAAGTTTGCTGCCTTCTTTCTTTGCCTGAATTGCGGTGACGCAACCCGCAGGAGCATGCAGGAAAGTTAGTGCTTTATCTTGCAAAATATATTTCGAGATCATTAAATCTTTTGAAGGATTTTCAAAATCATCGATCTCAATCACAGAAATCTCAAATTCACCGGCAACACATGCAAACCACCGCTGCTCAATTTTATGTCCTTGCCAACCGCGGACGAAATCTGGTGAACGGTTTTCCATCGTATAAATCCTTTTGATTTCCGCAGCATCAAAATCATTATTAAAAGTGATGACGCCTCTTTCGTCTTGGTGGAAACTTCCTTTCAACAACATACCGACACTTTTTATGATCGTCTTTATTAGTAAGGATATTGCTGCACGTCTTCCCCGAAAATTTCTTTTCTGATCAAAGGCAGTTTGGAAATCAGTTTTTTCAATCCTTCCACTCCCTGCTGATGGGTGTTGTGTGAGTGATAATCTTCCACTTTGGAGATATCCTCGGTTCCTTCTGAAAAATATTTGGCATAGTTCAAATCACGGTTATCTGCCGGAATTCTGTAGAATTCCCCCATATCTTCAGCATTCAGCATTTCTTCCCTTGTACAGAGTGTTTCATATAATTTTTCACCATGGCGTGTTCCGATAATTTTGATGGGAACTTCTTTGCCGGTCAGCTCAATTAAAGCCTGCGCCAAATCACCGATACTTCCCGCAGGAGCTTTGTTCACGAATAAATCCCCCGGATTACCGTTTTCAAATGCAAATAAAACCAAATCTACCGCGTCTTCCAAAGACATAAAGAATCGGGACATCTGAGGATCGGTGATGGTAATCGGTTCTCCTTTTTGAATTTGATTTAAAAACAAAGGAATTACAGAACCGCGGGATGCCATAACGTTTCCGTAACGAGTTAAACAAACCACGGTATCAGTCAGGTTTCGGGATTCTGCCACCGCTACTTTTTCCATCATTGCTTTAGAGATTCCCATGGCGTTGATAGGATAAGCGGCTTTATCTGTGCTGAGGCAAATCACTTTTTTCACTTTGTTGGCTCCTGCTGCGCGGATCACGTTTGAGGTCCCCTCCACATTGGTTTTCACGGCCTGCATTGGAAAAAATTCACATGATGGAACTTGTTTTAAGGCTGCTGCGTGAAAAATGTAGTCCACTCCTCTTGTAGCGGGTTCCACGCCGTAGTAATCCCTCACATCGCCGATATAGTATTTTATTTTATCGTTTTTGTAGAGGTTTCTCATGTCATCCTGTTTCTTTTCGTCCCGGGAAAAGATTCGGATTTCCCTGAAATGGTCTGTATGTAAGAAACGGTTGAGCACCGCAGTACCGAAAGATCCGGTTCCACCGGTGATGAGGAGGGTTTTATCTTTTATTTGCATACTATTGTAATAACGCTATTAATTCATCTATTTGATTTGGGACCTTGTTTACGGAAGGTTTTACGTCTTTTTGCAAAGATAATGATAATGCATCAACGATGGATTGCACTTGGTGCGGATTAAAGGTTAAGCTTGGTTCACAAACTGCATAGGTATAAGGAAGATCGGCCGCGATCACCTTACAGCCAAGGTCTATTGCTTCTACTAAACCCAAGCCGAAGCTTTCTGTCAAGGAAGGAAAGATCAAAAATTCAGCACCTGCATAAACTTTTGCCAGTTGATCTCTATTGACAAAACCAATATTTTCGATGGGATATCCCTGTGCGATTTTCTGGTCAATGAGCTGCATGGTTTCAGGATAATCTTCAGAAACCGTCAAGATCAGCGTTCCTGTTTGTTTTTGGTCGAAAAATTGGCAGAATGCATCGATCAGATATTTATGGTTTTTGTGAGGTGTTGCATTGCTTACGTAGAGATATGTGTTTTCAATTCTCATGGTTTCCCCCTCATTTTTTAATGGTGGATAAAATGGCAACACCTTCACATTAGAAACTTTATATTTCTTTTGAAACTGGCTCTTGATCAAATCAGACTGAACAAGCCAGAAATCTGTATTCTTCATCAAACGCCTTAATATGAAAACTTTTAAATTATATAGGAATTTATTTTTGAGTGAAAAATTTTCCGGTATTTTCAAATAGAGCGGCTGATGAAAATAAGTATAAACTTTAGCACTCAACCTCCGTGAAGGCGGCAAATTGCCGAAACAAAGAACAGCATTAAATTTACTTTCATTGGCTTTATAAAATTCTTTTCTATTTCTCAAACCCGCCTCCATGAAGATCACTCTATTTTTCAACCCGGCATAAAATGGGTTGTTCTCAATTCTTTTGTCAATAAGAATCAGTACCTCCACATCCCGACTTTCCAACTCAGAAACTAGATTATCTAGCAGCACTTTTCCGCCGCCACCATTGATGTAAAGGGCGTCAATTAATATCATTTTCTTTCACAATTTTATGGTATAATTGGATATATTGTTTAGTGATATTTTCCAAACTGTATTTTTTAACGTTCTCTCTGCCCTGCAAAATCAATTTTTTTTTCAGTTCTGGATTTTTCACAATTTTTTCAACAGCTTCCTTGATTTGTGCGGAAGATTCCGGATTTACTAAAATTGCAGAATCAGACGCAATTTCCTTCATTGGGGAAATATTGGAGGTGATTACTGCGCAATTGCGTGCTTGAGCTTCAAGGATTGGCAATCCAAATCCTTCATATAGCGATGGGAAGCACAAAATGTCCGCTTGGTCATAACATTCATTCAGCTCTTGATCAGAAATTTGAAATCGTTGGTTGAATCTTATGTTTCTTCTCTCCAGTTCGTTCTTTTGATTTTCTGTAAGTTCGCCCACAATGGTTAATAAAATATCTAGGTTGGCGATCGCCTCAATAATTCTGTCAACATTCTTGTTTGCCCTAGTTCCCACAACCAATACATGTGGCTTAAGGTTCTCTTTATCAAGAATTAAAGGGGCTACTTCGGTGGTCAGCGGATTGGGAATCACCGTGATCTTCTTCGCGGCACCCGGAAGCAATCCAATAATTTCATTTTTGGTTTTTTCAGAAACCACGGTGATATACCTTGCTTTTTTGACAGGGAAATAAAACCATAGGAAATAATAAATTTTCTTTCTTATACCGGTCAAATCGCACAATCCAACCAAATCGTGGATAGTCAGTATGGTTTTTTTAGCATCAAGACCCAACACTGACCAATGAATATCACCAGTGATATGATTGATATCGGCTTGATTTTTCCTAAAAAAAAGGAGCGCATTGATGAGTCCGAAAATTGTAAATGGGTACGGATTTGTTATTTTCCGGACCTCTATTCCCTCTGTTTTCATCTGCTGCGAAATAGTATCGAAAACTTTTTCGATACTGATTTGATGTGCATGAAACTGTCTGAAAAAATAGTGAATCTTCATTAAAAAGTAAAATAAAGTGTTCTAAATGGAAAGAAAAGTTCAGGGAAATAATGGGTGTTTTTATAAATGAGAAAACCGCAAAAAAATAAATAGAGAGCAATCCATAGGTATTTCTTTTGGTGGCGCACGATGATCGGAACAAACCAGGAATACAGCACTGCCTCAAACACGAGATAATAGACACCAATCCGGGAGGCGATGTACTCCAAGTCCTGATACATCAGAATGTAGGTGAACAGCGACAAAAAAAGCACATTGAACACGAAATCAAACTTTAGATTTGACCTCAATTCTTTTTCAAAAACCAGCATCAAGATGAGCGGAATCAACCTTCTGACCACCCCCAGAGAAAACCCAACAGCTGAAAATTCGCTGCTCGGCATTGCATCGTAGATGATCGCTTTCTGAGTGGTGATATTGGGGGCAAAATTGAGCATCAGAAAATTGAGCAGTGGTTTGCTGAGATGGAAAATTTGCATGAAAACTGCAAAAACTAAGAAATAACAATAAATTCTGATTCCGACTCGCTTGTTCCATAATATAAATGGTAAGAGAAAAAATGCAGACTGATGAATGAAAATGGCCACCAGAATACATAGAGCGAAATTGATTTTTTGCCGCGGAAGAAAATAGGCTGAGGCGAAAATCCCGATCGCAAGTGCCAGAATTTGCCGATTGCTGCCCATCAATCCAATGGTGATGCAATACAAAAATATCAATGCCGTATTTCTGTATTCCGTGAATTTGGACAGCGCAAAATAATACAGCAAATAAACCACCGAAAAATAAATGAGTAGGAATCCGTGATAAGGCAGTTTAAGTGAGGAGAAAAAATTCACCAATAACCTATACAAATACTCATAAGTGCTTTGGGTATTGCCCTGCATTGCGGCGTAATAATGATTGTAGCCGTTTGTGTAATCAATTCCACTATGGTTTTTAATCGCCTCAGCTGCAATGAGTAAAATAAGCATCAGTGCGGTGCACCAATTTTTGTACTTAAAGTTAAATGCTTCTGCAAGGAACGATAATGCCAGTAAAGCAAAAAGGAGAATAATCATTACTTGTTTGGCAGAGATGTAGATTTATAATTAAAGTCCTTCATCCACTGGTGTACATGGTTTCCCATCTTCATTCCACCTTCTGCTGTCTCATTGCTACCGATTACGTTCGCAGATGCATGTGCCCATGAATCTACAATAAAGAGATTTTCAAATTTCTCAGGAATATTGCTTCCGATAATATTTATGGCATTATGAAAATTATTGTTCATGGCACCAGAAAGCTTAATCCGAATTTTCTTATCTTTAGGAAAATAGGTAAAGGTACTTCCCATGATGTTTAAAGTACCGCCTCCATGAAAAATCAATATTCCGTCTGCCGCTGAATCGAAATAGTCATGCGGGGAACCAGACGCAGAATACCATAGGTTTTGGAAGGTCACATTGTCTGGATATTCATGAATTCCATTGAGATACCCCTCATTTCTGTAAATCCTGCTAGTTCCTTCCAGCCTGACCCCGGAAACGAGCAATGTTTCGTTGGGATTATTTCGAACAATATATGTATCTACATTTGATGCGCCACCTCCTGTAATCGAGCCGCCTACTCCACCAAAAATAAACGCGTTCTTTACCCCCACAATATAGGAATTTTGAAAATTGTGAATCAGGTTGTTTCCAGCTGTTCCATCTCCAATATTAAATGCTGACTGAAAAAAATCCTTTTCTTTAGGAGTCCAGTTACCGTTAAAAGAGCAGTTGTACCACATAGACATATCGTTCTGATTATGTCCATCAATGCGAACTGCATCTTTAAATTTGCCGGAAATATTCCGAATGTTGGTAAAGGAATTTTGCGTTGAACTTCTTTTGGGATAACCTACCGGTTGCACGTCGCTTTTTTTATCTCCCCAATACATGTAGATAAAATTATCACAGGAAGAACCTGGTGCGCCACCGAAATAGAAATTTTCGTAAACCCCATATGCTGTACCATTTAACTCAAAAATCGACGAGATCTTTGTATTTTCTTTGATTTCCAACAAAGTGCCAATTCCTCCACCATAGATATGTATTCCTTCTACATTTGTGATTTTAATGGGTTTATCAATGACATAAGTTCCTTCGGGAAGGTAAATTGAATATTTTGCCCTTTTCCATGGCCCAAGATTAACTGAAGCAAAATCTACTGCTTTTTGAATGGCGTCTGAAGTATTGCCGAACCAAGTCACGTCAACAATGTTTTGTGGAATAACCCGCTTATAAAAATTGCCGTTAATTTTTTTGTAAATTACATCGTCCACCTGCTGATCATCAATCTTTTTGCCCTCATCAGAAGTGCTAATCCTTCGAAAACTGACAGACTCTTTTGAGTTTCGATCTGCGACGCTTATTACATCTGAATTTTGCGCTAGTCCTAAAAAAGGTATGGCAATGAACAATAGGAGTATTGATTTCATAATTTTAGGTTTTCACTTTTTGCTTTTCGCGGAAGAGCAATTTATAAAAAAAATAATAAACGACCAGGTTCTGCAAAATTTTGCTTAGTATAAAATAAATATCATGTTCCACGACAAACAACGTAACAATCAAGCTAATATATATTAATAGTCCTAAAAGGCTATCTGCACCAATTTTGAATTCAAGAAAGCAGATGAAGATAGCGAAAATAAGAAAAGAGAGCACCACATACGTGTACCCGCCTTCCAGATAAGCCCATCCAAAAGTTGTTGGCGTTTGAGAGCTTCCCGTTAATCCTGAAATCATATAATTTAACTTCTCTCCAGTATCTGCTATGGGTTTTCCAGGGATGATGACCCTAGGGAAAAAAGATACTGGAATGTAGATATATCTTGTCATATCTTTATATTCCTTCCATTGCGGCTCCAGTTCAACGGAGGTCAGCAATGCGGGAAACATTTCCATTCTGCTGGTGTATTTATCTCCGCCGGCAGAAATATTACTTGTAAGCTCCGTCCCAAAAGTTTTTCCCAGTGCCAATCCAAATGATTTTTCTTTGGACAGCTTCGGAAAATCCCTCAAGGTGTCCCGGTAATTATCCATCAAAGGATAAAGTAGAAGCGCGGGAATAACCGCCATGATAATATACTTTTTGGGAACAATTCGTCCGCTAAAGAGAAAAGGAATAAGTACGATGACGAATGTATAAATGACATTTCCTTTCATTCCTGACAGCAAACCAAGCAAAATCTGACATGCAAAATAGAAATAAAAAGTAAAGTTCAGCGTTCGACTTTTTTCATTCAGGGAATATTTAAAAATTGCCAATGCAGAGAAAATGAACGTTGACAAACTCAAGAATATCTGCTGTACAAATGAAAAAGCTCCGGTAGCATCTTCTGCTTTTGCACCATAGCCGACCTTTCCGCTAATTAATAAGTAAGCCTGAATCCCAAGAACGATAAATACGATCGGGTAAAAAACTGCTTTGCTCCTAATTTCGTATGATGTATTGGAAAAATTTCTAATACTTTCTCGCTTTTTTATGATATATCGGAGGAGGTTTTCGGAAATAAATAGAGTTGACAAACCGCACAAAACCACCAATAGTGAAGGCAAAATGTAAAATCTGTCGAAATATTGGCTTCCATATACCCAGTCAATCTTGCCATCAAACTTGTCAATTAATTTAAAATAGGAATAAACCACCGCCAAGAACGTGGATAGCCTAAACCAATCCAGCAAAGTTGGCCGCTGCCTCTTATACCAATTCCAGATGAAGTTCATCACGGATAACTGAACCAGAAATGCACTGACGATTAATTCCGAAATAATGGGACGGGTTTTCACTTCGTCAATCTTAAAAATCGCGAATCCTATAAATAGGAACCAACCACCTATAGTCAGTGCCAGATATGATTTTCTTCCTAATTTAAATTTCATTTTTCAACGTATACAACTAAAACAGATTTCTTCAAAAACTAATCAAATGCTTCAAATATCGCCATGAACCTGTTCTCCTAAATTTCAAGATCAAAACGGGGAAATTGATCAACATAAAAATAATTCTAAAGAGAAAATAACTCAATTTTCCGGAGGTCTTCTTTACATAAATAAACATACTTTTTTCAACCATAATCCTTTTCAGAAGATTTGGCGTCTTAAAGCTTTCACCTTCAAGATGTACAATTTGCGAGCAATTGCAGATATAATTCTTTTTGCCAATTTGCCTTAATCGTTGACCGACCAAAGCATCTTCGTAATACATGAAAAAATCTGGATCAAAATTTTCAATGGACTCAAAGACCTCTTTGCGCACCATTAAATCAGCTCCGGTCACATAACCAACTTCAGCTATTTCCGACCGATATTTAGACACTTCTTTTCCGTTTTTTCTCCTGTGAAAATCTTTTCTAAAAAAATTTTGTACGTACGAACTTAGCAAATTTACTACAGTTGGCAAGTCTCCTGCGGAATGGATCATTTCGTTATTATGGTTAATGAGCGTTACTCCTAAACTCCCAATTGCCAACTTGTCTTCGTTTTGTTTAAAAAAATCCAACATTTTTTTTACAGAATTCTCCAAGAGCAATGTATCCGAATTCAGGAACAATATCCACTCGCCGGCGGCTGATTTCAGTCCCAAATTATTTGCTCTGCCAAAACCTACATTTTCAGGCGACTGGAGATAGTTGATCTCTTCGATTTTCCTTAAAATTTCTTCAGAGCCATCTCCCGAATTATTATCTACCAAAATAATCTCATAATCAATTCCACTGGTGTACTTCTTTATGGAATCAATACAATTCTTTGCGAGCTGTGGAGTTTTGTAATTAACGATAATAATTGAAACTTCCATCTATTTTTTCTTTTTTGCCACCACTGCAAACTGCATGAATTTCCAGTCATTAAAATAACCGAATGTGGCCAGATTCAGCAGCAGGAATTTCTTACTGCGTGTTTTGTTGATACCAACCAGTTTAATGATTTCATAACCTGTTTCTTCAAACAATCTTTGGATACTTTTCCTGGTGAAAAACCGCACATGGGTTTCATCCAAAGTTCCTCCGTCGGTATATTTCCATTCCTTTTTCAGGATAATCTGTTCAAAAAAAACATGGAAAAACAAAACACTAGGGATGGATGCAACCACAACGCCCTCGTCGGAGAGAAAATTTTTAGATATCTCCAATGCTTGTTTAGGATCAAAAAGGTGCTCCAGCACATCATTGAACGAAATGCAGTCGAAGGTCTTATTCTGGATTTCCTGCAATTCCGCAGTGTAGAAACTGTTAATTGACCTGTCAAGAACAGATTCCGCTTTTTTTGCAAATCGCTCATGCGGTTCAATTCCCCAAACCACCGCATCTTGTCGCTTTGATTTCAAATATGCCCCAAATGAGCCATCGCTACAGCCTACATCGAGAAAAGTTTTACAGTGGACGGGAATAAGCTCCTCCACTTCGGGCCGTGTGTTACCATAGTAAACATCCGGTTTATCCACATAATTCTTACTGAAAATTTCGAAAGTGTTTTCCATATTTAAAATCGTTTAATTTTCTGGTTTTTAATTTTTTTTATAATTGACATCCCTTGAACGAGAACTTTTCTTTCTTCGATTTTAAATATAAATAATTCCCCGATCAAAACCGTAATAAAGATTAAATATAGCAAAATTGCATTAAGCAATTTATTTTCTAAAAAAAACATCTTGCTTCCGATAAAGTATGCCACCACCACATTAAGCAGAAAAAATAAGGAGTATTTCAGGAATGATTTCCCAATCAATATCTTATCAAATTTTATTAGGCTATAAATCACTATCCCGATGATCAAATTGATGACAAAAAGCGAAGCGGGAAACACGTAGATCTTCAGATGGTTCAAAAAAACAAAATTCACCACAATCATCAAGACTTGACCTCCTGCGACAACAATTCCCATTAACTTGTTTTGATCAGTGGCGATCAGGGAGATTCCGAAAATAATCTGAACGAAAGAACCCAATAAAGATATGACATAAAACTGCGACAAATTCAGTATCTGTGCAAGCATTTGATCAGAAATTTGCCCTTTATCATACAAAAAACGAATGATCACCTCACCCCCCACAAACATCATTCCCATTAGCAAGGTCATGAATAAAATTCCTATATTAAAAATCTGGGTAAAAGAGATCTGGAATTTCTCCATCTCACCACGGATGTAGTGCCTGGAAAGCACAGGCAAAAGCAGCGCGGTAATTATACTCACAAAAACAGTAAGAAGCAACTCTGGTATCTTTCTCCCATAGTCCAAAACAGAGACGAGCCCAACACCTAAAGTCGATGAAAGGGCCTTTTCGATAAATGTATTGATCTGGTATAGAAATAAAGGGGCAAACATTGGTAAAGAAAAAAGAAAAAACTCCCCAAAATCTTTGAATCTGAAATTAAAGAAATCAGCAAAAATGGCAACTCCTCGTTTTCTTAAATGCAGCACTAAAAACAAAATCAAAATGATAGATCCAACCAGATAACCAATTAACAGCGCGTAGATACCGATAATTGGAGCCAGCCAAACAATCAGCACCAAGGTGAGTAGCGAACTGATAAAACCTGAAATTTCTGGAATATAGAATGAATCATAAGCATTGAGCACACTGATTCCGATTTGCATCAATTGGTTTACCAGCAAAACACTGGTGGAATAAACGATAATTTCATTGAGAACTGACAGTTCATTTCCTGAATATTTTGGGGCAATCACCACAGAAAGAAGCTGTGGAAATTTCATAATGACAGCAGAAATCAGTAATGAAAAAACAATGACGAAGAAAAGCATTGACCTTGTTTTCCGCAGTGCAATTTGTTCACCCTCTTTTTCCTTGATGAAGATAAATTTTGCACGAAAGGTTTCATTGATTGGCCCCCATAACGCAGTGTCAATCAATATCATAGCACTAAAAGCCAAAATCCATGCATCCCGTTCAATAGAAACCCCGAAATACTTCGCGGTTAAGGATAGATTTATTATATAAACAGGTATTTTGAGCGCTTTCAAAAGAAATAATATGCTCGCTTTTTTTCTCAAAATTAGCTTCGGTTAAATCATAATACATCCTCAACACCTATTTCTCACCATAATCTGCAAGTATTTGAAAAATAATACAAGCCTGTACCTTTCCCGATTGGAATGCTTTTTGTCCGGACATATCAAGGTGGTTTTCTCTATGTCTAAAGCCATCACTGACCCTCCTACACAAAAAGCATTCTTCGTTTACTACTTCAATTTTCTCCCTCGGATTTATGCCCTAAATAAAAATTTGTCACGCATTTTCTGGAAAAAGTTACGGTCATCTGCTGCATAACCATACCCGTATTTATTGCCATAACCAAAATCTTCTTTTCCCACATCATTCAAAACAAAGCCAGCGTTATTGATCTTCTCTTCTTCCATTTGGTGGTTTGCAAACTCGATTAAAGAATTTTCAGTGTAGCCAGACCTTACCACATACACGGTTGCATCCGCTAACTCTGAAGTGAGGAACGTATCGGTAACTAACATCAAAGGAGCTGTATCCACCACAATATAGTCATATTTTTCCCTTAGTGTATTAATGAGCAACTCGTACCTTCCGTTGGATAGCAATTCTGTTGGATTGGGTGGGATACTTCCCGAATAAAGCACATCAAGATGTGGGTTAAAGATGGAAGGATGAATGTATTGCTCTACTTTGGAACTTTCATCATGCAGGTATTCAGAAAGACCGGCAATACCTTTTCGGGCTGGATTGAATCTTTGAAGCTGTGGATTTCTAATATCAGCACCAATAATAATGACTTTTATTTTACTGGTGGCCATTGTCAAAGCAAGGTTTACCGAAACGAAAGTTTTCCCTTCACCTTTTGTGGTAGAAGTCACGAAAATCACTCTTCCTCCGTTCTTTTTCGGCAACATATAAGCTATATTGGTGTTGAGAATTCTAAAAGCTTCAGCCATTGGCGACAGATCATTCAATTCCACCACTTCATTTGCTCCTCTTTGCAATGAGGGAATTTCTCCTAAGATTGGGGCATGGGTATATTTTTGCAGGTCATCTTTAGATCTAACTTTATTATTAAATAATTCTTTGATATAAACCAAGCCCATAGGGATCATAAGTCCAATCAAAAATGCTACCCCCATAATAAGCGATTTTTTTGGGGCAACCGGAGTGGGTGATGAAAACGCATAATCAATAATTCTAGCTTTCGGTGAGGTGATCGCCAATGAGATGGCAGCCTCTTCCCTTTTTTGCAATAATAAAAGATATAAGCTTTCTTTGATTTGCTGCTGTCTCTCAATACTTCGAAATAATTTTTCCTGCGCCGGAATTTTGCTCACCCGAGTGGTAAAAACATCTTGCTGTCCTTCAATTTGATTTGCGATAGCTTGAAGAGAGACGCGCTGCTTTTGGATTGCATCTGCCACTGAAGCCCGCATCACTTGAATCTGTTTATTGAGATCGCTGACAACCGGGTTTTGTGGAGTAGCACTTTCAAGCAATCGATTTCTTTGAAGTACAAGTTCGTTATAACCATTTATGCTGGCCGCTGCAAGAGGATTTCCTAATCCCACAGAAACAGGCATAGTTTGGTTATTTGCCAATTTGTTCACATAATTAAGCAAATCTTCTGTCAAAGCAATTTGAGTTTCTGTTTCCAGCAACCTGGCTCTTGTTTGCTCGGAACCAGTAATGCTTACCTGTGCCTCAGTTGGAATATCAGTAATCTTATTTGCTTTTTTGAATTGCTCTTTTTGATCTTCCACCGCGCCAAGCTCATTTGCAATGATTCCCACTCTTTCTTCAATAAAATCTCGTGTTTTCTTGGATTCGGCGTTTTTATCTGTGATAGCATCGCTATTATAAACTTCTACTAATTTATTGATAATGTCCTTCGCTTTTGCTACATTGGGGTAGTTCATTGATAAGGCCACCACGGTTCCGTCTTTATCCACCAAACTTACATTGGTGCCAAATTGAAATGTATTGATGGCATCAGATTTTGACATATACTCTATTTCCAACTCGCCGATTTCCCTGTCTTTGGGTGGGTCAAACTCCGGGTTCTTCAAAAAGATCAAGTTTGCATAAGGTAAGCTTATTGTCTTGCCGAAAGTTGAGCTGATAGGATTTGTAAGACCTTCTCCTGTAAACTCCAGTTTATCACCAGAAATTTTCACATTGATCGGGCCTTTGAAGGTTCTTGGGGCGATTTTTTCGTTGATGACCTTTATTACTACTGGCGAACTATTTCCGTACAGAATATATTTCCGCAGCCCCACTTTCTCTACGAGGTTTGCTTGCAATCCAAGCTCGTCTACCACATCCGCCATTAATTTTTTTGACTTCAGGATTTCAATTTCATTTTCAACGCTATTCGCGCCAGAATTCCCGAATCCACCTAGCTGAGATAGTGCGCCCATTTCTACGGACGGTGCCTTTCTGGCATCTTTGATCAAAATAGTGGATTGCACATTATAGATCTCCGGAGATTTCTTAAGGATGTAATAACCATAAGCAACACAAAGCAAAACACTTAGAATGAACCACCACCATTTTTTCAAATAAGGCTTTATTATTTCATTGATATCAACATCATTCCTGTTGTCTTCTTTTTTCGAGAAACTCTTATCCATTTATATAGTCGCTTATTTTTTGAAAATCGTAATAAAAATACCGGCTAAACCGATAACCGTTCCTGCAATCGCAATATAGGTACTTGTATTTGGGTCAAGTTTTGCAGTCTTTTCTTTGGTTTGATTGGATGAAATATAAATCACATCGTTTTGCTTCAATTCATAGTAAGGAGAGTTGAAAAAATTAGCGTCAAGCAAATTAATTCTGGCCTTAGTCGTTTCTCCATTGACATTTCTGACCAAAAGAATATCATCTCTTTTTCCATACATTGTCAAATCACCAGCCAATCCGAGCGCATTGAGCAAAGTAGCCTTTCCATCAGGAATAATATATTGGCCGGGCTTGTTCACTTCACCTAGAACGGTTACTTTATAATTGGTAAGACGCACGCTCACCGTGGGATTAATAATGTAGCTTTTCAATTGATCGCTCAATTCTTCTTTGAATACCGAGAGGGTCTTTCCTGTAGTATTCAATTTACCTAAAACCGGAAAGTCAATATCGCCAGATGCGTCCACTATATAGGTTGGCCCAGAAACTTGGGTTATTCCTTGTTGAGGGGTATTGTTATTACCGACAGAATAATTAGCCTGATCACCAGAAGAAAAATTTTGGTTAAATGGTTTCACTACATTCATATCTTTTGCAGTAACCAGAATGACCAACTGGTCACCCACCTGAATCGTAGAAACTTGGTTTTGAGTGGAAACTTCTGTGGCAATTTGCTCCGCATTCTGCATGTAATTCAGATTGCTTGCTTTCTCCTTCGTTTTGCAGGCAGCCAATAAAAAGAGTGAGCAAACTGCGATTAATAGTAAGTTTTTATTCATTTTTTACCTTTAAAAAATAATTCTTGCAAATATACAATTCTACCCTTCTAGTCCAAAACTTCATAGATGGAATTATTGCTTTTAAATTCAGGGACGATGTTTTTCAAAAGCTGCACCACCTCGATTTTTTCCCTCCTTAGGGAGGCTCTGGTGATCCCTCTCGTATAATGGTCTATTTCTTCAAAATCCATGATCGGGTCTTTGGAGACCATGATCTTCTCATTCGGCGTAGGCATTGTCTTGGCGTCATCACTCAGGAGCTCTTCATAGAGTTTTTCACCCGGTCGAAGACCTGTATAAATGATTTTGATATCGCTATGGGGTTCCAGCCCCGAAAGCTTGATCATTCTGGTTGCTAAATCCTGAATCTTCACCGGCTCTCCCATGTCAAAAACGAAAATCTCACCTCCATTTCCCATGGTTCCTGCCTGCAGCACCAAATCGCATGCCTCGGGAATCGTCATGAAGTACCTAACGATGTCCGGATGTGTAATGGTGATTGGTCCTCCCGCCTCAATTTGCTTTTTGAAATGGGGAATGACCGAACCGTTTGAACCCAGCACATTTCCAAAACGTGTAGTTATGAATTTTGTTGTGTTGCCCTCTGTATTTTGTAATGCTTGCACGAAAAGTTCTGCGACCCGCTTAGATGCGCCCATCACATTGGTAGGGTTCACCGCCTTGTCGGTAGAGATCATCACAAACCGGTTGACTCCGTATTTGCTGGAAAGGGTCGCCAGAATCTTGGTCCCCAAAATGTTCACCAATACTGCTTCACGCGGATTTTCCTCAATGAGAGGCACGTGCTTGTAGGCAGCAGCGTGGTATACCATGGAGAACTCGTATTTTTTAAAGATGGGTTCAATGGCGTGTTTGTTGCTGATGTCGCCCAGAATAAATTTGAACGGAATTCCGGGAAATTTGTTTCTCATTTCCAGTTCCACTTCATACAGCGGAGTTTCCGCCTGGTCCACAACCACGATCAAAGTGGGTGAAAACTGTGCCACCTGTCTCATGATTTCGCTCCCGATAGAGCCTGCTCCCCCAGTGATCAGAATATTCTTGCCGTAATGGCGTTTTCTCACCTCTTCATTTTCAATCCGGATCGGTTTGCGGTTCAGCAGGTCCTCGATCTGCAGATTCTGAATACTGCCCCCCATGTCAGCACTGCGGACTTTTTGGAGTAAGGGCGCTTTAAAAACCTGAAGATCCTTTTCCAGAAACAAATTGACCCAGGAGTTCATTTCCTCTTTGGTCATGATTTCTTTAACCAACAAGACGCCATCTATGATCAGATCTTCCTTGGTATTATTCTCGATTTTTTCTTTGCTGTAAATAGGTTTACCAAGCAAATTGGCACGCCGGGAGTCATGGCGCTGCGTGAGAAATCCCACCACATGATATGGCAGTGTCGGATTCTCCACTATGGCACGGGCCACCGCAACAGACTGCTCATCAATTCCAAGTACCAAAATCCTTTTCCTCAATGTGCTCCTTCGGAATTCCCTCACAATCTGAAAAAATTCTTTCACAAAAAGCCGGAAAAGGAAAAGCATCATAAATGAGGTGGCAAAGAAAATGGCCAAAAACGGTATGGACATGTAAATCATCCTTTTCCCGGTGAGCAGATAGTAAGAAAAGCTGACTGCGCCCAAAACCACAGTGGTGCAAAACGTGGAAAGGAAAAGCTTGAAAAGGTCAATGAATGTGGAATGTCTGATGATTCCCGCATAGGTTTTGAAAACAAACATAAAAAAAACACTCACTGAAGCAATAATCAGGTACATCTGTGTATCGTCATAGAAAATCTTTTCAGTCCCAAAACTGAGCTTTTCAATGAGGTATTTGCCAAAAGTGATTGCTGCACAGACAAACAAGATGTCGATCAACAGAATGACCCATCTCGGAAGGTAGCGGATGTCTGATATATTCATGAAATTATCGCCGCCATACATTTTTTTTCTGATACTTCTGCGGAGACTCATTTCAGTTTAATTTTTAGGTTCAGATCTGCCAGGTAATAAAATTTAATCATGCGCTTTGTGAATTTCGAAGGATGACAAAAATACAAATTATTAACAACGAAGTTCAATAATTTATGAAATCTGGAAAAGTTTGTGAATTACCTTTCCGATTTCGGCACGGTCTTCTTCAGTCAAATTGGATCCGGAAGGAAGACAAAGCCCTTGCTCAAATAACTCCTGCGCCACTTTGCCCCCGAAGTAGGGCAAATCTCTGAAAACGGGTTGTAGATGCATGGGTTTCCAGATGGGTCTTGTTTCGATATTCTGTTCCAAAAAATTCATACGGATTGTTTCGGTGCTCACTTTTGAATTGGGTTTTAAGCAAATAGCAGTGAGCCAGTGGTTTGAAAAGTAATCGGAATGGGGTTCGGTATGTACTTCGATTTCCGGCAGTTCACTGAAAATATCCACGTAAAACCGGTGGTTTGCCCTCCTTTTTGCAATGCGGTCTTCCAAGACTTCCATCTGTCCTCTGCCGATTCCTGCACACACATTGCTCATGCGGTAGTTGTAGCCAATATGGGTATGTTCGTAATGTGGGGCATCATCTTTTGCCTGCGTGGAAAGAAATACCGCCTTCTTCTTAAATGCTATATCTTTTGTGATGAGGGCGCCTCCACCGGAGGTGGTGATGATTTTATTTCCGTTAAAACTGATCACTGCCATATCTCCGAAAGTTCCGCATTTCTGATCCTTGTATGCACTTCCCAACGATTCGGCGCTGTCTTCAATGATGGGAATATCGTATTTTTTGGAAATTGCTCTGATCTCTTCCACTTTATAAGGCATCCCATAGAGCGAAACTGCGATGATGGCTTTGGGTTTTTTACCTTGGGAGATTCCAAATTCAATAGCTTCTTCCACAGCAACAGGACAAAGATTCCAGGTCTCTCTTTCACTGTCCACAAAAAGCGGGATAGCCCCCGTGTAGATAATGGGATTGGCGGATGCCGAGAAGGTAAGGGACTGGCAGACCACATAATCGCCTTTCTCCACGCCCATCATAATCAGTGCGAGATGAAGCGCTGCAGTACCGGAACTCAGTACGGCCACATGACAGTCTGACTGTAAAAAATCCTCCAGATCCTGTTCAAATCCATGGACATTGGGTCCCAGGGGTGCGATCCAGTTTTCGTCAAACGCCTGCTGAATGTATTTTAACTCCGATCCACCCATATGCGGGGACGAAAGCCAGATTTTTTTATCGTTGTTCAGCATCATTAATTCTAATAATTTTTGCGGGATTACCCACTACTACTGCATGATCCGGCACATCACCCAGGACCACTGCACCTGCTCCTATCACTGCATGTTCCCCGATCGTGACACCTTGGATAATATTCGCTCCCAAACCTACGTGTGCCCCTTTTTTGACCAAAATATTCCCCGCAAGCGATGCTTTTGGAGAAATATGAACAAAATCTTCAATAACACATTCATGTTCAATCACCGATGCCGTATTGATGATGCAGTGTTTCCCAATCTTCACTTCCGCATTGATGCACACCATCGGCATGATGACCGTTCCTTCGCCCAGTTCCGTGAACCTCGATACATAGGCACTGTGGTGTCGCAGGGTCTTGAAACGGCAAAGTCCGCTGATCTGACGGTAGATTCTTTCCCTGATCTTATTATCGCCAATGGCAATAATCACATCCTGATTCTGGAGCAGCTCTCTGGTGGGTTGATACACCGGAAGATGGTGAGGGAAATCTTCAGGCGGATGGTCATCTACCAAATATTCCAACAGATGATTGTTTGATAAGATGAGGTCATAGATTACTTTTGCCTGACCTCTTGCTCCATATAGTATCATGCTACATTTCCTTTAAACGCTTCCATCGTCATATAATTATTGGCGTTTACTCCATGTCTTTTCACTACTTTTTCCAAAGTCACCAACACAATTTTCGCATCCATTCGGGGTGAAATTTTATCCACATATTCCAGGTCATACCGGAATTTTTCTTCCCAGGAAAGGGCATTCCGGCCATTGATCTGTGCCCATCCGGTAATGCCGGGTTTCACATCATGTCTTCTGCGCTGCTCTTCGCTGTACAGCGTCCAATATTCCGGCAGCAGTGGTCTGGGTCCTACCAGGCTCATTTCACCCTTCAGCACATTGAGCAACTGCGGTATTTCATCCAGTGATGTTTTTCTTACTATCTTTCCCATAAGGGTCAGTCTTTCATAATCAGAGAGCTGTTTGCCGTTGACATCAGTCAGATCCCGCATGGTTTTGAACTTGATGATCTGAAATATTTTGCCGTCTTTTCCAGGTCTTTCCTGCAGGAAAAAAGGGTTGCCTCTATGACTTATTGCCAACAAAATACTAACCAGCAGGATCACCGGGCTAAGCAAAAGAAACATTACTAATGCAATGCTGTAATCCAGTATCGGTTTGGTAAACTGTTCGTACATCTAAAGAAAAGCTGATTTATTTTAAATGAGTCGCTTTTAAACGCTTGTTATAAGAAACATAGGCAATGATTCCAACGCCAGCCAAAACAAGAAGCGGAACATAATCATCAATCGGCTGTGGACCTCCCGGATTCCCCTCGTTATTTGCAGTTTCCGGTCCGGTATATTCATTTTCGTTGCCTGTCCCCGCTTTCCCGGCTACACCGGTGGAGCCGTTTTCTGATTGCTTAAAGGGATTGTCGGCATCCAATTGTGCAAAAGCACTCAGCCCGAAAACTAAGCAAATTAATAAAAGCATTCTTTTCATTCAAAAAAAAATTTTTACAAATATATGTTAAAACAAACGGTTTAGAAAATTATTTATTGTTAAATAATTTTTAGCAACCCATGAAATTCAGGGAATAAAAACGGTTTGCTCAAACGCACGCTCGAATTAATAAAGCCTTAAGCAAGATTGTGATATCCGAAATAAATATCTGAAAAAGGCCGGGATACTTATCAATTTGGTAAAAAAAACAGGACTTTGAACGGTACCGGCAGATACAAATCACTCCAGATTCACTGTAAAAAGTCAAAGAAAAAGCGCCCCCAAAATCTTTGCCTGTCCTATTCCGGCAAAAATCATGGAGACGCCCTTTGATTGTGCACTGTTACTTGATTACCTTCCTGGTGGTAACCTTACCACCCTGGTCAATTCTAAAAATATAGACTCCTGTGGTCATCACTGAGGAATCAATGGTTGCCTTGGTTTTCTGAGGGGCATCCTTATAAATCATCCTTCCCAGAAGGTCATACACTTCCAGACCTGTGATCTTACTGGCTTTTGCTGCCACCACAAAGTCCTGTCCGTCTTTGTACACCATCAGTTCATCTTTGACAGCGCCTTCAGCTGCCAAGACCGCTCCCGGTTCATACATCAACTCAAACCTGCCCGTGCTCTGACCTGCAGTGATGGAAAAGGTATAGCTGCCCTCACTCAGATTGGTGACGATGCCGGTGAGGTGGTCTTTCAGGTAAACATTTTGACCGCTTGCAAAAACTCCTTCCTGATCACCCAGTGAAATGGTATAATTTCCGGATGTAAAAGAGTTCACCCCCACCATTACACGGTCTGACTGCGAAAATGGCGCCCGGCCGTTAATAGCCACTGCGGTTTGGGCCGCGAAGGTGTAAATATCATCGGAACTGTTGGAAGTTACGCTGTCATCCAGGGAAAAACCATTATTGCCATTTGGAAAATAGACCACTGCCGTCATCAGTTCTATTCCGCCAGGAGTATTGATTTTCACCCAGTAGCGGTCTTTGTCGCTGCTCTTTCCAAAAAATCCGGGACCTGTATTGTTATCCGAACGGTAGGCATTTTTGAAATCCAAAGTCGCCCCGTTGGCAGTACTTTTTGCACGGACCATAAATCCGGCCCCCACTTTCACAAACTGATTAGGGGTGCGTGTTGGGCTATAGGCGGTTGACGTTCCTGCTCCAACTCCGGTACCGCTCACCGCATTATATTTCGCATAACTGACCCCGTTATAGGCTGATCCCTGCTGGACAAATACGGTATTCCCCCTGTTGTCCCAGAAAGAAAACGTAGGGTCTATCTTGACGTCGTTGTCGTCATAAAGCGCTTCAATATCCAGGTTGGAAGGATAGGGATTCCCCACCAGGTTATAACCGTGACTTACCGCGGGATTTGTGGTAGTGTAGGAAAGTGGATATTTGAGGATTCCGTTGAACGGTACGCCCACAAAACTGGCAGTCACCGTCGGATCAGAAACCACTCCGGTAGAAGGTTCTTTTATCGCAAGCGCACGTCCCTGAATATTGGCTCCGCTTGAGGTATAAAACATATTGGTCGCTTCCGAGTGGTAAACAGCCTGTGGTAATCCGGGATAAATATCTCTTAGATTACCGCCTGCAACCGGGGATGAAACGTAATTGTACTGCTTTCTTTCCGTCGAAAAATTAAACGCCCTTTTCACCACTATATTGCCCTGGTTCACCGCATTGTCATTCACCTGGATCAGGTTACCATCGCTTTCCACGATAATGGTTCCGTTATTTACAATCCCATTTTCAATTTTAACAAAAGTATTCGGTGAAATGGTTAAAGTTTTTCCTGGGTTGACTGTGCATGAACAGGCGGTGAAACTTCCGTTTGATGTACTGTAATCGGAAGCAATTTCCGCTGCCAATCCATTATCAGAAGGAATACCGTTAGACCAATTTGCGCCATCAAATACGGAAGTAAGGTTTACATATATAGTTCCCTTAGCGCTCACGTTACCACAACCTCCGGTTAAAGGAATGCTGTAATTAAACGTTCCAGACTCGGTCGGAGTCCCCGAAATCGTGATCGTGTTACCTGCCCATGACGCGGAAACCCCTGCCGGCAAACCTGTAGCGGCACCAATTCCGGTTGCACCGGTCGTTGCAATGGAAACCGTTGGCATTTCGGTATTGGCACATACTTTCGGAGACGCGCTAGGCGATCCTGCGCTGCTAGGAGACGTTACCGTAATCGTTCCCGTCGCATATACGGTACCACAACCTCCGGTTAAAGGAATACTGTAATTGAAGGTTCCGGACTCGGTTGGAGTTCCCGAAATCGTAATTTTGTTGCCCGCCCAAGATGCGGAAACACCTGCCGGCAAACCTGTAGCGGCACCAATTCCAGTTGCACCGGTAGTGTCATGTGTAATAGGGATAATAAGCGCATTATTACAAACTGTTGGAGTAGCGGATGCTGGACTTACAGCAGCACCACCCGCAGAAATAGTTAATGGGAATGATGTCGAAGTTCCACATGTACCGTTATAGGTCGTAAAGACTATTTTAACCGTTCCCGAATTTTTTCCTGTCACAATACCGGTTGGAGTGATGGTGGCGGAACCTGTCTCATTAAAAACAGACCACTCTCCCGAAGTTGGATAACTTCCAGCTACGCTGAATTGATAGGGGATGTTCGGGCAAATAACTGATGATCCATTAATTTTTCCTGGAGTACTGGAATTGTTGCCTACTATGACAAATTTAATGGTGTCTGAATAAGGACTAAAGCCACACAAATTGCTTTCTGCACGCACCCGGTAATAATAGGTCCCGCCAAAAGCTAAGTTATTGATGGTATAATTTTGTGATCCTTGACCAGTAATGGTGTAGCTTGTAACATTCTGACTAAAATCCCCGGAAGTAGAGACTTCTAAAACGTAACCATTTGCGTAGTTTACGGGTGTCCATTGCGCAACCCATTTTCTGTCACACTGATAATACCCAGCCTGAACCGATGGCTTGCGTACACCCACTACTCGAAATGAATTTGATTGAATAGACATGGCCAATGGGCAACTTCCATCAATGTTTGCTATTTGTGTCACATTTAAAGTTGCAGTTGCTTCATATCCAACCTTAGATACATCTGCAGTGAAGACCCCAGTTCCCGCAGTGTTTACGGTCATTATTGCAGACAGTTCCGGATTGGAATTGTATATTTTGTATTTCACCTGGTACTCACCAACCGGTAAGTTTGCAGCCAGTCCTGTAACTGTTACGATAGACTGTTTGGTAAGTTCACAGGCATCTGATGCGGTTACGTTTGAAATTGTATTGGTAATATAGGCAGTTACCTCCAATCTTGAGATACTTTCGAATCCATTCAGTGTTTGGGAGGCATAATATTTTGTACCGTTTGTCAAAGCTGTTGATGTCCCTAAAGCCTTACCGCCTGTAGAGGCTGCATACCATTTGACAGCAGTTCCGGTGGCAGACAGATTGTTTACGGTCGGAATTGGATTTGAGCAAAAGTTCTGCGAGGTCTGTCCTGTCGGTGCCGGAGTATTATTGATGGTTAGATTAGCCCCATTATCACTTCCCACAATGCTAGGAGCATTGCTCACTACCCGAATTCTGTATCCCGTTCCAGATGAAGTTCCTGCGGGAATAGTGCCTGAAATTGTTCCTGCGGTGGTCTGAGTCAACGAACCTATATTGGTTGGCGAAGCAAAACTTCCTGCGGAATCAGATAATGGTGCAGTAAAAACATTTCCATTGTCGAAAGTTCCAGCAGTCGTGAAAGGCACTGAAACCGTTGAGCCAGCAAAAATGGGCGATACTACCTTTCCCGCTACAATTTTCTGTTTCTTTCCGCCAAAAACAAAAAAGCGGTTAGCTCCAACTATAGTGGGATAGAAAGCGGACTTTCCAGAAAGAACAGGTACCTCAACAGCATCTGTACTTAATGGCACTCGCTTTAAAGACCAATGGGACGCATTGTTCCAATCTGTGCTGGAAGAACCTTTCCAGATGTTTTTCCCGAAGCCAAAAGAAGAAAACAAAACAAGCAGCAGAAGGCAGTACTTCTTAAGTCCAGTGTAATTACTTTTCATATATGTATTTTTTAAAAGAAATAATGTGGGTTTTGCAGTGGTCATACCATTACTTACCTTCCCTATCATCTGTTAGGGAAAGTATTTTTATCAAAAAGAATCTTAAAGCCGTTTCAGTCCGTAAAAAACATGAAAATCATGCTGCAGTTTAGCCAGCCGCATGAAGGAAAATGGTGATAAGGTAAAGAGAGAAGGAATTTGTGCGGACGGCATGCAGCTTAAACACAGCCGCATATAGGGCCTATGGCAGAAAATATTTTTTTCCATTTGTGTTTCGGAATTTTTTTTTTCGGATGCAAAAGTAACCCATCCACAAATACTGTGCAAATATTTTCTGTATTTAATAAAAAAGGTCACTACAGGATATTTTATTAAAATAAAAAAAATATTACGCAATAAATAAATTTTTAATAAAAATAATATAATTATATTAAAAAATATTTCACCATAAATTTTTACATATAAAAAGTTATCTATTTGTAATTTGTAAAAAAATTTTAAAAAAGGCCTTTATGGATGATGATGATCAGAAAAATAAACCCGAAAAACCCATTTTTTTTGCCCATTTTCTTCTCTCGCCTCCTGGATCTCCCCAAAAAAAGAGGCCGCCTTTTTCAGACAACCTCCGCTTATGTTCATAAATTACCAGTTTATTTCACCACCTTCCTGGTGGTTACCGTACCACCCTGGACGATTTTTAAAAAATAGACTCCGTCGACCATTAATGAGGCATCGATCGTAGCCTTCATACCGTTGGGCACAGTCCTGAAGACCATTCTTCCCACACCATCATACAATTCCAACTCGGTTATTTTTTGTTCCGGAGCCTGTACCACAAAATAATTTCCTTCGCGGTACACCATCACATCACTCTGCTGGACGGCATGGGTTGCAAATATCGTTTTTGGAACATATACAATATCGAAACGGTTGGTAAATTCTCCTGGTGTGCTTGAAAAAATATAGCTACCCTGTGAAAGGTTGGTCTGAATTCCGGTTTGCTTATCGTTGAGATAGATGTTTTGTCCGCTGGCAAAAACCCCTTCAGAATCCTGCAGTGAGAGGGTATAGTGTCCGGCAGCAGATGCGCCGTACCCCAATGGAAGAACATCCTTACTGTCAAATAACGGACGTCCATGGATGGCGATTTTTTCCACTCCGGCCATCGTGTAAACATTCTCGGAAGAGTCAGCCGCTTTGGAATCGTCCTGACCTACCTGCAGTGAACCGCCCTGATAATAAACCACCGCCGCCGAATATTGCACGCCCGAAGGAGTCGTTAATCCAAGCCAATAGCGATCCATGGCGCCATTTACAATTTTTCCGCCTTTTCCGAAGTATTGAGGAGTGGCAGGATTATCCACCCGCATGGATTCATTACGAAATATCACGGTGCCCGTGCCCAAAGCTTTTACCATAAATCCCTGTGCAGGCCTTACATATCGTGATGGCAGCCTTGAAGGATATCCCTGCGTATGAGCCGCTGTGGAAGTCCCGTTACTGGCATTGTAAAGGGCATAGTGTTCACCGTTGTAATTGGAACCCTGTTGTTCAAAAAGGGTATTTCCTCTGTTATCCCAAAAACTGAAGGTGGAACTGATCATATCAAAATTGGTTTTGTAGAATGCGACCAGATCTATGTTGGAAGGGTACGGATTACCTATTAAATTATAACCGCGCTGTGCATTGCTGTACGATATAGGAAAATTTAAAGTCCCGTTAAAAGGCACTCCCACAAATGAAGCAGCTACTGTTCCGGCAGGCACTGCAGAAGCAAAAGGTTCTTTTAGCGCCAATCCCCTTCCCTGGATATTTACCCCACTTGAGGTATAGAAAAAATCCGTGGCTTCATTGTGATAAGCCGCAAGCGGGTTTCCGGGATATATGCTTTTCAGATTACCCCCGATCACCGGCGAGGAAACCAAGTTGAATTGCTGTCTTCCATCGGAGAAAGTAAATTCCTTCTCTACCGTTACATTTCCGATATTGATTACTTTTTCATAAACCTGAATGAGGTTTGCACTGTCTTTCACGATCACCGTTCCACCATTGTTGTTGTCTAATCGACCCAGCAATTTCATATGAGTACCCGGAGCCACGGTAAGGGTTTTTCCGGCATTCACCGTACAGGCGCATGCATCAATGGAACCATAAACACTGGTATTATAGTTGTCATTGATGATCGCTGAGAGTCCGTTGAATAAGCTGGGCACTCCTTTATCCATATCCCATGAACCGGCCGAAAATACACTTTCGTCCCCTTTTTTGATGGTGACAAAGCCCGTATTGGTTTTTGAAGGATCATTGATCACCGTTACTTTCAGGGTGAAAATATAATCGCCAGGCTGGTCCAGAATCTGGGTTAAATAAATCGTCTGTTGCTGTGACGAAAATTTCACATCACCAGTGCCTAGCGTTACATTGCTGAAAGGAGGTTTGCTCGTTAATTGCAAATTATATTTCACATTGGCGAACCCTCCTTGGTAATTCATGTAGCTCACAACAATTTCAGGTACTGTTTCATTGTCATAATAACACACAATGGGCGGAACCGCACCTCCCAGTGCACCGATGGCAGTACCACCATTGGAGTTGATCGTGTTAAAATCTTTACACTTATACACAATATCACCTATTAATAAGGTGGTATTTCCGTTTCCCTGGCAATTTCCATTGAACCCAAGATTATATGTTCCTCGGCAGGAACTGCCGCCTGCACTCTCAACAATTGAAATAATGGTATTGGTGGGCAGCTTCAAGGTCAATTTATCTGCAATAAATACTGCACCCCCATCAATTAACAGCAAAAAATTTCCTGCCGATCTAAATTCCGTAATCGGCAGATTCCCCTGGTTGGTCAAATTCAAAACTCCTTTCACCGTTAAGTTTTCAATGGTGAAAAATTTTGTTTCCTTATTGAGGGCAGATTTAATCTCGACCGTATGCCCACACTGTATTTCCACAGAAACACCACTGTGACCGGACGCACCGGGAATTTCGGTGGCCACCTGCGGTAAACCGGCATCGTAACTCACCATCCAGCTCGCAGGATTTTCCCAATTCCCAGAACCGCTGGAAGTAAATTTGGCAATGGTATAAACGGGAACTGTCGCGAAACAACTGATACCGATCAAAATCGATATAAAAAGCAGCATTTTTTTCATTATTTTGTGTTTTTAGAAGAATATTCGTGATAGCTAATTATTGGTGGAAAATCTCCACCACAACGATAAGGAATATCAAAGTGGATTCATATCCCCACTTTGGTATTGATTAGGAAACTTAAAATTACCGGATTGAATTTTGTACAGGAAGATGGAAGATTCCATTTCACCCTCTGTTGATCCCGCAAATTCATGGGGAGCCTGATGTATATTTTTCTTCATAAGCTATTTTATTTAAAATTAAAATAACTTTATTTCATTTGTATCAAGACAAATTTACGCCAATTATCAGCATATCACGTTAAATATTTCTACCGATATTGCAAAAAGGGTGAAAACACCTTTTCCAAAAATCAAAAAATTTTTTGTGCCGAACATATCGCATTGATGAAAAATATTAGCTTCTCTCACTGCATAGATCGGCAAAACCTGCTGTGAAAAAAGAATTCTTCTTGATGATTTCCGATAAAAAAGCGCTCAACAAACCTTCGTGGCGTACCTGGGACCTTAAAATAGATTGGCGTTTTTGAATGGGTAAGGAATACATCCCAGTGGAAGTACAGGAATTGCTAAAGGATCATGACTTTTAACCCTAATTACCTGTTAGAAAAAATCAGTATTTATTGTGCTTAAAATGCTAATGCGAATCGAGGAATGAAATTCGAGTTGTCCTTTACCGATAAGGAGACCAAAAAAAAAAAAAAACTGATCAAACCTGTGCTAAAGGACATTTGCAATGAAGGCGTATTTTGAAAAATCCAATGACCGATTAAAACTGAAAATCGGCATTACTAAAAAACGCCGAAAATGGTTTGCGGGAGTTTGGGGTTCCCCATTTGACCAGGCCCGGAAAATCCCTCTCCCGTTATCCGGGTTCAATACATCCTGCTTCCGGTTTCAGCTGTGAGGCAAGATGTACTACTGTTTTGCGTAATTTGCATGTGGTCAGTCCTCCATTTTTCCGGTTTGTTTTCCCTTTCAACTAATTCTTTACATGGTTTCCCTGATTTTCAATGATCAGGCGGTTCACTTGGGTTTGGTCTTAATAAAACAGTTCGATTTTGACCATTTCGCATACTATATCCATACTATATCTTACTATATAAATCCTATATCCTCTAATGGACTATTTTTAGTCAACGCTTTAACCTTCTTTGACATGGCAGCATTTCAAGATTTTCTAAAAATCAGCGGTAAGCCGGACGGACTTTCGTTTTCTAAAATGAAATTCTAAATGATTGGGGAATTTGGGCGGTTTTGATGGTGGGCGCATCCGGAAGGAGGCAAAATATGCAAAGTTCGGAAAAACGCCTCCGAATTGGGGCGGTATTCCCTTATGTTATGGCACATTGCCGCATATCAAAATAAGGAAATAAGGTTACGAACACACGGATTCCTAATGTTATTAATGGAATAATGTTCTGCACAGAAAAAAAAGACCCGGTGAAAAATTTCCGGGTCTTTACTGGATATGGTGTCAACCATTTATTTGATCACTTTCCTGGTCGTGACTTTTCCACGCTGGTCGATCTTCAGCATATAGACCCCGTTTACCATTACCGATGAATCGATGGTGGCCTTGGTGGCGTTTGGCGCGGTTTTCAGAATCAACCTTCCGGTTCCGTCATACACTTCCAGGCCGGTGATTTCTTGGCTTTGCGCCTTCACCACGAAATCGGTCCCGTCTCTATATACCAGCAGGGTTTCCTTGGCGCCGCCGCCGGTTGCCAGCACCGTCTGCGGCTCGTAGATGATTTCAAACCTTCCCGAGGAGGTCTCTCCCGCATTGGCCGTGAAGCTGTAGCCGCCCTCGCTGAGGTTCGTCACCGCGCCGGTCTGGTTATCTTTCAGGTAGATGTCCTGTCCGCCGGCGAAGATGCCCTCGGCGTGGTCCAGCGCGATGGTGTAGCTGCCCGAAACGTAGTGCCTGCTTCCCAGCGGAACCTTGTCGCTCGCCGCGAAAGGGCTCCTGCCGTTGATGCCGACACGCCAGCCATCGCTGATGCTGCACAGCTCGTGCGAACTGCCCGACGAAAAGGAGTCGTCCGCTCCGAA
>NZ_LFNG01000009.1 GCF_001045435.1 Chryseobacterium koreense CCUG 49689 | reverse complement strand
AGATACCTCATAAGAGAACGAAACATTCATATCAATTTTCTCTTCAGGAGGATTGCCTAAAGCGGGGAGGCGCTGTTGTTGGTATAGCTTTCCCGCGGGGTGATCCGGGAGTTAAAAACGGTGAATGCGCGTGCTGTGTGATTGCATGATTGAGTGGTTGGGTTAAATCAGGATGGGAGAAAATCGAGAATAGATTTGAACAATTAAACAAGTAAATAGGAAACCATGAAAACACTGAAAATTTACAATATTATTGCTACCCTACTGATTGTTTTGCTGGTGGTGTGGGTGGTGGAGCTCAGGAAGGAGGTGAAGGAAACGGAGGAGCTGCTGGATCTTTGTGCGGAAAGGTTTTATGAGAATTTGGATGATGTGGAATGAGTGATGGGTGATAAGTAAGAATTAAGAATTAATAATTAATGAGTGACTAGTAGTGAGCAAAACGTGTTCAGGATAAGGATCTGTTCTTAGCGGGAAAGTGACCCCACTGTAAAAGTGTTTCTACACGCTTTCCCCTAAGGCGATCCGAGAGATATCATGTGTAAAGAGTATTGGGCAATAAGCAATGGTTGCGGTGGCTGACCGAAGCCGAGGCCAGAGAAAGGGAAAAGCCAAAAGTGCCATGGGTAAAAAGCATTGTCTGACAGAAATCAGGGATGCTCCATAGATGCTTCACGGATGCTCCATGGATAAAGCATGGATAAAGCATGGATAGTTCATGAGAAGTATTTGAACTTTTCGCAGCAAAAGAGTGAGAAGATGAAGGATGGATTTTTATTTTTTGATGAGATTGTGAAGTGTATTGTGGATATTATGAAAATAGATGGGGGAGGAAAATGAAAGAGAGGGTCAAGATTGGATGTAGATTAAGTTCTTTTGTCTTGAAACAAAAGAACCAATCCCGAAGCTTCGGGACAAGACTGGATCTTTTTGCCTCATCATATTGATTTTTTTAAAGGAATCGGCGATCCGCTGAAGCGGATTGCTAAAAAAATTGAATTTCTTCCAAGAAAATCCCCAAACTCGGGCGGATCGGAAGGTTATCTTGCTAATTTATGTTATTTGCCGCCACTCAAACAGGGGGGATTTTTATGCAGTGATTATTTGGAGGGCAGGTTGGGAAGAAATTCAATTTGCCTCAGCTTTTATATTTAGTTTGGGAATCGGCGAACCCTGCGGGTTTTTTCTTAACGCAAAAATCTCCTAGGTCGGGGGGGTAGGTGGCACAGATTGCAAATCGGTGAGAGCTAATGTAAAAGCTATAAATGGATCTGATCTTAGCGGGAAAGTGACCCCACTGTAAAAGTGTTTCTACACCCTCCGGTGGCTGAGCTGAGTCGAAGCCTCCCCTAAGGCGATCCGAGAGATATCATGTGCAATGAGTAATGAGCAATAAGCAATGGTTGCGGTGGCTGACCGAAGCCGAAGCCAGAGAAAGGGAAAAGCCAAAAGTGCCATGGGTAAAAAGCATTGTCTGACAGAAAGCAGGGATGCTCAATAGATGCTTCACGGATGCTCCATGGATAAAGCATGGATAGTTCATGAGGAGTTCATGAGAAGTATTTGAGAGTTTCGCTATAAAAGAGCAGTGAAGATGACGGAAAAAATAATAAGAAAATAGAGAGAAAATAGAAAAGAATAAAGAAAAAAGAAAAAAGAGAAAAGCGAAAAGAGAATTCGGCATTTGGTCTATGATCTATGCTCTTTTTTCTGTCCTCTAATAAAAAAAGCCCTTTCCCTAAAGTTTGCAGCCGCGGGAAAGAGCACGGAATTAATTAATGTTTAACCAAAACCAAAACAAAACTATGAAAAAAAAGTTTGGCGAGGGACTCTTGTCCCTTGTTTTTACTGTCGCGGCAACTTCTGCGGCATTTTCCCAGGGCAAACCCTTGAAAATAGGGGATTTGCTTCCGGAGCGTCTGTGGGATGCCCCCCTGGAGGTGGTCAACCATCCGCAGAAGAATACCACGCTTGCACCCGACAAAGACAAGCTGATCCTGATCGACTTCTGGGCAACCTGGTGTTCTTCCTGCCTTACCAATTTCCCCAAGATGGAAGAGCTCCAGCATAAACTGGAGGGAAGAATTAAGGTCGTTCCGGTGACCGACCAGGATCGGGAGACCGTGCAGAAATTCTTTCAGTCCAAAAATGGTCAGAAGTACAGCTCTATCAAATCCGTGATCGCGGATAAAAAAATGAGGCAGCTCTTCCCGCACAACGCCATACCTTACGTCATCTGGATCCAGGACGGCAGGGTAATCAATACGACGGACGGCGAGCAGGTCACCGAACAATCGGTTACGGAAATATTGGAAGGCAAAAGGTCCGGTCTGCAGACGGTGATCCCGATGGATCGGGGCCGCCCCTTCATGCTGTCCGAAAATTTCGACCTCGAAAAAGAGGCGGCGATTGAAAGCTATAGCGTGGTTGCCCATGGCAGGGTAAGGGCGTCGCCGCCTGGAATGGTCTATCGCTCAAAAGGCGAGACGATCGTGGGGCGGCTATTTTCCAATATGCTGCTCCTGAACATTTACCGGGTGATTGGCATAGAACTGTTCAAAAAGAGCGGCGACCACTTTAGCAGCAAAAGAATCGTGAACCTCCTGAAAGATCCTGACGCCATCAGTTTCAATCCCGAAAATGAAACTGAGATCGCCAACGAAAAGCTCTACAGCTTCGACTTTATCAGTCCGGTTTCCGAAGTCGGTACCCTCTATGAAGACATGCTGAAAGAGCTGAATAAGGCGACCCCTTATGTCGCAACCATCAAAACGAAAACAGTCAAATGTCTCGCATTGCAAAATATCTCGTCGGGAAGCAGCATTGCGGCAAAAATTAGCACACCTGTAAACAAGTCGGTCAACAGTCCCGACTCCGGCAAAAAAGTGACCACTACCGATTTACTCAGAAACCTTAACTCCAGTAACCGGGTCACTCCTTTGCCGGTCATTGACCAAACGGGTACTGAACAATACTTCGATATAGACTTTACTATTTTTTCTGATTTGAATGCCTTGAACAAGGCGCTTGCTAAATATAACCTTTCCTTAATGGAAACGGAGTGCGGCCTTCCGATGATGGTCATCGAGGATAAGGAGCAAAATATCAATCAGGTCAATCCACCAACCAAATTAAATTAAATATTATGAGAAAAAACCTCGCAGCCCTATTTTTTGTAATGAGCATTGGAGCGCATGCGCAGCAGGCCATTAAGGGTACAATTATCGATGCAGAATCGGGGAAGCCTGTTGTTGGGGCATCTGTCTCCAACAAGCAGAACCCATCACTCACCATTTCCGATCAAAACGGCACGTTCACGCTGAACACCGCGGGCAATGAAGTGCATCTGCAAATTTCCAAGCAGGGATTCTATCCCTTTTCCGAAAAATTTAAAGTTCCGTTGACCGTGCCGCTGCTGATCACGTTGCGGCCAAAAACGACCGCCATTGAAGAAGTGACCTTAACCACCGGTTACCAAAAAATCCCAAAAGAAAGGGCGACGGGTTCTTTTTCCTCAGTAACTGAGGCGGAACTGAACAAACTTGTTACCCCGAATGTGGCAGACCGCCTGGCGGCGCTAGCCAATTCTGTGACATGGGACACCGGAACTTCTGACCAGCCCCAACTCACCGTCAGGGGAATCAGCACTATTAAAGGGCCTCGTCAGCCTCTGATTGTTTTAGACGATTTTCCTTATGAAGGAAATTTAAGCAATATCAACCCCAATATGGTGGAAAGCATTACGATTTTGAAAGACGCCGCCGCAGCGAGCATCTGGGGTGCTCGCGCAGCCAATGGCGTAATCGTGATCGCCACCAAGAAAGGGAAAGCCAATCAGCCTATCAACATTTCCTTTAACGCGAACACCACCATTGGCGGAAAGCCGGATTTAAGCTACATCCGCCAGATGTCTGCTTCGGATTTTATCAGTATGGAACAAAGGTTATTTGATGCCGGATTTTATGACAGCGAGATCGATTCTCCTCTGCATCCGGCAATGACCCCTGTGGTGGATATCCTCAACAAGAAAAAAAAGGGACTTCTCTCCGAAGAACAGGCTTCGCAAATGATTGGTGAATTAAGAAAAATAGATACCCGTGATCAATACTCCAAATACATGTATCAGATGATTGAAAACCGGCAGTATGCCCTTAATCTTTCGGGTGGGAATCCCTTAATGTCTTGGTCCTCTGGATTGGGTTATGACGATAATGTCGGAAATTTAGGGCAAACCTATCGGCGTTTCAATATCCAGCTTCAGAATACCTGGAAATTAGCCAACAAAGTGAATCTGAACCTTGGCGCAATCTTTACCCGCACCAAGGAAACGAGCGGTCGGGTAGGTTATGGAAGCATTACCTACGGGGGCAATTCTCGGGTGCCGTACCTTTCTTTTGCAGACGGCAATGGCGAACCGCTTGCCATTCCTTTTAATTACGACCCCAATTACCTGCAAACCCTGAATGGGAAGGGTCTGCTGGACTGGCGTTACTTTCCGTTGACCGACTGGCAAGACAACACCCAGACCAGCGATGCCAAGGAAGTTATTCTAAATGCGGGACTGCAATACAAAATAATCCCTGGACTGGATGCGGAAATTAAATACCAGTATCAAAACTCCACAGGCGATTCTGAACAGTTGTACAATAAAAATAGTTATTACTCAAGAAACTATGTCAATAGTTTTGCACAGTGGGATGATTCCGGAAAAGCGATGTTTATCATACCTAAAGGTGGTATTCTGGATAACTATGCTTCCCGTACTGAAATCAATAACATCCGTGGGCAAATCAACTTCAACAGGGTTTGGAAACAACATGCAGTAACTGCAATAGCGGGAGTGGAAACGCGGGAGACTAAAATGCACAACCACAGCAACAGGTACTATGGTTTTAATGAAGACACCCAGGCTTCGGCAAATGTGGATTTCACCACCCTTTATCCTAATTTGATTACTGGCAGTTTGGAATACATCATACCCAACCAGTCGATGCAGATGAAAAACATCCGATTTGCATCGCTCTATGCGAACGGTGCCTATACTTTCGACAAAAGATATACCGTTTCTGCAAGCATCCGGAGGGATGCCAGCAACCTTTTCGGCTTAAAAACCAACGACCAATGGAATCCATTTTGGTCGGTAGGGTCCGCATGGAACATCAATAACGAAAAATTCTTTTCGGTAAACTGGCTGTCCAATTTGAAGCTTCGTTCTTCGTACGGATTCAATGGCAATATCGATCCGTCCATGGTGGCGTTGACCACCATTATTTACGACACCATGATGTCGCCTTATACCGGCACTCCCACGGCACGAATCGATAATTTCTACAATCCAAACCTCCGCTGGGAAACCTCACGCATCATCAATCTGGGGATTGATTTCGCCACCCAGAATGAGCGGATTGCGGGAACGGTGGAATGGTTTACCAAAACAGGGACCAACCTTTTCGGGACCGCGCAATTGGATTACACCACCGGGATCAACAATATGCTGATGAATGTGGCCGGGATGAAGGGAGTGGGGATGGATATAGCGCTAAAAACGCGCAACATCATATCCAAAAGCTTTCAGTGGGACACCCAATTTAATATGAGCACTTACAAAGATCAAATCACCGACTACTACCTGAAAAACACTTTGGCATCAAGCTATGTTCCGACTGCAAACTCAGGGGTGGGTATTTCCGGAACCGTCGGAATGCCGGTCTATGCCATTTTTGCCTATAGCTGGGCAGGCCTTGATCCTCAAACCGGTGACCCACGGGGATACCTCAATGGCGAGGTGAGCACCAATTATGCTGCAATATTAAATTCGGATAAAGGGATTGAAGGCCTGAAATATTTTGGCTCTGCTATTCCCACCGTATTTGGGTCCCTGATGAACACCTTCTCTTATAAAGGTTTTTCCTTGGATTTGGGCATCACCTACAAATTGGGGTATTGGTTCCGAAGAGGTTCCATCAATTACAACGACCTGGTGAATTCCGGCATCGGGCATAGTGATTACGCCATCCGCTGGCAAAATCCCGGAGATGAGAATCACACCAATATTCCATCCGAAATATTGACTTCAAATGCCATACGTGACAAGTTTTTTGCGGGTTCGGAAGTGCTTGTGGAAAAAGCGGATCATGTGCGAATGCAGTTCATCACGCTCAACTGGCAGCTCAGTCCCGATTTTCTGAAAAATTTGGCTTTAAAAAGAATCGAATTGTATGGATCTGTCAATAATGTTGGGCTGATCTGGAAGGCAAATGCTGCAAACCTTGATCCCGATTATTCATTCGGAAACGAATCTTTAAAACCGGTTACTACCTACAGTGTGGGGTTCCGCGCTAACTTTTAAACCTTATCAAAATGAAAAAATACTTTACAGCAACGGCCTTCGCGGCACTAATGGTAATCCCTTTGATGGGTTGCCGTGATTTCTTAAGTGAAAAATCCGACTCCCGGTTATCCATTCCTGATCAACTGGAAGACAATCAAGCAATTGTGGATCGGTATTTCCTTTTGGGGCAATATCCGAACAGTGCCGAAATATCAGCGGACGACATCTGGGTATCGGATGCGGATTTCAACACGTTTCCAAACGAGTCTGAAAAAAGGCTATACACCTGGAAGCCCGATTATGTGTCGCTTGCCGTCAGCAGTGACTGGCAGACTACCTACAGCAAGATCAATATCTACAATAACGTGCTGTTCAACTTGGAGCACTACCAGATTCCTCAAGCCGAAAATGTGCGCGGACAAGCATTGGTGTTAAGGGCTGCTGCCTATTTGGAAGCGGCACAGATATGGTGTTTGGCCTATAATCCTGCAACGGCTGCGAAAGATTTAGGGCTTCCCATCCGTCTGGATCCCGACATGAATATTCCCTCTTTTCGCTCATCGGTAGAGCAAACGTATCGGCAGATTCTTAGTGACCTGCTCACCGCTGCAGAACTCTTGCCCAATGATCAGATTGCGGTATCTCGTCCCTCAAAGAGGACCGCTTTGGGCCTGCTTGCGAGGACCTACCTTTTCATGGGCGAATATCAGAAAGCGGCGCAATATGCCTCTGCGGCGTTAGCCATTAAAAACGAACTGCTGAACTTTAATGCTCTAAACCCTGGGTCAACCAATCCTTTTTTGCCGATCCATACTGAAATCATTTTCCCTTTATCCCGGGTGAATTCCCCTTTTTTGGCGGCCACAAAAGCGAAAATTCCTCAAAGCATCTACGACAGCTATGAGAATAACGATCTGCGAAAACAAATGTATTTTCGCTTGGATGCCTCGCAAAACGTTTTATTTAAGGGGAACTTTTCCGGCGGTACAGCCAGATCGGCAAGTCTGGCCACTGATGAACT
The DNA here is from genome assembly GCF_001045435.1 of Chryseobacterium koreense CCUG 49689. Classification (GTDB taxonomy): domain Bacteria; phylum Bacteroidota; class Bacteroidia; order Flavobacteriales; family Weeksellaceae; genus Kaistella; species Kaistella koreensis. The sequence continues at coordinate 123,422 of NZ_LFNG01000009.1, read as the reverse complement.
TTACCTTACGGCGGCAGAGGGACATGCGGCATCGGGAAACTATACGGAAGCAATGGTATTCTTGAATGCGCTGTTGATAAACAGATGGAAAACGGGCACCTTCATTCCTTTCACCGCAACAGACGCTCAGAGCGCATTACAGATCATACGGAAGGAAAGGCGAAAAGAAATGCTTTTCAGGGGTGTTCGGTGGGCTGACCTGAAACGCTATAATCGGGAAGGGGCAGGGATCACAATAAGCAGAATCGTGAACGGAACCACATTTGTTTTACCTCCCAACGACTTAAGGTACGCGGTGGCGCTCCCTGAGGATATTATTCAAATGACGGGGATGCCTCAAAACCCAAGATGATAAATCGGGGGCGGGCTCTTTGCCCACCCCCTTTTTAAAAATGAAATTTACTCTTTGTAACCGCTCGAAATGGCAAGGATCTCTTCATTGCTCATCCCGTTCAGCACGGTACTCAAGGTGCTTCCCTGGGGCACAGTGATGCTGCAGGGCCTGTTAGGTACTAATGACCCGCAACTTCCATTGCTATTGGTCACATTCCAATGCGAAACCACTTGAAACGCATCCTCACTCTTATCCGAAGATATGTAGAAGTAAGTGGTGTCGGCCAATTCTCCATTTTCCTTTTGGGCAAATGAAGAGGTCGTTGCTGCGGCAAATAAACCTGCGGCAGCTAAAACGGCTCCGTTAAAAAATGTTCTGATTTTCATAATCTGGTCTTTTTATGCATCAAAAAAGATTACCGTAAAAACTTTAATTAGATTTTATTTGGTATTCCAACAAACTGCGTTGTCGGACGAAAACCTTAATCTCTTATTTGGGGATTAAAGTTTGATCAGCTTTGCACTGATAACATGCATGGAATATAATTCCCAAATGAAGTTGTACAAATTCAATTTTTTAATCTTTATAGGGTATCTTCATGCCGCGATTCCGTTCCTCCATCTGAAGTGGAGGTGATTTTCCTGCTTATGGCAAGCGAAGGGTAATACCCTTGGGGAATGACGCCCCATAAATGTCCTTTTGATTTTTTCATAATGTTAGGTTTAAAAGGTTTGACATTTCGGCTCGGTATGACTTGAATTTGGGAACGAAGTTAGCGTGTCAACTAAGACTTATGCAAGAGTTTGATGGAACGATTTATAAATGGATACGTAACGATTTATAAATCGTTAAAACTAAAAACCTTGTCTCAACGCTCTCTACTATTGGTTTTTTGGAGTTTACGGGTTGGAGAGTATCATGCTTTCAGAACGCGTGGGTGTCGACATGAATTTATCAATACAACCCTATTATTTTTAGGTTATTACCAGTATTATGGCGTTATTTTTGTGGTTTGTATAATTGAATGCTTAGCGCATGCCGGGTCAAAATGATGAAATTTGCAGATTTTGGAAAAGTCTGCAATGTAAAAGATGAGTTTCGAGGTCCAATTTCTAAAAGTGGAGAGCTCTTTTCATCCTTGGGTTTTTGATATTTCTTGTGATGGATGCGCGCAAAAAAATGAAATCAGTCCGGGAGGGAAACCCATTCCCAAAAGAATCTGAAATATATGGATGTCCTTTCAAGGGTTTTTCGAAAACTAATTCAAAAATTCTTTTTTGTGATTTTGGCGGCCTGGGCACTTTTTTTTGAAACAAGGGCAGGAATCTGGATGTTTTTTGATCAAGGTCATCGGTGCCTAAAAGATGGCTCGGTTCTGTTTGATCTGCTGCGAAGTGTGGACAGTTTGGAAAGCTTGGGCACAAACTACAGCACGGTGTTGCCGGATTTTTGGAAGTGAATGCTAAATAATAAAAATTTAATTAATGGCAAATATTTCATGTAAACTTCGGAAACTATTTCCTTTCAGAGGGTGTACATTTATTAAAAATAAGTCCTCATCGAAGCATACAAAGCTAACAGAAGAAATTTGCCTTATGCCCACATAACCAAAATATTTTCTATTTTGTTCCGTATCAAATAAGAAATCAATATTTGAGGCATTAAATACTATTTCCTTAAAATGTGAATCAAAAGTCTTTACGATTACCCCATCTGTATGACAAGATAAATTATCGCCATTAGGAAAGAGAAGCGAAAAATCTATATAACGTGCTATAACATCATTTATGTCGGAAGGAGGTAAACCAATCACTCCATGATTTATTGGTTTTTTTGAAATTGGCAGGATATTTATTTTTTTTATATTTTCCCCTATTTTAGTTACGGTGACATAGTGATTCTTTACGATAGCGTTAAATCCAATAAATTCATTTTTATAATACAGTGAATTCAAATAATTAATTTGTCTCTTATCAACATTTATTAATTGGTCTAACCCTATTGTTGGGGTGATTTTCTCAAATCTTATTTCTGAATACTTTTCTGAGAAGTCCCAATATTTGATGGCGAAAAGACTTATTATCAAAAAAGCAATTAAATAAATTAAGCGGAATTTCATATTATTATAATGTGGGTGGTACAATGACTGGCGTTGATAAGGATGGCGGTGTAATCTTCCCATTGTTAAGCACACTCAAAAGTAGAGTTTTTTCTTGAAAGTGGAGGAGATGAGCATGCATCCCCAGATTTGGTATTGGATGAAGATGATCTGAGGCAGCTGAATGATGCCGGTTGCTAAAACATAGCCATTCTTTTTATGAGTATGCAGACTGGATTGTTTCAACAAAAGTTTTTTTTTATTTTGGGGCGGCAGGAATTCGTATTAAGGTGATATTCAAGATTTTTACTGCATTTCAGTGATGGCCATCCACATAGCCTTTGTTCCAAAAATTATTTCCCTTAACTTCGTTTAATAATTTAAAAAACATTACGATGCGCATAGAATATGAAATAAAGCTGGGTTTTAAGGATGTGATGATCCGACCGAAAAGATCTACCCTGAAATCCAGGGCACAGGTAAGTTTGGAGCGAACTTTCACTTTTAGAAATTCGGAGAAAAAATGGAGCGGCGTGCCGATTATCGCGGCAAACATGGATACCGTGGGAACTTTTGAAATGGCGGTGGCACTTTCGAAGGAGAAAATAGTGACGGCCGTCCATAAGCATTATTCCCTGGAAGAATGGGATCGCTTCCTGACCAACCAGCCGGATTCCATTTATGAATATATCGCAGTAAGCACCGGAACAGGAAAAGATGATGAGGAAAAAATCAAGCAGATCATGGCTAAACATCCGAAAATTCAGTTTCTCTGCATTGATGTTGCCAACGGCTATTCCGAGCATTTTGTGGAATTTGTAAAGAGGGCCAGAAAGCATTTTCCCGGCAAAACCATCCTTGCGGGAAATGTGGTGACCGGAGAAATGGTGGAAGAATTGATTTTGGCGGGTGCAGATATCGTGAAAGTCGGAATCGGTCCGGGTTCTGTTTGCACCACCAGGATTAAAACCGGAGTCGGTTATCCGCAGCTTTCCGCAATCATAGAGTGTGCAGATGCGGCGCACGGACTTGGAGGCCATATTATTTCTGACGGGGGCTGCAAAATCCCGGGAGATGTTGCGAAAGCGTTTGGTGGCGGTGCGGATTTCGTGATGCTGGGCGGCATGTTTGCCGGACATGATGAAAGTGGCGGCGAAATCATTACGGAAAATGGGAAGAAATTCAGATTGTTTTACGGAATGAGCTCGCAAACGGCTATGGATAAACATTCGGGAGGTGTTGCAGAATATCGCGCTTCCGAAGGAAAAACGGTGAAAGTGCCCTATAAAGGACCCGTTGCGGAAACCGTGAAAGATATTCTGGGCGGTGTCCGTTCCACCTGTACTTACGTGGGCGCGTCGCAACTGCGTGAACTTTCCAAAAGAACGACTTTTATCCGGGTTCAGGAGCAGCATAATGAGGTTTTCGGAAATTAATCGCCGGGATTTAGGGTATTAAAAATTCAGCGCTCTGGAAATTTTCTTGAGCGCTCATTTTTTGAATTCTATTTTCTCCCTAATTCCCCAACACCATTTTCGTCAGGAAGTCTTTTTCCCGGCTTCCTCTCGCCGGCGAATATTCTCTTCCGTAAAAAATAATCTGCAGGTGCACCTTGTTCCAAGTGCTTTCTGGAAAGAGCTTTTTGGCGTCCTTTTCGGTTTCCGCCACATTTTTTCCTTCCGTGAGTTTCCACTGTTTCATCAATCGGTGGATGTGGGTGTCCACCGGAAATGCAGGAAATCCAAAAGCCTGGCTCATCACCACGCTTGCCGTTTTGTGGCCAACTCCGGGCAGTTCTTCCAGTTCTTCAAAAGTCTGTGGAACGATTCCGGCATGTTTTTCCACCAGGATTTCCGACATGCTTTTCAGGTTTTTTGCCTTTTGGTTGGTTAAGCCGATTTCTTTGATCAGCTCGCGGATTTCTTCGAATTCCAGTTTCGCCATTTTCTCCGGAGTGTCTGCTTTTTCGAAAAGTTTCGGGGTAATCTGGTTCACTTTTTTGTCCGTGGTTTGGGCAGAAAGTGCCACCGCGACGAGAAGGGTAAAAGGATCTTTGTGGTTTAAAGGAATCGGGACTTCGGGATATAGTTTTTCGAGCTCGCGTAAAACGGTTTCGGCTCTTTGTTTTTTGGTCATATAAAAAGTAACTTTACACAAAATTAAGAATTATGCTTAAGATTGGCGACCAGCTCCCGGATTTCGAGCTGCAAAATCAAGACGGTAAAACCATAAAGTCTTCCCAACTTTTGGGTAAAAAGCTCGTGATTTTCTTTTATCCGAAAGCGAATACCCCGACCTGTACTGTGGAAGCCTGCAATATCAATGACCATATTTCGGGATTAAGGAAAGCGGGATTCCAACTGTTGGGGATTTCTGCGGATTCGGTGAAAAGGCAAAAAAACTTCCACGAAAAGTTTGGTTTTAAATATGATTTGCTGTCCGATGAAAATCATGAAGTCATTGAAAAATTCGGGGTTTGGCAAGAGAAAAACACTTTCGGGAAAACTTACATGGGAATTGTGCGGACTACTTTTCTTTTCGATGAAAAGGGGATCTGCACCAGAGTAATTTCAGATGTGAAATCAAAAATCGCCGCTGAACAGATTTTGGAGTCTGCTTAGAAATTACTCCGAATGCATGAATTTTGCTTTGAAGGCATGTGAAATGCATTAAAATGATAAAGATTACTTAAACCACAAATCCTGTCTTCCGGCAGGTTTTGTAGTTTAAAATATGATGCGTTCGTGCTACTTTGAATGTATTATTCGTGAATTCGTGGCAAGAAAACCGGTGAGTAATCAAGAAAGCATTCGTTGCGCTTTCCTGACTCCATCCGCCAAAATATCGATTTCTTCAAAAGTGTTGTACACCGCAAAGCTCGCACGAACGGTTCCGGCAATATTGAAGAAATTCATAATCGGCTGGGTGCAGTGGTGGCCGGTTCTCACGGCGATTCCCAGTTTGTCCAGGATCATTCCCACGTCGGACGAAATCCCAACTCCTTCCAGGTTGAAGGAAACCACGCCGGTTCTCACCGCTTTTTCGCCATAGATTTTCAAGCCGTCGATTTCTAAGAGTTTTTTCTGGGCATAATCCAGCAAGGCGTTTTCGTGATTTTGAATATTTTGCTGTCCGATATTTTCCATGAAATCGATCGCGGCGCCCAAAGCAATATTTCCGCCGACATTTGGTGTTCCTGCCTCAAACTTAAACGGCAAGTCTGCATAAGTCGTTTTCTCGAAGGTGCAGGTCGCAATCATTTCGCCACCGCCATGGAAAGGCTGGATTTTTTTAAGCACTTCTTCTTTTCCGTAAAGAATTCCGGTTCCCATCGGCGCATACATTTTGTGCCCGGAGAAAACGAAGAAATCGCAGTCCATTTTCTGAACGTCAATTTTCTGGTGGGGAACAGATTGCGCACCGTCTATGACGATGAAGGCGTTTGAATTTGCGCGGGTCTTCGCAATAATTTGCTCAATGGGATTCACAATCCCCAAAGCATTGGAAACCTGGTTGACGGAAACGATTTTGGTTTTTTCGCTCAAATTATCATCCAGGTAATCGAGTTGCAAGGTTCCGTTTTCATCCATGGGAATCACTTTCAGTTTGGCGCCGGTTCTTTCACAGAGCATTTGCCATGGCACAATATTCGAGTGGTGTTCCAGGTGTGAGATGATGATTTCATCCCCTGCTTTGATCCAATTGGTCAAAGAATATGCGATGAGGTTTAAGCCTTCCGTGGTTCCTTTGGTAAAGATGACTTCGAAATGATTTTTAGCATTGATGAATTTTTGAACTTTTTGCCTTGAAAGTTCCATTTCTTCAGTTGCAATCTGGCTCAAAGTATGGATGCCGCGGTGAACGTTTGCATTGGTTTCGGTGTAGTATTTTTGCCACGAATCCAATACCGGCACAGGTTTTTGTGAGGTCGCTGCATTATCTAGATAGACCAAGTCTTTGCCGTTTATTTTTTGGGATAAGATTGGAAACTGTTTTCTGATATTTTGTAAATCGAACATTTTTATTATTTAGAATGGTTCAAATTTACGGAAATAAAAGATATCAAATCTTAAATGGAGATAATACGCAAAGTTTTATTGATGCGGCGCGTTGTTTTTAAGGAGGCAAAGTTTTCCGACAGGTCGGTTGATTAAGCTGGTGGTTGAATTGAGGAAATTGGACGCTGGGTTTTTGATTTTTAAGGGGAATTATTACGCAAAGTTTTATTGATGCGGCGCATTGTTTTTAAGGAGGCAAAGTTTTCCGACAGGTCGGTTGATTAAGCTGGTGGTTGAATTGTGGAAATTGGATGCTTCTGGTTTTTGATTTTTAAGGGAAATTTTTGCGCAAAGTTTTATTGATGCGGCGCGTTGTTTTTAAGGAGGCAATTGTTTTTAAGGAGGCGAAGTTTTCCGACAAGTCGGTTGATTAAGTGGGTGTTTGAATTGAAAATAAATTTCTATTTTTATCGGAAAATAGAGATGACTGAAAACGAGCTTTCCTATGCGATCATTGGTGCTGCTTTGGAAGTACACCGAACATTAGGTGTTGGACTTTTGGAAAGCGCCTATGAAGCTGCGCTTTTATATGAGTTGGAAAAGTTGGGTTTTCAGGTGAGGACACAAGTTTATCAACCGACTATTTACAAGGAAACCCAAATTGACAAAGCTTATCGGATCGATATGATTGTAGAGGAAAAAGTAATTGTAGAGAATAAGTCGGTTCATGAAATACATCCAACCGATTTTTTACGCACAAAAACTTATTTAAAACTGTCGGGAATTAAACTCGGGTTGATTATTAATTTTAACAGCGCATTGCTGAAAAACGGAATCCATCGGGTCGTAAATAATCTGTAACCAGATTTGCACTGTTCCCTCATACGCTTGATCAACCGTCTTGTCGGAAATCTTTGTCTACTTAAATGTGCAGCACAAAACATAAAACTTTGCGTCAGAAAAAATTAAATCAATTTGCAAACAAAAATTATTTTAAAGGGACAAGGAAAAACAATGTTGTTGGCGCGCCTTAAATTCCAAATACGGCGGCATCCCACCAAACGCTTGATCAGTCCGCCACAGCGGACCAAACTTTGCCTTCTTAAAATAGTGCGTTGCAAAACATAAAACTTTGCATCAAGAAAAATAGGATCAATTCGCAAACAAGACGAAGTTAAAAACACTAGAAAAAACAATGTTTTTCGCACCTTTAAATTCCAAATACGGCGGCATCCCACCAAACGCTTGATCAGTCCGCCGCAGCGGACCAAACTTTGCCTTCTTAAAATAGTGCGGTGCAAACCATAAAGCTTTGCGTCAAGAAATTAGGATCAATTCGCAAACAAAACGAAGTTTAAAAACACTAGAAAGAACAATGTTCTTGGCGCGCCTTAAATTCCAAATACGGCGGCATCCCACCAAACGCTTGATCAGTCCGCGGCAGCGGACCAGACTTTGCCTTCTTAAAATAGTGCGTTGCAAAACATAAAACTTTGCGTCAAGAAAAATAGGATCAATTAGCAAACAAAAAGGAGTGTTAGAAATCAAATGCACCAACCGGAACTCCAGCTTAATCAGAAGTTCTTCAGCACTTCATCCACCATGAACCTCACCAGTTGCGGCCGTCCTTTCTCATCCTGCTGTTCATCCTTATAGGTTCCGGTTCTCACCAGCACCATTTGTTTTTCGGGAATGATGATGATGTATTGTCCATAAAGCCCGCGAAAATAGTAATGTTTGATCGGGGCATCCTCATTGATCCAAAGTCCCATTCCATAAACTCCGTTTGATAGTTTGGTGGGCGTTTTCATTTCTTCCAGGAAAGCCGGATTCATTATTTGCAGGTTCCCGACTTTTCCGCCATCCAAAAACAATTGTCCGAGTTTTGCGAAGTCACGGGAATTGGACTGGATGCAGCAAAAGGTTTTTTCCATTCCGTTTTCATCCACGGTCCAGTCTGCGTTTTGCTCCATTCCGAGAGGTTTCCAGAGTTTTTCGGAGGTGTATTCCGCTATGGATTTGCCAATCGCTTTTCTGATGGCGAATCCCAGAAGTTGGGAAGCGCCGCTTTGATATTCGAATTTGGTTCCCGGTTTTTCCTTGAATCCGCGCAGGAAAACGGCTTCTGCTAAAGATTTCCCGTAATATGCTTTTGCATTGGGAAGGAACGGGTTTTTATAGTTTTCAGTCCAGTCGAGACCGGCTTCCATTTTAGCCAAATCGCCAATGGTGAGGTCTTTCCCGAATTCCACATTTTTATAGTTTTCGAAAAAATCCGAATATTTCTGGTCCAGACCTTTGATTTTTTCCTCCTCTATTGCTTTTCCCAGAAGCATCACATTGACTGCTTTTGCCATTGAAAAAGAATTGGTTTTTGAATTTTGGTTGTAGTGGTCCCAGTATTCTTCATGAAGGAGTTTCCCATTTTTGATGACGAGAAAGGAAACTGTTTTTGATTTATTCAAGGCATCAACTAAATCGTTCGGTAAAGGTTTTTTGTTGTAAAGTGAATCTTTTTGCCAGGGAATCGGTTGCCCTTTCGCGATGAGGTGCGATGGGAAATAGTTTCCGTCCTCAATGGATGAGCCGGTTTCTCCCCGCAAGTAGGTTTCGCGAATTCCCTTGAACAGGTAGTCGTAACCGAAACTGTAAGCAAGTGCGATCAGTAAAGCCAAGGCGGCGGCAAAACCTTGAAGCGTTTTTTTTAGCATTCAATTAATCTTTTAGACCCATTAAAAAGTGGGAAATCAAACGCCCAGACTTTTTCTGACCTTCTCTAAAGTTTGTGCGGCGATGGTTCTTGTTTTTTCTGCACCTTCCCGGAGTTTTTCTTCCAATTCGGGCAGGTTGTTCATGTAGTAATCGAATTTTTCCCTTTCCGTTTTGAATCTTTCTAAAATCAAATTCAGCAGTTCTGTTTTCGCGTGTCCGTAACCAAAATTTCCGGCGAGGTATTTTTGCCTTAACACTTCAGTTTGTTCAGGCGTCGCGATTAATTCATACAAGGCAAAAACTTTGTCGGTTTCCGGGTCTTTCGGTTCTTCCAGTGATTTGGAGTCGGTTTCAATTCCCATGACCTGCTTTTTCAGCTGCTTTTCGGGAAGAAAAATATTGATGATATTTCCTCTGGATTTCGACATTTTTTGACCATCGGTTCCGGGAACGTATTTGGTGTCCTCCTGCAGTTCGGCTTGTGGAAGCACGAAAACTTCGCCCATTTGATGGTTGAATCTTGCGCCCATGTCTCTCGCCATTTCCAGATGCTGCAATTGGTCTTTTCCCACGGGAACAATCTCGGCGTCATAGAGCAAAATATCTGCTGCCATCAAAACGGGATAGGTGAAAAGCCCGGCGTTCACATCTTCCAGACGGTCGGCTTTGTCTTTAAACGAATGTGCCAAAGTCAACCTTTGGTACGGGAAAAAACACGACAGGTACCAGGAAAGTTCGCAGACTTCCGGAATATCGCTTTGTCTGTAGAAAAAAGTTTTTTCCGTATCGAGTCCGCAAGCAAGCCATGCAGCAGCGATTTCGTAAGTGTTTTGCTTTAATTCCGCCGCATTCTTAATTTGGGTCAAAGAATGAAGGTTGGCAATGAAAAGGAACGATTCGTTTTCTGGATTTTTAGATAGTTCGATGGCGGGAATAATCGCCCCCAAGAGGTTTCCGAGGTGCGGTGTTCCTGTAGCCTGTATTCCGGTGAGGATTCGTGACATTTTTTAAAAATAAATATTGAATGATAACAAATTCCCGCAAAAATACGCAAAAGTAAATTTTGGCGGAAATGAATTGTGGTGTTGATTTTTATTAAGTTCAGGGTAAAAAAAAACCGCTCATTACTGAACGGTTTCATTATTTGAATCATTAAAGGATTCAAACGCCTTAATTGATTATTTAATTCGCTTCCATCTGCTTGATCAAATTCAGCGCGGAGCCTGCTTTAAACCATTCGATTTGAGGTTCGTTATAGGTATGGTTCGTTTTCACGATATCTTTGGTTCCGTCTGCGTGAACGAATTCCAGGGTAATCTGTTTTCCCGGTGCAAATTGGTCCAAATCTAGGAAATTCACTGTGTCATCTTCCTGGATTTTGTCGTAATCTGCCTTATCTGCGAAAGTCAATCCAAGCATTCCCTGTTTTTTCAGGTTGGTTTCATGGATACGCGCAAATGATTTTACCAAAACAGCTTTCACCCCTAAATGTCTCGGCTCCATTGCGGCATGTTCTCTGGAAGAACCTTCGCCGTAATTTTCGTCACCTACCACAATGGTTGGGATTTTTGCGGCTTTGTAAGCTCTTGCAACTGCGGGAACTTCACCGTATTCGCCGGTAATTTCGTTTTTCACTTTATTGGTTTCCATGTTGTAAGCGTTCACTGCCCCGATCAACATGTTGTTTGAAATATTGTCGAGGTGGCCTCTGTACTTCAACCAAGGTCCCGCCATGGAAATGTGGTCGGTTGTACATTTTCCGAAAGCCTTAATCAAAACTTTGGCACCGGTAATGTTTTGTCCGTCCCAAGCTGGGAATTCTTCCAGAATCTGTAACCTGTCCGAAGTAGGACTTACGATAACTTCCACGTTGGATCCGTCTTCAGAAGGCGCTTGATAGCCGTTGTCATCCACGTCAAATCCTTTTGGAGGGAGCTCAAGTCCAACAGGTTCGCTCAATTTTACGGCTTCCCCTTTTTCGTTGGTCAAAGTATCGGTGATGGGGTTAAAGTCTAAACGACCTGCGATCGCCACTGCAGCAACCATTTCCGGCGATGCCACGAAAGCGTGTGTATTTGGGTTTCCGTCCGCTCTTTTCGCAAAGTTTCTGTTGAAAGAGTGAATGATGGAGTTTTTCTCTTCTTTGTCTGCACCTTCTCGGTCCCATTGTCCGATGCACGGTCCACAAGCGTTGGTAAAGATTCTTGCGGATTCAAATTTCCTGAAAGAATCCAGGAATCCGTCTCTTTCCGCGGTGAATTTCACCTGCTCGGAACCTGGGTTAATTCCCAGAATCGCTTTAGGTTTCACCCCTTTTGCGAATGCATCTTCCACAATGGAAGCTGCTCTGGACAAATCTTCGTAAGAGGAGTTGGTACAAGAACCGATCAATGCCCATTCCACTTCGATTGGCCAACCGTTTGCCACTGCCTTATCGTGGAATTCTGCAACTGGAGTCGCCAAATCCGGAGTGAAAGGTCCGTTCAAATGAGGGGTCAAAGCATTCAGGTCGATTTCAATAACTTGGTCGAAATATTGTTCAGGATTTGCATAAACTTCTGCGTCACCGGTTAAGTGTTCGGCGATTTTATCTGCTTCATCCACAATGTCTTGTCTTCCGGTTGCGGCGAGATATCTTCTCATGGAATCGTCATATCCGAAAGTAGAAGTAGTGGCTCCCACTTCTGCACCCATGTTGCAGATGGTTCCTTTTCCCGTTGCGGAGATGGATTGTGCTCCTTCACCGAAATACTCGATGATGCATCCGGTTCCACCTTTCACGGTTAAAATTCCTGAAACTTTAAGAATGATGTCTTTTGGAGCGGTCCACCCGTTTAATTTTCCGGTGAGTTTTACACCGATCAATTTCGGCATTTTCAGTTCCCAAGCCATTCCGGACATCACATCCACCGCATCTGCGCCACCTACTCCGATGGCTACCATTCCCAATCCGCCGGCGTTTACCGTGTGTGAGTCTGTTCCAATCATCATTCCTCCCGGGAATGCGTAGTTCTCAAGAACCACTTGGTGGATAATTCCTGCTCCCGGTTTCCAGAATCCGATACCGTATTTATCGCAAACGGAGCTCAGAAAGTTGAAAACCTCTGAGTTTTTATTTAAAGCTACCTGTAAATCCTTTTCGGCGCCCACTTTTGCCTGGATGAGGTGGTCTGCGTGCACCGTTGACGGCACCGCTACTTTTGCCTTTCCTGCCTGCATAAACTGCAGAAGAGCCATTTGTGCGGTTGCATCCTGCATCGCAACTCTATCTGGCGCGAAATCCACATAAGAGTTTCCTCTTTCATAAGACTGCTTGGCTTTTCCTTCCCAAAGGTGGGAATAAAGGATTTTTTCTGAAAGAGTGAGGGGCTTTCCAACTGCTTTTCGTGCTGCCTCTATTCTTTCCGGATAGCGGGCATACACCTTTTTAATCATATCAATGTCAAAAGTCATATCGGTATATTTTAATGAAAATTTCGAAGTTCAAAAATACGAAATTTTTCAGCAAGGTATAGCCATTGTTCATTTAGAATAAATATAAATAGAATGTGGAACATCTATTTCAGGTGATTACTAAGGCGGTTTGAGTTGAATATCCGGTGAAAGTTCAGCGGCAATAAGGCTCATTTGCACCTTAAATCAGATATTTATATTTTTAACCAATTATTAAAATCTGCCTGAACTGATGTCATTTCTTAAGAATAACAGCCGATTTCTATTTATTCTTCTAATTCTGGTTGTGGGTTCGGTGTATTTTTTACTGAATCCGGCGGATCATTCTTTTTTTCCGGCTTGTCCGTTTAAATCGATTACCGGGTTGAACTGCCCCGGTTGTGGTTCGCAAAGGGCTTTTCACCAATTGCTCCATTTAAACTTCAAGAAGGCTTTTGAGTACAATGCGTTAATGGTCATTTCTATTCCTTATGCGGTTTTGGCAATGGCTTTTGGTTTTCGCGGGGTTAGGGACCGTTTTCCAAAAGCAAACCGTTTTTTATTTGGTCTGAACTCACTACTGCTGATTCTCGGGATCATTGTTTTCTATTTTATTTTTCGGAATCTGTAAAAAAATCATTTTATTTTTTGTAGTTTCGCATGCAGAAATAAAGGGGTGCCGTGAAAAGCTGAGATTATACCCAATGAACCTGGAACAGGTAATGCTGTTTAGGGACGTGCAAATTTTGAAATACGAATATCTGCGTAATTTTATTTTTGTACTGCACATTTCCATAATCACCCCTTTTATTCAATTAATCTTAAAAATTAAAAGAATGAAAGGATTATTTTTTTTAGGACTTCTGAGTCCGGCTGTGTTTTATGCACAAATTCAAAAGGACTCGGTTAAGACGACCGAAATTGAGTCCATCAACTTTACCAAACGACTTCCTGTCGCTAAAGAAATCATTAATGTTCAGCGCGATCTGGATCCAAAAAATCTCGGTCAGGATCTGCCGATTTTGCTGAAAAACCAGATGTCGGTCATTTCGACTTCCGATGCCGGAAATGGTGTTGGTTACACCGGATTCAGGATTCGCGGAGTGGGTGGAAACGGGATTAATGTGATGATGAACGGCGTTCCTTACAATGATTCCGAAAGCCAGGGAACTTTCTTTGTGGATGTTCCGGATTTGACGAGTTCTGCATCGCAAATTGTGATTCAGCGCGGCGTGGGAACCTCTTCAAACGGCGTTTCCGCATTTGGAGCAAGCGTGAATGTGATTTCGAAAGATCCCGATGAGAAATTCTACGTAAAATCGGATAATTCTTACGGATCTTTCAACACCTATAAGTACGCGGCTGAAATCGGTTCCGGGAAATTCTGGAACAACCGGCTTTCCGTGATGGGAAGGTACGCAAAAATCCATTCCGATGGCTATATTGACCGCGCTTTTTCGGATCTGGATTCCTATAATTTCACCGCACTTTTCGAGGAGAATAAGACTAAAATCCGTTTCATCGCTTTTGGCGGAAAAGAAAAAACCTACCAAGCGTGGAACGGCATCGACAAGGCAACTTGGGAAACCAACCCGAAATTCAATCCTTCCGGTGCGATTTATGATTCGAATTGGGAAAATATCATAGGGTATTATGACAACGAAACCGACAATTATCGTCAAAACCATTACCAGTTGCTGTGGAACCAGAATTTCAATGAACACTGGAATCTGGAGACGACATTCCATTATACCAAAGGAAAAGGCTACTACGAAAACTACAAACAGGATGCGAAGTTTTCAAAATACAATCTGCCCAATCAGGGCGGAATAACGCGAAGCGACTTCATCAGGAAAAAATGGCTGGATAACGATTTCTATGGCGGAGTTTCTACTCTTTACGGGAAATTTGAAAACTTGGACCTGAATTTTGGGATTGTTGCAAACCGGTATGATGGATGGCATCACGGTGATGTGACCGGCGTTTATTTCCCACAGATCAACGAGTTTGAGTATTACCGAAACCACTCGGTGAAAAACGAAATGGCCGGTTTTGCGAAAGCCATTTTTAAGGCCGGTGATTATGAATTCTTTGGAGATTTGCAATTGAGAAACATTCAGTACAATACCACGATTTTGCAGTCTGGAGACGGTGAAGGTGCAGATTTGGATCAGAAGTGGCTTTTCTTCAATCCGAAATTTGGGGTGAATTACAAAATTCCACATGGAAAAATCTTTCTTTCCTATGCACACGCACACCGGGAGCCGAACCGCGACGACCTGTTTGCCAATCCGGAAACCCAACCGGAAAAACTCCACGATTACGAGGTGGGAATTGAGCAATCGTTCGGGGATTTTTCGTTCACCACGAATCTGTACTATATGAATTATGTGAATCAGCTGGTTTTGAACGGGCAAATCAATAATGTGGGCGAATTTATCCGCGTGAATTCCGGTAAAAGTTACAGAATGGGAATTGAACTTGGCGCAATGGCGAAAATTTCTGAGCAGTGGAACCTTTCGGGAAATCTCACTTTAAGCAAAAATGAAAACAAAGATTTCAAAAACGAAACCGATTCCGGGATTGAACATCTGGGGAATACTCCAATTTCTTTTTCACCAAACGTCATCGGAAATATTCTGCTCCAATTCAGTCCGAGTAAAAATTTTAGTTTAGGAATTCAAAATCAATATGTTGGAAGCCAATTTTTGGACAACACCCATGCCGAAAATCTAAAGCTTCCCGATTATTTCCTCGCCGATTTTAACGCGAAATATACCTTAAACCTAAATAGGACCCCTGTTGATTTTAAGTTGCTGGTCAATAATCTGTTTAACAAAAAATATGTCAATAATGGTTATGTGTGGGATGGACCGATTTATTTTTCACAGGCAGGAATCAACTTTTTGTTTGGGATGAGTATTTTATTCCAATAGATCCTGAAAACCGGCGGGAATCTCCGTAAAATCAAAATGGTTTCCGGAACTGGATTGGTGAAATTTGCAAAGTAATTGAGATCTAATCCTAGAAGAAGACTGCGGAAATGCGGTCTTTTTTTATTTTGATAAAGTCCGCAAAAAACATAAATTTGCCATGGTATGAAACTTTCTTCCCTCATTCTCGATTCGCTGCGGCAAAATGGCGCCACTTCCATCAGTGGTTTCGGAACCTTTTATTTGAAAAATGCCAATGCAAAGGTGGATCAGGATGCAGCGCATATTCTGCCTCCAGGAAGTGAAATAGCTTTCACGACGGATTTCGAGTGGGAAAGCACAGACTTTCCGAGTTATGTTTCAGCGGAAAAGAAAATCCCGCAGATTGATGCGGAAATTGAGGTCAGGAAAATGATCAATTACTGGAACGGGACTTTGTACAAAGAGAAAACGCTTGCGGTGGAGCATCTCGGGACATTTTTCTTGAATGACGAAAAAATCAATTTTTCGGGATTAAGGACCGCGCATCTTTCGCCGGATTTTTATGGACTGGAACAGATCAACATTTCTGAGATCAAGAACCCAAAACCCAAAACCAAGAAAAATCCTGAGAAAAGCGCCTATCAATTCAATAGTTCCCGATGGTGGGTTTTGACCTTGCTGATAGGAATCGGGGCCATTACCTATTTTGGAATAACCCAACCCGAATTTATTTTTGGCAAGAAATCTTTCGACAAAATTCCGGATCAGAAACCCCAAAAGAAGCTGGTGAAAACTCCTGTGAAAGTGGATTCCCCGAAAATCAATACCGATTCCATTCATGCCGACCTCCATGCGAATCCTGTAACTGCACCTGAAAATCAGGTGACAAAATGAAATGTTCAAAACACCTTAGAACTCAATGGGAAAAATAAAAAAAGCGTCAGAATCCCTGACCGTCATGACGAATATCGTGCTGCCCAACGAAACCAATTCTTTGCGGAATCTCTTCGGCGGCGAACTGCTTGCAAAAATGGACCGGTGCGCTTCGATTTCAGCAGCCAGACACTGCGAAAGAAGAGTGGTCACTGCTTCTGTGAATCATGTTTCGTTCAATGAACCCATTCCGGAAGGCGGCATCGTGGTTTTGGAATCCAAAGTCTCCAGAGCTTTTTCAACCTCCATGGAGATTTATGTGGATGTGTGGTTAGACGACCCGATTAATCAGCGGAAAATCCACACCAATGAAGGGATCTACACTTTTGTGGCAGTGGATGAATTCAACCGGCCCATTCCGATTCCACAGATGGAGCCCGAAACAGAAGTGGAAAAATCCAGATTTGCAGCCGCTTTGAGGCGAAAGGAACTTTCGTTGATCCTATCCGGAAGAATGAAACCGATGGATTCGGTGGAATTGCGCAAACTGTTCCAAGAATAATACAGTACCAAAATCGATAAATTTGCATCAGCATGAAAGTACTGCTACTGGACAAAAACCATCCTTTAATTACGGAACAGCTTTCTCCGAAAGGTTTTGAGTTCGAGGAAGATTTTGATTCACCTTATGATGAAGTTCTGCAAAAGATTTCAAATTATGATGGAATCATTATCAGAAGCAGGATCCCCATCGACAGAAACTTTCTGGAACACGCGACCCATCTCAAATTCATTGCAAGAGTGGGAGCGGGACTGGAAAATATCGATGTTGATTTTGCTAAAAGTTCAGGCATAAAAGTGATCAGTTCACCGGAAGGAAACCGTGATTCAGTTGCGGAACACGTTCTGGGAATGTTGCTGATTCTGATGAACCGGTTGTTCATTGCGTCCGATGAGGTGAAAAGCGGAATCTGGAGGCGTGAGGAAAACCGCGGTGACGAACTGAAGGGGAAAACATTCGGGATCATTGGTTACGGAAATATGGGAAAAGCAGTTGCAAAAAGGCTTTCCGGGTTTGGTGTGAATGTTATTTTTCATGATATCTTGCCTAATCTTTCAGATGAATCAGGAACCCAGGTTTCGCTGGAAACGCTCAAAAATGAAACTGATATTTTAAGTCTGCATACTCCGATAACTCCGGAAACTCACCACTTGATCGATGAAGAATTCATTTCGGCGATGAAAAAAGATTTCTATTTCGTGAACACGGCGCGGGGAAAAAATGTGAAAACCAAAGATCTGGTTGAAGCCATTAAAAAAGGAAAGATAAAAGGCGCGGCGCTGGATGTCCTTGAATATGAAAAGGCATCTTTTGAAAATCTGGATGCTCCTTCTTCACCCGGCAACCATGAAAATGAGGATCTGAAGTTTCTTTTGAATTCAGAAAAAGTAATCGTGACCCCCCATATTGCGGGTTGGACGATCCAAAGCAAGGAAAAGTTGGCTCAGGTGATTGTGGATAAAATTTTGGCGGAGTTTGCCGTTTCTTAACAAATCTTTATGACTTCAGTCCTAAAAAACTCTCTGAAAACTTCTTAACTTGCGGAGATTTTTGACCCCAAAATTTTCAGATGAAGTTTCTCAAAAGCATTTCGGTGCTCATCCTATTCAATTTTGTACTTCTTTCCTGTAAAAAGGATTCCGCGAACAATGACTCCGAATCGAGCTCAAAAACCGAGTTGCCCAATTTCGGAAATATTGATCTGGACGATGTCTTCAGTCGCAAAGACGAGCAACTCGAAAACCGGGATTCCATTGTTTCCGTAATTAGAAAATATTATGAAAATGTTTGGGAAAAAGGTGATTTGTGGGGTGGATTTTTGGTGGCGAAAGGCGATCAAATTCTATACGAAAACTACCGTGGATTCGGTCAGGACCAAAATGGGGAACCCATCACGGCGAATGTTCCGCTTCATGTGGCTTCCGTTTCCAAACCGATTACCGCCATGGCAACCTTGAAATTGGTGGAAGGCGGAAAGATTGGTCTTTATGACCATGTCACTAAATTCATTCCGGATTTTCCTTATCCTAAAGTCACGGTTTTCAATCTTTTAACCCAAAGAAGCGGTTTGCCGAAATATGAGTATTTCATAGAAAAAATAGAACCGAAACCGGCTGAACTTTCCAAAAAATTCATCAGCAATCAGGATATGCTCCGGATGCTGATTCGGTACAAACCGGATCTTTCCCGCGATACCGACACGGGATTTGAATACTGCAACACGAATTTCGCGCTCCTTGCTTTGATTATCGAAAAAGTATCAGGAATGCCTTTTCCGGAGGCGATGCAGCAAATTGTATTTCGACCTTTAAAAATGAAAAACACCTACATTTTTCAAGAGAAAGATATCCCGACTGCTGCCAAATCTTTTTACCAACGTGGACCGAAAGTTTATCCCTATGACCGGCTGGATTTGATTTACGGCGATAAAAATGTTTATACCACGCCGAGAGATTTGCTGAATTTTTCCAAAGCGATGTATGCGAAAAACTTCCTTCGGCATGATTTGTACGATTTGGTCTTCCAACCGCACAGCAATGAAAGGCCGGGAGTAAATAATTACGGTATCGGTTTCCGGATGAAGGTTTTCGATGCGAATGAGAAATTGACCTACCACAACGGATGGTGGCATGGAACGAACTCGGTTTTCGGACATTTGCTAAAATCGAAAGTGACCATTGTGGCCATCGGAAATAAATATTCCAGTAAGGTTTATTCCGCATTGACGCTTTCCGGACTGTTTGAAAATTTCCCTTATGAAATGCAAAAATTCCGCAAAGAAATGAACGAAAATGACAGTTTGCGGAAAGCGAATCCGCAAGGAAATCCCGATTCTTACAGCGAATAATTTCTTACTTTTGTTCAAAATTTATCAATGAAGAGAATACTTCTTCTTTTTATATTCAGTTGGTTATTGTTTTCGTGTGCCAGAGTCGGATCGCCGGTTGGCGGCAACAAAGACACGATTCCACCGAGAGTGGTGGGAAGCAATATAGACTCCGCCAGAATCAGTGTTCCGATAGACATCAGGGAACTCCGCATTGATTTTGATGAGTACATCACGCTGAAAGAAATCAATAAAAACCTCATTATTTCTCCGCCGATCAAAATCAAGAAAATTCTTCCCTCCGGAGTGGCGAATAAATACTTGCTGATTAAGTGGGATGAAATGCTTCAAGCCAACACGACCTATAATTTCAATTTCGGGAATGCCATCGTGGATAATAATGAAGGCAACGCCCTTAAATATTATAATTTCGCGTTTTCGACCGGTGAGAAAATCGACGATTTATACATCAGTGGCGAAGTAAAAACCTTAATTCCCAATAAGGATGCGAAAGCAGATGAAAAAAGTTTGGTCGTGGGACTTTATCAAGTAAAAGATACCATGAATTACCGGCAAAAACCCTACTACATTACCAAAGCGGATCCGGACGGTTATTTTGAACTGAATTACCTGTCGCCGGGAAAATACCGGATTTTGGCGTTTGAAGATGCCAATTCGAATTCGGTTTTTGATGCGGGTAAGGAAAGTGTGGGTTTCCTCAAGGAAGAATTGGATTTGAATCAAAGCATTTCGGGGTTAAAAATAGATCTTTTTCCCTCCAAAAAAAAGGTGAGATATACTGAAATGAAGGAAGTTCCGGGCGGAATCCTGATGCTTTTTGAAGGAAATCCGGATGAAGTGAAAGTAACTGCAAAAGGAAACAGACCAGAAAATTACCAAGTCACCCATGTTCCAAAATCCGATTCCCTATATATTTGGTTTGATGCGAAAAAGGAAAACCTGGGAATTACCCAAAGTGAAAATCTGAAATTTGCTTATGACAATGGGGTAAAGAAAGATTCAGCCTCCATGTTTTACCGGTTCAATGCAAAGAATGAGATGACACTTTCTAATGCAAAAGGAAATCTGCTGCCACCCAACCAAGACTTCGTATTCAGCTCGAATTATTACGTGGATAAAATTCAGCCCGAAAAATGGAAACTGGTTTCAGACAGCATCCAGCAAGAATTTACCGCAAAAGTATCCGAGAAAAATCCTTTTGAAATAAGGCTTTCATCCAATTTTAAGGAAGGAAAAAAATACTCTTTGACGGTACCGAAAGAAACCGTTTCCTCCTTTTTTGAAAGCAATGCAAAATCTTACCGTTTTGATTTTCAGACAGATAAAACTGAAAATTACGGTACGTTTTTCGTGACGCTGGAAAATGCGCCCACTCATCATTTTTGGTTGCAGATGCTGAACGAAACAGGAGATGTGGCCTATTCCAAATTTGGAAAGGAAACCAAGCAAACCTTCAATGCGGTAAAACCCGGAAAATACCAATTGAGGATTTTGGTGGACAATAATGAAAACGGAAGTTGGGACACTGCCGATTTTGAAAACAATGAATTTGCGGAAGAGGTGTATGTTTTTGAAAAGAAAATAGATATTCGACCGCTGTGGGAAATTCGCGAGATCTGGAATCTGAATCCCAAAAAGGACGGACCGGAAACCACTCCGCAATTGCCTGCAACTCCCACCGACACTGTGCCGAAAAATATTAAATCTAAATGAAAACCTTTTTGAATATTGTTTATTGGTTTTTGATTGTAATTGCGCTGATCCAATTCATCCCGGTTGACCGAACCAATAAACCCATCGATCAAAAGATAAATTTTGTGTCCGTTTTTCAAACGCCTAAAAATGTGCAAGAAATTCTGAAAAAAGCTTGTTACGATTGTCATTCCAACGAGACTGTTTATCCGAAATATGCTTTTGTTGCACCAATTTCCTGGTCCATCAAACACCATATCAATGAAGGCAGAGAACATTTGAATTTTTCGGAGTGGGCGAATTACAATCAAGATTTAAAGAAAAGCATGCTCGAGAATTCGGCAAAATCCATCAAGAGTTATTCCATGCCGATGCCGGGATACATTGCGCAGCATTCGGAAGCCAATCTGACGAAAGCTGAAAGGGTCTTGCTGGTGAATTACTTTGAGGAGATTTTGAAGTCGGGGAAATACTGAAATTTACAAAATCCCTATTCCCAAAAAGACCGAGAAGATGATCAGAGCGATCGCAACAAATTTCTGCAAAAAGGAAATCGTCATTTTCTTCAGCATTTTATTGCCGAAATAGGCTCCGATAAAAGCGGAAAGAGTGGCGAGAATCACGAGGTTCCAATTGAGGGATTCGTGGTGATTGCTGATGTTTTCGGCATACACTGATAGTCGGGAAATATCGATCAAACATGCAATCGCGATACCGGTCGCAATAAACGACTCTTTCGTCAAACCTACCCGAATCAAGAATGCAGAACGCAAAGCGCCTTGATTTCCGGAAAGGCCACCAAAAAAACCGCTTAATAATCCACCGATGGGCAAGTATTTTTTATTAAACTCCAGGTTTTTCAACTTGGGAAGCAGGTCAAAAAGGGAGAAGAAAATCAGTAAAAATGCGATGATCACTTTGATTGCGGTGATTTCAAAAGTTTTTCCTGAAAGCTTATATTCGAAAATCGGCTTTAGTTCCGAAAGATAATTCAAGAGAAATGCACCCAAGAAAGCAGCCGCAATTGCCGGAATCCCGAAATGCAACAGGACCTGTTTATCGATGTTTTTTCCGACTAGAAAGAATTTAAAGACATTGTTGAGGAAATGCACGATCGCCGTCAAAGCCACGGCGATCTCCACCGGAAAAAAAAGTGCGAAAACTGGCAGCAGAATCGTTCCCAAACCAAATCCCGAAAAGAAAGTAAGTCCGGAAGCGAGTAGAGCGACGAGGCAAATGATGATTTCCTGCATGGTGAAAATTTAGGAAAAAAATGATGCAATTACTTCGAAAAATCCGTTTGAAAAAATGTTACTTCTGCATTCTCGGTCTATTAAACAAAGACAAAATCACTCCTGCAAAAAGTCCGATTGTTTTCACTGAAGAAAACGATGATCCGGCCGGAACAAATGCGCCGATCACGCAAAGAATTGCCGCCAAATACATTGGATATAGGAAATTCCTGTTTGCCAACATCGGGGCCTGCAAAAAGAAACTGGCACCGATCAAAACGTAGAAAACCTTGTGGAACAATAAATCGTTGAGTTCGGGAGACAAAAGGTTGAAAAATCCCACCACCAGACAAATCAATGCCGCGATGGATAAAACTCCCTGAATGAGCGCGGTATCCTTTTTCATCAGTAACTCTCTTCTTGGTTAGGGAAATCCGTGCTTTTCACATCCTTCACATATTGGGAAACCGCGCCGGTAATTTCGGTATATAAATCCAGGTATCTCCTCAGGAATTTCGGCGAGAAATCCTTGTTCATTCCCACCATGTCGTGGTACACGAGAACTTGCCCGTCACAATGTGGTCCGGCTCCAATTCCGATGGTTGGAATGGAAACACTATCTGTAACTTTTTTGGCTAAAGCCGCGGGTATTTTTTCCAAAACTACAGAGAAACAGCCCAGTTCTTCCAAAAGTTTGGCATCGCTGATGAGTTTTTCGGCTTCTTCCTCCTCTTTTGCACGCACTTTATAGGTTCCGAATTGGTAAATGGATTGTGGGGTCAATCCCAAATGTCCCATCACCGGGATTCCTGCATTGACGATTTTTTTGATGGATTTTTCCACCTCCTTTCCACCTTCGAGTTTTATGGCGTGTGCTTCGGATTCCTTCATGATTCTTACTGCGGATTCCAGCGCTTTTTCGGGATTGGACTGGTAACTGCCAAAAGGCAAATCCACCACGACCAACGCTCGGTCAACTCCGCGGATTACGCATTGAGCGTGGTAAATCATCTGGTCCAAAGTAATGGGCAAAGTGGTTTCGTAGCCCGCCATTACATTTGATGCGGAATCGCCCACCAAAATGGCATCAACTCCGCCTGCGTCCACCATTTTAGCAGTCGTGAAATCATAAGCGGTGAGCATAGTGATCTTTTCTTTGTCGAATTTCATTTTTCGCAAAGTCTCGGTGGTTATTTTTTTGATTTCGGAATGTACGCTCATTTTGGGGTAAGTAATAATGATTTATTAAAAATGAATAATGGAATTGGGAAATAATAAATTTGGCAATTGGAAAAAACTTCATTTCGGCTGCATTCTTAAAATAACAAACCCGAAATAGATCAGTTCAACCAGCTTTAAGGCAATATTAATTAGTATTTCCCACCAATTAATTATATGACAACGTGACCGAGCTTAATCAACTTCTCATGATTCAGGATTTTGATAAGGCGGCCTTCAACTTCTATTAATCCGTCTTGCTTAAATTCAGAAATAAGGCGGATCGCACTTTCTGTGGCGGTTCCAATGATGTTTGCGATTTCTTCGCGGGTTAATGATATTTTGATGAATCCTTCAGGATCAGTTCCCAATTTCTGCTCCAGCAGCAAAAGGATTTCCGCCAGCCGTTCTCTCACGGTTTTTTGTGCCAGGAAAGTCACGGTATTTGAAGATTCCCCCAATTCGAAAGCGATTTTCTGCAGCATTACGAATGAGAGTTTGGAATCTACCTCCAATAAATGCAGGAAAACATCAGACGGAAGAAATGAGGTTTCCAGATCGGTCATCGCTTCTGCCTTTGCCTGGAAATCTTCGCCACAAAGGATGGAGCGGTATCCGATTAAGTCGCCCTCTTTGATGAAGCGGAGAATTTGTTCTTTGCCATAAACGCCCAATTTGGAGAGTTTTGCAGTTCCATTTTTAATGAGATAAACACCTTTGGCCATTTCACCATCTTCAAAAATGGTTTCGCCTTTATGGAATTTCAAGAATTGTCGAGATGACAAGTATTTTTCGAAATCAGCTGCCGAGAGCGTGTTTTTAAACGATTCTTCATTAAAAGTACTTTTCAGACTCTCTTCAATAAGGGTTTGTTTTTCAAGTGACATATTATGACATTTATCAGCAAAAATAGGACAATTAAACCCGAAGCACAAATTTATTTGTCATAATTTTGCCTGTTAAAATTTTACTTAAATTGGCGGAAAATTGTTTTCATTGCGGTCAGGATTTATCGAAAGAACGGGTGTCCTTCGATGAGAAGGTCTTTTGCTGCGTGGGCTGCAAGTCGGTGTATGAAATTTTGAACATCCATGATTTGGGGAATTTCTATGAGCTCAATAAACGTTCAGGAATTCGACCGGATGACGAAAATATTTCCCAGTTTGATTATCTCGACGCGCCCGAAATTTTCGATAAAGTCACTGATTTTTCGGAGGGGAACACCAGTTTGGTGACTTTAAAAATTCCGGTCATTCACTGCTCGTCCTGCATTTGGCTGCTGGAAAGTCTTCAGAATTTGAATGCCAATATCAATTATTCACAGGTTAATTTTACCCGCAAGACTGTTCAGATTTCTTTTAACCAAAAAGAACTGAAGCTGAGTGAACTCGCGAAATTCCTTACCAATTTAGGCTACAAACCCGTCATTAATTTAGAGACCGCCGAAAAGAAAGAGGAATCCTATGACAAAACTTTATTGATCAAATGGGCGATTGCAGGATTTGCTTTCGGGAACGGAATGTTTTTTTCCTATCCGGAATATGCGGCAGAAGTGATGGGAACCAGCGATTTTTGGTTTGACAAATACAAGAGCCTTTTCCGGTTCATCATGTTTTTATTGGCGACACCGGTGGTATTTTATTCTGCCTCAGATTATTTCAAATCGGCCTGGTTTGGCTTGAAGCATAAGATTGTGAATATCGACGTGCCGATTGTGTTGGGAATCTTAATGCTTTACGGAAGAAGTATTTATGAAGTACTGACCGATTATGGTGCGGGATATTTTGACACGTTGTGCGGTCTTTTGTTTTTTATGCTGATGGGGAAATTATTCCAGAAGAGAACTTACAGCGCACTTTCTTACGACCGAGATTACAAATCATTTTATCCAATTGCAGTCACTAAGGTCGATTTTAACGGAAAACAGGAAAATATTTTACTTTCAGAGTTAAAGGTGGGTGACCGGATTATGGTTCGAAATCAGGAAATTATTCCGGTTGATGCCATTTTGATCAATGGCGAAGGAAATATCGACAACAGTTTTATCACCGGTGAAAGTGCCTCCATTCCGAAAACGGCGGGCGACAAAATTTTTGCAGGAGGAAAACAGATGGGTTCCGCGCTGGAACTGGAGGTCATTAAAACCGTGAATCAAAGCTATTTGACCCAGCTTTGGAATAAGGAAGCTTTTAAAAAACACGAAACAGGACTGGATACGCTGACCAACCATATTTCCAAATATTTCACCTTTGTTATTTTGGGAATCACTTTAATTTCAGGTATTTACTGGATCCAGGTAGATTTCGAGAAAATGTTTCAGGTGGTTGCCGCAATTCTGATTATTGCCTGTCCATGCGCATTGGCGCTATCTGCTCCCTTTACTTTTGGTCATGTGATGCGGATTTTGGGACGGAACAAATTTTACGTGAAAGATGCTTTGACCATCGAGAAAATTTCAAAGATCGGAACTTTGGTCTTTGACAAAACCGGAACGATCACCCATCAGAAAAGAGCAGACATTAAATATGAAGGAGCGCCCCTTCAGGAATTTGACCTGCAGAACATCAAAAGTCTGGTCAAAAATTCCAACCACCCTTTATCAAAAGCGCTATATGACTTCTTAGAGATTGAAGACGGGTATTTTCCGGTTGAGAATTTTAAGGAAATTCCAGGAAAAGGGTATGAAGCTTCTGTTCGTGGCACGATTTACAAAATTGGTTCTTCGACTTTGGTCGGGCAGGAATCCAGGAATTTGGAAACGGCGGTCCATATCGGAAAAAATGACGAATTTCTGGGGAAATTTATTTTTAAGAATGAATACCGAGAAAATTTAAAATCTTTATTCAAAAGGCTTTATGGCTACAAAATCCATATTCTGAGCGGTGACAATTCATCAGAAGAAAAAATGCTGAAAACCATGATTCCGAATGTGGAAGGAATGGCATTCAACCAAAGTCCGGAAGATAAGCTGAACTACATCAAAAACTTGCAGGACAGCAATCAAAAAGTTGCGATGCTGGGAGACGGCTTAAACGATGCGGGAGCATTGAAGCAGAGCAATATTGGGATTGCAGTTGCAGATGACACCAATTCATTCACCCCATCATCGGATGTCATCATGTCCGGCGAGAAAGTGGTGGATCTTCATAAGTATCTGCAATTTTCAAAGGACGCGATGACCATTGTAAAAATGACTTTTGCGATCAGTTTGTTTTATAACGTGATAGGGGTAAGTTTTGCGGTGGCAGGATATGTTTCACCGCTTTTCGCAGCGATTCTGATGCCGATAAGTTCAATATCGGTGGTGGCGTTCACTTCTGCTGCCACATGGTACCGAAGCATTAAATATTTCAGAATCAAACGGTAGTAATATGGTTTCTTATTTAGAAGGGTTTTAAATTAACAATAATTAACAGTCTTTGAATAAAATCATAATTTTTGGCTATTTTTGAGCCACATTATTTTTAAATTTGCAGCGGCGTGGATATACTTTATTTGATGATTTTGTGCAGCGTTACGTTGGCTGTAGTCTTCTTGATCATTTTTATTGTAAATGCAAAAAAGGGACAGTTTGAGGATGACGAATCGCCGGCAGTGCGCATTTTACTCGATAATGAGCTTATCAAGGAGGAAAAGGAATCAAGTGAGGTGAATGAGGAGGATCAAAAAAAAGATACAGTAGAAAAAAGTGATTAATTTATATGGAAACACAAAAGTTTAGTTATGACAACGGCATTGTGCGCGCGTTCCTTTATGCGACCGTAATCTTTGGGATTATCGGCTTCTTATTCGGACTTACCGCAGCTTTGATGCTTTTCTATCCGGAGCTTCCTGAATATTTCCTTGGAACCGATGATGTCACCATCAAAAGTTTGCAGAGCGGAAATTTGCAGGGTTTAATCAATTCGCATGGGGCATTCGGTTTTGGACGTATCAGGATGATTCATACCAGTGCGGTAATTTTCGCATTTGTTTGTAACGGTTTCTTTGCCGGAGCTTATTACTCGCTGCAAAGACTTCTGAAAACAAGAATGTGGAGCGATACGCTTTCGTGGATTCACTTCTGGGGATGGCAATTGATGATCGTTGCGGTAGTGATCACCTTCTTTTTGGGGATCAATACTTCAAAAGAATATGCTGAGCATGAATGGCCAATCGATATTCTGATTACGGTGATTTGGGTGATCTTTGGTATCAATATGTTCATGACGATCATCAACAGAAGGGTTCGTCACCTGTATGTAGCCATTTGGTTCTACCTTGGAACTTGGGTTGCGATCGCCATGTTGCATATCTTTAATAACTTAGAAGTTCCATTATCATTTACGGGCTGGAAATCCTATTCCGCTTATGCTGGAGTTAAAGATGCTTTGGTTCAATGGTGGTATGGTCACAATGCGGTAGCATTCGTGTTGACGACTCCAATCCTCGGGTTGATGTATTACTTCCTTCCAAAAGCAGCAGACAGACCTGTGTTCTCGTATAAATTATCGATCATCCATTTCTGGTCATTGATTTTCGTTTATATTTGGGCAGGTCCACACCATTTGCAGTACACTGCAATTCCGGGTTGGGCACAAGCTTTGGGAACAGGTTTCTCTATCATGCTGATTGCTCCGTCTTGGGGAGGAATGTTGAACGGACTCCTTACTCTAAGAGGAGCTTGGGACAAGGTTCGAGAAAATCCGGTACTGAAATTTTTTGTGGTAGCGGTAACCTGCTATGGTATGGCGACTTTCGAAGGTCCGGTTCTGGCCACTAAAACTTTAAATAAAATCGGCCACTTTACCGATTGGGTAATTGGTCACGTTCATATTGGCGCCCTTGGTTGGAATGGCTTCATGACTTTCGGTATGATTTATTATCTACTGCCGATTATGTGGAGAACAAAGCTGTGGTCAACCAAGCTGGCAAACTGGCATTTCTGGTTGGGAACTTTGGGAATTATTTTCTATGCGGTTCCTTTATATATCGCCGGATTTACCCAAGGTTTGATGTGGAAGCAATTCAATCCAGACGGAACCTTGGTTTACAAAAACTGGCTGGATACCGTGACCGCGATTATCCCTTATTATGAAATGCGATTTGTGGGTGGATTGCTTTATATTACCGGTGCAATTTTGATGGCAATCAACGTAATTGCAACGGTGAGAAGTGGTTCATTCCAGAAAGAAGTTCCTGCGGAAGCGCCGGCATTGGCAAAAATCAGCAATCAAAGAAAAGAAGGAGAAGGACTTCACCTGTGGATTGAAAGAATGCCTACTTTGTTGACAGTGCTTTCATTCGTTGCAGTAGCAATCGGTGGTTTTGTGGAAATTGTTCCGACTTTGACGATAAAGGATAATGTACCGACCATTGCTGCCGTGAAACCTTATTCGCCATTAGAATTAGAAGGTAGGGACCTTTATATTAGAGAAGGTTGTAATGCTTGTCACACCCAGGTTATTCGTCCGTTCCGTGATGAAGTGGTGAGATTTAATGGTAAAAACGGGCAATATTCCAAAGCGGGTGAATTTATTTATGACCGTCCATTCCTTTGGGGTTCCAAAAGAACCGGTCCGGATTTGCACAGAGAAGGTGGCAAAAACCCAAGTTCATGGCATTACAAACACATGCTGAACCCAAGAGTTACTTCGGCAGGTTCCATCATGCCACGTTACCCTTGGTTGATTGCCAATGATTTGGACAGAAGCAAAATGGTCGCTAAAATTGAATTGATGAAGAATGTTTTCGATGTTCCTTACACACAAGCGGAAATTGATTCAGCCAATCAATGGGCAGATAATCAGGCAGCTCACATCGTGAAACAGATTTACTCTGAAGCAGCTGACGTGAAAAAAGCATATGAAGAGAGAAAAGCGGCAGATCCGGCTAACTTCACTCCGCTGGAGAAAAAGGAAATCATTGCCTTGATCGCTTATCTGCAAAGGCTCGGTACAGACATTAAAACAACTGAAATAAAAACTGCAAGCACAAACTAATTCATAATTAAAGTACAAATCGAATGATACCGCAAAGTTTTAGGGACATATTGTCAAACGGTGAGAACGCAGGTCTGCTTCAGACAATTGCCCTACTTCTTTTCATCATCTTTTTTCTGGGGATTCTTTACTTTGTATTCTCCCGCCCGAAAAAATATTACGATGATGCTGCGAACGCTCCTTTGGACGACGACAACATCGATGACGAACATGATGAAGACGACGGTACCGCCGGTAAACTTTAATTTTTAAAAAATTAACTATTATGAAACAGAGAACACCCGTATATATTACAATTCTTGTAATACTAGTGATTTTATTCATTGTGTACTTCATGTTTGTGCAGAGCACTTCATTCCTCACTTCTCCTTACTTCTGGGGAACTGCGGTAATCAGTGTGATTCTGGCCTTAATCCATCATGCGATTGGGGACTTGATTGAGAACCAAAAATTCTCAAAATTGAACCAAGCAGAGAAAGCTCAATATCTGGAACTAAGGAAAACTCCTTATTTCAAAGGGCTTTATCAGAGTGCATTCCAAAAGCAGTCAAACACTGAAGAAAAAGACATCCTGATTGACCACGGTTTTGATGGAATTATGGAACTAGACAACCAGTTGCCAAAATGGTGGCTTGGACTGTTCTGGTTTGGGGTTGCATATTGCATCGTTTATATTCTTGCTTATTCCTTCACTGATTTCGCACACCAAACTTCTGAGTACGATGCGGAATACAAAGCGCAAACCGCAAGTATTGCCGAATATATCAAGAACACTCCGCCACCAACAATAGAGAATGCAACTTATTCACCAGACAATATTGCGGCAGGTGAAGAGGTCTTCAAGACCAACTGTGTTTCTTGTCACGGCGAAGGTGGGAAAGGAGGAATCGGGCCAAACCTGACCGATAATTCCTGGATCAACCAACCGGAAAAAACGCTTTTCAAAAATGTTTTTCACGTGGTTGAAAACGGTTCGCCAAACAATCCTGCGATGCAGGCATGGGGAAAAAATGGAGTTTTAACCGGATTTGATATTCAAAATGTGGCCGCTTATGTCTATCACATTAACCAAGAAGTACAACCAATTACTCCTGCTCAAGGTGGTGCTGCTCCACAAGGAACAGTCGCTCACTGGGAGAAATAACACTTAAATATACACATATAGGGAAACACGTTTCGGTATCTTTTAAATCAAGGGATATGGAGCGTGTTTTCTTTTTTTAATGCAAAAGAACAAATGGCAGACGAGCAGCAATCTTACCGCGAAGAATTAATGGGCGGCGAAGGACAGGTAATCGAGGCAGAAACTTTCAGGGATTCCGTAGGAACTATGGATCAAACCGGAAAGCGAAAGTGGGTTTTCCCTAGAAAGCCCAGTGGAAAGTACACCAATTACCGCACACTTGTCGCGATTCTTTTACTTGTAGTGTTTTTTGTGTTGCCTTTCGTGAAAATTCACGGAAATCCACTGTTGTTGATCAATATTTTGGATCGGCAATTCTTTATTTTGGGGCAACCTTTTTATCCGCAGGATTTCTTTATCCTCGCATTGGGCGCAATTACCTCCATTGTTTTCATTATTCTGTTTACCGTGGTTTTTGGTCGGATCTTTTGTGGTTGGATTTGTCCGCAAACCATTTTCATGGAAATGGTTTTCAGAAAAATTGAATACGCGATTGAAGGAGACCGAAACAAACAGATGAAACTTGACCGACAGGAATGGAACGCCGAAAAAATCTGGAAAAGATTCCTTAAATGGGGAATTTACATTCTTATTTCGCTGGTCATCACGCATTGGATGTTCATGTACATCGTGGGTTACAAAGAAGTTTTCAGAATCATGCAGGAAGGACCTTTCGTGAATTTGACCAATTTCATGGTCATGATTTTGTTCACGGCGGCTTTCTACTTCACATTCGCCTGGTTCCGTGAGCAGGTTTGTACCTTGGTTTGTCCTTATGGCAGATTGCAGGGTGTACTGATTGATAAGCAAACGATCAATGTGTATTATGACTTTAAACGGGGAGAAAACCGGGCCAAATGGAGAAAAGGCGAAGATCGAAAAGCAGCCGGAAAAGGAGACTGTATTGACTGCAATCAGTGCGTGGTGGTTTGCCCGACCGGAATCGACATCAGAGACGGCCAACAGCTGGAGTGTGTGAATTGTACCGCCTGTATTGATGCCTGTGACGAGGTGATGGTGAAAGTAGGATTGCCAAAAGGACTGATCCGCTACGCAACCGAAGATGAAATTGAAAAGGAGGTGCCGTTCAAATTTACCTCCAGAATGAAAGCATATACCGCGGTTTTGATACTGATGGTCGCATTCCTTGGATTCTTGCTGGGAAACAGAGGTTCCATGGAAGCCAAATTCATCAAACCGGCAGGAGCATCTTATTTCGTGAGAGACGGCAAGATTACCAATACCTACAATTATACCTTCCTAAATAAATCCAATAAGGACCAGAAGGTGACCATCAAAGTCATTGAACCGCAACACGGTGAAATTTCCCTGAGCGAATCTGGAACCATTTTAATGAAGAAGGACGACATGATCAGAGGAACAGTAAATATTTCATTCCCGGAGAAAGAGATCAAACTTTCAAAACAGAACGTGAAAATAGGCGTTTATGACGAATCCGGAAAACTTTTGGACTCTTTCGATACTTATTTTGAGGGGCCATTTAAAATTCAATTTTAATAATCAATGTTTAAGAACTTTCATTGGGGACACGGCGTTGCCATCGCATTGGCAGCTTTTATAGGGTTTATCATGTTTATGGTTTTGGTTTTCCCGAACGGGAAACAGAATTCCGAGCTGGTTTCCGATAACTATTACGAAGACGAACTGGCTTACCAAACGGTTATAGACGCCAAGAAAAATGCCGAGCAACTCGGAGAGAAACCCGTTTATCAGCAAACTAAAGACGGAATAAAAATCACTTTTCCCGCCTCGGAGCATCCAGACCACAAGAACATCAGCTTCGTGCTCTTCAGGACGGATGACAAGAATCTGGATGTGAAAAAGGAATTATCGCTGGATGGCGGCAACTCGGTTTTGATTCCTGCCAAAGTTCTCAAACAGGGATCTTACACTTTGATGCTAAAGTGGAAGCAGAACAATAAGCCCTTCCAGTTGGATTACGACGTTTTATGGAATTAACACTCATCATTTCGGCAATTGGACTGGGTTTCGCATCTGGATTTCACTGCATAGGAATGTGCGGACCGATTGCATTGTCGATGGGATTGACCAAAAAGCAATCCACCAACTATTACTTCCAAAACTTGATTTACCAGTTCGGAAGAATCTTCACCTATTCGCTTCTTGGAGCAATTTTAGGCATTGTGGGTCAAGGTTTTGAAATGGCCGGAATTCAACAATATTTAACGATTGCCGTGGGTATTATTTTGATCGTGATGGCGGTTTTCTCTTTTGGGGGTAAAGATTTCGCCTCTAAAATCCCTTTTCTGTCCAAGTTTCTTTACCGGCTGAAAATGAATCTGGGAAAATTGCTGCAAAAAGCCGATTACCGTTCCAGATTTACCACCGGAATACTCAATGGATTTCTACCGTGCGGAATGGTTTACATGGCACTGACCGCGAGTTTGGCGGCAGGAGGAATCTGGAAGGGTGCAGTTTTCATGGCGCTTTTTGGTTTGGGAACGCTCCCCTTTATGTTTTCGGTAGTGCTACTGGGAAGCTTAATGACCAACGCATTTCGAATCAAAGTCTTGAAAATAGTCCCTGTGATGATGATTATTCTGGGTGGGTTATTCATCCTTCGCGGAATGGAAATCGGAATACCCTTAATTTCGCCTAAAAAGGAAGCACTAAAAGTCATTCATAATAATTCCAACGAACATCAGCAGGGAAATCACGAAACCTGCCATTAAGCAAGATTCTTCTTTTTTTGCTGTGGAATAATATTCGCTACTTTCCGCAAAATTCAGAATTTTCCCATTGAAAAACCAATTGTTCATCAAATAATTAAAAAGGTTTTATCTTGTCAGGAAAAAGTAGTAATTTGCATTATATTAAACGATTCAATACTAATAAAGATATATGTCATACGAAAATATCATTTTCGAAACCGAAGGACCCGTTGCGACGATCACCATCAACCGTCCTCAAAGCCTGAATGCGCTCAATGTGAAAACCATTGCCGAACTCAGTGAAGCGGTGGATCAAATCGCCAAAGATTCAAGTATCCGCACTGCGATTATCACCGGAAGTGGTGAAAAAGCATTCGTTGCAGGTGCAGACATCAAGGAGTTTTCGGATTTTAGCAGTGCACAAGCGCAGGAACTTGCCACAAAAGGTCACCAAAGCATGACTGATAAAATAGAGAACCTGAATAAACCCGTGATTGCCGCGATCAATGGTTTTGCGTTAGGTGGAGGTTTGGAACTGGCGATGAGCTGCCACATTCGCTATGCTTCAGATAATGCCAAACTCGGACTGCCGGAAGTGACTCTGGGATTAATTCCGGGATATGGTGGCACACAGCGTTTACCAAAGTTGGTAGGAAAAGGTTTGGCCAATGAAATGATCTTTTCGGCAAAAATGATTTCCGCACAAAGAGCGAAAGAAATCGGATTGGTCAATGATGTTTTCAGCCCGGAGGAACTTTTACCCAAAGCAAAAGAATTGGCCATCACGATTTCCAGAAACTCTCCGATGGCAATTTCAAAAGCAATAGCGGCGGTGAACCTTTCTGATACCGATGCAGGGTTTGAAAATGAAATCAAATCTTTCGGTGAACTTTTTGAAATGGCAGACAAAAAAGAAGGTGTTGCAGCTTTTCTTGAAAAGAGAAAGCCGGCTTTCTAAAGCATCGATAAAAAATGGAAACATGTAGATTTAATTTATACCCGAAGATTAATGATCATCACCAAGTTTGACATCGCGTATCTGAAAATGGCGAAGGAATGGGCAAAACTGTCCTATTGCAAAAGGCGGCAAGTGGGAGCACTGATCGTGAAAGACCGAATGATTATTTCCGACGGTTACAATGGAACACCTTCCGGATTCGAAAATTGTTGCGAAGATGATGCCGGAAAAACCCATTGGTACGTTTTGCACGCAGAAGCCAACGCCATTTTGAAATTGGCAGGATCCACCCAATCCGCCAGAGACGCCACGCTTTATCTCACCCTTTCGCCTTGCAAGGAATGCAGCAAGCTCGTTTTGCAGGCCGGAATCAAGAAAATAGTTTATGTGGATGAATATTCTGACAATGACGGAATAGCATTTCTTAAAAATCATGGAATTGAAATACTGAAAATATCTAATGAAGACTTGACCTAGAAACTTGACATAAAACCATTAAAAACACACAAAATGACTTGGGATGAAAAAATTAAAGACTTTGAGAATTTTCTGAAGTTCGAACGAAACTTTTCTGAAAACACACTTGATGCTTATCTACGGGATATCAAAAAGCTCCGTGATTACTCCGAACGGGATCTGGAAAACACCGGTCCGCTTCATATTTCTTATGAAAATATCCAGGAATACCTGTTCCAGCTTTCGAAGCAAAAATTCAGCGAACGCACTCAGGCGAGATGGATTTCGTCCATCAAAGCATTCTTCAACTATCTTTCCGAAGATGAAATACGGGAAGATAATCCTTCCACTTTGCTGGAAGGCCCGAAACTGGGGCTTTACCTTCCAGATACCCTTAGTTTTCACGATGTGGAAAGGATCATCAACGCCATTGATGTTTCCACTGATCTGGGTAAAAGGAACCACTGCATGATAGAAGTCCTGTACGGATGCGGTTTGCGGGTTTCCGAATTGATCGATATGCGGATTTCTAATATCAATTTTAAAGAACTTTACATAAAAATTGATGGAAAAGGCGATAAAACCAGATTTGTTCCGCTGGCTGAATTTACCGCAAAACTGATCAAGGATTTTATCCGGGATGTTCGGATGAAAAACAAGATCAACAAACGCTTTGAAGACATCCTTTTTCTAAATAGCCGCGGCTCGGCCATGTCAAGGGTTATTGTCTTTATCATCATCAAAGAACTGGCCGAAAAAGCGGGCATCAGCAAGAAGATTTCGCCACACACTTTCAGACATTCCTTTGCTACACATCTTTTGCAAAATGGGGCAGATTTGAGATATATTCAGGAAATGTTGGGTCATTCCAGCATTGCCACCACAGAAATTTACACCCATTTGAAAAATGAAGAACTTCGGGATGTTATTATCAATTACCACCCGCGAAACCGAGTTGCGAATGGATGATCTGAAATTTTGCCCAAAATGCGGACATAAAACCCTGATCTGGGATGGCGAAAAGAAATGGAGCTGCTCTAATTGCGACTACGTATTGTTTCATAATGTTGCAGGTGCGGTTGCAGTGGTAATCCGCTGTGGCAATGAAATCCTTTTCACCAGAAGAAATCAGGAACCGCGAAAAGGAAAATTAGATTTAGCGGGAGGATTTGTGGATCCGAAAGAAAATGCCGAACAAACCTGTGTGCGTGAACTTTTTGAGGAAATGAAAATTAGTGTTGACGTTTCCCAACTCAAATATTTGGCAAGCTTGCCCAATATCTATCTATACAAAAACATTCCTTACCACACTTTAGACCTTTTTTACGAATATGAGGTTGCTGAAAAGTTCGAAGTAAAACTGGAATTGTCAGAAATCTCGGAAACGGTCTGGATCAAAAAATCCGAAATCAATGTGGAAGAAATTGCTTTCGACTCGCAGAAGTTTTTCTTTGAAAAGCTATATTGATACGGTTTTTTTTTAAAAGAAATGTCAAGGTCACCTATTTTCCAAAGTTTAATTTTTAGCGTAATTTTGAGGCCATAAAATTCATCCATGCAGGAATCCCGAAACTTCACCGAATCACAAATCGTTTTTGAAGACAACCACCTCATCGTCATCAATAAGAAAGTGGGGCAACTCGTGCAAGGTGATAAGACCGGCGATTTTTCACTGCTGGAGCTGATCAAGGATTTCATCAAAAAACGTGATCAAAAACCAGGAAACGTATTCCTTGGTTTGGTTCACAGGATTGACCGGCCAACTTCCGGATTGGTGATTTATGCCAAAACTTCAAAAGCGCTTTCGAGATTGACGCAGATGGTGAAAAACCGGGAAATCAGGAAAACGTATTGGGCAATTGTCCCAAAGGAAATGATTCCGCAAAACCAGCGTTTGACTCATTATCTGCAGAAAAATGAAAAGACCAACAAAGCGACCGTTTTTCCGAAACCCTCACCGGGAGCGAAGGAATCTATTCTCAATTATCAGATAATTAAAGAGTTGGATAATTTTCAATTATTGGAAATCGATTTGGAAACCGGTCGACATCACCAGATTCGTGCGCAGTTGTCCAAAATTGGGGTTCCCATTAAAGGCGATTTAAAATACGGTTCCGCACGTTCCAATCCAGATGGCGGAATCCACCTTCATGCCAGAAAGTTGGAGTTTGTGCATCCTGTAACCAAAGAAAATCTTGAAATTATCGCTCCGGTTCCGGAGAATGATTCTGTTTGGAAGGCGTGTGAGTGAAATGGGAAAAGTAATCATTCGTATTAAGGAATCATAACCTTTTCCCCACCAAACTTGGGATCCACTTCGAAAAGCAAATCCACAAAAACCTTTACCCTGGCTAAATATTCGCGGGTTTTGGTTTTCAGGCCGCCCATTTTTTTCACGTCTTCAGCATTGAAGCCATAAGCTTGGATATTGTTTTTTCGTGCAAGATAAACTGCTCTTTCATTGTGGAATTTTTGAGAAACGATGATGAAGGATTTTTGCCCGAAAATTTTTTCGGCCCGAAGCACCGAATCCAAAGTACGGAAACCAGCAAAATCCTGGTAGATTTTATCCTTCGGAATTCCGCGCGCAATGAGCGCGTTCATCATATCTTCCGGCTCGTTATAATTCTTTTGGGAATTGTCGCCGCTTACGATCAGGTATTTCACTTTTCCAGATTTATAGAGTTTTTCGGCGGCGTCGATGCGGTATTTGAAATAGTAATTGGTGTATCCTCTGCCGGTTTTTTCGCTGGTTCCCAAAACCAGACCCACTTTTTGATCGCCAAGTTTTGAGAGGTCAGCAGTGACATATTTCGCGGTACTTTTGGTAACCGTCAAGTTGGCCAACCAAACAGAAAAAATTCCTAACACAAAAAGTATCAGGAATAGGAAGGTTATTTTTTTTAAAACTTTCATCAGCACTTACTAATTTCGTCTATGCTCTATGCTCTATGCTCTATGCTCTATGCTCTATGCTCTTTATTCTATGAACTAAAATTCCAATCCATGTGGAAAAGCCTTCTTCCTGAAAATCAACAGTAAAGCTGCGCCGACTGTAATTGCGGAATCCGCCACGTTGAAAATATATTTGAAGAACTCAATGTGCTTTCCGCCAATCAGCGGGAAGTTTTCAGGAACATTCCAGTTCACAAGCGGGAAATGCAGCATATCCACTACGCAGCCTTTCATAAAAGATGAATATCCTTCGCCAAACGGAACCACTTTGGAAACTCCTCCGTAATCGATCCATCGCTGGATACTCTCTTCGTAAACACTTCCGCTGTCGAAAATCAATCCATAAAACATTCCATCAATTAAATTTCCGATGGCACCGGCTAAAATCATCGCCATGGGAATCAAAAGGTAGTTGCTGTGAATTCCCTCTTTTAGCCACTTTCTGAAAAGATAGATCATTCCGCCAATTAAACAGAGCCTCACAATCACCAGAAAATACTTCCCGATTAATCCCCCGAAATGGAATCCATAAGCCATTCCCGGATTTTCCACGAAAGTGAGCCGGAACCAGTCCTGTCCCAAAACGGGAACACTTTCTCCCAACTGGAAATGGGTTTTGATGTAGAATTTAGAAGCCTGGTCGATAAAAAGGATGAGCAAGGTGATGAGTGCGATTTTCTTCATGATGAGCTTGGAGATGATGAGCGTGGAGATCAGAGATTTTCATCCTGCGTCTCCACGGTCTTTTTCCGTTTCTATTTTTTAGGTTTGGTTTCTTTTTTTACAGAAGGTTTGATTTCAGTTTTGGAATTCCGGGTGTGAAATTTTTCAATTTTAATGCCCATTTCCTTCAAGGTGCTTTTCAGCGCATTGAGTTCCATTTGGTTTTTGGGGTGAACGATGATTGATTCCATTTTATTTTTTTTGGGGGGAGCGTTGTTAAGGCTCAAAGCCTTAACAACGCTTATGACTTATTCTTATTTTTTCGATAACTCATCCAACCTTTTCCGATCCTTTTCCGACAAATCATCGATGCCGTTTTCTCCCATTTTGCTCAGCAATTGGTCGATTTCCTTCTGTCTGGAAATCTTTTCGGAATTGAATTTGTCGTCTATCGTGTAATTCTTTTCTTCATCCGGCAAAACTTTTTCTTTAATTTCTTTTCGGAAAAAATAAGCGAAGATCACGAGGACCGCCAAAATGATGAGTATCGTATTCATTATTTAAATGGCTAAAAAGTAAAATGTACAAAGCATAACGTATTTTTAGGAACACCTTATACAATGCACATTTCAATGGGTACACTAAACGAATTTATCGCTGCATATTCTTCGCCTCAATACTCAAAGTAGCGTGCGGAACAGCCATGAGTCTTTCTTTCGGAATGAGTTTCCCGGTGACTCGGCAGATTCCGTAGGTTTTATTTTCGATGCGGATTAATGCGTTTTTCAGGTCACGCAGAAACTTTTCCTGTCTTCCGGCTAGAATGGCGTTTTGT
This sequence comes from Chryseobacterium koreense CCUG 49689, assembly GCF_001045435.1. Lineage (GTDB taxonomy): Bacteria > Bacteroidota > Bacteroidia > Flavobacteriales > Weeksellaceae > Kaistella > Kaistella koreensis. The sequence goes on along the minus strand of NZ_LFNG01000009.1, from coordinate 84,285 downwards.
TCCTTACTCAGGGTTTCCGCCCCTTCCTCGAATGCCTTAAAAGTCGGGGAAGTATCGTCGGTTCCGTTGTTTTGGTCGTTCAAAAAACTTTCATTAATGAGCATCAAATCTTTTTCTGCCTTGGCTATTTTTTCCAGAATCACTTTCTTAAATTCCTGCAAATCAGCATCGCTGTATCGTTGTCTGTCTTCAGTCATAATTTTTAATTTGGTTCAAAAAGTTCAAGTCCATCTAAAAACTTAGTACTTTTCAACAATGGTTAAACTTTTCCTACGTTAACTTTAAATTTTACTTCATCAATCTCGATTTCGTCAAAAATTGACAGTGAATTTACAAATTCTATTTGATTGCACAATACTTCTTCTGAAATATATGGCGTATTGTTAATAATTTCTTTGCTAAATGGTGAATTTTCTTCCAAAGTGATTACAATTCGGTCAGTTAATTCGAAATCTTTTTCTTTGCGCAAATTCTGGATTCTGTTGATGAATTCCCGGGCGATTCCTTCGGATTTTAATTCGTCGGTGATCGTCAAATCTAATGCCACAGTGATTTTCCCTTCACTGGTCACGGTCCATCCCGGAATATCTTTGGTGAGGATTTCCACATCTTCAAGTGCGATTTCGTGACCGGAAAAAGTCATCACACCTTCTTTTTCCAAATTTGCGATTTGGTCTGAAGTCATCGCATTGATTTCTGCAGCAACGGCTTTCATGTCTTTTCCAAGTTTCGCACCAAGCGTTTTGAAGTTTGGTTTGATCTGTTTTACAATTAAATGGGACGCTTCTTCCGCGTTGATCAACTGCAATTCCTTCACATTCACTTCTTGTTTGATGAGTTCTGAAACTGCCAAAATCTGCTCTTCCGTTTTTTTATCCAAAACCGGAATCATCACTTTTTGCAGTGGCTGCCGAACTTTGATGTTTTCTTTTTTCCTCAGTGAAAACACCATCGAGGTTATGCTTTGTGCCAAATGCGTTTTTTCGACCAGATTCAGGTCAATCAATTGTTCATTAACCTTCGGAAAGTCTGTCAAATGAACACTTTCGGCAGCATCTTTTCCGGTTACGGAATTCAAATCCTGATAGAGCTGATCCATAAAGAATGGCGCAATAGGTGCAGAAAGTTTCGCCACCGTTTCCAAACAGGTATATAATGTTTGGTATGCCGAAATCTTATCTTCGGTGTAATCGCCTTTCCAGAAACGTCTTCTGCAAAGTCTTACATACCAGTTGCTTAAATTGTCATTAACGAAAGTATTGATGGCTCTCGCGACTTTTGTCGGTTCATAATCCTGATAAAATTCTGTGGCCTCTTTTACCAAAATATGGAGTTCAGAGAGAATCCACCGGTCAATTTCCGGGCGGTTTTCTACCTCTTTTTCAGCATAATCAAATCCATCCACATTTGCATAAAGCGCAAAAAACGAATAGGTATTATAAAGTGTTCCGAAGAATTTCCTGCGAACTTCGTCAATTCCTTCCACGTCGAATTTCAGGTTTTCCCAAGGATTCGCATTGGATATCATGTACCATCTTGTCGCATCCGGACCGTATTTTTTCAAAGTTTCAAAAGGGTCCACTGCATTTCCCAGACGTTTCGACATTTTTTGGCCGTTTTTGTCCAGAACCAAACCATTCGAAACTACGTTTTTATAGGCAACGGAATCAAAAACACTCGTGGCAATCGCATGAAGCGTATAAAACCAACCACGGGTCTGGTCAACTCCTTCTGCGATGAAATCGGCAGGAAACGCCTTTCTGCCATCGATTAATTCCTTGTTTTCAAAAGGATAATGCAATTGTGCATAAGGCATTGAACCGGAATCAAACCAAACATCAATCAAATCGCTTTCGCGCTTCATCGGTTTTCCGGAATCTGAAACCAGGATGATTTCATCCACATAATTCTTGTGCAAATCAACCTTTGCGTAATTTTCTTCGGACATATTTCCGATTTCAAATCCTTCAAAAGGATTTTTCGCCATAAAACCGCTTTCGATGGATTTCTCCATTTCAGTCATCAGTTCTTCAACCGAACCAATAATTCTCTCCTCCTTCAAATCTTCGCTTCTCCAAATAGGCAAAGGAATTCCCCAATATCTTGATCGGGAAAGATTCCAATCGTTTACATTTTCCAGCCAGTTTGCAAATCTTCCTTCACCTGTGGATTTCGGTTTCCAGTTGATGGTTTCATTCAGTTCCACCAAACGGTTTCTCACAGAAGTCATTTTCACGAACCAAGAATCCAATGGATAATACAAAACAGGTTTGTCAGTTCGCCAACAGTGCGGATAGGAGTGCACGTATTTTTCAACTTTGAAAGCCTTGTTTTCTGTTTTTAAAAGGATTGCCAATTCCACATCCCAAGATTTCTCAGGAGCAGTTCCGTCATCATAATATTCGTTTTTAATGTATTTTCCGCTGAAAACTTCAGGAACTTGGTCGCCTTTCAAAAATTTTCCGGTCAAGTCCACCAGTGGAACCAAGTTGTCATGGGAATCTTTCACCAACATCGGCGGGATTCCGTTTTCCTGTGCAACTCGGTTGTCGTCTGCACCGAAAGTCGGCGCAATGTGCACGATTCCGGTTCCGTCTTCAGTGGTCACAAAATCTCCTACAATTACTCGGAATGCTTTTTCCGGATTTTCTGCCGGCAAAAACCATGGAATCAATTGCTCATAATCGGTTCCGGCCAAATCTGCTCCGGTGAATTCCGCCAAAATTTGGTAAGGAATCGTTTTGTTTTCAGAAGTGTAGTTTGCGAAATCTTCATCGGTTCCTTGAAAATATTTTTTGCCGAAATTTTTCTCCAAAAGCACAGCCGCCAAAATCACATTAATCGGCTCAAAAGTATATTGGTTAAATGTTTTCACCAAAACATACTCAATGTCTTTTCCCACTGCAAGTGCGGTGTTTGAAGGCAAAGTCCACGGAGTGGTGGTCCAAGCAAGAATTTGCGTAGGAGTGTTGGAGAGTTGCAGAGCGGAAAGTTTGGATGCTAGATTTTCTGAGAATTTCTTAATCGAAAACTGCGCAACAACGGTGGTATCCGAAACATCACGGTAAGTTCCCGGCTGATTCAATTCATGGGAAGAAAGTCCGGTTCCCGCTTTTGGCGAATACGGCTGAATCGTGTAACCTTTGTACAATAAATTTTTGTCATAAAGCTGCTTCAGGAGCCACCAAACGGTTTCCATATATTTCGGTTCGTAGGTGATGTATGGGTTTTCCAGATCCACCCAATAACCTATTTTTTCGGTAAGGTCATTCCAAACGTCCGTATAACGCATTACCGCTTCGCGGCAAGCTTTGTTGTAATCCTCGACCGAAATTTTTATGCCGATATCTTCTTTGGTGATTCCCAATTCTTTCTCCACGCCCAATTCTATTGGCAAACCGTGGGTATCCCAACCTGCTTTTCGGAAAACTTTTTTCCCGTTTTGGGTTTGGAAACGGCAGAAAATATCTTTAATCGCACGAGCCATCACGTGGTGGATTCCCGGCATTCCGTTTGCAGAAGGCGGTCCTTCATAGAATACGAATTCCGGTTGTCCTTCGCGGATTTCCACAGATTTTTTAAAGGTTTCGTTTTGGTTCCAGAATTTTATGATATGATCTGAAACTGCGGTTAAGTCAAGGTTTTTATATTCGTTAAACTTCTTCATTGTCAGCAAATTCTGTTCGAAAAATTAAGGTTGCGAATATACGGAATTTTTACCGAAATCTGAGTTTTGCTTTTAGTTCAATTGGTTGCGCCACGGGATTTCAATCAACACTTTTGTTCCTGCGGCGGCACCGTTTTCTTCCAGGTCGAAGTAGGTGATTCGGTGTTTTTCGTCTTCAAAATAAGTGCTCATCATTTCATTCGCGATCCGGACTCCCATTGATTTGCGATTCGGGTTGGAACTGGCTTTTGCTTTTGCCGCTTCTTTTCGACCGATGCCGTTGTCTGAAATGGCAATTTCAATAAAGCCGTCTTTTTTCCGAATATCAGTTTGTATTTTTTTATTTTGAACGGTGGAAATACCGTGGATAATTGCATTTTCAATGAACGGCTGCAAAACCATGGGCGGAAGTGTGACTGCTTTGATATCGATTTCCGGTGAGATATTAATGGTGAAATCGATATGGTCTGAAAATCGAAGATTTTCTATTTCCACATAAATTTTGATGGTTTCCAATTCCTGTTCCAGGGTGAAGTCTTTCACCGTGGATGCATACAGAATGGTGCGTATGATTCTGGAGAATTTGGTGAGATATTCCGCCGCATTCTCGGTGTCATGCTCTAAAATATAATACTTCACGGAATTCAGCGCATTGAAAATAAAGTGCGGGTTCATCTGACTTTGCAGGATGGACAGCTTCAAGTCTGAAATCTCCTGAAGGTATCTGATCTGTTGGTTTTCCACGAGTACCCTTTTCTGATTCTCGGTATGAATCTGGTTTTTCAATAATTCATTTTTCTTGAGTTCATTGACGAAATTGTCGTGGAATATCTTTTTTTCTTTAGTGATGATTCGTTGCCGATGTCCCAATGCAACAGAGAATGCAATATTTTCAATGAAAAGTCCTATATAGAATATGAAGTCGCCCATTTTTTTTGAAATGTTGATGAAGGGAAGTTCGCGAATGGACTTTTCGCCGATCATCGAGCACAGAAATAAAAAGATGCCACCGAAAATAATGTAATATTTAAGGTTGTTTTTCACTTTCATTAAAATCATGAAGGAAACTACGGTTTGAATGGTAATAAGGATAATGAAGATTTTTTGGATCAGGATGAATTGCTGCTCATTCTTGAAAATATTAACCATCAAATAGCTCAAAACGTTAAGCACCATGAGGATAATGACCGGCAAAGTGATGATCTTGTACCACTTTGCATTAATTTTTTTAATGTTCAGAAACGCCGTAAAAAAGAAAAAGTAAATGCAATTGAAAGTAAAGGTGAAGAACTGTTTTGAGGAATGATCAAACCGAAGGAGATCCGATAGATGCGCGATGAAGCCGTTTTCTGCAACCGGAAGGTAAGCCAGAAATGAAGAAAGCACATATAGGCTGTAGAGCAGATAGGAGCTTTGCCGGTTCTGGAAAAACATCATCAGGTGGAAAGCCGAAAGTAAAACTAGCCCGCCAAGCACAAAATATAGAATGCTTCCGTAAGTTTCGTTTTCGATGATGATTTCAAAAGGACTCATGTTTTATGTTTCAGACGCTTTTTCTGGAATTCCCAGATGAAGACTTGGATGAAATTGGTCAGTTTTTTTAAGTTATTGCATGTTTGAGAAATGTCAATGTACCGGATTTGACGAATTTAAAAAAAATTATTGCAAACAGGAGGTGATTAATGACAGGGAACTTTCTTTTTTGGCTGAAAATTAAGACATTCTTATCAATTTCAGCCTAAAATAGTTGGCAAAAAGAGATGTGAAGCTTACTTTTTATTGAATAAGCGCAAAACAAAATAAGATAGAAATCCGAAAAAGACACCCGATGATGCCGCCAAAATGAGGCTTCCAACTATGTATTGAAGTAAATTGCTCTTTATGAATTCTGTATTGAAAGTGATGTTTTCAAATGAAGTCTCCCCACCTACAAAAGGCGCTCCCACCAAGACCGAAAGGAAAATGATGAATGGAATCAGCGGCGGAAAAGTAATCTGGGAAGCCATGAAAGTCAGCACTTTGTTCAGTTTGAAATAGACGGAAAGCGAAATTGCCAAAAAGGAATGCAGCCCCCAAAACGGAGAAATCCCAATGAAAATCCCAAGCGCAATTGATTTTGCTTTTGTCTCGTTGCTTCCCTCACTTTCCAGCACATTTTCTTTTAGAAACCTTCGGAATCCTTTTCTCCGAAAATATCTGTAAAAAACCTTTTGGCTTTGGATGCTATTTTTGATGAAGTTTTGCAATGCTTAAAAATCTTTTTACAAAGGTAGTATCTTCCTATATATTGAACTTTAACAAGAATGATTTTCAGTTCAAACACTGTTAATTATTTCACACGAGTCAATGCAAAAACCTTGCGGTTTTAAAGAGAAATGGGTAGAAAAATTTGCACTAAAAAAAAATCCTCTACTTTTGCAAAAATTTTCAGGATGTCAAAAAATCTCGTCATAGTTGAGTCGCCTGCGAAAGCGAAGACCATTCAAAAGTACTTGGGAAAGGATTTCGAAGTGAAATCCAGTTTCGGACATATCCGCGATCTACCCAAGAAAGGAATGGGAATCGACTTGACCACTTTCACGCCCGATTATGAGGTTTCAGCCGACAAAAAGAAAATTGTGAGCGAACTGAAGACATCGGTGAAAAAAGCCGAAACCGTCTGGCTCGCTTCCGATGAAGACCGTGAAGGAGAGGCGATTGCGTGGCATTTGGCGCAGGAACTAAAACTCAATGAAGAGAACACCAAACGAATCGTCTTCCACGAAATCACAAAAAATGCCATCTTAAAGGCAATTGAAAATCCCAGGAAAATAGACCAAAATCTGGTTAATGCACAACAAGCGAGAAGGGTTTTGGACCGAATCGTGGGTTTTGAAATGTCGCCGGTCCTTTGGAAAAAAGTCAAAACCGGACTTTCTGCAGGAAGAGTTCAGTCCGTGGCGGTGAGATTAATTGTGGATAGAGAAAATGAGATTCGGGAGTTTGTTCCAAAATCTTCATTTAAAGTGGATGGGATTTTCAAAAATTCGCAAAAGCAGGATATTTCGGCGAAACTGAAAAAAGATTTCTCCAAAGAGAATGAAGCCGAAGAATTCTTAAACCTGGCAAAAAATACAGAGTTCAAAGTGTTGAACGTGGAAAAAAAACCCGGAACCCGTTCTGCGTCGGCACCATTTACCACTTCCACCTTACAGCAGGAAGCAAGTAACCGATTGGGATACGGAGTTACGACCACGATGCGAGTTGCACAGCGACTTTACGAAGAAGGATATATTACTTATATGCGAACCGACTCCGTGAATCTTTCGCAGGAAGCCATCAATGCTGCAAAATCGCAAATCATTTCAGAGTTCGGCGAACAGTATTCCAATCCAAGAAATTACACCACAAAATCGGCATCTGCACAAGAAGCGCACGAAGCTATTCGCCCGACCGATTTTTCAGTGAAATCTGTAGGAGATGTGCAGCTGAATAAGCTCTATCAACTTATCTACAAAAGAGCAATGGCATCGCAAATGGCCAATGCAAAAATTGAAAAAACCATCATTGAGATCGGTAATCCCAAACTTCCGCAGCATTTTGAAGCAAATGGAGAAGTCATTATTTTCGATGGATTCTTAAGGGTTTATGGAATTGCGAAAACCGATGAGGACGAGGAGGAAAATACCGATAAACTGCTGCCGAAAGTTTCGGTAGGCGAAGTGTTGACCTATGAAAAAATTGAAGCCACCGAGAAATTCACTAAACCTACCGGAAGATATACCGAGGCGGCTTTGGTCAAAAAGCTGGAGGAGTTGGGAATCGGTCGTCCATCTACTTATGCGCCAACGATTCAAACGATTCAAAACCGCGAATATGTGGACAAGCGTGAAGTTTTTCCGCACGAAAGAGAAATCGTGAAAATGACTTTGACCAAAGAAATTAAGAAACAGGTCTTGGTTGAAAAATTTGGTGGAGATAAAAATAAATTCGTTCCCACCGATATTGGTGAAGTAGTGAATGATTTTCTGACCAACAATTTCGCAGAGATTTTGGATTACGGTTTCACGGCGAAAGTGGAGCAGGATTTTGATGAAATTGCCAATGGGGCCGAAAAATGGAAGGAAGTATTGGGGAATTTCTATAAGGAGTTTCACCCAAAAATTTCAAACGTGGAGGAAACCGCAGAACGTGCAACAGGAGAAAGGCATCTTGGAATAGACCCCAAATCCGGTAAGAACGTGATCGCAAGAATTGGAAGATTCGGACCCATGGTGCAGATTGGTGAGCAAGATGATGAAGAAAAGCCAATCTTTGCCAGTTTGATGGCAAGTCAAAATATTGCGACCATCACTTTGGAAGAGGCACTGGAGTTATTCAAAATTCCTTTTGATCTGAAAGATTTTGAAGGAAAACCTGTAACCATCGGAGTTGGCAGGTTTGGACCTTATGTAAAATGGGGAGAAACATTCATCTCAATTCCTCGAGGGGAAGACCCGCTTTCCGTGAACCAGGAGAGGGCTGAAGAAATTATCAGGGAAAAGAAAATCGCAGATGCCCCAATTGCAACTTATAAGGGCGAACCGGTGACCAAAGGAACCGGCAGATTTGGACCTTTCATAAAATACCAGTCGATCTATGTGAATGTCCCTAAGAAATATGATTTCGCGAACCTGTCCCAAAGCGATATCAATGAACTGATCGATGCGAAATTGGAGAAGGAAGCAAACCGCTACATCCAACAATGGGAAAAAGAGAAAATCTCTATTGAGAACGGAAGATGGGGACCATTCATCAAGTTCGGAAAAGCAATGTTCAAAATCCCCAAAAACAAAAATGATGAAAAATACACAGCGGAGGAACTGAAGGAAGTTTCTTTGGATGAGGTGAAAAAATGGATTTCAGCGCAAGATAAAAATGCATTCAAGGAGCAACCGAAAAAAGCGCCGGTAAAAAAAGCAGCCGCAAAGAAAACGGGGGTTAAGAAAAAGTAAAATTTTCGGAAAATATCTATATTATAAGAACTGCGACTATTTGGTCGCAGTTTTTTTTTCTTGCGATTTGGTTTTTTTTGTTTTTCAGATGTGGAATATCCAACTTTCTTTATATATCGGAATTATAATTGGCACTAGATATTTAATTTTTAATAATTCACTATTTTAAGAATATTTATTTTGTCATTTTCTGAACTCTTTATCGGCAGTTCCCAATATTCATATCGTGAAATATATTTGATTTTTGAGAATAATTTTGTGACAAGATTAAAAAAAACAAAAAAAAATATAGAAAATGATGATTTATATAAGATTTTATTTTTATACATTTGGCCAAACACAAATGAAGTTAAAATTAAACAGAAAATAGTTTAATTGAATCACTACACAAATGATGTTGAAAAATTTACGATAGAAATGTAATATTTTTTGACTCATGAAAAGACTTCATTTGCTCATGACTTGCTTTTTAGCAAGTATCGTGACTGCTCAAACAGCGAATTACTCCAAAGCTCCCAACAGCTACATTTTCGATATTGATCAAGCTTCTGCACATAATTATGGCGGACTGCTGATTCCTGTGAAAAAGGCCTATAAGATGTGGGCGAACTACCAATATTTAAAAACCAACGGTACAAATACGCCAATTCCTGATGGAGAACAGCAGGCAAGTATATATTGGGAGGATGTACCGGGGCTGATCTCCCAAGTCTCCATTGTAAGCGGAGCCACACCGGAAGATGCCAAAATGAAAGTGGAAATAAATGCAGCCAAAGGAAAAGGCAACGCGGTAGTCGCGTTCAAAGTGGGCGGAGTCATTTATTGGAGTTGGCATATTTGGGTTACCGATAATCCCACCAATGGAGTAAGCTATTCACAGGGTTTTGAAACCGACATCAATATGACGCCTGTCCAAATAGAATATATGGATCGGAATTTGGGCGCAGTAAGCAACAGTTTTCTCAATGACCAGTGGCAGAAATCTGGCGGATTGATGTATGAGTGGGGCAGAAAGGACCCGTTTCCACCGCTGGTTAATAAAGATGGATATTTTTATGAGATCACGGGAGAGGTGGGTGCGCTGAAGCATAAGCAGATTGACCCCGTCAATACAATTCCGGTGGTGATCCGACCGTTTGATGAAATTGAAAAAAATATCCAGTACTCGGTACAAAATCCCATCAAATATATCATAAATACTGATGCCACCGGAAACTGGTTTTCAAATAGCAGATACAGAATTGACGGAGCAGATCCGGATTATGTGACCTGGGATCTGTGGGCAGATAATGCCAAAGGCGGAAACAGCAATGCAAATAGCTCCAATACTGCGCTGAAGAACGAGAGCCGTTCCTATGAACTGAAATCCGAATTAGATCCTTGTCCGAACGGATGGCGTGTTCCTTCCTATTACGGTCGGATAACGAAAAACAACAATTTGTCTTTTTTTGGGAAACATGATTGGAACAATGATGATAGCAATGTGAACTTGCACCAGGTATTTCCCAATCAGATCAACGCAAATTTAGATGGGATCAAGGTTTATCCGGGATTAGGTATGGATTTCACCAATGCGCAAGGAGGTGCCCGAAACATCGGAATCATCTCTAATCCGGGAGCTTATGTTTATTATCCGAACCCCAATTCGCCCAATTCGCCGGTTGGGATCATGTATCAGGATTCTAATGCCAATGGCGCAATTTGGAGCGCAACTTTCGGTTTTGACGGGGCGCGGGTGTTTTCATTGATTTCCGATGCCAATCGAACAACAACGAGTGTTGGGCTGCACGCCATTTACAATAACCAGACTCACCCCACAAGATCCGGCAACGCCGTGAAATGCATCAAAGATCCTAATTTGGCGCAAATAGGAAACTTTGTAACAGAATATTTTGTTCGCGAAAAAGAAAATTACCGAAACGGGTTAGCAAATCCGAATTCCTATGTTGTGGTCAATGAGCCATCCATAGAAATTCCAATAAATAAAGCCTTTTCGGTGTACAATCAGCTGCTTACAGATCATGAATCCAGAAGCACCACGAATTTGATCGCAAATCTTTTGTGGACCACAAATCCTGCGATGATCACGAATGTAAAACTACAGCTAAACGCACAAGATCCCAGGGAATCCGTAATCATGGTGCAATTTGCACCGGGAGAAACAGGAAATGCCGTAATCTCACTACATTCCAATAATAATACCACTCCCGCTTACTGGAGTTGGCATATTTGGAAAACAGCAAGTGATCCAACCGAAAACGTGGTTACCTACACCACAGAAACCCCGATTTCTGTTCCCTATAATTTTGTCAATCCAACCAAAAGTCAACTTCCGCCTTTGCAGACGGTATTCATGGATCGAAATCTGGGTGCAGAAGATGCATCTTTAGAATCCGGAATTTCCAATGGTTTGCATTATCAATGGGGAAGGAAAGATCCTATACCATCATTTGCTAACCCAAAATCGCAAACCATTTATCTTCCTGGATTTAATAATGGAGGTGCATACACCCCAAACTCCATTGCGGTGAATGAGGCGCAATATGCCCAGCAATTTACACAAGCCTATGGCAATTACGGTTCGCAAGATCCTAAGAAGGCCAAAAAAATCGAACAAAATATAAAATATGCTGCAGAAAATCCATTGGTTTTTCTTTATCAGCAAGGATTAGGCGCGATTTATGACGGCGGCAATCATTTCGGAAATGATTTGTCAAAGGTCAGGGATTGGGTTTCTGACGAACGCTCGCAAGCAGACAACAGATGGGGACACTCTGATAAAAAATCACCTTTTGATCCATGTCCAAGTGGATGGAGGGTTCCCGATGTAACTTTCGCCAACCTGTATTCTGGCTCCAAAGGAAGTTCACCTTGGTACAATGGCTATAAGAATGATGCGTATGGAAAACTGGGCGTCATCCAGGATCAGTGGCATGATGTAGTCAATTACTATGAAGGACAAACGGTGAGCCAAGGTTGGAAATTTCCAAGTACCACGTTTCAAATCGGTAATTTCCCTAAGGATGGTATGCGCGGCGAGCTGGGCGACAAAAATATTTCCTATGAACGATCCGGAGTTTGGACCGCTTCATTGGCAGACCTTTATACTGGTTTTGCATTATCCATGCAGTTCCAGGGAAATAAAATGCAGACTGGAACGGGGGCTTATCCACAAGCAGGTATGTCTGTGCGATGTGCAAAAGAGGAAAAACGTTTACTTGGTCTTCCATTGGGAACCGCGCCAACATTGGATGTGGAATCGGTCACCCAATCAAACAGCACAAAATCAGAAATCCAACTGTTTCCAAATCCTTTCGCAGAAGAATTCCACATCGGTAACGCGGATGTAAAAAGCTTTGAAATCTATGATTTCTCCGGAAAACTGCTATTGGCAGGGGTGGTAAACAACGGCATTGTGAACGCAGCTGCTTTGCAGAAAGGAGTTTATTTAGTGAAGATTCAACTTAAAAATGGAAAATCTGTAAGCCGAAAGATCATTAAAAATTAGACATTCCTGCTTTAAACAAAGAAATTATATTTTTTGGGTTTTTTTTGCAAGCTGCTTTTACTTAAATTTGTGCGAAAGCAAAGACCTTACCTAAAACTCAAATTGCAAATTTCCCAATGAATCTTGTAGACATCATTATTCCACCAAAAGAATTTAAATCTGAAAATTGGCAGCTTGGAAACATGATTTCCAATGAAATTCACGAAAATGGAATTGCACTTGTTTTTTGTTCAGATTATCGTGGAATCAAATTTGGTGATGCAGAAATCAATGATTTCGTGAATGTTCGCCGGGAATTGTATCGTCTTTCCAAACTTGATTTCGAAGTGCCGATAGGAGATTTAGGCGATTTGATTTCCGGAAAGACCCACCAGGATTCACACTATATTTTGCAGGAAGTCATTTCCATGTGCCATTACCGAAATACCGTTCCCATCATTATCGGGGGAAGCAACGATCTGGCTTTTTCGCTTTTTTCTGCACTGAACTTTCATCAAAAAGACATCAATTATACCCAGATTTCCAATGTGATCTCCCTCTCCAGTGAAGGCGAGGAGATCACCGAGAAGAATTTTCTCTCCAAGATTTTTAGTTCAAAGAGCTTCAGCATTAAAAATTATCATCATCTGGGTTATCAGAAACACCTCAACGAGATCGATTCCGTGAAACTCATGAAGGAAGTGGAGTTTGAAATCATCCGCTTAGCAGAAATGATGAATTCCACGGAAAAAACCGAACCATTTTTCAGGAGGGCAGATTTGGTGACCGTGAATTGTGATGCAGTAGAAAGTTTGGGCGATGGTTTCTCGGTAAATCCTCAGGTTAATGGATTGAACAGACGCGAAATCTGTGCCTATATGAAGGAAATCGGACTAAGTGAAAACCTGAAATCTGCCGGAATTTTTAACTTTAATGCAGACTCCGCAGAATCTTCAAATCACCAGCTTCTGGCACAAATGATTTGGCATCTGGTGGAGGGAATAAACATCCGGAGAAGCCACCCGAAGGAAAAAAACTTCGAAACGTTTTGGGTAATGATCGACGACCGGGAGTTTTCATTTAAGAGAGATACCTTCACCGACTTGTGGTATTTTGGCGAGAGCGAAAAAAGTGAGGAACTGATTCCCTGCTCCAGGTTTGAATATGAAAATGCGAAAAGGGGAATTCTGGATGCCCGGCTTTTGAGGAATTAAACTTAAAATTCCTATTTTTGAGGGCAAAACCCACAAATGAGAAATTCAGAATTTCCTAAAATACAGGTTTGCTGATGTTTCTTTCAGGCAAAATCTGCAGCAGTCGCCGTGTGAAAATCCACGCAAAGTTCAACCGCTATCATTAAAATTACAATGATGAGTAGATTCTTACTAAAAATTTTCTCTAGTTCATTTTTGTTGATTTTGGTTACTTTAATCATCAAAATCCCTGTTTTTCTCAGTAAGCACTTGCAGGAAGATTCTTTTATTACGTGGCGTGTGGCAAGAAATCTACTTCAATATGGCGTGATTGGCTTTAATGGAGATGAAAGGATTTCTGCTTCCACCACCCATCTTTATATGGGAATTTCTGCTATTTTCCAAATGATTTTCGGCGGGAACTTTATTTATCCGGTGTTGGTTTTTAGCAGCATCTTATTTGCGATAGGATCGATCTGGATAGGCAAAATTCTTTTCAGCCATGATGTCTTGAAAAGGGGATTCTTTGTGATCCTTTTCAATATGACTCCGCCTGCGCTCACCGCTTCTTGTTTGGGGATGGAGTATGGGATTTTATTTTTTCTAGATGCAGGCCTTATTTATTATGGTCTTTTCAAAGATCGACGATGGGCTTTTGTACTGTTCCCCATATTATTGGTATGGACCAGAATAGATGCAGTGATTTTCTTGGGAGTGATCTTTTTGGCGGATTTGGTGATTAGAAGAAAAATCAATTTTATTTTCATGCTTGGCGGGATTTTAGGCTTGGTCAGCGTCTTAGCCTTTAATTTTTTCTATTTCGGAGAGTTTGTAAATCATACGATTACCGCCAAAAAATTGGCCTATAAAAACCTTACGCCAAATCACGAGCCAAGATATTTCTTTTACCAATGGGCTTATTATGGCGGACTGATCAAAAAGCACGCTTGGTGGACCCTGGCGATTTTTCTTGCATTTTTGGGATTTTTGGCTTATGCATTTTCAAGAATCCTCAGTGGAAATGCCAAAATTTCATTTAGAATAAAGGTTATTTTGGTAGCGGTAGTAGTTTTCGCTTTGCTGAAGATGGCTATTTTCTCAGTTATGAAAGCCTATTTCGATTGGTATTATTGGCTGCCGCGCCTTTTTCTGTTTATTCCGGTACTTTATTATTTTCTAAATATTTTCCGTTGGCGGAAAAGGTTGTGGATTCCTTCCGTATTTTTGGCCTTTTTCGGATTGTATATTTTTCAGCTGTGGCAGTCCTTCACCATTGGTTATATGGAAGAGAAACAGCGGGTTCAGATCGCGAAAGACCTTAAGGCAGAAAATTCAGGCATGAACCGTTCGATCATTTTGGAACCGGCAGGAATAATTCCTTTCTATACCGGGCTTTATACTTATGATGAGGTAGGACTAGTCAACAAAAGGATTAATGATGAAATGGTAAAGGATGAAAAATTTTGGTGGATGAATTCGGTGAGGGATTTTAAGCCCGACTATATTTTGACCATCAGTAAGAAACCCGGTGGACTTTATTACCACATGAAACCGGAAGATCTGAAGTATTTTGATGCCAATTACCGGTTGGTGAAAACTTACCCTATTTCGGAAGTACACCGGAATGCGCCCGAAATTTTAAGTTGGATTTATAAAATCCGACCCATCGGAAAAGACTATTTTCTCTATAAAAAACTATAATGATGGTAAAGGTCTCAATCATCGTTCCGGTCTTTAATACGGAAAGGTATTTGAAAAAATGCCTGAAATCGCTTGTGAATCAGACTTTGGAGGAAATTGAGATCATCGTGGTGAATGATGGCAGCACAGATGGTTCCCAGCTCATTATTGATGAATTTCAGGAGAGGTTTCCCGAAAAAATAAAATCATTCGCCAAAGAAAATGGTGGATTGGGTGATGCTAGAAATTTCGGACTGGACAGGGCAAACGGCGAGTTCATAGGATTTGTGGACAGTGATGATTACGTTTCCGAAAACATGTTTCTGGAAATGCATGATCTGGCGAAAAAACATTCGGCGGAGCTGGTGATCTGCAATTTGCAAAAAGTAAATGAAGAGGGAGAAGTGACGCAAAAGCTCACCCAAATTCCGAATCTGCCCGAAAAAATACTTTTGGAGGAGAACTTATCCGTTTTTTCTGACTTGAGTTATTTTGCCTGCAACAAGATTTTCAAAAAGGAATTATTTGAAGGCAAAAGGTTCAAAAAAGGGGTGCAGTTTGAGGATATTCAGCTGATTCCGCAGCTTTTGCTCCAGTGTACTACATTGGCCCAGACTCAAAATTACCACTATCAATATTTCGAAAGATCAGAATCAATCACAAGAACCCACACTGAAAAGGGACTTGATATTTTGGAAGCGGTTGAGGAAGTGAGCGCTGCTTACCGGAGATCCAAATATTCCACAAGATCCCGGGAACTGAAAAACTTTCAGATTCTAGAGGGTGTGTATACTTTTTTGGCTTATTTGGCATTCATAAAAGACGAGTCTGTTTACCGAAAAATGTCTTTTGCGGAAAAGAAATTTATTAAAGAAAATGGCATTTCGATATCAGAAATCTTGCGATATAGGAGATTTGGAAAGAATTATCTCTTATATTTGCCTATAAGAAAAAAAATTTATTATTTGCTTTATTTTTTGGGTCAGCAGAAATTATTGCGGATGATTTTATAAAAAACACACTCCTCTATAAATGCCAATTTTACACCCGATTTTCATCGTAATCTTTCTATTTCTTGCATTTGCAAGTTATTATGAGATTTTTCGGTTGGAAAAAAAACAAAGTGTTTTTGTCTGGATTAGTGGGGTTTTGATAGTGATTGCGGTCGGTTTCCGGATTAATGTGGGGGCGGACTACCCGGTTTACAAAATGCTTTTTAGCGGTTTCTCTCTATATACCAGCTATGGCGATGTGTGGGACAAGGCGCTGCTTCGTCCAAATACCGAAGAGATAGAATGGATTTTTGTACTCATCAATAAGTTGGTTTTTGATGTTGGGCTTCCGTTTTATTGGGTTACGCTCATCATGGCGATCATTGCGGTGAGCCTGAAATTCACTACCATCTACAAGAATGTGGCTTTCCCTTCTTTGGCTTTGCTTTTTTATTTTATGCCGATCATGTTTTTCGAGGATTCTGGGCAGATGAGGCAGGGTTTGGGAATTGCGGTTTGCGTGGCGTCGTTTAGATTTATCAAGGAGAGAAACCTTTTGATGTTTTTGCTCTGCATGTATATTGCGTTGGGTTTCCACAAGACTGCGGTCGTATTTTTACCCGCATATTGGATTGTGAAGGTCCCGATGAACAGTACCAGGATTTTTTGGGTATTGGTGGTTGCGCTGCTTTCATCACCACTGGAACTTTACCGGTTTGCTGGGGGATTTTTTAGCTCGATGACGCCTCAAGACATTTCTAGCGCATATACCGGATATTTAGATGACCGGTATTACGGAACACAAGTGGAAGCAGGATTAAATGACCTGGTGAAATTAGCCTTCATTACCATTTTGATTCGATACGATAAGAAAGGCTGCGAAGAGGTGTGGTGGTATGAATATATGCGGAACCTGGCCGTTTTTGGGATGGCGCTGTTCTATTTTTTTAGGTCAAATGAGATTTTTGCGGTTCGGCTTCCGGGAGCATATATGTTTTTTGTGACCATGTTTTGTATGCCGAATCTGGTTTATGCCGTGAGAGACCAGGCGAAGAAAACCTTATATGTGGGTTTTATGACCTATTTTGTGATGATGTTCTTTTACTTCGGCAAAGGAAATGGACATCGTGCAGGATTTACATCAGACAGATACACCAATGCACTTTGGTAACGTTATGCAAGAGATTAAATTTTTACTGAAAGATTTAGGGATTCCACTTTTCTATGCGAAATTGGTGTTGGGAACCTTGTTTTCGTTTCTGATTACCTTTTGTTCCATTCCGCCCATCCTTAAGATTTCCCTCCAAAAGAATTTGATCGATGAGCCGGGCATCAGAAGCTCCCATCTGAGGAAAATCCCTAATTTGGGAGGCATTGCCATGTTTTTTTCAATTTCAGTCTGTGCATCGATTTTTGCATTTGAGCTTTTTGAGCTTTATAAATTTCTTTTTGCCTCCATGGTCATTTTGCTCTATATTGGAGTGATGGATGACATCGTGGTGATGCGGGCCTATAAAAAACTCATCGCCCAAATTGTGGTGACCGCTTTGATCGTGATAGGTTCTGATGTCAGAATCAGAAACTTCTTCGGGCTGTTTGCGATTTATGAGCTTAATTATTACGTGAGCATATTGATCAGTATATTCACTTTTATCATATTGATCAACGCATTTAATCTGATCGACGGGATTGACGGTTTGGCGGGGACCTGTTCTGTATTGTGCAGCGCAATGTTCGGGATCAGCTATTTCCGTTTGGGGGAATATAATTATCCATTGGTAGTGCTTTCGGGCGTAATCATCGGTTCTGTATTGGGTTTTTTAGTATATAACCTCTCCGGCAATCAATCGAAGAAGATTTTCATGGGCGACACGGGTTCCATGATTTTGGGATTTTTACTCGCGTTTACCGCGATCAACTTTATCGATATCTTTATCGACAAAAAGCTCCCAAATGTGCCGAGATATTATCTTCAGAGCGCACCAGCAATTGCTATGGCGATTCTGATCCTGCCGATAACGGATACTTTGAATGTCATCATCATCCGTCTCATTTTGGGGAGATCGCCCTTCTTGGCAGATCGGAACCATATTCATCATTCTTTATTAGATCTTGGACTATCTCACAGAAAATCAACATTTTATATTATAGCTTATTTTGTCTTTATAGTGATGGTCGCCTATTATTTTAGACATATCAATGTGAATTTACTTTTGTTGGTAATTTTAATGTTGGGATTTATCGGCGCCTATATTCCGAAACTTATTTTATTGTTAAGGAAATAAGCTAATCAATTATTTATTATTTTTACAGATCAAAATGAAATGATGAATCTATTTAAAGCCGGATTATTAATACTGAGCACTTTTTTTCTCTCCTCTTGTATATCGACAAAAGATGTCCGCTATTTTCAACCCAATGAAAATTTAGTCATCAATGAAGAAGGATTAGTGCCCTATAACATTCCGGTTTACCGAGTGACCAAAAATGATATCCTGAACCTGAATATCGTCACCACGCCAAAAGGAGATGCCGCCCAATTCTATTCGGCACTTAATGCGCCATCACAGATTTCTGGTGCCAATGTGGTATCTACAGCTGCCACCGCCGGAATGATTGCAGGAAATACCGGACAAGGCGGAAACAGCAATTTCTATTTCAACGGATTAAAAGTGGATTCTAATGGCGACATCAATATTTTCGGGATTGGCTACATCAAGGCGGAGGGAAGAACCATAGAAGACATTACCAAAGAAATTCAACAAAAGGTTAACGAAAATTTTGTGGAGGGTAAGTCTGAAGTCAGATTGAATACGGACGGAATTACTTATTACATCTTAAGTGATGTGGAGTCCGCGGAACTTAGCGGGGAAAAGAAAGCCCATAAGAATACTCTGACCCTCAGCGAAGCAATTGCTATTAATGGGGGACTGAACCGGACCATCGACCGAAAGAATGTCGTGATTCACCGAAAGCTTCCGGAGGGGATCAAGATTGCCAGAATTGACCTCACCCGCGAAGATGTAATGAATTCCCCATACTATTGGGTTCAAAATGGAGATGAAATCCTCCTGAGCACCCGAGGAAAAAACCTGAATGGTTTTGGAAAGGATCCGATACAGACTTTGAGCACCAGTATTACTTTGCTCACCACTGCAATGACTATTTACCTACTGCTAACCAAGCTTTGATAAGATGATTCCTGCGAAAGAAAATTTGAAAAGCTCAAACAGCGGCACAGAGGAAATTGGTGCTTTTGCCTTTTTTGATTTCGAACATTTTTTGTCCCGAATACTAAGGAACTGGTATTGGTTTGTACTGATGGCTTTGCTGGGATACGCCATTTCCTGGGTGTACAGCAAATATTATGCGCAGCGAATTTATGCCTCTAATTTATCTTTAAGTATTTCAAATAATACCGCGAGTTATTTCACTCCGAACCAATCTATCAATTTCATTTGGGGACAAAACAGCAACCAGGATGGGGTTTATCTTAAAAAGATGTTGCTCTCAAGGTCTCATAATGAATATCTGGTCAAAAAGCTTGGGCTGTATGTTAATTATGCTACCACCGGTTTGATAAAGCAAACCTATTTGGATCGCTATGATTCTCCGGTTTTTGTGGAAATTGATCCCGCTCATTTACAGCAAGTCAATTATCCTATAAAACTTGTCCCAAAAGGTGGAGATCGGTATGAGGTCATTCTTCCTAAGGAAGATTCTTCCACCTCTTTATATTCCTATGAGAGCGAATCTTTTTCAACTATCCCAAATTATGTGCGGCCAGAAAACCAGTTCATTGCCGTCGGACAATGGTTTACAAGTCCTAATCTGCGCTTCAAATTAGTGAAAAATGAAAATCCCAGCTCCATCCGTTTTGATAACATCATCATTACTTTGTCCACCGTAAATGAAATGGTGAATAATCTGATCTCAACCATCAGTGTGGATTTTGACAAAGAAATCAATACGATCATGATTATTACTAAGAAAGGTTATAATCTGAATGGAACCGTGAATTTCTTAAACATCTCGGTTGATGAATTACAGAAAAAAAGACTGATAGATAGAAATACAGTTGACAAAAATACGGAGCAGTACCTGATTGACAATCTGCGGAATATCAGAAAAAAGCTCGATTCCAGCGGTGCGATATTAAACAACCTGAAGATCACCGAGGGACTTTACAACGTGAAAGACCGGGATGAGAAAACCATACAAAACATCAAAACGCTAGAGGCCAAAAAAGCAGATTTGATCACAAAAATCAACTCGCTGAACAATATCCAGAATTCGTTGGCGTCCCAAAATCTGGACCGCATGATCAGCACCAACGCGGCAGGAGTGGAAGATGGTTTATTTACCGCAACAATTTCAGAATTAAAAGCCCTTTACGCAAAACGCCGCGAACTTCAACTGATATACACTCCCAATTCGGAACCGGTGAGGGAAATCAACCGATTGATCAACGAGGCAAGATCCAGCTCACACAGCTCGCTCAGAAGTTACTTTACCACTTATTATAATGAAATTGCCAGAATAGATCATGAAATTGCCCGATCCAATATTGATTTGAACAGTTATCCGGAAAAGGAGAGAAGATACCTGGATGCAGAACGTAGTTATAACATGATTGAGGCCACCTATAACAGTTTGCTCTCAAAACAAAACGAAACCCAGATCCGGGTTGCCACCAGCAAATCAGACATCACCGTGATTGATCCGGCTAAAAATTTGGGGCAAGCTCCCATCGCGCCAGATGTGCAGAAAACAAAATATATGATCATAGGAGGTTTGCTGCTGCTTCCGCTCCTCATTTTGGGGATCAATGTGGTGATAGATAACAGGATCAGGAATATCAAAGAACTTCTGAAGGCCACCAGAATCCCTCTGCTTGGAGTAATTGGTAAAAATCCGCATGAAACAAACCTGACGGTACTGGAGCAGCCCAGATCATCTGTTGCTGAAGCTTTCAGAGGAGTGAGGGCCAATCTTCGGTTTCTGCATAAGGAAGATGGCCAATCCAAAATAATACTGGTCACCTCATCAATTGGAAGTGAGGGCAAAACCTATGTGTCCATGAACTTGGCTTCGGTACTGGCTCTGAGTGGCAAAAAAACCATTCTTTTGGGAATGGACCTTAGAAAGCCAAAAATTTTCGGCGATTTTAAGATTGACAACAAATATGGAATCTCCAATTACCTGACTGGCGAAGTGGAGGTGCAGCAAATCATTAATCAAACCAGAATTCCCGATCTCAATGTGGCGACTTCGGGGCCAATACCGCCAAACCCCTCGGAATTGCTGATGGGTGAAAGGAATGTGAAATTCCTTCAGGAGCTGAAAAACCTATACGATTTCATCATCATCGATTCTCCACCAGTGGGTTTGGTAGCAGATCCTTTTGAACTCATGAAATATGCGGATGCCAGTATCTATGTGGTGCGACACCAATACACCGAAAAACATATGCTGAGAATGATCACCGAAAAATATCATAAACATGAGGTTAGAAATCTAGGTTTGGTGTATAATGGCTTTGAAGCGCCAAATTCCTATGGATATGGATACGGATATGGATACGGATATGGCTATTTTGAAGAAGACAAAAATTACCGTGAACCCTGGCTGATCAAAATTAGAAACAGAATGCGGAAAATCTTCGGAAATAATTGAGCCAAAATCGGATCAAGCTAAGACTCACTTTTCATTAAAAAATCATAAAAAAATATTTTTATCGTTTTGTACCTAGGAAATTATGTATTTTTGAGTCTATTTAACTAAAATTTAAGAATTTCCTTAAAGTAAAAATGTTTTATATTTGCAAAATTATTTATGAAAAGTCTTTCCCGATCTTTGATGCATAAAAAAATTAATCTTTTCCTTTTCATCGCTTTGATCTTATCGTTTTCCGCAAAAGGACAACGACATGAAATCGGAGTGCAGCTGGGAATGAGCAATCTGGTGGGCGACATAGGGAGAACCAATTATATTTTGCAGCAACCAATCCTAAGTAATATTTCAGATTATGGGATTCCATTTTACGCCTCGGTGATGTACCGCATGAACTTCAATCCCTATCAAACGGTGAGGTTGAATTTCGGGTACAGCAATGTGCAGTTTGTGGATGAATATGCGAAGGAACCTTACCGAAGAAACAGACAGCTGTGGGGGACCAACTCCATTTTGGAACTCGACGCGATTTTCGAATATAATTTCTTTCCGGTCAATGACGAGCAGAAAGACCTGCTAAGTCCATATATATTTGGTGGAGTAGGAGGAATCATGGCAAATGCGCCACAACTCGCGATCTTAAACGATTTTAATCGTGATGCGGATGGGAATGCTTTGGTACCCAAATCACCGACTGATTTTCAGACGAAAGGAGTTTATACCACGGTGAAAAAAATCACCATGGCCATTCCATTTGGAGTCGGTCTGAAATATAAATTCAATTACAATTGGGCTATTTTCGGGGAATTCATGTTCAGGCCAACATTTTCAGATACTATTGATTATAGTGTGGTTGATAATGAAGATGTCAAAATCACCTATAATAAGGATCACCTCGCGCCAGACGGGAAAAGTTCCCTTTTGCAAACAGGACCTTACGCGCCAATTGCTGCAAAGCGGGCAGGCGAGATCATCAGAGACAGACAAATCGGTAATACCAACTCCAAAGACTGGGTGAATACCTTTTCTGTTGGTTTATCCTACTCATTCGGAAGACCACCGTGTTATTGTAGCCAGTAAAATGCAGTCGATTAAAGAGAAAATCAATCCGGAACAACTTCCCAAGCATGTTGCCATCATTATGGATGGGAACGGAAGGTGGGCGAAATGTCGGGGCGAAGAAAGAACTTACGGTCACAAACATGCGATTCAGGCGGTGCGGAATGCAGTAAACGCCTGCAATGAGATCTATATCCCCTACCTTACCCTTTACACCTTTTCATCAGAAAACTGGAAGAGACCCGCAGATGAAGTCTCCACCCTCATGACGCTGATTTCGGAAACCATGCTTTCAGAAGAAGAGGAAATTTTCACCAAAGGTTTGCGAATCCACGTTATAGGAAATATGGATAAATTGCCGCACCTGGTTCGTGACCAGATGCTGCACCTCATAGAGGTCACCAAGAATAATAAGCGGGGAAACCTGGTTTTGGCATTGAGTTACGGTTCGCAGGAAGAAATCCTGAATGCGGTGAAAAAAATCAGTACAGAGGTGAAATCTGGTGACTTGAACGTGGAAGACATCACGGACGAAGTTTTTGAAAACCACCTCTATACAAAAGGAATCCCACCCGTGGATTTACTCATCAGAACCAGCGGCGAGGTGAGGATCAGCAATTTTCTCTTATGGCAAATCGCCTATGCCGAATTGCAATTTCTGGATATTTATTGGCCAGATTTTGGAAAAGAAGATTTCTTCCGGTGTATTTACGATTATCAACACAAAGAAAGAAGGTTTGGCAAAACCAGTGAACAGCTTCGCTAAAAAATTAAATAAGAATAAAGATAGATAGAATAAAATGAAGTTTAAAATCTTACCCATCATCATGCTTGTTGCTTCGGCACATTTCTATGCACAGATTACGCCGGAAAAAAATCAGCAGGAAACTGCTGTGCATGCGCAGAAAGAGGAAGGAACCTATATTTTGAAGGACATAGTTGTAGATGGTGTAAAGAAATATACCCCAGCTCAAATCCTGAGATTTACCGGATTGAGCAAAAACGAAAGCGTTGAAATTCCAGGGCAGAAAATCAGCAATGCGATTAAGAAACTTTGGGAAACCCAGTCGTTTTCTGAGGTGGAGGTCTATGTAGAAAGCATTGAAGGTGACCAAGTCGTTCTGAAGTTCAACCTTCAGGATCTGAAAGATTTAGGTGAAGTGAAATTTACCGGCAAAGGAATCGGAAAATCCAAAAACGAGAAACTTGCCAAAGACAATAATCTGAAACCAGGAACCAAAATCACACAGAACCTCATTTCTACCCTGAAAACAAATATTCCAAAGGATTATGTGAAAAAAGGTTTTGCCGACGCAAAAATTACCATCCAGGACAAGGTGAATGCAAATGATCCCAATTTGGTGGACTGGACAATCAATGTTGAAAAAGGTAAGCGGGTAAAAATCAGCCACATCACCTTTGAAGGAAACGAAAATATCTCGGCGAGAAAACTGAGAAAAAATGGGCTAAAAGACACCAAGCAGAAAAGATTCGGAATCAAGGGAATCTTGAAACCGTCTAAATTCATTCAGGATAAATACGATCAGGATAAGATCAACTTGGTTAACTATTACCAGTCTCTCGGTTTTAGGGATGCGAAAATTGTTTCGGATTCGGTATGGAGAAATCCACAGAATAACTACGAAATCAATATCAAACTGCACGAAGGAAAGAAATACTATATCGGTGATATCAATTTTACCGGAAACACCGCGTTTTCAACCGATTATCTTCAAAAGGTTTTAGGCTATAAAACTGGCGATATCTATGATGCGGTAGGTTTCAACAAGAAAGTAGGTGAAGACGGTGGAAAAGAAGACGACTCCGATATCAAGTCCATCTATATGAACAACGGATATCTTTTCTCCAATGTGACTCCGGTGGAAAAATCGGTGAAAGGAGATTCCATCAACTTGGAAATAAGAATTAATGAGGGAGAAAAAGCCACTTGGAATCGGGTGACCTGGAGTGGAAATACCACCACTCATGACCACGTGATTCTTCGTTCCTTAAGAACAAAACCGGGAAGCCTTTTCGCGAAAAGCGATATCAAAAGAACTTATTTTGATTTAGCCGGTATGCAGTTTTTTGATCCGCAACAGATTGGCCAACAGGTGAGTCCAAATGCGATCGACAACACCGTGGATATTCACTGGACTTTAGTGGAGAAAGGCTCATCGCAGGTTCAGCTTCAGGCTGGATACGGTGGAGGTTCCTTCATTGGGACACTCGGATTGACCTTCAACAACTTCTCACTGAAAAATTTCCTTAAATTTAAAGACTTCAGACCGGTTCCTCAAGGAGATGGTCAAACACTATCGATCCAGGCACAGGCAGGGCAGTTTTTCCAGAATTATGGAATTTCATTCACGGAACCATGGCTTTTCGGGACCCGTCCTACAGCACTTTCTGTTGGATTGAACCAATCGCTTGTGAGATATACCGACCAGTATGGCGCTGCACAAAAACTAAATATTTTCTCCGCAAGTGTCGGTTTAAACAGGTTGCTGAAGTGGCCGGATGACTATTTTTCACTGTACACCGGGATTCAGTACCAGAGTTACGATTTCAATAATTATCCATTCCAGTTTGGGAACGCCACAGAATATGATGGATCAGCGAAAAACTTCAGTTTTAATGTCGGTTTGAGCAGAAACTCAGCCGGACTTGATCCCATATTCCCGACCATGGGTTCAAATATTGAAGCATCGGTGAAATTCACGCCGCCTTATTCTTTATTTTCAAAGAAAGATTATTCCAACATGTCGGCCATGGAAAAATACAAATGGTTAGAATTTTATAAAGTCAAATTAAAAGGCGATATTTACAACACGGTAATCGGAAAACTTGTTCTCCGTACCTCAGGAGAAATGGGATTCCTGGATGGATATAACCGGGAATTGGGACCACCGCCATTTGAAAGATTTTATGTGGGTGGTACCGGATTGATTGGTGGGAGATATGATGGTAGAGAACTGGTTCCGTTGCGTGGTTATGAAAACGCGACATCCAGTGGAGGACAAACAGGAGATGTGACGCCTATGGGTGGAGCAACAATTTATAACAGATTTGCGCTGGAGTTGAGGTATCCAATCTCTTTGAACCAAACCGCGAAAATCTTTGGACTCACCTTTCTGGAAGGAGGTAATGCCTGGAATTCCTTCGGGACCTATAACCCTTTCCAATTGAGAAGATCGGCGGGATTTGGAGTTAGAGTTTATATGGGTGCTTTTGGATTGATCGGATTTGATTTTGCGTATGGATTTGATAAAACAATCAATAGCTCAGAACCTTCCGGCTGGAAAACTCACTTCTTAATGAACCAATCACTTTAATAATATTTAAAATGAAACCCACTAGAATTCTTGCTATTTTGCTTTTGGTTTTTTCTACCTCCGTTTTTGCGCAAAAAATAGGAGTGGTAGATACCGACTATATTTTGAGCAAACTCCCTCAATACAAAGAGGCGCAATCAAGGCTTGATGCCCAAATTACAAGTTGGCAAACAGAAATCCAAACCCTGCAAACCGAGTATGATAACAAGAAGGCGGCGCTGGAAAATGAAAAGGTCCTCTTGGTAGGAGATCAGTTGAAACAAAGGCAAAAAGAAGTTGATGACCTGGACAAAAAAATCAAGGCGATGATCAACAACAGATTTGGCGCACTGGGCGAAATCAATAACGCCAGATCCACAATGACCAAACCATTTCAGGACCAGATTTGGAATGCGATCAAAACCGTTTCCGAGAAAAATTCTTTAGGCATAGTTCTTGATAAAAGCAACAATATCAGTGTGATTTTTCTTGATAAAAAGTACGACTATACTGATAAAGTGTTAGATTTGTTGCTCAAAAATTCAAACATTAAAAAACCAGAAACAGCACCAAAACAGGGAAGTCCCGTGAGAAATCCCGGAACACCCAGCAGAAGCGCTGCAGCAGCTAGAAATGCAGAAACGGTCAAAACTGCTGAAGAAATAAAAAGAGCAGAAGAAACTAAAAAATAAGAATTAAGAAAAACAATCAAATTTATTTAACCTCAATTATGAAAAAATTAAGTGTATTATTTGCAGCAGTAACGATGTTTTTGGCTGTAGGAGTTGCAAAAGCTCAAAAGATAGCGTCTATGGATTATGAAGCTGTCCTTGCTGTAATGCCGGAAACTAAAAAAATGACTGCCGATTTAGATACTTTCAGCAAAACTAAAGGCGATGAGCTTCAGAAGCAGGCAGAAGCATTCCAAAAGGAAGTGCAGCAATATCAGCAGGTTGATGGGCCAAAAATGACAGAGGCACAAAGAACCGCTAAAGAAGGAGAGTTGCAGAAAAAAAGCCAAAATTTGCAACAGCTTCAGCAAACCGCTCAGCAAGATCTGGCTCAAAGAAGAGATACTGCGGTGAAACCCATCATCGAAAAACTAAACAATGCGGTGAATAAAGTGGCCAAAGCAAACGGTTACGACTTCATCATCGATTCCAGCGCATTGATCTACAAAGGTGGTCCAGATGCCACTCCGCTGGTGAAAAAAGAATTGGGACTTTAAGAAAATATTTCAGTCGCAGAAACCATCCTGAATCCGGGATGGTTTTTTTAATTTTGTAAAATGGAAAAAGAACTCTCATCATTAGTAAAAGTGCGCTTCAGTGATTGTGATCCCATCGGTCACCTCAACAACGTGAAATATTTGGAATACATGCTCAACGCAAGAGAAGACCATGTGGAAGACGGTTATGGCTTCACTTACGAAGAATATACCCGGAAAACTGGTTGCACATGGATCACCATTCAAAATGAAATCGCCTATCTGAAGGAAGTGCACTACAATGCAAAAGTGGTCATTTCAAGCAAAACCATTGCAATCAGTGATCGCCTTTCAAAAGTGGAAATCTTAATGAAAAGTGAAGACGGAAAAACCATCCACTGTATTTTGTGGCTCACCGTAATTTATTTTGACTTGAAAACCCGGAAATCCGCAGTCCAGCCGGAAGCCACTCAGGAGTTATTCAGAAAATTCCTGGTCGATTTGCAGGAAAAGGATTTTCAAAGCAGGGTGGCCACTTTAAGAAAACAGAATAAAGCCCTTTAACAATGATGAAAAACCTAAAATTAAAAAAGATTCTGGTCATTGGAGGAAACGGTCAGTTGGCCAACTGTTTTCGTAAAATCGCGCCCGAATTTGAAGACCGCTACGAATTCAATTTTACCGATTCACAGAATTTAGATATCACCGATTCTGCAAATGTTTCCGATTTTTTTTATGATTATCAACCGGATTTCTGCATCAATGCATCCGCATACACCGCGGTGGATTTAGCCGAATCCGAAGCGGAAAAAGCATTTGCGGTAAATGCGGACGGAGTAGCCAATTTAGCCGAAGCGTGTGAAGAAAACAATTGCATATTGATCCATATTTCGACCGATTATGTGTTTGATGGCGAAACCAATATCTCCTACTCGGAAGACGATTTCACCAATCCGCAAGGGGTTTATGGAGCCTCCAAATTGAAGGGCGAAGAACTTGCGCTGGACATTCATCCAAAAACGATCATCGTCAGAACTTCATGGCTCTATTCGGAATTCAACAAGAATTTTGTGAAAACCATGCTGCATCTGTTTTCAACAAAGGACGAGCTGGGAATTGTTTCTGACCAATTTGGTCAACCAACCAATGCCAATGATTTGGCAGAAGCCGTAATGAAAATGATCGAAACTGAAAGGAAGACTTTTGGGATTTTCCATTTTTCGAATGAACCCGAAACATCCTGGTTTGGATTTGCCTCCAAAATTGCTGAATTTTCAGGTTCCAAAATTAAGCTGAAAGCCATCACCACCGCTCAGTTTCCAACCGCCGCAAAAAGGCCAAATCGAAGCACGATGTCTTTGGATAAAATTGAAAAATATTACGGAATTGAACCAAAACACTGGGAAAATTCCCTGGAAGAATGTATCGAAATCTTAACAAAAAACAATTCATGAAAAAGTTCACGTTCTTGTTTTTCATGATGAGCGCAGTTTGGGGTTTTGCGCAAAATGTCATTTTAAACAAAGTTGAAAAAACCCACTCCAATTCAGACCGGTTTTTCTACAAAATTGATCCTGAAATCATCTCTGCCGAATATCTCGGTGAACTTGAAGTTCAGGGTTTCTCTGGAAACGATGCCGAAGTTTTCGGCAAAGTCTATAAAAAGGCGAAAGAAATAGGTGCGAACGCATTTTCATGGAAACCGTTCGAATCTGTGGATGAAATGAATCAAAAGTTTGATCCGGTGCATTACAGATTAAACCTGTATTACGTTGCACAGGGCAATCTTCCCAAAGAAGACAACGTCATTTACCTGATTGCTTCGGCGGTAAAAAAACAAACGATTTCCATTGATGGGAAGAAGGTGGATTTGGAACCCAGAACTTTCCGAAAATTGGACCTGGAATCGGCAGGAATTACCACTATTTCTACCCGAAAATTTTTGGGATCCACCATCAAAGTTTCTGCCCAGCAAAACCAGCCGGTTCAGTATTTTCAGTTGTCGGCATTTTCAGTGAATAATAATCCGTACGGAACAGCGGGAATCAATTTGAAATCGGGCGATATCATCAAACTAGAACAATCTTTTGGCCAGTTTTTGACCACGATTTATGACTTTTCGGAATAATGGTTATTAAGTGAATTTGAATTTTTTATATAAAGAATTATGAAAGTAGATATTTTAGCGATCGGTGCCCATCCAGACGATGTGGAATTAGGCTGCGGCGGAACCTTGGCAAAACTTATTTCTGAAGGAAAAACAGTGGCAATCGTGGATTTAACGCAGGGAGAACTGGGAACGCGGGGAACCAATTTTACCAGGGCCGAAGAGTCTGCGCAAGCGTCAAAAATCCTGGGAATTTCCGCCAGAGAAAACCTTAAGATGAAAGATGGATTCCTCTTGAACAACGAGGAACACCAAATGCAGATTGTGAAGATGATCCGGAAATATCAACCTGCGATTATTTTCGCAAACGCGATTGACGACCGACACCCGGACCACGCAAAAGCTGCCAAACTGGTTTCTGATGCCTGTTTCCTTTCAGGTTTGGTAAAGATAGAGACCGTTTCGGAAGGAGAAAATCAAAAGCCGTGGCGTCCAAAACAGGTTTTCCACTACATCCAATGGAAGCATATAGAGCCCGATTTTGTGGTGGATATTTCAGATTTCATGGATAAGAAAATCGAAGTTTGTCTTGCCTACAAAACCCAATTCTATGATCCTAAATCTAAAGAACCGATGACTCCGATAGCGACTAAGGATTTCCTGGAAAGTCTGACTTACAGGGCACAAGATTTAGGGCGGCTTTCTGGGGTGGGATTTGCTGAAGGATTCACTACCGAGAAACTTTTGGCGCTAAAAAATTTCGAGGGAATAATTTTGTAGTCTTCGCAAAATTAGTATATTTGCAAACCAAAACGGTGATTGTAGCTCAGTTGGTTAGAGCGTCGGATTGTGGTTCCGAAGGTCGTGGGTTCGAGACCCATCATTCACCCAAATTAAAAACGCGCTGAAATTCAGTGCGTTTTTTTTTTTTGGTGTGTGGTCTCCACAAAAAAACATCCGTTTCGGGATGTTTTTCATTTTATTGAATTTCGTCGTCCGATTCAATGGTGAATGAACGTGATTTGTAGTCCTTGTCATGCTTTTCAGAAATCACATCTTCCCCTTTTTGGCTGATGATGAAATCTGTGGATTCTTTGAACATTTCTTCAAAACTCTTGAAATCTTCTTTGTAGAGATAGATTTTGTGTTTTTCGAAAGTGGCCTCCCCATTCTCGCTGAAATTCTTCTTACTTTCGGTTATGGTCAGGTAGTAATCTCCCGCTTTGGTTTCGCGCACATCAAAGAAATACGTTCTTCTGCCTGCTTTCAACACCTTTGTGAAAATTTCGTTTTCGTGGCGTTCCTTGTAATCACTCATTTTTCGATATATTTTGAAATCTTGTGAAACAAATATATAAGATTTCTTTTAATTGCAAAATAATTTTTAACTTTTTGTTAAGAAAATTTAAAAATCAATGCGAATTTTAAAGACTAAGCCGATGCGGTATTCTCTATTTTGGTGAGATTCAGGATTTTATCAGCCTTGTTTGCGGTTGATTCACGGTGAGTGATGATGATGGAAGTAGTGCTTTGGAGTTCGTTTTCAATATTTTGAAGGATATTTTCTTCGGTTTCCGTATCCAAAGCAGATAGTGAATCGTCAAAAATCAGAATTCTCGGCTCCTTAATTAAAGCTCTCGCAATTGCGATTCTTTGTTTTTGTCCTCCGGAAAGCATTACGCCTCTTTCACCGACCATGGTTTTGTATTGGTCTTTGAATTCCACGATATTTTTGTCCACATCAGCTTTTTTGGCGTATTCTTCCACCAGTTTCAGATTAGGTTTATCTATGGCGAAGCCGATATTGTTCTCAATCGTATCCGAAAAAAGGAAACTTTCCTGTGGAATGTAACCGATGAATTTCCGGTAGTTTTCCAGATTGTGGTCTTTCAGGTTTTTTCCGTCGATCAGGATTTCACCTTCAGTTGGATCAATCAATCTCGCCAGCAAAAGTGCGATCGTGGATTTTCCACTTCCGGTTTTCCCCATGATGGCTAAAGAAGTTCCGGCCTCGATTTTAAAGCTTAAATTTTCTAAAGCTTTGATTCCGGTATTGGGATAAGTATAGGAGACATTTCTAAATTCGATGTCACCTCGGATCGGATAAATTTCATGATTGGTGTTAATGATTTCGGATTTCATGTCCAAAAATTCATTAATTCTCGCCATGGAAGCATCTGCTCTTTGATTCACTGAAGTCACCCAACCGACCATGGAGAAAGGCCATATCAAAATATTGATGTAAAGGAAAAAGTCGGCGATTTTACCCACAGAAAGTTCATTCGCCATATATCTTTGACCACCAATCAGTAGAATGACCACATTCAGCAAACCGATTACGAAAAGAATGATGGTAAAAAAGTAAGCTTCTGTCTTTGCCAAATCCAGTGCCTTATCCTGATAATCTTTGACCTTGATTCCGTAATTATTTTCAATGTATTTCTCTTTCGCAAAAAACTTAATCACCCGAATTCCGGAAAAACTATCCTGCACAAAAGTCGAAACCGCGGACTGGCTTTTCTGCATAATCTTGGATTTCCGGTTGATGATGGAACTCACCTTATAGATCACAAAAGACAAAATCGGCAATGGAAGAAGGGACCACAATGTCATGGAGACATTCGTGTGGAGCATGTAAATACTGGTGATAATAAGCAAAACCAGCAAATTCACCACATACATCACTCCTGGACCGAGATACATTCTCACCGCCACCACATCTTCACTCAAACGGTTCATCAGATCGCCGATCGTGGTTTTTTTGAAATCCGTCAGCGAAAGTTCCTGGTAATGGTTGTAGATTTTATTTTTGAGTTCGTATTCAATCTTTCTAGATGCCACAATGATGGTTTGCCTCATCATGAAGGTGAAAAAACCAGTGAGTAAAGACGATCCCACGATGATGGCAACATAAATCAAAACCTGCTTGTTGAATCCGATTTTATTGGTTTGCGAGATTGCATCGACCGATTTCCCCACGAACTGAACTTTGTAGATGTTGAAGAAATTACTCGCAACAATAAACAGGAATCCCCAGAACAAAAGAATTCGGTGTTTCCAGAAAAAGGGATTTAGGGTTTTTAGCGCATTCATAATTTGCTTTCGGCAATCATCAGTATTGCGATGCAAAAATAAGAAATGTATTTTGCTTATGGCGAACAGGAATTTCTTTTAGAAGTTTAATTGAAGATTTCTTTAAGTGCATTTATTTCGAAAAATCTGGCTCAACGGTCCTGTTTCAAATTTTTCTTCAGTGGTTAACATGTTTACCGTTTTCCTGCGTTACCTAATCTGTCCGTGCATCTCCACGGATTTTTAATGATTATAGGGTTTGTGATTTTATATTTAATATTCGATATTACGTAATGTGCCGCTCTTTCAACACTGAAGAGCTCCAAATCTTTCTTCCATCTTCCGCTTCCCATATCCCAAGTTTTCTTATCTTTGCAGCCATAAAAAGCTCTTTGAAATGTTAGGAAGAAGACAAATCCGCGAAAAAGTTGTAGAATCGCTATATTCTTACCAGCAAAACCCCCTTAAATATGATGTTTTAGAGAAAAATATGTTCTCGGAAATCGAGAAAATTTATCACCTCTACATTTATCAGCTGAATTTTTTGGTTGCATTGAAAGATTTGGCAGAAAGACAGATTGAAATCGGGAAAAACAAATACCTGAAAACTGAAAACGAAATCAATCCCAACCAAAAGTTCATCAACAATCAGATTCTGAAAAAAATTGAGGAAAATGATGAACGTCTCGATTTCACTTCCAAGCATCAGGAATTGAAATGGGATATCTACGATGATTTATTGGTGAAGACTTTCCAGCGAATGACTTCCGGAAAACGCTACCAGGATTTTATGAAGGAAGAAGGTTACTCATTCGCAGAAGATCAAAAATTCATCGGGAAACTGTTTTTGAGATACATCGCAGAAAACGAAGATTTCCATGACCACCTGGAAGAAAAGGAAATGAGTTGGGCAGATGATTTCCATATTTCAAACTCCATGATCCAGAAGACGATCGGCTATTTCCGCGAAGATGAACCCAGCCACACTTTGATCAAGATGATTAAAGATGACGAAGACCGCGAATTTGCATCCAACCTTCTGAGACAAACTTTAAACCATTGGGAAGAAAGCGAAAAGAAACTGGAAACCAAACTCGAGAACTGGGATATGGACCGGATTTCTCTGATGGATAAAATCATTTTGATCGCCGCGATTACTGAAATCGATTTTTTCCCACTAACTCCTGGAAGAGTAATTATCAACGAATATATCGAGATTTCCAAAGTCTTCTCAACCGACCGCTCCAATATTTTTATCAATGGAATTTTAGACAAATACACCAAAGAAGTCAACAGAAATTAAGGAATGGACTAAAAGAAGGACAGTAAATAGACTTGTTTGCTGTTTTACAGGCCATCCATATTTTGAAAACATTACAAAAAATAATAATGAAAAATTTAATTAAAGTATTACCGCTCATCGCAGCACTGACTTTAACAGGCTGCAAAAAAGACCAAAAAGCCGATCAACTCATAGAAGACACCAATCTGGTGGAAGCTCCTGCTGCAGCCACACAAGAGGAAATGGTGAAAGAGGCACAATCTAATCCGCTCACCACGCTGGCTTTGTCAGAATCCAATTTCGAATTCGGAAAAGTGAAAAAAGGAGAGCATGTGCAGCACGTTTACGAAGTGACCAATACCGGAAAGAATCCGCTGATCATCTCACAGGTAAAGCCGGGATGTGGATGCACTGTACCAGATTATACGCATGAGCCGATCCTTCCTGGACAAAAAGGATCAATTACCCTGAAATTCGACTCCTCTAATTTTGATGGCTTAGTCAGTAAACAGGCAGAAGTTTATGCCAACGTGGAAAAAGCACCGATCGTAATTACTTTTTCGGCAGATGTGCAGCCTAAATAAACCAAATAAAATTTCATAATGATAACAATATTTTTACAGGCAGCAGGAGCGCCAGAAAGCTCCATGATGCCTACACTTTTGATGATGGGCGCCATGTTCGTGGGATTCTATTTTCTGATGATCCGTCCACAGATGAAGAAGGCGAAGCAAGAAAAAAACTTCCAGGAATCACTGAAAGTGGGAACCAGAGTGGTTACCACCTCCGGAATGCACGGAAGAATCTCACAAATCCAAGATGATGGAGTTATAATTGAAACGCTTTCAGGAAAATTAAAATTCGAAAAAGCAGCAATTTCCAGAGAATTTACACAGCAGAGATTTCCGGATAATAGTGAGGAAGAAAAGAAGTAAAAACTTCAAAATGATATTTAAAAGCAATCGGTTTCGGTTGCTTTTTTGTTTTCATAGGTTCGCAGATTATGGCGGTCACCAGTTCATGAGTGATATGTTCAGAATCCACATGACTTTGAGATTTGCGGGAAACTCGAAACGTCATTTCTGCAGTTAATTCATATTACGAAAAAATCAAAATCAGCAAACTCGCCACAAAAATCCTGAAAATCGTGACCAAAGGATAAACCTGCGCGTAACTCTGGATCGGAATATCGGAATCCAAATAATTAGTGCTGAAAGAAAGCGCCGCCGGATCAGTATAGCTTCCGCTCATTATTCCCGCCAGTTGAAGGAAATTGATCTTCATCAAAAACCTTCCTACGATGACCATCGCGACCAAAGGAATGAACGTAATCGCGGAACCGAAAAGCAGCCAATTCCAGCCGTTGTACTTGATGAAGTTTTCGTAGAAACCTTCACCTGCATGAATTCCGACCGCCGCAAAGAACAGGCAGATTCCGAAATCTTTCATGAAGTAAATCGCACCATTATTGATGTAAGAATGAATGAAAGATATGCCGCCGTATCTGGAAATCAAAAGCGCCACAATCAAAGGTCCCGCTGCAAAACCCAGTTTGATGGGAACCGGAAGACTTGGAATAACAATGGGAATAGAACCTAAAAGCACCCCCAAAAACAGCCCGCCAAAAAGTGACAGAAAATCCGGCTCCAGCAATTTCTTTTCGGAGTTTCCGATAATTTTCTCTACTTCCGCAATCGCCTCGTCAGAACCAATCACCCGCAATTTGTCGCCATAGTACAATTCTAATGACGGTCTCGGTAAAATTTCTCTGCCCGCTCGGAAAACCCGTGTTACCTTTAAATCATAGGTGTTGAACAAATCGAGTTCAGCCAGATTTTTATGGATAGCAGAATCTTTGGTGACGAAAATATTTTTTTTGCGCAAGTCTGAATCCGATTCAATGAACAAATCGGTTGAAGGACGCCCCACTTTTTCAATAAATTCGTCCACCTCTTTTTCAATTCCCACCAACATCAGAACGTCTCTCTCCCGAAGTTCCATGTCCAAAGTAGGGGATTTCACCGCTTCACTTCCGCTGTGTTTCAGTCTGGAAATCACGATTTCCTTTCCCAATTCCTTCATCACCTGGTGAATCGTTTTTCCAAAAAATTCAGGATTGGTAACGCGCATTTTTTTATGGATCAAAGGCAGTTCGCGATTGATTTTCGATATCCTGAACTGCCGCATTTCGGTATCGTTATGGATTTTGAGCAAAAACTTGGAAAAGATAATGGTGCCTATAATCCCGAAAACTCCGAGCGGATAGGTGATCGCATAACCGATGGTCGGATCGTTGAAATCCCTTTCAGGAAAGGAGTTTTTAATTTCCTCAATGGTGTTTTTAGCTGCTCCCAATCCTGGAGTGTTGGTCACAGAACCACTCATGATCCCCACCAAATCTTCGATTTTCAAACCGGTGAACTGATACAGGATGACCGTGACAACTCCACCCAAAAGAACAGTGGAAACGGCGAGAATATTAAACTTCAACCCCTCATTTCTAAAGGACGAAAAGAATGACGGACCTACTTGTAATCCAATTCCGTAAACAAATAAAATCAACCCGAAATCCCTGATGAAATCCAAAATCTGCTGATTGATTCGATAGCCAAAATGACCTAAAAGCAATCCGGTAAACATCACCGCAGAAACGCCGAATGTGATTTTTCCCAATTTCAATCTGCCGAAGAAAATCCCCATTCCGATCGCAAGCATAATCGCCACGATGGATTGCGTAACGGTGGGGTTTTCAGCCGGAAGCAGTAATATTTTTAGCCAGTCGAACATAGCGGATATTTTATACAAAATTAAGGTTAAAAGCGATGATTGCGTGTGAACCGAAAGTGAAGTTTGTCAGTTTGGATGTTTTACTTTTTTAAAAGCTGAAGTCCGATTCCACAATTCAGGCAGTCTTTCCTCTGGCAATAGTTTTTGTGGTGAAACAGCAACGCCTGACTTTCTAACGCGCTTTCTACGGGAATTTTTAATGATTTCCAACCTTCGATCACGGTGTTTTTTTCGGGGGAGATATTTCGGTAAAAATCCAGTATTTCATCGTTGATGTTTTCATTAAAATTTTTGTGGTAAGTGTATTTTACGGGTAAAATTGCGTTGATTAAAACCAGATCAACGAAATCTTTAGTTAAAGCCTTTTCGCCTTCTACAGGGGAAATTTTCCCAAAATTAAATCGGTTGTTCCAATACTCGCTTGCTTTTACATTTTCGAAAATTTCATAAATCTGAGTTATTTTCTTCGCAGAAATTAATTTGGAAAACAGGTTTTGATTCAAATGATACAGTGAAGCTAACTGCGATAACCTTATCGTAGGGAAATTCGGAGGTCGAAGTTTTGAAAACTTGGGGTTAAAGGTGATTTGCGGCAGATTAAATTTAGCGCTCAAAAAATCGAATTCCCTTTTCCAGACCTTCATTTGTTCGTCTTCGGGATTTTTCAACCAACCGCTCATCCCGAAAAACAATGCTTCAAGTTGGGTTAAATTCTGCCGGATCTTATTGACGGTGATGAAATCCAGACTTTCCGCTATCTGTTTGAAAATGGGTGCATTAACTTTTAAACCAAACGCATAAGCAAGATTTTGAAACAGAACCGCTTCGTAATTATTTTGGTTCAGTTTTAGGGATTCCTCGATCTCGGTGGATTTTTCATCAAGTTTTTTCAGCAGGGATTCTTCCCAGAAATGAAACGGAATTTTTTCCGGGACAAAAATCCTTTCACATGCGATGAACTGGTTTTCTTTGAGCATCGACTCATATTTCCAAAGCAGGGATTCGTCGATGTATTCTTTCAGTTCCAGGGTTGGAATATTTTTCTGTTTCAATTCCGCAATTTCCACATCGTTGATGAAAACTGCATGAAGTATGAGGTTTTCAAACTCTGGATTTCCGGAATGTTGGTGAAAAATCCAGTCTGAAGACTTTACATGCAATTCTATGTTTCCTGCTAAAACTAAATCTTTCGTTTTAATTTTACCTAAAAGGAAATCCGGTCCGGAATCAAAATTCCACTTCCCGAAATTGAGGATTTGCAGCTCATTTCCTTCCACGTCCTTAAAATCAAAATTTTTAAAAATCTTGAAATTCCATAGGTATTGAATCAACTTTTCGTTCACTGCGAAAAAATTTACTTTAAAGATAATGAATTATATGAAAATGAAAATGCCGCAAAATGCACTAATTTTCATTGGTGGATTCGCGGCAATGCTCCGAATAAAGAGTAATCTGAAACGATTACGTTTGTGCTTTGAAATGTTTTAAGGTTTCTTCATACATCTTTTCATAATGGGGCAAAATGTTTTTCAGGTCAAATTTTAGCGCCTGTTCTTTGGCGTTGTGTTTCATTTTTGCCAGGAGTTTTTCGTTACCCAATAGTTTGATGGTGTAGTTGCTCATCGCTTCCACATTTCCAATTTCTGCCAGATAGCCGGTTTCACCTTGAATATTGACTTCCGGGATTCCACCTGCATTGGAAGAAATAACAGGCGTGCTTGCAGCCATAG
This sequence comes from Chryseobacterium koreense CCUG 49689, assembly GCF_001045435.1. GTDB lineage: Bacteria > Bacteroidota > Bacteroidia > Flavobacteriales > Weeksellaceae > Kaistella > Kaistella koreensis. The sequence goes on along the minus strand of NZ_LFNG01000009.1, from coordinate 46,062 downwards.
CTTCCAGTGCCGCCAAACCGAAACTTTCCTGCTCGGAAGGAAGTAGGAAAACATCTGAAAGCTGCAGAATTCTGTACAGGTCGTTCACTTTTCCGAGCAAGCGGATTTTGCCGATGAGGTCTGGATTTTCTTCCATAAACGCGTTGACCTTTTCCATATCTGGACCTTCGCCGATGATGATGAGTTTGGATTTTATTCTGGAATTTACATTCTTAAAGATCTGCAAAACATCTTCCACACGCTTTACGGGGCGAAGATTCGAAACGTGGATCAGGATTTTTTCATCTTCGTTGGCAAACTGATTTCTTTGGCAGCAGTCGATATTGTTGAAATCATTGTTGTCTATGAAGTTCGTGATTACCTGTATTTCTTTTTTAATGTTAAAGAATTTCAGGGTGTCCGCCTTTAAACTCTCGGAAACGGAAGTCACCGTGTCACTCTGGTTGATGGAGAATTCCACCGCATGCTTGTAACTGGGATGTTGGCCGACCAAAGTGATGTCTGTTCCGTGTAGCGTGGTGACCAAAGGAATATCTTTTCCTTCCTCCTTCAGCATTTGTTTCGCCGTGAATGCCGCATACGCATACGGAATCGCATAATGTGCGTGGAGCAAATCCAGTTTATAGAGATTCACGACGCGGTAAATCATCGAGCTCAACGCGATATCATACGGTTGATATTGAAAGAGTGGGTAAGTCTGGACATTGACTTTATGGAAAAAAATATTGGGATTCGTAATGTCTAGACGTGCAGGAAGCGCAGAACTGATGAAGTGAACCTCATAACCTTTGTTGGCAAGCGACATTCCGAGTTCTGTGGCTACGATTCCGCTTCCGCCGTAGGTTGGGTAACAGAGTATTCCGATTTTCATGAGTATGTTTTCTTAAACTAAATTATTAATTAAAAATGGTGTTATTCCATATTGTGTACCAACCATTTGTCCTTTTAGTGGTGGATTTATCTTCTTCAGCATTATTTCTTTTTTGCATCCAAATCAATTCCCATTCCCGCTTTCAGTTGATCATTCACCAAAACAGGCAGTCTTCCCCAGATTTTAGTTTTTCCGTTCAGCGCATTTGCAGTTGAAATCATCGAATCCTCGTTGTTTTCATAAGCTACTAAAACCGTTGAAACATTGGAGATATCCACGTCTTTCAAAGCGTAAGCGGAACCGAAAACGTTTAGAATCACATTTTGATTTTTACTTAAATCAGCTAAAATCTTTTTTGAGGAATCGGAGATTTTATAGGGTTTATAGGCTGAAGAATTATCTTTATGTAAACCCACGATTACTTTAGAATTCGTAGGAATTGTTGAGATTTCTTCCGGCTTTTTGATGATGACGGTGGCCCCCAAATTCATTTGGTCTAAAAAAGTTTGATAAGGTGCTTCTTCGAGTGGGACAAAGTAGTAGGTTTCTTTGCAGCTCAAAGGCAAAAGTTTCTTTTCGTCCTTCAGCAAAGTCAAAGCGTTCGAATACATTTTCTGCACAATTTTCTTGTGGGAATCATTGTTCAGATCGTAATTGATATTTTCCGGATTTCTCGGTTGGTATTCATTTAAGCCTAAAAAGTATTTGGTCAAAAGAATTTTCTTCACACTTTCTTCCACTCGGTTTGGGGAAATTTCATTTTTGTCGATGGCCATTTGAATCAACCGTTTTCCTTCCTTCACCCCATCCGAAAAAAGCATGATGTCGTTTCCTGCCTTGAAAGCGAGTGCATCCAGTTCTCCCGGTTTATAGCGTTTTGCGACCGCGCCCATGTTCAAAGCATCGGTGATGATGAGGCCTTTAAACCCAAGTTTTTCCTTCAGCAAACCAGTGATGACATTTTTTGAAATAGAAGCCGGAATATTTTTGCCGGATTCTAAAGCGGGAACGTATAAATGTGCCACCATCACTCCGCCGATTCCTTTGTCCATCAATGCTTTGAATGGAGCGATTTCCACTGAGTTCAAGCGATTTAGATCGTGGGAAACCACCGGCAAATCCAGATGGGAATCGGTATCGGTATCGCCATGTCCCGGGAAATGCTTGATCGCCGCTAAAATCTGATGATCCTGTAAACCTTCGGAATAGGCGAGTGCGGAAGTTACCACATTCGAAACTTCTGAACCGAAACTTCTGTTTCCGATAATGGGATTATTCGGATTCGTGTTCACATCAACAACAGGTGCGAAATCCCAATTGATGCCCATTCTGTGGCAATCTTCTGCAATTTTTGCGGACATTTCCTTGATTAAACTTTTATCCTGAATCGCTCCCAAAGTCATCGCCCAGGGAAATTTATGCGCCGTAGCAATTCTTTGGAAAAGTCCCCATTCCGCATCCATACCGATCATTAACGGAACTTTTGATTTCGATTGGAATTCATTCACCAAGTCAATTTCTCGCGCCGCATCATCCTGCATCAGAATCAAACCTCCTATTTTTTCATTCGTTACAATATTTCTGACGTTCTCTATATAATCTTCGCCTTTGTTCGTATAAAGCGCAATAATGAAAAGCTGTCCCAGTTTTTCATCCTGAGAAAGTGAGTTGTAGGTTTTTTCTACCCAATCGTTTGCTTTCTTTAAATCTGATTTAGAAAGGTTTTTTGGTTGATATTGAGCACTGATTTTAAGGCAAAAAGAGAGGAATATAAATAAGGTGATTTTACTTTTTAAATTTTTCATTATCTAAGTTTAGAGCATCGAACAAAAATACAATTTTTAAAATTCAATTGGCTGCAAATCGTGGCATACATCTTGACTTATTCACTATAAACAATGAAAAATTTTAAACAATGAGAAAATATCTTTTACTTTTCGGAATGGCAATCGCAACAGTGGGAACACTTTCCAGCTGTGTGGATAGAACAACAACCGTGGCGCCGCCGCAGCAAGATAATGACACCTATCCAATCATGGGAGATGTTTCGGGTAGCTTTAATGCGGCAAACCAGTACACAATCAGTGTGGGAATCACCAATGCCGCGACCAATGTGGTGCTGGTTTATAGGAGATACAATACCGGAAGTTCCGGTGCTCCGGTTTGGCAAATCCTACCGGATACGGTGAATTTGACCAATAATCGTTCTATTAAATACAGTTTTCTTTTCGACACTAAAAATGTGGAAATTTATGCGGACACTAATTTTGATCCCGCGACAATGACCTCCGCCGAAGCTAATTCTTACATGAATAACCAGACTTTCAGGATTGTTCTGATTCCGGCATCACAGGGGAAAAATGCAAATTTGGACTATAGCGATTACAACAGTGTCATTAAGTTTTATCATATTGACGAGTCAAAAGTGAAAAGTTTCTAATCACTGAAAGCCATTCCTGCAACCACAAAACCTGGAGGTTTTCCTTCAGGTTTGTTCCGTTGATAATGGGACTTTGCATAAAAATCAGTAATTTTACTTTCTCTTTAAAATGAAAAATTATGAGCGTACATATCGCAGCAAAAAAAGGTGAAATTGCCAAAACGGTTTTGCAACCTGGAGATCCACTTCGCGCAAAGTTTATTGCAGATAATTATTTGTCTGAAGTGAAGTTGGTCAGTAAAACCAGAAATATTTATTATTACACGGGGCTTTTTAAGGGAAAGGAAATTTCGGTGGGAGCAAGTGGAATGGGGATTCCAAGTATTGGGATTTATTCTTATGAACTCTATTCGGAATTTGATGTGGAAACCATCATCAGAATTGGAACTTGCGGCGCATATACCAATGAGCTGAAATTGTTTGACGTTTTGAATGTGCAAAATGCGGCGAGCGAATCCACCTATGCAAAATTCGCTTGGGGAATCGAAGGAGAACTCATTGAGAACCAGGGAAAATCCTTTGAAAAAATCAATGAAACGGCAAATGAACTTGCGATAAACATCAAGTCGGTGAATATTCACACGAGCGATATTTTTTACCGGAAAGATCCGGCAATTCCCGCGGTGGCTGAAAAATACAATTGTCCTGCCGTTGAAATGGAAGCTTTTGCTTTATTTGCCAACGCCAAATATCTTGGCAAAAACGCCTCCACGATTCTCACTGTTTCAGACATCATTCCCACGCGCGAACAGATTTCTGCAGATGAAAGGGAAACTGCGCTTAGAAAAATGATGGAACTCGCTCTGGAATCAGCATTGAAGCTTTAATCCGCTATTTCGGTTGAGGGATTGTCGAAATTTTTATTGTCCTCATCGATTAAAAGGTGCCCGAAGAAATTTTTCTTCACCTCCAAATAACCTTTGCTTTCCTCTGTAGAATGAATCTGCAGAGGAATTCTTTTATTGAGGTGAATATTGCTACTTTGTACTCCTTGCAGTTTTTCGGGATTGTTGGTCAGAAGGTTGATGTCTTTGACGCCTAAGATATTTAAAATCTCTATGGCTTCATTGAAATCCCGGTCATCTGCCGGAAGTCCCAGTTTCACATTGGCTTCCACGGTATCAAAACCTTTTTCCTGAAGGGAGTATGCGCGAAGTTTGTTGATGATTCCAATGTTTCTTCCTTCCTGCCTCAAATAGACGATGATTCCTCCGTGCTCCTCAATGTATTTCATGGCGGTATCTAGTTGCTGCCCACATTCGCATTTTCTGGAATGGAAGACTTCGCCAGTGATACATTCCGAATGGATTCGGACATTTACAGGTTTGGTGAAATCGGTATGTTGAGCCACAATCGCCATATGTGGCATCCAATCGGATTCATTTTCTGCAAAGGCGATGATTCTGAAAGACCCATAATCTGTAGGTACATTGGCTTCAGCTTGGATTTGTAACATGAAGGTTCTTAATTTTTACTCGAAGGTAGTGAATCTTTTGGAAAGTTGCTTGCCAAAAGTGAAATGTTGGTCTTAATGCTTACCAGATACCGGTTAAGTACCTGATCTTCATCGTGTTTAAGATGTTTTCTAAGACTTTGAATTTTTTTGTAGGCCTGTTCGTATTTCCGCTGAGATCTGTCCATGCCATTGATATTGTAGGCTTCCATCGCATCAAGATAATCCTTAAGGTGAAATTTTAGATTTGCGATTTCCTTGTTCACCGCTTCATTTCTGAATTTTGGAAATGTAGCTATCAAATTAGAAATCGCTGAGGAATAGACAATGATGTTTTTCTTGGTATCGTAACTGGCTTTAACCGTTTTGCTTTGTCCCTGATTGGTAAGGGAAGATTCGGTTACCGGAGAAAGATTTACCTTTTCTATTGAGCAAGAAACAGCAAGAAATATGATGAAAGAGAAACCTACGTTGAACTTAGCCATTTTTCTGATTTTGATAAAGGACCGGGTTAAGACTTTCATCGTTATACATCTTCATCTGTTTGTATACTTTCATCTTAACTTTACCGCTCTCAATATCAAAAATCAACTGGTTTACCGCTTCACAGAGATCCTTTTTCTGCTCGAGCAAGACATTCAGCTTTTCTGTGCATTTTACTCTGTGTTCTTCAGTGGCGGACTCTCTATTGGCTTCTAGTGCCATGTGATAAACTTTCAGCGCCAAAATCGATAACCGGTCAACTGCCCAAGCTGGAGTTTCCGTGTTGATTTTTGCATCGGAATTTGGAGTGATATTAATGTGTTTTTGTAAGAACCAGCTGTCGATAAACTCCACTAAATCAGTTCTTTTCTGATTAGAAGAGTCTATCCTTCTTTTAATTTTTAAAGCTTCAACCGGATTGATATTTTCATCACGAATAATATCTTCCAAATGCCATTGAACGGTGTCAATCCAATTCTTTGCATACAAAAGGTGTTCCAAACTCCCATTTTCAAAAGGATTGTTTACCTCGGAGTCCACATCATCTTTCACATGATAGTCCGAAATCGACTGATCAAAAATCTTCCAAGCTTTTTCGCAAAAATCCATGCTCGAAATTTTTTAGTTGGTTTTTTCTGAATTAGACTTCGGCTCGTCTGCCGGTTTCTTGTCTTCTTCTTTTACCGCATCCTTAAATTCTTTGATTCCGGAACCTAGACCGCGCATCATTTCAGGGATTTTCTTTCCACCGAAAAGTACGAGCAAAAGCAGTGCGACAATCAAAAGGTGTTGCCAAGAAAGCGCTAATATTGTTAGTGTAAACATTGTTGAAATTTTCTGTAAAGTTAAAGTTATTTTTTAATTTACCCAACCCATCGGATCAACCGGGTTACTTCCGTACCAAATCTGGAAATCAAGGGTATAAGTACTGTCGTAATCTTCCGCAACGGTCCCGATAGAAGTTCCCGCCGCAACATTTTGATTTGCGGAAACCATTGTGGAAGCTAGATTTGCATAAATGCTGAAATAATCACCGTGTTTTACGATCACGGTTTTGGATCCATCACCGGAAGCAACCACCCTAGAAACGGTTCCAGGAGCGATGCATTTCGCCACAGTTCCTTTGGCTACTGCAATTTTCACTCCATTGTTTTCCTCCACGATATTCTTGAAAACCGGATGCGGCTGCCTTCCGAAACGGTGGGTAATCGTACCCGAAACCGGCATGCTCATTCTGCCTTTATTGGCGGCGAAATTGCTTCCCACTGCGGAGTTCACCCCGAAATTGGTCATTACTTTGGTTTCGGCGGCTTTCTTTTCGTCTTCATTTTTCTTGGCCAAATTTGCTTCTGCTGCACCTGCTGCTGCTGCTTTATTTGCTGCGGCTTTTGCGTTTGCTGCGGCGTCTGCAGCTTCTTTTGCCGCGGCTAATCTTCGCGCTTCAGCCTTTTCAGCGTCTGCAGCTTTTCTGGAGTCTTCTGTTTTTTTGGCATCTGCGGCAGCAGCAATTCTGGCTTTTTCTGCTTCCTCAGCGGCTTTCTTGTCTGCGATATCTTTTAATCTCCTTGCTTCTTCATCAGCTTTTTTCTTTTCTAGAGCCAAAGCTTCCAATCTCGCCTTGTTTTCCGCCTCAATCCTTGCTTTTTCTTTCTCGGCGGCTATTTTGGCTAAACGGATTTTTTCTGCTTCTTCCTTTTTTCTGGCCTCTTCATTGGCTTTGGCAATTCTGATTTCCTCGGCAATAATTGATCGGATCTGCCCTTCAAGTTTTTTGGATTCCGCTTGTTTTTGTTTCAATTCCGCGGTTAGCTGCACTTCATTTTTCTTGAATTCTTCCAAAAGTGCTTCTTTCTGCTTTCTTTCAGCCTCTATGGTGAGCAAGTCTTTTTGCTGGTTGGTGAGGATGGTTTCCTTATCCTTCACAGATTTTTGTCTTAGTGCGATGAACTGCTTTAACTTTTCGGCGGCATCAGAAATTTCTGCAGCTTTTTTATCCTGGTAATCCGCATAATCTTTTAAATACTGAACTCTTCGCAGCGCTTCACCAAGATTTTTGGAGGATAAGATAAAGGTCACTTTGTTTTGTACCCCTTTGTTTTTGTAGGCTTTAACTAAAACTTCCGCATAATTTTTTCTTAAGACCGCAAGTTCCCGATTCTGGCGGTTAATTTCCAGCTGACGAAGATAAATATCGTCTTCAATCAGCCTTTTTTCTTTCTGGGTATTGGAATAAACCTTTTCGCGAAGCTGAATTTTTTTGTTCACATCGTTCAGATAGGCAATGGATAGTTTTGATTGTTGCTGAGTTTTTGCCAGATTGGAGTTGATTGCGGCGATTTGTTTTTTCAATTCCGCATTTTGCTTTTGAAGTTGTTCCTTTTTCTGGGCAGACAAAATTCCGAACATGAAAATTCCCATTAAAAAGCCTATTTTCTTAATCATCTAATCTCAGTTTTCGTGTAATTATTTGGGACGGAATAAGGGGTGTCCATTCTAGAACTGTCAAATTTCGTATTTTCCATTAAAATCTGACTTGTTTTTGCACCTTTTATAATTATTTTAACATTTTTTGGCATTTTCATATTTTCAAAATACTCATAGTCTGCATACGTGATCTCTAGATTGTCGCCCGTCTTGGTTTCATTCAGGTTGACCCTCATCAAATCGAAATCGGCTGAATAATCCAGGGAAACTGCATATTCCGAGATTTTATCTTTGTTTTCAATCCTAAGATTTTTCGTGGAACTCAAGTTGTAGCCCTGCGCATTTTTGGTGAGCACGAAATCTTTCTCATTTACTGGAATAAACGTTCTTCCCAGCAATAAATTTTGCAGTGAATTAAAGTCAATGAAATTCACATTCATCAGGTTGTTCAGATAGGTGAAATCGGATTCGATATAAGTTCTGTTCCACTTTTCATAACCGCGGATTCCTTCCGGAGTTGCAATTCCACGACCGACATTAAGAATGATGGCAACCATATTCATCCAAACTTTTTGGCCGTTTTCAATATAGATGGTTGCGTCTAAAGTTGGGATGAAATTTCCCGTTTCCACGCTGACTCTGGAGTTGATTTTCACCTGCTGGAAATCCGGTTTTGCTTTGATTTTGTTAAAGAATTCAGTGGTGGAACTGATCGGCGTAGTGGTACTGATTGGTGCTTGGACCGCGGATTTCGTCTTACATGAGAGTACGAATGTCAATGTCAACAGCGCTAAAATATATTTCTTCATTTTTCTTGCGATAAAGGTTGTGGCCAAAAGTTTTGCAATATTAACGCCAAACCACACAAATTGTTTTGTGTGGCCTGGCTTGAGATTTTTGTTTTAAGTTTTTGGAAATGGTCGGAAGCTAATTTCTTTTTAATCGACATCTTTCGAGAGGAAATCCAAAACGGAGAAATCACCCAGGGAAATTTCTCTTGCAACCCCGAAATATTTTGCGGAACTGCCGATCATGGAATTGCTCAGGTTACCGTGGTCGATTACCGTGTTTTCCTGGATCAGGGAATTATCGATATTGGAATTGATGATCGCCGTGTTGTTGCCAATCGAAACATAAGGTCCGATTTTAGAGTTTGAAATAGTTACTTTCTCACCGATGAAACATGGCGGAATGATGAGAGAATTCTCAATTTTTGCGGATGCGGGAAATTGGGAGAATCCTTCTTTTTCGTAGTTTAGAACTTTTCCGTTGGTTTCCACCGTGGCGTTCTTATTTCCGCAGTCCATCCAGTCATCGACTTTCCCCAGAGAGAATTTTGCGCCTTTTTGTCGAAGGTTTTCAAGTGCGGTAGTCAATTGGTACTCACCGCCTTCCTTGATGTTGTTGTTCATGATGAAGTTGATTTCATCCATCAGTTTTTCTGCAGAATGGAAGTAGTAAATCCCAATAATTGCCAAATCCGAAACAAAAGTTTTTGGTTTTTCCACGAAATCGGTGATAAAACCATAATCGTCTAATTTCACCACTCCAAATGCGGTGGGATCTTCCACTTTTTTCACCCAGATTACGCCATCAGAATTTTTATCCAGTTGGAAATCTGCTTTAAATAAAGTATCCGCAAAAGCTACTACCACATCTCCCTGCATTGATTTTTCCGCGCATTTGATCGCGTGTGCAGTTCCGAGCGGTTCATCCTGAACGTAGATACTTCCTTTTGCGCCTAATTTTTCGGCAATTTTCAGCAAAGATTCTTCTACTTCAGCGCCGAAATCACCGATGATGAAAGCGATTTCGTCAATTTTTTCTCCGGCTACTTTCGCGATGTCTTCCACCAATCTTTGCACAATTGGTTTTCCGGCAATCGGGATTAGTGGTTTTGGAACAGTTAATGTGTGTGGTCTTAAACGGGAACCTCTTCCCGCCATCGGAACGATGATCTTCATGGTTTTTTTAACTTTTTTTAAATTGTTGGTATATTCTGAAATTATTTTGAAGTACTTCCAAAACCGCCTTCGCCTCTTTCGGTTTCGTTCAGTTCTGAAACTTCTTCCCAGATTGCACTTTCATGTTTGGCGATGACCATTTGAGCGATTCTGTCGCCGTCATTGATGGTGAAATCCTCTTTTGACAAATTTACTAAAATCACCCCGATTTCGCCGCGGTAATCTGCATCCACAGTTCCTGGAGCATTCAGGACGGTAATTCCGTTTTTAATGGCCAATCCACTTCTGGGGCGAATTTGTGCTTCATGATTTTCCGGAAGTTCAATGAAAAGTCCGGTCGGAATTAATTTTCTCTCCAATGTTTTGATCGTGATGCTTTCGTCAAGATTTGCATAGAGATCCATTCCTGCAGAACTTGCGGTTTGGTATTTTGGCAAAGCGTGTTTGCTTTTATTGATAATTCTAATTTTCATGCTAACTGTTTCTTAATTTGCGCAAGTTGTCTTTTTCCAGGTAAATAACCAGGGCTAAAAATACGATTAATAATGTGTTTCCTAAAAATAAATTTCCATCAAATACATAATAGGACAAAACGGAAAACAAAATGCTCAACCCCAAATAACCCAAAATTTTCCTGATGTTATAAGAAACCGGATAATAATATTGCCCCAGAAAATAGGACACCGTCATCATGGAAAAATAGCTTAAAAAAGTAGCCCAGGTTGAAGCCCAATATCCATATTTAGGAATAAAATAGAAGTTCACCAAAATGGTGACCAACGCCCCTAAAACCGAAAGATAGGCTCCATAAATCGTTTTATCTGAAAGTTTGTACCAAACCGACATGTTGAGATATATTCCCAGGAAAACAGCGGCCATCAAAACGATTGGCACTATGGGAATTCCTTCATTATAAGCCGGATTTGAAAGGTAAAGTTTACCAAGCCAATCCAGATTTGCGCAAAGAGCGAGTAAGGTCACACTGTTGATAATCACAAACATGTCCATCAGTTTCGCATAGGAACGGCCGGAGTTTTCATTTTTCGCATGAGCGAAGAAAAAGGGTTCGATGCCCAAAAGGTAGGCCTGTCTAAATAAAGTCAAAAAAGTAACAATTTTGCAAACCGCACCATAAATCGCCATTTGCTCGGTATTGATGCCGTCTGGAAGCAGGTATTTTAGAAACTGTCTGTCCATGGTTTCGTTGATGACGCCAGCTAAACCGGCGATGGTGATTGGCCAGGAATACGCCATCATCTTTTTCCATAAATCCCAGCTGAATGCATGGAGACGAACCGATTTTAATTCCGAAAACAGCAGCAAGAAAGTAACGGCGCTCGCCACGAGGTTTGCCACGAAAACATACCCAATTCCAAAGTCTTTGTCATAGCTGAATCCAAATATTCCTTTTTGGCCGAGTGTGGGTAAAATCACGATGAATAAAACAACCAGCAGGAAATTGATGATTCCATTAATGATCTTGATGGCGGCATATTTTTTTGGACGTCCCGTTTTCCTTAAAATCACGAACGGCATGGTGGAAAGACCGTCTAATCCGAGAACGAACAGCATCATCGTCAAAAGGTCAACCTGGTCGGGAGTCTTGAAGGCGATTGCCAGATCCTGCCGGAAAATGTAGCAGAAGAGCATGAAAAGAAACGAAGCTCCCACCACGCTGATTGTGGAGGTAGAAATCAGTTTTCGGCTGTCGTTTTCTTTTTCGGCGAAACGGAAAAAAGTCGTCTCCATACCGTGAGACAAAAGCACAATGATGATTCCCGCCACCGAATAGAAGTCGATAAAAGGAGCCAGTGCTTGCGGGCCAAAAGCATGGGTTACAAAAGGACTTATTATGAAAGGAAATAACCGGATTATCACCGTGCTTAATCCATAAATTGCAGTTTGTCCGAGTAATTTCTTATACAATTGCTAAATATTTTTCGCAAAGGTAATTATTAGTTTTATTTCCTCACCAAACGATTGGGGAGTTTGCTTTGGTGAGTGGTGGTTTTTATGACTAAATTTACACTGAAATAAATCCAAAGTTAGAATTCATGAAAACCCTTATAAAAAATGCCACCATTGTGAATGAGGATCAATATTTTAAAAGTGATCTGCTCATCGAAAACGACATCATTTCAAAAATCGGGACTTCTATTTCCGATGTAGGAGTCGACAAAGTGATTGATGCCACCGGAAAACATCTTTTGCCGGGAATTATTGATGACCAGGTGCATTTTCGGGAGCCGGGACTCACCATCAAAGGCGATATCGAAAGTGAATCCAGAGCTGCGATTGCGGGCGGAATTACCAGTTTTATTGAACAGCCGAATACTGTTCCCAATGCGGTTACTCAGGAAATTTTGGAGGAAAAATACAAAATTGCGGAGGAAAAATCTTTTGCCAATTACTCCTTCACCATGGGCGGGACCAATGACAATCTGGAAGAAGTTTTGAAAACCAATCCGCGAAATGTAGCCGGAATTAAGCTTTTTCTGGGATCATCCACCGGAAATATGTTGGTGGACAATCCGGAAACCCTGGAGAAAATATTTAGCGAGTGCAAAATGTTGATTTGCGTCCATTGCGAGGATGAAGGAACAATCAGAAGAAATACCGAAATTTATAGGGAAAAGTATGGCGATGATATTCCGATGAAATACCACCACTTGATCAGAAGTGAAGAAGCGTGTTATTTGTCATCGTCAAAAGCGGTTGAACTTGCCCAAAAAACGGGAGCGCGACTTCATATTTTCCATGTTTCTACTGCGAAAGAACTGGAACTCTTTAGAAATGATATTCCCTTAAGCGAGAAAAAAATCACTGCGGAAGTCTGCATCCATCATTTGACTTTCACGAATGAGGATTATGAAAAGAAAGGAACTTTGATCAAATGGAATCCCGCCATTAAAACAGAAAAAGATAAAGAAGCACTTTGGAAAGCGGTTCTGGATGGTAGAATTGATGTGATTGCCACGGACCACGCGCCGCATACTTTGGAAGAAAAACAAAACGTTTACACCAAAGCACCTTCCGGAGCTCCCATGGTGCAGCATGCATTGGTGGTGATGTTGGAAAATCACAGAAAGCGGCACATCACCCTTGAAAAAATCGTGAATAAAATGTGCCATAATCCGGCCATTCTTTTTGAAATTGAAAAACGGGGCTTCATCCGAGAAGGTTACAAAGCCGATTTGGTTTTGGTGGATTTGAATGCCGAATGGACGGTTTCCAAAGAGAATATCCTTTACAAGTGCGGTTGGAGTCCACTGGAAGGAACCACATTTCATTCAGAAGTCACCCACACTTTTGTGAATGGTTTTCTGGCTTATGAAAATGGGAATATTTCCGCGGAAAAACATGGGGAAAGATTGTTGTTTGACCGGTGATTTCCGTAACAGGACCACTAATTTGCAGTTGGTTTTAGGGGCTGTTTTCCTTGCGGATTTGTCACAGATTTAGCAGGAGCTCAGGACTTTTACTAGGACTTTGCTCATGTCCAAATAGAATTGGTTTATATTTTTGAATCTAGAAATCAAACCATAAAGCCTGTGAAAGCTATTATTTTGGGATTGGTTTTCAGTAATGCTTTCTTACGTTATTGCACTATGGTTTTTTGTTAAAGGAATGATTTCCAGTTCGGTAAAATTATGATATCTTTGGAATCCGTTGTCGATAATGGTAAAATGGAAGTGAGGAACTGCTTTGACATAAAATCGGATTTTAGTGAAGTTTCCGCTGGTGAAACATTTCGGCAAAAATTTAGACACATAAATAAATATCAACTCCAATTAAATTATGATCAGGAAAAAATTATTGATGCTTTCTGCTGTAGCAATCATGTTTTCTGCAAACGCGCAGGAATACCAATGGAAAGAAGCTAAAAGCGGAGGTTACACCTACAGGTATGTGACCAATGATCCCACTCAGGCACGTTTCTACACGCTGAAAAACGGACTTACCGTAATTCTGAGTCCCACCAAGAAAGACCCGAGAATTCAGGCTTTTGTGGCGACAAAGGCAGGAAGCAAGACCGATCCTTCCACGAATACCGGTTTGGCGCATTATCTGGAGCACATGCTTTTCAAAGGTACAGATCAATACGGATCGCTCGATTGGGCTAAAGAAAAACCGGAACTCGACAAAATAGATGCGCTTTACGAGCAGTATAACAAATCGAAAAATGAAAACGAGAGGAAGGCAATCTACAAAAAGATCGACTCGGTTTCCGGAGTCGCATCCAAATACGCCATCGCCAACGAATACGACAAAATGATGACTGCGATGGGTGCTCAAGGGACCAATGCATGGACAAGTTTTGAAGAAACGGTTTATACCGATGATGTGCCTTCAAGCTCTTTGGATAAATATCTCGCCGTTCAGGGTGAACGATTCAGAAACCCGGTTCTTAGGATTTTCCATACCGAGTTGGAAGCGGTTTATGAAGAAAAAAACCGGTCTTTGGACAGCGATGGAAGCAAAGTTTTCGAGACCCTGTTTTCAAATCTTTTCAAAAATCACAATTACGGAAAGCAAACGACCATCGGTACGATTGAACATCTGAAAAATCCGTCCCTTGTAGAAATCCGTAAATATTTCAATACCTATTACGTCCCCAATAATATGGGGGTGATCATGTCTGGAGATTTTGATCCGGATCAGGCCATTGCAAAAATCGACAAAACGTTCTCTTATATGCAAAGCAAGCCGGTTCCGAAATACACTTTTCAACCGGAAGAACCGATCACGGCTCCAATTGTAAAAGAGGTGATTGGTCCGGATGCTGAAAATATCGGCATTGCATTTAGACTTCCTGGAAACAAGGATAAAGACGTGCTTCTGGCGGATTTGGTAGGGGAGATCTTAACGAACGGAAAAGCAGGATTGCTGGATTTGAACCTGGTGAAGCAGCAGAAATTATTGAGAGCCAGCGCGTTCACTTTTACCCTTCAGGATTATGGAGTTCTTTGGCTGAATGCGGCTCCAACTACAGGACAAAGTTTGGAGGAGGTGCAAAAATTGGTGCTTAATGAAATCGAAAATCTTAAAAAAGGAAATTTTGATGCCGATCTTTTGCCATCGATTGTAAACAACATTAAGAAGCAAAAAATCCAATCTACTGAAAAATATGGCGACCGTGCTAGACTTCTGCAAAGCGCTTTCAATGACGAAATTGATTGGAAGGACCAGGTGGCTTATGTAAACGACCTTTCCAAAATCAAAAAAGAAGACGTGGTTGCCTTTGCCAATAAATATTTGGGAAATAATTATGTTGCAGTTTTAAAAAGAAAGGGCGAGAACAAAGATTCCCAGAAAATTGACAAACCTGCCATTACTCCGGTAGAAACCAATGCAGACAAGCAATCCGCTTTTGTAAAGTCGGTGAATGATTTACCGGCAACTGCCTCAGAGCCGGTTTTCCTGGATTTTGATAAAGACATTCAAAAATCCAAATTAGGACAAGCGGAAGTTCTTTATGTTCCCAATAAAGACAACCAGCTTTACAGATTACGCTATCGATACAAAATCGGTACAGGAAACGATTTGAAGCAGTCTTTGGCGGCGCAGTATCTTCAGTTTTTGGGAACCGACAAAAAATCTTCGGAACAGATTTCGAAGGATTTCTACAAAATTGCTTCCAGTTTCAGTGTTGCAGCGGGAGAGGAATATACTACAGTTACAATTGAAGGTCTTCAGGAAAATTTCGACCAGGCTGTGAAATTGTATGAAGATTTGATACTAAATGCAAGACCAGACGAAACTGCACTTGCTGCTTTGAAAGCGAGAATCTCCAAAGCAAGAAAAGATGCAAAAGCCAACAAAGGCGCCATTCTGCAAGGTTTGACGAGTTATGCGCTTTACGGTCCCAAAAACAAATTCAACAACACATTTTCTGATGCCGAGTTAAACGCAATTACCGCACAGGAATTGGTGGACAAGATGAAAAACCTCAACAATTATGAGCAAACCGTCATTTATTATGGTCCGGAATCATTGAAAAATCTCACTGCGAAATTGGAGAAAGTCCACAAAGTTCCTGCAAATTTTGTGCAACCGAGTCCGCTGAAAACGTTTGCGCAAATTCCACAAACCAAAAATCAGGTTCTATTCACGGACTATGATATGGTTCAGGCTGAAACGAGATGGATCAGGAACACTTCCAAATATGATGCGGCAAACACGCCGATTGTTAATGTTTTCAACAACTATTTCGGCGGTGGAATGGGATCGATTGTCTTCCAGACTATTCGAGAGAGTAAAGCATTGGCATACAGTACGTACGGATTTTATGTGCAACCAACAAAGCAAACCGATGAATATTATATGATGAGCTATGTCGGAAGTCAGGCAGATAAATTCAATGAAGCCACTGTGGCGATGAACGAGCTTCTTACCAAAATGCCAGAACTTCCGGTAAATTTGGAATTGGCGAAATCTTCTGTGAAGAAAGATATCCAAACCGAGCGAATTATGCAGGACGACATTATTTTCAGTTACTTGACTGCGAAACAACTTGGATTGAAGGACGACATTCGTAAACAAGTTTATAGCAGTGTAGATAAAATTTCAATGGATGACCTGAAGAAGTTCCACGCCACAAATATTTCCGGAAAACCTTATACCTATGCCTTGGTTGCATCAGAAAAAAAGGTAAATATGGACGATATGAAGAAATTGGGCGAAGTGAAGAAAATTTCTTTGGAAGAACTTTTTGGCTACTAATTCCCAGAAAAATCATTTTGAACTGCTCCAGAAATTGGGGCAGTTTTTTTTGAACCTGGTCGCAAATCCCAAAAGGTTATTTAATTTAAAGATTCAAATCCAAAAGATGATCGGGATTTCCTGGTGTAATATGTTTTGCATTAAAGAAAATTATTTGCATCCATTGTTTATCCGTAACTTTAAACCTGAAATCTACCTGTCGGCAGACAGGCTTTAAACCTCAACTAAAAATGAAGTACACAGAAGGAATGCTCCGGGAAGGAGCGCTAAAAGATAAAGTCGCCATCGTAACCGGAGGCGGAAGTGGATTGGGAAAAGCCATGACCAAATATTTTCTCGAACTCGGCGCTAAAGTGGTGATTACTTCCAGAAATCTGGAAAAATTGCAAACTACTGCGAAGGAACTGGAAGAACAAACCGGCGGAAAAGTACTTTGCGTTTCATGCGACGTGAGAAACTGGGACGAAGTGGAAGCCATGAAAGATTCGGTGATCAAAGAATATGGAAAAATCGATATTTTGCTGAACAATGCCGCCGGAAATTTCATTGCGCCTACTGAAAGACTGACTCATTCCGCATTCGATTCAATTCTGGATATCGTTTTGAAGGGAACAAAGAACTGTACACTTTCCATCGGGAAATATTGGATTGAAAATAAAATTCCGGGAACAGTGCTCAACATTGTCACTACCTATTCTTGGACCGGATCTGCTTATGTAGTTCCATCCGCTTGTGCGAAAGCCGGAGTTCTTGCTATGACCAGAAGTTTAGCGGTGGAATGGGCGAAATACAATATTCGTTTTAATGCGATTGCGCCGGGTCCGTTCCCTACGAAAGGTGCCTGGGAAAGACTTTTGCCTGGAGATTTGGCAGAAAAATTCGATATGCGGAAAAAGGTGCCATTGAGAAGGGTTGGCGAACATCAGGAACTGGCAAACCTAGCTGCTTATTTGGTTTCCGACTATTCGGCTTACATGAATGGCGAAGTGGTAACCATTGATGGAGGGGAATGGCTACAAGGAGCGGGGGAATTCAATATGTTGGAGCAAATTCCTCAGGAAATGTGGGACATGCTGGAAGCGATGATTAAGGCGAAGAAATCAAATTGAGAAATATTTATGCCAAAAAAATAAAAAACGCCCTGAAAATCAGAGCGTTTGATCAAAATTTGTAGACCCACAGGGAGTATTTGTTTAAACCAATAAAGCAATGTACGTCATCATTTTATTGACAGTAAGTAAGTTAGCTAATTTTATAAAAGGATAAGGCATCGTATAAACTATTAAACAATCCCCGATTTAGTCCCTGATTTTAGAAGTAGGGACTAAAAATTTATACTTCAATTTTCTTCGTAATACGTATTTTTTCCTATCCTTTATTGCATATCTGGGCTAGTATGAGCAAAATAAAGTGCAACCGGTCTCTATTTTACCTGTTGCACTCCACTAATGAAGACTTATCAATAACTTGTTTAATAAATTCAGCGTAAGTTCCGCACCCCAGCTCATATCGCTGTCGTAGTGTGTGGATATACCAAAATTCTTTGTAACGATGTATTTGAGGCCAGCCATATTCCTTATCAGTATTCACCATGAATGCCCCGCGCAAACGCGGCGTTGGCGGAATATCTTCACGCTTTAATTGGAATCTTACAATACCGTCTGTAAATATTTCTGCCTGCAAATCTACCAACAGCGGAAGTTTGTACATGATACCAGCACTGAAAGTTTTTCTCTCATTTTTAGTGCTTGCCTGCCCAAATAAGTTTTCTCGATATTCTCCCTGTCAAATTTTCCAACAATTACTAAAATAAGAATTTATAATAAGTGATAAATTTTTTACTCGATGCGTTCGTTAAAATTTCATCCGTTGTATCCTTACAGCGTTTAAAATTGCCAATAAGGCCACACCAACATCTGCGAAAACAGCTTCCCACATTGTTGCCAAACCTCCTGCTCCTAAAACTAAAACAACGGCTTTTACGGCAAATGCCAGAATGATATTCTGCCAAACAATTTTTTTGGTCTGCTTTCCAATATTAATAGCCATTGCAATCTTAGAGGGTTTATCATCTTGGATGACGACATCTGCGGTTTCAATTGTAGCATCGCTTCCCAGGCCGCCCATCGCGATACCCACATCACTCAAAGCAACTACCGGTGCGTCATTTACGCCATCACCTACAAATGCTACAGATTGGTTTCTGGCTTTTATTTCCTTCACTTTATTGACCTTATCTTCCGGTAGCATGTCTCCAAAATAATCTGTAATACCAATCTGTTTTGCGACTTCTTCTACTACAGTGGTTTTATCACCACTCAACATGGTTACTTTTACTCCTAATTTCTTTAATGCATCCACTGTCGATTGTGCATCTTCTTTAATTTTATCGGAAATGGTGATATAGCCCGCAAATTTACCTCCATAAGCCACAGCAATAAGGGTATCTGCAACCGATTTGTGATCCACTGTATAGGGAACGGAAAATTTATCCATGAGTTTAAAATTACCAGCAAGGAAATCTTTTCCATTAATAGTTGCTTTCAGGCCATGCCCTGAAATTTCCTCCACATTTTCCATACTTACAGCATGATCAATCTCACCAGCGTATTCGTGGACTGCTGTAGCAATTGGATGTGTAGACTTGCTTTCAATAACATTCAGATATTTGAGTATTTCCTTTTCATCAAATCCAGGTTCTATGAAGAGTTTCTGGACTTTGAACACTCCTTCCGTCATGGTTCCCGTTTTGTCCATTACGACATTTTTAATCTCAGCCAAAGTATCCAGGAAATTGCTTCCTTTAAAAAGAATACCATTCCGACTTCCGGCACCAATTCCACCAAAGTAACCTAACGGAATCGAAATCACTAAGGCGCAAGGACAGGAAATAACCAAGAATATTAATGCTCTGTAAAGCCAAGTTCGAAATTCATAATCCTGTACAAAGAAATAAGGCAGCAAACATATTGCTATGGCAAGAAATACAACAATTGGAGTATAAACTTTTGCAAATTTTCTGATGAAAAGCTCGGTTTTGGCTTTCTGTGCCGTTGCGTTCTGCACCAGTTCCAAGATTTTTGAAAGTTTGGAATCATTATAAGCAGTGTTGATCTGAACTAAGGAAACGGAATTTACATTAATCATCCCGGCGAGAACGACCTCGCCTTTCTTTTTAGTATCTGGCTTACTTTCACCCGTTAATGCCGCTGTATTGAAGGAAGCTGAATCAGAAACAAGTTCGCCATCCAGAGCCAGTTTTTCCCCTGGTTTCAATTGGATGATCTGCCCAATTACCGCTGATTCTGCTTTGATGGTTTTTGGAACGTTGCCCTCTAAAATAGTGACTTCATCTGGTCGTTGATCCAGCAGGGAAGCAATGTTCATTTTGGCTCGCTGCACAGCCAGCGTCTGAAAAATTTCACCCACTGCATAGAAGAGCATTACCGCAACGCCTTCGGGATATTCGCCAATGGCAAAAGCGCCGATTGTTGCGATACTCATCAGAAAGAATTCTGAAAAGAAATCGTTAAAACGAATACTTTGTACCGCCTCTTTTATAACGGGTAATCCGACGGGAATATATGCCAAACTGTAAAGCGCAATTCGGATCCAACCCTCAAACCCTGCGGGCTTGAGCAAATGGTCCAGCGCGAGGCCAACTATAAGTAATACGAACGAAATTATTGCAGGCAAGAATAACTGAAGGGTTGATTTATCGGTATTATCATGGCTGTGACCATGATCGTCTTCTGCGCCACCGCTGTCATGATTATGACCATCATCGGCAGAATGTACATTTTTTTTATCCGTTGGTTTCTTTTGAATATTGTACGCCTTATCGGTAGTCGCACAACAAGATTCTTCTAGTAAGTTTTCCGCTCCTGCATCTTTATATATTTTACCTTCCTGAGGAGTGCAGCAGAGCTGATTGCCGTTTTCGTCGTAGATGTGGATATGTGGTTTTTTATCTCTCATTATATTATCGATTTATTAAATATGTTTTAAAAATTTTATATTGTTTGGGAAAAGGGGCATTTAAAGTTTGCGCAAATTAATTATTTAGAGGATGCAACAGAAGTGCATTTATTGACCGCTGCATTTTTCACAGATTCCCTTTACCACTAAATTCGCATCCTCTGAGATATAACCTTCGGGCAGATTAATAGTTGGTATTTTATATTCCGTCAGACAAATGGTTTCATTACAAATATTGCAATGAAAATGCAAGTGCAAATCTTGGTTGATTGCACAATTACATCCCGGTTCACATAGTGCATATTTAAATATTCCCGTACCATCTTCTACTTGATGCACAATTCCTTTTTCTTCAAAGGTTTTTAGTGTTCTAAATAGTGTCGTTCTTTCCGCTTTTGCAAAGTTATTTTCAATATCTGTGAGTGCTACAGCGACCTTAGTTTTCGCCATAAATTGATAGATCAAAAGTCGCATTGCCGTTGGTCGAATGCCATTCTTAGTTAATTTTTCCTCTATTGCGTTCATTCTAAAATTTATTAAAAATAACTACTAGATATTAATGCTTTATGAAAATTATTAAATATCATCCTCTATGCGTACATTCCTAAAATCATAAATAATAAAAATCCACCAAAAAATGCGGCAGTATGCCAAACGGTTTCCCTTTCTTCGTGTGCTTCCTTCAGTAATTCTTCGGTAACTAAAAATAGTAAGGCTGCAAGGCCAAAAGACAACACGATTTCCATCGCACCGTGGCTCAAATTATTAAGAAGTGTAGCCCCCAGAAGCGAACTTATAAAGAATAGTGAGGCTAAAATTCCGATCCAAAATATTTTTTTCCCATTAGAGAAATTTTTGCTCCCTAATTCGGAAGCCGTAGCGATACCTAAGGATAACAACTCTAAACTTAAAGCAATTGCCAATAGTATTCCCGCTGTATTACCTACATGAAAAGCAATACCCAGAAGTAAACCATCGATAAAAATATCTACGCCAATCGCTATTAATAAACCCCACGGAATATTGCCAGAGGAATTTTCTATTGTGTCACTTTTGGATGTTAATTTTTTTACAAAAATCATCAGTAAAAAACCCAGTGCAAAGCCAATAATGGTTTGCACTGCTTTATGGATTTTTATTACGTCAGGTAAAATTTCTACTGCGACTACAGAAAAAACTACGCCTGCTGCGAAATGAAGTATTAAACTCCGCACATTACCCGATGGCTGTTTAAAGATGGCAATTCCACCTCCTATCAGCATAGTGGCGACAGGAATAAGTGCGAATAATAAAATGTTTGAAAGGCTGATCATTTCCTTATTTTTTTAGATTTTTATTATCATTCCTCTTCTTCCATATTATTCATTTTGGAAAGCAGATCATAGGCACCTTTTAAAACCACTTTACTGGATTCATTAAATTTTTCAGGCAAAGTAACTGCTGTGAAACCATTTTCGCTTACACCTGTTTGCACCTCTACTTTGCGAAAGATATATTGTTTTTCTTTTTCTGTCCCATCTTTGTCTTTAGATTTTTCTACTGTTTTCTCTAAAATAAAAATAAAATTTTTACCTCCCGATCCTACAATTGCAGCATCTGGCAATGCGGGTGTTTGTGCAGAACCAAGTTCTATAATGGCATTTACAAACATTCCGGGTAAAATATTTTGAGAGACGTTTTGAATTCGCGCTAAAACATCTACAGTTCTGTCGGTGTGTATGTCTTTTCCTATTAAATAAACTTTTGCAATCTTTTCTTCGCTATCACCTGTAGCCTGAAAGCGAATGGTTTGCCCTTCTTTTATTTTTGCAATATCTTTTTCAAAAACTTGCACTTTGACCATCATATTACTTGTATTTGCAAGGTCTGCCACCACCTCATTAGTCCCAACGTATTTGCCGATATTAGTATAAACTTTCGTTACATATCCACTTTGTGGTGCATAAATATTTGCACGGGAAGAGATATTTCCTTTTGCAACAGATGCTGGATTAATATTGGCAACTTGTAATCTCGCTCTTAGTCCGGCAACTCTTGCTGCCATACTATTGTACTCGCTTTGTGCACGTTGTAGAGATTTTCGGGCTGCAATATTTTCTTTTACTAATTCTTTTTGCCGTGCGAGATCTTGTCTTAAATAGGACATCTGGCTATTGCTTTCCATGTAGTCCTGCTGAATTTGTAGAAATTCTGGGTTTTCTATGGTTGCTACTACTGTTCCTTTTCCAATGTATTTTCCTTCAATCACATTCATTGATTTTACATGACCTCCAAAAGAAGAGGTGATGCTCGTCAAATTTTGTGGTGGAACTTCAATGGCACCAGAGGCTTTTATGTAATTGGATAAATTGGTATTGGTAATGTTTCCCAATTCCATACCGACACTTTTATACTGTGCTTCACTGAATTCTACACTATTTGCATCGTGTGGAACTTCTACATTTGCAGTTACAGTAGTTTCTTCCTTTTTATCGGAATTACAAGCTGATAACAAAAAACTTAAGACGATGATATATAAATATTTTGATTTATTCATGATTTTTGAACTTTGATTATTTATTATAAACCAGAAATTAATTCTAATTCTATGGCTATTTGATTGTATTGATTTAAACTTTCGATGTACTGTTTTTGAACTTCTACTGCATTATTAATGGATTGACTCACTTGATAATAGTCCATTTCACCCACCTCAAAGGCGCGCTGTGATTTGGAAATGAGCAACTTTGCTTGTGGCAATGCTGTTTCTCGGTAAAAGTCAATCTGTATTTGCAATCGTTTTAGATCAGAAAGCAATGTAGAACCTCGCTGGGAAAGACTGAAAGAAAATGCATCTACCTGTGCTTCCTGCAACTCCTGATGAATTTCGGCGGCTTTTATTTTTGCCTTCTGCGCCTTTGCAAAAATAGGTATGCTTATTCCCAGTTCTACACCTTGAAATCTTTTACCAACTCCATAAAACTTCGAGACCCCATTTTTCTCAAAATTACCCACTAAAGATTGATTAAAATAACCCACACTAAAATCTGGCAGCAGTTTACTTTTTTCAACCCTTATTTCTTCTTTAGCAACTTCTATTTGGCTCTTCAAAGCAAGCAAGTCTGGATTTTTATTAAACATTTTTCCATCTGCAGAAAGATCTAAAAACTTTTCGGTAAGAGTATTATCCGCGATATCTTCGATGGTTTGGTTTGCGGTATATCTTTTCAATTGCTCCAAATGAATTTTTATATATTCTTCAGTCTGCAATTTTTGAGAAATTGCTTCCTGCAATCTAGTGTTCGCATTGTATTTTTCTAAAATATTAGTTTCTCCAGTTCTAAATCTTATATCTGCAGCACGAAGTATTTTCTCATAGAGCGTAATTAAATCTTCATTCAGCTTTTTCTGCTCTTTTCTGTAAAGTAAACTGTAGTATATACTTTTTACCTGATACGTAATCTGATTTTTATAGATACCTGCCTGCATTCGCGATGCATTTATATTAGCATCTGCAAGCTCTGTCAATCTTTTCAAATAAATCGGATTCGGAATGTTTTGGCTAATGGTAATATTATTATCGTAAGCAATAAGACTATTGTACTGTCCAAAAGTTAGGTTAATGTTGGTTTTGCCATAATCTCTGACCGATCCTTTTAATGCAGATTGGTATTCTTCACCCAATCGAGCAATTCTGGTATTTGGATTGGATCCTATTGAGGCGGTAACTGCAGAATTCAAATCAATTATATTTAAAGATGCAGATGAATTCGTAATGACTTGTCCTTTTACTCCATTATTTAATCCCGAAAAAAGAAATAAGAGAATTACAGTTGTTGTGCCCACAATTTTTGATTTTTTCCTTTTCCACCCAGAAGGTTTTATATTCTCAGCGTATGCGTAAAGCACTGGTAAAAGCACCAATGTTAGAAAAGTTGCAGTAATTAATCCGCCAATAACAACTGTTGCCAATGGTTTCTGCACTTCTCCTCCTGCTCCAGTTGCGAGTGCCATTGGTAAAAACCCTAATGAAGCAACTGTAGCTGTCATTAAAACAGGTCTCAATCTTATAGCTGTTCCTGCCAGAATTCTCTGTTTTACATCTTTCATACCTTGTTTTTTAAGTTGATTGAATTCCGTTATTAAAACGATTCCATTTAAAACTGCGACACCAAATAAAGCGATGAAACCTACACCCGCAGAAATACTAAAAGGTAAACCTCTTAACCAAAGGGCAAATATTCCGCCTATGGCTGACATTGGTATTGCGGTAAAAATTAATAAAGAATACTTTATAGAGCCAAATGCGAAATAGAGTAGTAAGAGAATTAAGCCCAACGCGACAGGTACAGCAATTGACAATCTTTTATTGGCTTCTTCAAGATTTTTAAATTGACCACCGTAGGTTATAAAATATCCAGTCGGCATTTTTATTTTTTGGTCAATCTTCGCCTGAACATCTTTTACTACCGAGGCGATATCTTTGCCCCTAACATTGAAGCCAACAATAATTCGTCTTTTGGCATCTTCACGTTGTATTTGGTTAGGTGCAAGTTGATAACTGATGTCTGCGAGCTGCTCCAAAGGAACTTGATTTCCAGTGCTGGATGTTACAAAAAGTCTTTTTACATCTTCTATACTTTGTCTTTCGTCATGTTCTAATCTTACAACGAGATCAAAACGTTTTTCACCTTCGAAAACAGTACCTGCAATACCACCAGCAAATGCGGTATTTATCGCGTTATTTATTTCTTCAACATTAAATCCATATCGCGCAATATTATCTCTGTTCAATTTTATGGAAATTTGCGGCAAACCACTTACCTGTTCTATATACAAATCTTCCGCACCATCAATTGATGGGATTAGCGCACCGATTTTCTTTGCTAAATCTGAAAGTGTTTCTAAATCATCACCAAAAATCTTGATTCCCACATCTTGTCTTACTCCAGAAATTAATTCGTTGGTTCGCAGTTGTATGGGTTGAGAAAAACCGAAAGTTACACCCGGAACCTGCTCTAAAGTTTTCTGCATTTTCTCCGCTAATTCTTCGCGTGTATCTGCACTAGTCCATTCATTTTTAGGTTTTAATAAAATAGTAATATCTGTAGCCTCTATCGGCATTGGATCTGTAGGGATTTCAGATGCGCCAATTTTTCCCACCACTTCTTTTACTTCCGGATAAGTTTTCATTAATAAACTGGATGCCTGTTCTATTTTTTCTACAGTTTGATCCAAGGAACTTCCCACAAGCAATCTTGTTTCCACTGCAAAATCACCTTCTTCCAATGTTGGCAAAAACTCACCTCCTAGAGAATTAAAAATGACTACCGACACTCCTAGTAGTGCAATTGCAATAATGAGAACAGCCTTCTTAAATCGAAGCGCACCATTAATTAAAGGATTATAAGCGCGCTGAAATTTATCCATCATTTTATCAGAGAAGTTCTTTTTATGAGTAATATTTTTACTTAATAAAAGTGAACTGATCATCGGAACGTAAGTAAGCGAAAGAATCAATGCTCCAAATATTGCGAAGGAAACTGTTTGTGCCATCGGGCGGAACATTTTGCCTTCAATTCCTACCAAAGCTAATATTGGCAAATAAACAATTAGAATAATTAATTGACCGAATGCTGCCGAGTTCATCATTTTCTTGGCAGAACCTGAAACCTGTGTATCCATTTCTGCCTGCGAAATTTTTCCTGCTTTTTGCCTTGCTAACTGATGCATGGTTGCTTCCACAATAATCACTGCTCCGTCCACAATCAATCCAAAATCTATGGCTCCAAGACTCATTAAGTTTCCAGATACGCCAAAAACTTTCATCATGGAGACCGCAAAGAGCATTGCTAAAGGTATTACGGAAGCCACAATTAAGCCTGATCGAATATTACCAAGGAAAAGAACAAGGACTAATATTACGATTAAAGCACCTTCTACTAAATTCTTTTGAACAGTACTCATAGCCCTATCCACAAATTCACTTCTATCTAAAAAGGGTTCTATTTCAACACCTTCGGGTAAAGTTTTCCGTATTTGGTCAATTTTTTCCTTTACTCTTCCCACTACTTCAGAAGCATTGCTCCCTTTCAACAACAAAACTATTCCTCCCACAGCTTCCTTGTCGTTTCGGGTAAGTGCGCCGTAGCGTGTTGCAGTTCCAAACTGAACTTTTGCGACATCTCTAATGGTAATAGGTAAACCATTTTCAGAATTTTTGACCACAATCCGTTCGATATCGGCAAGACTTGTAATTAAACCTTCGCTTCTAATAAAATAGGCATTTGGTTTTTTATCAATATATGATCCGCCGGTATTCTGATTATTTTTTTCAAGCGCTGTGAAAACATCAGATATAGATAAGTTGTAACTCCTTAATTGATTTATATTTAAGGCTATTTCATATTGCTTTAGGAAACCACCAAAACTATTTACTTCGGCAATTCCCGGTGTGCCCAAAAGTTGTTTTCTAATAATCCAATCCTGAATTGTACGCAATTTTGTAGCATCATATTTATCCTCAAAACCTGGTTTAGCATGTACGGTATATTGGTAAATTTCGCCTAAACCAGTAGAAACTGGCGCCATTTCAGGATTGCCAAGACCAGCAGGAATAGAACTTTTGGCTTCGGGAAGCCGTTCTGAAACTTGTTGACGAGCCCAGTAAATATCTATGTCGTCATGAAAAATAATGGTTACAACAGATAAACCAAAACGAGAGATAGACCGCACTTCCTGAATTTCAGGAATAGTGGACATAGTTTGTTCAATAGGGTAAGAGATGAACTGTTCTATTTCTTGGGTTGCCAATGATGGACTTAATGTTATGACCTGCACCTGATTATTTGTAATATCCGGGACGGCATCTATAGGAAGAGTTCGAAGGGACATAACGCCCCATATAATTAAAGCTATGGTGAATATTCCCACCACCAGCTTATTCTTGATAGAAAATTCAATAATGTTATTTAGCATTGGAAAAATAAATTAGATTAAAACGTAAAAAAGACGGCACTTTGCGATGAAAATGCAGTTTTACAAAAAAGACATGCTTTTTTGCTTAATTTATTAACCTAATTGAGGGGGTTGCCAAATGCCGGAAGGAATCCCCGGATTGAATAAAGAATGATAAGAACTAATTTTTTTGGAGTAGAATATTGCTTCTTTTGGTAAGAAAAACCATTCTATTGAAACTATACTTAACTGAGCACCGCAACAACTGCATGTGCAAAATGGTGAACAATAATCTGCATGTTTCTGTTTTTCGGATTTTTTGTCGTGTTGAACTGTCGTATGTGTACCCTTAGTCGATGCCGAAACATCACTGCAAGGAGCAGTGAGCAGAAATGCACAGAATATTGCAAATATGAATGACAGAGATCGCACGGTGCAAATATAGGAAAAAATTGAAAAAGACATTTCTTTCGTACATTGTTTTTTAACAATTATGCAATTGGCAGATATCTTTCCTATTTATATAATTGGCTGTTACGGATACAGAAATGAGTATAAACCTATAAGCAACAAAAAGGCACATTACTGCACCTTTCTGTTCTTTTAATATCTGAACGAAACCTTACTTTTAATAAGTTAGTGTAAATCCTGCTCCCCATCCCATATCACTGTCATAGTGGGTCGAAAGCGAGAAATTCCTGGTTAAAATATATTTTAGACCCGCCATATATTCCTTATCGGTATTTACCATAAATGCACCGCGCATTCTAGGTGACAACGGAATATCTTCTCTGGACAACTGTAACCTTACATTTCCGTCCGTAAAAATCTCGGTTTGGAAATTAACGAGCATTGGCAGGGTGTAAACAAAACCAGCAGAAAATTTGGCTCTTTCGTTTTTGGTGTTTTTCTGTCCGAACATGTTTTTTTCAATTTCGTGACTGCCCATTGTTCTGTATCGGTAATCAAAGCCAACGAACGGCATGAACCACTGCATTCGGTCTACATATCTTCCGATATGTGTTTCTACTTCGTAGCCATGTTCACCGTTATAGCCCAAACGCCATTCGGTTCCTATATTCCATCTGGTATTGTGAACCATCACCTGGCCATCATTACCATTAGACGCAAAATCATTTTCTGCAAATAAGTGAAGCATGTTGCTTTCGCGCTGAAGCTTTTTGTAGGCGGCATTTTTATCAGGCAGTTCAGGATTCTGATAGTCGCCAACGGCAAAAACACGGTTCATTCCTGCCATCATGTGGTATAGGATATGGCAGTGGAAAAACCAATCTCCGTCTTCTTTTGCTTCAAATTCAATGATATCGCTTTCCATCGGCATGATATCCAATACATTTTTCAGTGGAGACTGTACTCCATTGTCATTGATTACACGGAAATCGAAACCATGAAGGTGCATCGGATGCCTCATCATGGAATTATTAACGAGTTTGAGGCGTAAAACTTCTCCTTTTTTTACCAGTATTTTATCACTTTCGGCCAGGACCTTGTTATCCATACTCCAAACGTAACGGTTCATATTTCCCGTGAGGGTAAAAGTCATTTCGCGAACCGGCGCTTTTTTAGGGAGTGAGGTGTCATAAGGAGATTTTAACATATTGTAGTTGAGCGTGGTGATTTCCGAACTGCTCATGTTGTGCACGGAATGATCGTCGACCATCTGCATTTCTGAATGATCTTCGGCTTTGCCGTCTCCCGTAACTTCCGGATACATCACACTGTTCATATCCATTTTCTGCAGGCTCATGTTCATGCCCATATCCTTCATATTTCCGTTCATATCCATCATATCGTTCATCATTTTCATTCCTTCGAAATACTTCAGTTTCGGTAGGGGTGCAACCAGCTCTTTTTTACCTTCACCGAGAAAAACAGACACCGATTTTGTACGGTCTTCGGGGGTTGCCATAAACTCGTAAGAAAGATCCTTTTGAGGAATGGTAACCACCACATCGTAGGTTTCTGAAACCCCAACTATTAAACGATCTACATCCACGGGAACAACATCGTTTCCATCGTTTGCCACGACAGTGATTTTGCCGCCTGCATAGGTAAGCCAAAAGTAAGAGGAAGCTCCTGCATTAGAAATTCTCAACCGAACTTTATCACCTGTTTTAAACTGTGACAGTTGCTGATCCCAGGTTCCATTAATTAAAAAGCGGTCGTAATATACATCACTAACGTCCATTGCAAGCATTCTTTTCCATTCGTTGGTGAGCTTTGTTTTGAAATGACCTTCTTTAATGGCTTCGGAATAACTTTGTGTAGTATGTTTTTTGATGGCAAACCAATCATTTGCGTTTCGTAACATTCGTTGAACATTGTTAGGATTTATGTTTGTCCATTCACTTAATATCAGGTTTACAGTGGGAAGATCATCAATTCCTTTCCGGTAGGTGGGATCTTCATTCCGTTTTTCCAGAATAAGAGATCCGTACATCCCAATCTGTTCCTGAAGGCCGGAATGCGAATGGTACCAATGCGTTCCGCTCTGGATAATCGGAAAAGAATAGGTATAGATAGAATGGGGCGGAATTGGTTTTTGGGTAAGCCATGGAACGCCATCTTCTTTATTCGGCAAATGCAGGCCGTGCCAGTGGAGGGAAGTTTCTTCATCCATTAAATTATGAACCACAATTTCTGCGATATCTCCTTCAGTAAAGTTCAGCGTAGGCATGGGAATCTGTCCATTAACTGCGATTGCTCTTTTTTGTTTTCCGGCATAATTCACGAGCGTATCTTTTACATACAGGTGATAGGTTTTCTTTTTTCCGTCAGTATATTTAATTTTTGGAAGCGGCAAAACAGGTTTTGTTGAATCCATACTTTCCATATTCATTTTGCTGTGATCCATTTTTGAATGATCTTCCTTAAGCACCAGGTTCATTCCACATTTCGGACATTTGCCCGGTTGATCTGAACTCACTTCGGGGTGCATCGGACAGGTATATTTTTTTTGCGTAGCTTCATGCTGATGATTATCTGAAGTGGGATCTGCCTGTTTATTGACTGGGGCAGTGTGCTGCTCACTTTCGTTTTTTGGGACGAGGTTCATCCCGCATTTCGGACACTTTCCGGGTTTATCAGAAACCACTTCGGGGTGCATCGGACAGGTAAACGTTTTGTGCACCATTTCTTTCTGAGCGGCGTCCGTCCTAGGCTCCACGTGTTGATGCACGGGTACTGAATCGGTTGCTTTTGCAGCAGCTTTAACGTTGGGTGCCGTAGGTTTTTTGACCGCCGCTTTCGGCTTAGCTGCAGGTTTCGCCACTGCTTTTGCAGGAATGGCCTTAGCTTTCGGAGGTGTCACCTTTTTTACTGCTGCCTTTTTGGCGGGAGCGGGAGCCGGTTGTGGTTTCTTCACCACGGGTGCTGGCTTCGCCTGTGGCTTTTTTACGGCAACGGTTTTCTTCACCAGACTCATTCCGCATATAGGGCAGTTACCGGGTGCTGATTTCACGACCTGCGGATGCATCGGGCAGGTGTACACAGTTTTGGTGCTCTGTGAATAACTGTTTATGGACATTGCCATAAATAGAAAGAGCGAAAATATATATTTCATCTTGTGATTATTTAATTTTTAACAAACTTGCATTAAGTGCGACCACGATGGTGCTGACACTCATCAGCACTGCGCCCATGGCGGGACTCAGGACAAATGTGGGATACAGAACACCTGCAGCAAGTGGAATAGCCACGACGTTGTAGCCCACTGCCCATACGAGATTCTGAATCATTTTGCTGTAGGTTTTCTTTCCAAAATCTATCATTTTCACGACGTCACGAGGGTCACTGTTGACCAGAATAATATCTGCGGTTTCGGCAGCAACATCAGTTCCACTGCCAACTGCAATGCCTACATCTGCTGCTGCCAAAGCCGGTGCATCATTTACGCCGTCTCCTGTCATGGCAACGATTTCTCCTTTGTCCTGGAATTCTTTTACTTTTTCCTGTTTGTGGTGCGGAAGTACATTGGCCAAATATCCATCCATCCCTAACTGCTTCGACACCGCTGCCGCTACCTTTTCGTTATCGCCTGTAAGCAGGAATGATTTAATGTTCATGCTGCGTAATTGGTCAATGGCTTCTTTTGCGCCTTCGCGAATTGTATCTGCTAAAGAAACAATACCCACGGGCACGTCATCAATCAGAATAAAGTTCACTGTTTCTGCATCCTGGTTGATTTCTTCCGGAATGGCAGGTACCTGTTTATTGTTTTGAACAAAATAATTAGGACCGGCCGCGACTACCGATTTACCACTTACCATTCCTGTAACTCCAATTCCCTGCATGTAGCGGAAATTGTCTGACTTCCATAAGTCCAGTTTTTTTTCGGCGAGGGTCTGCATGATTCCCTTTGCAATATGATGTTCGGAATTCTGCTGCACTGCCGCTACATACTGGAGTAAATCGTTTGCCGAATAGTGTTCCGTTAGAGGAATGATTTTCTGCACGGTGTGGGAACCTTTCGTAAGGGTGCCGGTTTTATCGAAAATTATGGTGGATAAGTTCCTGGTTGTTTCAAAAGCTGTACGGTTTCTGATGAGTAAACCATTTGTAGCTGAAAGCGTAGTGGAAATGGCCACAACCAAAGGAATTGCCACTCCTAAAGCATGAGGGCAGGCCGTTACCATTACCGTTACCATCCGTTCCAGAGCAAAAGCCAAATCTCCCATGGTGATGTACCAGTAAGCGAAAGTTCCTACTCCCACCACAATTGCTACTATAGTAAGCCATTTGGCTACTTTATCCGCCAGATTCTGAGTGTTCGACTTTGCTGCCTGCGCATCCTGAACCAAATTTATGACCTTATTGAGGTACGAATCCTTTCCAACCCCTGTTGCTTTTATCTTTAAAGCCCCGTCTCCGTTAATAGCCCCTGCGATTACCTTTCCGCCGGACTCTTTTCTTACAGGAACACTTTCTCCGGTAAGCATACTTTCATTCAAATAGGAACTGCCCTCGACAATCAGACCGTCTGCGGCGACTTTTTCGCCCGGTCTTATGATTACGGTATCTCCGTTTTTCAGCTGTTCCAGTTTTATTTTAACCGGACTTCCGTTCTGCTCGACGGTGACGTCATTTGGTAGTAAGGCAACTAGAGATTGCAACGCTTTTGAAGCAGCCATCTGTGAACGCATCTCGAGCCAATGGCCAAGCAGCATGATGACGATTAAGGTGGCGAGCTCCCAAAAGAAATCCATGCCCGGCAGCCCGAATACGACTGCAACGGAATAGACATAAGCTACAGTAATAGCCAAAGCAACGAGCGTCATCATCCCAATAGCTCCGGCTTTCACTTCACCCAAAAACCCTTTTAAAAAAGGCATTCCACCGTAGAAATAAATAATACTTCCTAAAACCAACAGCACGTATTTATCGCCTTGAAAAACTATGGTGAAACCAAGCCACTGCTGAATCATATGTGAAAGCAGCAGCACCGGAACAGAAAGCACCAGTGTAATCCAGAATCTCTTCAGGAAATCCGGT
Source organism: Chryseobacterium koreense CCUG 49689 (assembly GCF_001045435.1). GTDB lineage: Bacteria > Bacteroidota > Bacteroidia > Flavobacteriales > Weeksellaceae > Kaistella > Kaistella koreensis. Next base: position 13,279 of record NZ_LFNG01000009.1, on the reverse strand, counting down.
GTATGATGACCCGCATGTTTGTCAAATCCCGCCCCAGAACCTTCTAATTCTGTGTGATGATCATGATTCTGATGATGTTGGCCGTGCTGCTCTTTTACAGCCTGAGCCGTTCCTCCCAATGGAATTAAGTTCATTCCGCAGAGCGGACATTTCCCCGGTTCGTCCTTCAATATCTGGGGATGCATGGGACAGGTGTATTTTTTCATAATTTAATTTTTTTGCGTTCAATTCTGCTATTTGAGATTACTTCCGGGTTTGAAGTTCCTTAATTTTCGCCCTCATGACAGCAATTTCTTCCTCCTGTGCTTTGATAATTTCCTCGCCCAATTTTCTGACTTCCGGATCAACTAAATTACTTTCTTCAACCATCAAGATTGCACCGGCGTGATGCGGGATCATTGACTTTAAGAACTGCATATCTCCAACGGCGGTCTGCTGCCGAATGCCAGACCAAAACAGCACCATCGACAACACACCGACACCTATCAGGACTTTGTTGAATTTTTTATTGGGATACATCTTTCCCATTAACAGCAGTTCGATGATCAACATAGGAGAAGCCATGAGCCCGGCCATATAAAACTGATTGATATTGGGAATTACGTTGGCTAACCGATCGACCATCGCATACATTAAAATAAACATCGATACAAAGGAAATCAGAAGCATCCAAAAAAGTTTTTTGTATGCGCCGCTATGACCCATTTGCCCATCTTCTTTTTTTGAATCCGTATTCTGTGTAGAATGAGTTTCCCCCGAGGCGTCATGGTTCCGAGAAACTTTGTGGCTGTGTTGTGAATTTTCCATATTTTGCGTTTTTAAAAGTTAGTTAAGTTTATTAAAAAAATCGAGCAGCTCCTTTTTGTCCTTTGTTGATAAGTTGAAACCTCCGTGCATCATGCGGTACGATTTCAAGGGCATTTCGTCTTTTTCAATCTGGCTGATGATGCTTTTTATTTTCGCTTTTTTACGTCTTTTTGAATAATCATTGAACTCATCAAAATTGAGTTCTTCTTTGCCTTCTTTAATATGCTGAGCCATAAACGATGCTCCTGGCTGCAATTCCGAATACCACGGATAGCGGGTGTTATTGGAATGACAGTCATAACACGAAACTTTAAGTATTGCAGCCACGTTGGCGGGCACCTTTTCGGTTCTTTCAAAACTTTGACCTGCCGGAACGGTGGAGACATTACGCTCCACCGGTATGAAGTGAATGGCTAATACAACCGCCACCACGATCACCGACAGCCAACCTATGATATTCAATTTTCTCATATTACATGGTGCTCATATCGTGACCCGCCATTGGATCGACTCCTTTCTTGAATATGTATTCACTGTTTAGCAGGTAGGCCCCCGAAACCACTACTTCGTCACCTGCTTTAATTCCAGAGGTGATTTCAATTCTGTCTTCATATTCCAGACCCGTTTCCACCATTCTGTTTACGAAGGTATTCTTCGCGGTTTTCACCCAGACCGTGGAGGATTTACCATCCCTGATTACCGCATCCACAGGCATTGAAAGACCATCGCGGGATTTGTTTTCCACCAGAACATATACCGGCATTCCGGGTTTCAGCAGGTTTCCTTTGTTGGGCACGGAAATGCGAACCAGATTTATCCTGCTGGAGGCGCTTATTTCAGGGTTTGTAAAATCGATCTTCCCATTAATCTTCAAATTATCCATATCCGGTATATACACCGTGACTTTGCTGTCTTTCTGAAGGAGTGACATTTGAGAAGAATAAACCTGCGCCTCCGCCCACAGCGATGAAAGATCTGCCAGATTCACGATGGTGCCACCTTCGGCAAGATAATCGCCTTCGGCAATGCTGAGATCGGTGATGTACCCGGCTGCATTGCTGAACACGGTAGTGGTAGGCGTAGCTTTTCCTGATTTTTCCAATTGTTTGATCTGGTTTTCCGACATTCCCCATAAATAAAGCTTGTTACGGGAACTTTGGAGCAACTGATCGAAATCAATGGATGTATTGCCGACGAAAAGTTTTCGTCTTTCCAGTGCCAGCAGATATTCCTGCTTTGCATTGTTGAGTTCTTCACTGTAAATATCGACCAGCGGCGCCCCCTTCGGAACAAAATCGCCAATGTTTTTATAATACAAACGTTCAACTCTGCCCATTACTCTGGAACTGACCGCCTGCATCTGGTACTGGTTAAAATTGAGTGTTCCGGTAAGCGTGAGTTTATCGGCCATGGAACCGTCAGAAAGCGCGAGTGTCTTTATATTTCCTAATTTAATCTGTTCGTCATTCAGGATGAGTTCATTGGGATCCGCGTTCTTTTTCTTCTCCACCGGTACCAAATCCATGTGACAAATGGGACATTTTCCCGGTTTGTCAGATACCACCTGTGGGTGCATGGAACAGGTGTAATAGATATCGTGACCCGCATGAGGATCTTCTTCCTTTTTACAGGAGTAAAGAAAAACCAGCAAGGCCAACATTAAAATATTGAATTTCATCTTATCAATTTTTATCTGTTAATTTTTATGAAACTTTCGCTGTCCATAAGGTACTGTGCGTTTTCCGCAACACCATCTTCAGGAAGCAAACCACTTATGATCTGAATTTTATCCCCTACCACAGCGCCAGTAACAACTTTATGGGCAATAAAACCGCCCTCTACTTTTTTGAACGCGATTTTATCAATGCCCAATGAAACCACCGCTGATTTCGGAAGCCAGTCTGCCATTCTATTGTGGCTCATAATCTCCGTTTTAACCTGACTTCCAACAGGAATTTTTGCGGTGGAATTATCAAAATAGACGCGCGCCGTTACGGTTTTGCTGCCCTGCCTGAAAAAGGGTTCAATAAAACCTATGGTTCCTTTGAAGCGGCTGTTCGGATTGGATTCCGGAATGACCATTACAGACTGTCCTTTGCTGACCAAGCCAATATCTTCAGAAAAAATATTGATCAGGGCCCAGGTTCTGTTGGGATTATAGACACTGAAAATATTCTGTCCTTTCTGCAGGTACATTCCTTCCTTCAGCGGTAATTCAGCGGTCACCGCACTGGTAGCCTCCATTTCCGGTGCGGGTTGCTGTGCGGGTCCCATGCTTCCTGCCGCTCCTGCTTGCTGAATATGTCCGCTGTAATTGCTGAAAACCGGAATTGTGAGATCAGGTTTTCCTCTCTGGATAACTTTCTGAATCTGTGAAGCAGGCATTCCCAAAAGAAGTAGTTTCTGCCGTGAGGCATCGATCATTGTTTTGTTTGAGCGGTCATTTTTCAGAACAAAGAGCAGGTTTTGCTGCGCGGTTAACAGTTCCGGGCTGTATATATCTAAAATACGCTGCCCTTTGGACACTTTCTGGTATTTGTACCGCACATAGAGTTTTTCGATCCTTCCAGCTACGCGGGACGAAATACTGCCAATCTGCCGCGTGTCGTATTCCACCGTCCCTAAAGCATCAACGGTGGTGGGAATATTTTCCTTTTTTAAATTTACGACCGGCAATTCCGAGACGACAAATTCATTGGTGGGTTTCAGCAAATCGTCGAGTTTAATCCCTTCTTCCTTTTTAGCAGGAGCATCTTTCAGGACCAGATCCATACCGCATTTGGGACACTGACCGGGTTTGTCTGAGATTATTTCCGGATGCATCGGACAAGTGTAGGTGTGCATTGCCGCCTCTGCTGTGTGCTTATCTTCCCAGAACTTCACTTTATCACAGGCCGTTAAAGCCAACAAAAGCATGGTGTACATTATTAGCTTTCTCATCTTCTTTCAATTAAGCGGTCAATTTCAGTTTGCGTCTGCAGTGCTTTGGTAAGGATATCGAAATATTCCAACTGGGTCATATTCAGCTGTTCCCAGGCATCATACAACATGAAGAGTTCTTCCGTATTCTGCTCGTAGCCCAACTGCATGGATTTGTAGTTGTTTTTTAAGGCCGGAATGATGGTGTCTTCATAGAGTTTGAGCTGATTTTTATTCAGATCCAGTTCATTGCGCATTCCGTAGGCCATTCCACTGTATTCGTTTACCATCATTTCTTTCTGTGCCTGCAAGGCTTCTTCTTTCAGTTTCAGGCTTTCAATATTGGCTTTACTCATGCCTGAAGCCCAGGACACGAAAGGCAGCTTTGCCATCAGCATAAGGGAAAACTGCATGGGTTGGCCGCCGAAACCGAACATGTTTTCGAACTTCACTCCGTATTCCGGCTTTAGATTCTGTTTTTCCAGATCCTGTTTCAGTTTGGCAATATTAATTTCCTTATCAATGCCGCGAAGATCACTTCTGTTCTGATAAAAGAGATCCTGACCAAAAGTATCGAGAGAATAGTCATTCAGGTTGTATTCCGGTTCAATCTCCAGCGGTGCGAGCGCGTCTCTTCCCATGAGGGCATTTAGACGAATCCGGTTCACCCTAAGGTCGTTCTCGTACATGAGCTGCATGTTTTTGGAACTGCCAAGCGCAGCTTTCGCTTTGTAATAGGCTGATATTTTACCGAGTCCGTTTTTGTACCGGATCTCGGCGTTTCTGATCATGAAATCCAGCATCTTTTCGTTTTCCTTTACGACCTTCAGCTTTTTATCCAGGACGATTGAACTGTAATATAGTTTTTTCGCATCCTGAAAGTTTTCATTGAGGTTGGCATAGAGTTTTTCCTTTTCTACAGAAGACATTGCCTTCATCAGATTTTCGTTGGCATCAAGTTTCCTTCTGTTGGGAAACATCTGCTCCACAGAAACTGCTACGGAACCCATGCCGAGCATGTCGCCATCGCGTTGCCAGAGTTGTGGATTATAAGGTGTCATAAACAACCCGGCTCCAACGGTTGGTGGCATCCAGTTTCTTGCGCCTTTGGCTGCAGCGTCCATTGACCGGACTTCCGCATTATACATTTTAACCACAGGATTGTTGGCTGCAATACTGTCCATTACAGCCGGCAACGGCATCCGCTGAGCATAACTGGTGGTGCAAAGCAAAGCAAGTACTGCTGTTATTATGAATTTTTTCATTTTGTAATCATTTAAGGATTAATGGGAAGCGTCGAGCACGTCGATTTTCCCCAGTTTGTTCAGTTCCCACTCTTTTCTGCATATAAAAGATAACAGGTGTTACCAAAAGGATGTGAATTGCCGAAGTAAAAACGCCACCGACCATGGGTAATACGATTGGTTTCATCATATCACTTCCCACGCCGTGGCTCCAAAGGATGGGTACAAGTCCGAAGAGGGTGACACACACGGTCATAATTTTAGGTCTTAATCTTTTGGCTGCACCATTGATTACATATTCACGAAGTTCTTCATTGGTAATGGTCTCCCGTGAGTTTCCATTTTTGGCAATAAGCTGAATCATGGCATCGTTCAGGTAAATGACCATCACAATTCCGGTTTCTACCGCAAGTCCGAACAGTGCAATAAAGCCGACTGCTACAGCTACAGAGAGATTGACGCCCCAAATCGAAATCATAAAGACACCGCCGATTAAGGCAAAAGGAATACTGATGAGATTAAAGAAAGCTTCACGGTAAGAATTGAATGCAAAGTACATGGAAAGAAAGATCACGATTAATACGAGGGGCATAATCATCTTTAAGGTCTGCTCGCCGCGAATCAGGTTTTCATACTGGCCGCTCCATTCCACGAAATAGCCTTTGGGCATTTTGGTGACCATGCTGTTGAGTTTTTTCTGTGCTTCTTCTACGGTGCTGCCCAAATCCCGGTCACGCACGTTGAACAGAACGGTTCCGCGCAACATTGCGTTTTCCGAATTGATCATTGGAGGACCTTCAGTCAGGCGAACGTCGGCCACTGCACTCAGGGGGATGGAACCAAATTCCATCGTTTGCATTGGGAGTCTTCTCAGAGATTCCAAATTATTTCTGAAATCCTGGCCGTATCTGGCGTTTACCGAAAAGCGCTGTCGGCCTTCCACGGTGGTGGTGAGTTTCATTCCGCCGAGGGCACTTTCCACCACGGCATTTACGTCATCCACACTTAGGCCGTATCTTCCTATTTCTTCGCGTTTCACTTCAATATCCACATATTTTCCGCCGGTAATCGGTTCTACGTACATGTCTTTTATTCCTTCAATACCGGTGAGTTCCTTTTTTATTTTTTCGGAAAGGACCGCGATACTATCCAGATTCTGTCCATACACCTTCACCCCAACGTCAGTTCTAATCCCTGTGGAAAGCATATTGATCCGGTTGGAAATCGGCATAGTCCAGCCATTAGTTACGCCCGGAATCTGCAGTTTGGCATTCAATTCATTAATAAGATCATCTTTTGTAAGGCCGTCGCGCCATTCGTCCTGAGGCTTCAACAAAATAATGGTTTCAATCATTGAAATGGGTGAATTATCTGTCGCTGTGTTGGCTCTTCCTGCTTTTCCGAGGACATGATCCACTTCGGGGACTCCTTTAATGATTTTATCCTGTACCTGCAGTAATCTTTTAGCTTCGGAGTTGGAAATATCAGGCAAAGTGACCGGCATAAAGAGCAAAGATCCTTCATCTAAGGGCGGCATAAACTCACGGCCGAGGTTCATAATTAAAGGGATGCTGATGAGAAGGGCAAGAATATTGATTCCGAGGGTCGTTTTTTTCCATTCCATGCACCAGCGAATGATGGGTTCGTACACCCGCTCCAGGCCCCTGTTTATTGGGTTTTTATTATCGTCCTTAAATTTACCCTTCATAAAAAAGGAGATCAGCACCGGTGCAAGGGTAAGCACCAGGATTGCATCAACGATCAGGATAAAGGTTTTGGTAAACGCCAGGGGGTGAAAAAGTTTACCTTCCTGACCTGTCAACATAAATACGGGGAGAAAAGAAACCACGATAATCACCGTAGAAAAAAATACGCCTCTGGATACCTGTAAGGATGATTTTTCGATAATCTTCATCCGAATGTCTTCGGGAATTTTAACGTAACTGTCTTTCTCCTTATCTTTCTTTCTGAATATATTTTTTAACCAGTTGGTTTTCATTGTTATGGGTTTTTATTTTGATGATGGTTCTGCCAATCGGAGAGATTTTTATACGCATTTTCAGACATGATAATTCCGTTATCTACGATCACCCCGATTGCCAGTGCAATTCCGGTAAGCGACATGATATTGGATGAAAGTCCAAACGCATTGAGCAGAATAAAGCTGATGGCAATGGTGACCGGAATCTGAATAATGATACTGAATGCACTTCGCCAGTGAAAGAGGAACAGAATAACAATGATGGCGACCACGATGATCTCTTCGATCAGCTTGGTTTTAATATTGTCGATTGCCCCTTCAATCAGAGTACTGCGGTCGTACGATGTTTTGAAAGTGACGCCTTCGGGCAGGCCTTTTTCTACATCCTTCATTTTCTCTTTCACATCGTTGATGACCTTATCCGCATTTTCGCCATACCGTGCCACCACGATACCGCCCACGACTTCGCCTTCACCGTCTGCATCAAAAATACCCAGACGCAGATCACCACCCATCTGTACAGAGCCAATATCTTTGACCCGCACGGGAATACCGTTGTAATTTCCCAAAGCAATTTCTTCGATATCGGCTACGTTCTTGATGTAACCCAGACCGCGAATGATGTAGGCCATATCGGCCATCTCAAATTTACGTCCGCCCACATCATTATTGTTGGCTTTCACTTTGTTCATCACATCCATCAGGGAGACGTTATAGTATTGCAGTTTTACTGGATCTACAATGAGTTGATACTGTTTTTCGAAACCGCCAAAGGAGGCCACTTCCGCCACACCGGGAACCGTCTGAAGCGCAAACTTTACATACCAGTCCTGGAGGGCGCGCTGGTCTCCCAAATCCATTTTGGGTGCATCGAAATGGTACCAGAAGACGTGACCTACACCGGTGCCATCCGGTCCGAGAGTAGGCGTAACGTCTTGCGGGAGTAAACGCTGGGCATAGTTGAGCCGTTCCATTACCCGCGTTCTGGCCCAATAGATGTCCACATTATCTTCGAAAATGACATATACGAAACTCATCCCAAACATGGAAGAAGCCCGGATGTTCTTAATTTTAGGAATGCCCTGAAGGTTGCTGACCAGTGGGAAAGTAACCTGATCTTCAATAATCTGGGGGCTTCTGCCCATCCATTCTGTAAAAACGATGACCTGATTCTCACTCAGATCGGGGATCGCATCGATGGGATTGTCCCTTACCGCAAAAATACCCCAGATAAAAAGGCCGGTTGCAATTAGCAAAACGAAATACCTGTTGCGGAGGGACAGTTTAATTAAATTTTGAATCATGGTTCAGTATGTTTTCACTTAATCTTTTCCTGAACCTCGCCACACGACAGCATTTCTTTGCCGTAATAGGGATTCTTCACCTCACGTGAATCGCTAAGCCAGAATGCTCCTTTGTTGTCATTAAACATTGGGCAGAATATTTTGTACACCGGTTTTGGAGTTCCGAAATCCTTCAGTAGGTCGTAAAAATCTGCACTCATTATGTCCAGGTGTTCGCGCTGATGATCAATTTTTCCGGCATTATCTGCAATGTGCTCGGCGTGTTCCCGGATGCTTGATTCGAGGTCAGCAAATTCTTTCTTCTGTTCAGCGGAAAACCCGCTCTTTTCTATTTTAGGAAAGGAGGCCAGGATCCCTTTTGCTGCACTTACCGCTTCTTTATCATCATCTCCGGACAAAGCGAATGTAAGGTGGGTGTAATGGGAAAAAAGTTCCGAAAGATCAGCGGAAGTTTTTTTTGCGTCGATTACGGTTACCTTTGCGTCCATAGGCATATTGTCCATCGCTACACTGTCGGACATTGTGCTCATGTCATGCTGCATGGATGTTTCAGTGGTGCTTTTCTGTTCTTTATTTTCTTTACAAGAAGTGAATGCAAATGTGCCGATGGCCAAAAGGCTGAATAATACTGTTTTCATTTTTTTATAAGTTTAAAGGTTATTTATTTTTTATTGAAAAAGGCTTCGTAGTTTGCTTTATTTTCGAAGTACACGACGTTATCATTCTTATCGGAGATTGCAATAATAGCGGTTGCTTTATCGATGAGTTGATGAGATATAGGATCGTAGGCCATGCGTGCGTTTTCTTCCTGCGGGATTCTGAGCTTGCAGTTTTCGCAGCAGCCGTAATACGTCTTACCATCATGTTTTACTTCGAGCTGTTTTTTGCCCATGTAGGCATTGTTTACCATACAAACCTGGTCGTGGGGAACAATGTCGCCCGTCTTAAACTGTGCATTGGTAATTTGGGTATTTTCTGCTTTTGTATTGGTGCAGGAAACGAGGAATACTGCTATAAAAGCGAGTATTCCCAAAAGAATATTCTTCATTAAATTTTAGATTATAGGTTAATTTTTGAGCCTCCGTGTTTAGAAACTGCTTACGAAGATCCTAATCTTCAAGGTGTCCTTGCTCAAAAAAGAAAATTCTTTTGTGAAATTTACTCTTAAAGGAGAAGTGGCAGTTCGAAGGGAAATACAGCGCCGTTAAATAATCAGGGATAAAGTGCCAAAACACTTCACGACCGGACATAATACGGGATGTAATAGAAGGTATTAACCTATTTTGGGCGGTTCCCAAATGGTATGGAATCCACCTGAGTACAGGGGATTCTGATAATAGAAATTAGAATTTTTGTCATAGTAACCGGACATTCCATTTTTAGAATCCTCTAAAAATTTATTGTCCGCAAAAACAGTGTACTGAGCAGAACTGCAAAGGTTGCCGCTGCAGTTTCCTGAGCATCCTTCCGTTTGACAATTGTGAGATTGGGGGTGACAGCACTCATCTTTGCAATCGCCGCTGTCGCAAGACGGATGAAATTTCGCGAATGACTGTTTAATGAAAGTTTCGGCATGAGCCTCTGATTTCAAAATCTGCTTGTTCTTTTTACTGCAGGCTAAGGAAATCCCCGGCGCCAGAAATAACGCGAGTGTGAGGGAAAGCAATAAAGTTTTTAAATTTCCTTGCATTATAAAGTAAAACAGTACAAATATAGGAAATTATTTTTAACTTAATTGAAGATTGTGATGAAAAAGCGGACCGCAGCCCGCTAAATTTAATTTCATCTTCTGAATCCTTACTGCATTGCAAAAATTTTCGCGGTGATAAGTTAGAAAAAGTATTTTGGTAAGCCATTATTTATTATTAATCATGTGCTTCGCGAAAGACGTTCTTGTAGTGTTATTCCACAGAGAGACCTCACAGATCACATAATTATCTACCGGAAACAAAATCAGATTAAATCAGATTACAGCATATTAAACTTTGCCATCGCATTTATTTTAGTTTGATCTGCAATATCAATATAGGGCTTCATTGCAGAATAATCACTGTGACCTGTCCACTTCATCACGACCTGCGGTGGAATTCCTAAAGCCAAAGCGTTGCAGATAAAAGTTCGTCTCCCGGCGTGAGAGCTCATAAGCGCGTATTTTGGGGAAACTTCATCGAATTTCTGATTACCTTTATAGTAGGTTTCGCGAATCGGTTCATCAATTTCTGCCAATTCCGTTAGTTCCCGTAAATATTCATTCATTTTTTGATTGCTAATCACTGGCAAAGCTTTAGATTTTTCATATACTTCATCTTTATATTTTTCAAGTATTGCTCTGCTGTGATCATTAAGTTCAATAATTAAACTATCAGAAGTTTTAACTGTTATTATTTCGATGGAATTATCTTTAATGTCACTTCGTTTTAAATTTTCTACATCCGAATATCTCAAACCGGTAAAACATTGGAACATAAAAACATCTCTCACCCTTTCTAAATATTTTTTCTCTTTTGGAATGTCAAAATTCTTCAATTTACTTAGCTCGGGTTGAGTAAGAAAAATTATCTTTTTCTGAATAGTTTTGAGCTTCGGTTTAAAAAGTTCAAATGCTTTGTTTTCATTAAAACCTTTTTTAGTCGCCCATCTTAAAAACCACCGGAGGAACGAAAAATTTTTTAAGGCTGTGGAGTTTTGGAGTTTTAGATCATCTTGTAAAAAATATTGGTATTTTATTAATTTGTTTTCATCCAGGGATTTAAAACTTAGATTTTCATCAAATGTTTTCAAATGCTTTTTGAAAGTTTTCATTTTTGCCTGTGTCTTAATAGACCATAGATTCAGCAAAGACTCTTCTTTCGTAAAAACATCAAATAGTTCAAACAAAGTTTTATCTAGTTCAATCAGAACTACGGCTTTTTTGCCTATTTCAAGATTAAACAAGTTTTTAAAGTTCTCTTTTTCAGGTGGAAAAAACGGTCAAATTGACCACCTGATTTCGGAGCAAAGTGACCAGTGAATTTCGGTTTAAATTGACCACCGAGATTCGGAGCAAATTGACCACCTGATTTTCTTTCCATTTTCATTCATTTTAGCTTGTCTTTTTTCATGATGTTAAGCTCATAAATTCGCTGTAAAAAAGCAGCGGATAATGGCAAACCACTTAACAGACATGAACAAGATCAGAAAAGCAATCAAAATGCACCATTCGGGCAAGAGCAAGCTGTTTATCAGCAACTATCTTTCCCTATCTCGCAACACCGTCAAGAAGTACATTTCCCTTTTAAAAGGGTTAGGTCTTGGACCTGAAGATATTGCCGAGAAGAGCGACTCGGAACTCGAACTTCTATTTTCGCAGGGGAAAAACGAGCCCGTAAGCCCTAAAGTTCGGATTTTGCACGAATATTTTCCGGGAATGGAAAGAGAACTGAAGAAGGTCGGTGTCACCGTGCGCATGATGTGGGAGGAGTATATCTCCCAGCATAAAGACGGTTTTCAGGAGTCCCAGTTTCGGCACTATTACCGGATTTGGAGCAAACAGGTGAACCCTGTGATGCGTATGCAGCACAAGAGCGGCGACAAGATGTATGTGGACTACGCCGGGCAAACCCTTTTGGTGTACGACCGCACCACGGGTGAATCCCGCGAGATACAGTTCTTCGTCGCCATCCTTGGCGCAAGCCAGTACACCTATGCGGAAGCCTCACCGAGCCAGAAGAAGGAGGATTTTGTACGTTCGGTGGAGAACGCGATGATCCATTTTGAAGGTGTTCCGGCGGCCATTGTTCCTGACAACCTTAAATCAGCCGTAGTAAAGAGCAACCGCTACGAACCTACCATCAACGAGACTTTGGCAGATCTGGCGGAACATTACGACACCTCCATTCTTCCTGCAAGAGTTTACAAACCAAGGGATAAATCTCTGGTAGAGGGTGCGGTAAAGATCCTTTACCGGAGGATTTACGCCTATCTCAAGGACAGGAAGTTCTACAGCCTTGGGGAACTCAATACCGAGATATGGCGGCTTCTGGCCATCCATAATGAACGAAAACTGACCAATCGTCCCTATTCACGGAAGGATCTTTTTCTGGAGGACGAAAAGCCTGTGCTTCGGCCGCTGCCTGCGACACGCTTCGAGATTAAATACCAGTGCGTTGCCACCGTCATGAAAAACGGACATGTGCTGCTGGGGCATGACAAGGCTTACTACAGCGTGCCATACCCTTACATCCGCAAGAAAGTCAAGATACTGTACACCTCAAGCACTGTGGAAATTTACCACAAATACAACAGGATAGCCCTTCACAAACGCAGTTACAAGCCCTTCTCTTATACTACCGAGCCCGCCCATCTGGCCAGCACGCACCGCTTCGTGTCGGAATGGAGTGCGTCCCGGTTTTTGGACTGGGCAGGCGGGATCGATCCGGCAGTAGGCGATTATATCCTGCAAATCATTGAGAGCAGAAACCATCCGGAACAGGCCTACAAGAGTTGTATGGGAATACTGAGCTTCGAGAAAAGGGTGGGCAGAGAACGCCTGATCAACGCCTGCAAGCGCGGTCAAGAGTTCGAAAACTTCAGCTACAAAGCCATCGAACGGATTTTGGAGAACAACCTGGACCAGCGCAGCCCTGAGGAAGAACAGCACAGCGGAGATCAGCTTCCCGAGCATGCCAATATCCGCGGAAAACATTATTACAACTGATGGTAAACAGAAACCAAGAGAAAAGAGAAAAGAATCAAGAAACAAACAAAAACAACAATCAAAAACCATCCAAATTATGAACGAACCCACCCTTACCAAAATGAAACAGATGCAGCTCCACGGCATGCACAGCTCCTTCCAAGCCGCGGTTGAAAGCTGAAAAACAGACCATTACACCATCGATGAGTTTGTCTCGATGCTTGTAGACGCCGAATGGGACGAAAGACACAACAGACGCATCGAGAGAAGCATTAAGAACGCCAGGTTCCACTACAAATCCAGCATCGAGGAAATCAGCTTCGAGAGTTCCCGAAACCTCGACCGTACC
>NZ_LFNG01000008.1 GCF_001045435.1 Chryseobacterium koreense CCUG 49689 | reverse complement strand
CTCTGATATGGTTGGAAATCACCACTCCGTAGGAGTGAGAAGTTTGTAGCTCTGATACGGTTGCAGACCAATCACTCCGTAGGAGTGAAACGTTGTCGCCATTAACGCCTTTTGGGTGCTGTCCTTCCGGCTTTCTACACATACGAAACCGCCAAAATAACTTCGCACTTCTACGAAGTGCCGTCATGCTGTACTTATAGGTGGCTACAAACTTCAAACTCCTACGGAGCTATTCTGTTTTTAATGATTTGGTGGTCAGAAAACCACGTTGAAACACATTAAAAATACCAAGAATTTACGTATGCCTCAACCATTTTACCGGGATTTCTATTTCTAAAAACAACACCAAATGCTCCGGAGGAGCAGTATCTGTGTAGAAAGACAGATCAAAGAAAGTTTGCATTCCATATGAATGCCATCTTAAAAAAACTTTCCTTTCATTAGGTCTTTTTAGAACTGGCATTTACACCATGCCACCTATTTGATCTGCCGGCATAGCTGCACCAGATCAACATACAGCAATGGCTTTAAGTAAAAGATTCGCCCCCCAAGTTTGATGTACCGAAAACACTTCTGCTTGCGGTACTTGCGCATCGTGCGCGTGGTCACCTGCAGGAACTTCGCCAGTTCGGATTCCTCCAGAATCAGCGCTTCAGTAAACGGAAATTGTCCTCGTTCGATTTGGCGGTGCAGTTGCTGCTGTTCGGCATGCAGTTGCTCAAGCTTCGCCATGCTTAAATTAAATAAAGATTCCATGGTTATTAGTTTTATGATTCAAAATTAGCCTTTCAAACAATACCAAACCACCGTGTTTTCACCCCTTTTTACCAATATCCTCCACCCCCCATTCCATAGTATATTGTCGCACAGCAACATACATCCGGCAAACCACTCCGGCGTCATGGCAATCCATCCTGCAAAACCGCTGCACAAAACCGAACATTTATACGCACTTTAAAACCGGCCGCATTGCACAGTGAGCACCACTTCCGTACCTTTGGCTTCTATTTCGGCGGCTAAAACATCATCCGCCAAAATTGATCCACTTAAAAACAACCGTTAACTCCATCCCATGATCCACGACAAAGACTACATCATCCGCATCGTAAAACAGTTCAGCGAAATGCTGGCCACACTCCTCCTCGGAAAAAATGAAGGAACACTCCCCGAAGAACTGCAAAGAACCTTCGAAACCAATATGAATGACACCTTCAAAATGACTTTTGAGGAGCTTTCCGCAAAATCCCCGGAAGAAATCACCGCGCTGATCGACGCCAAAGACAGTTCACACCACATTCCCTATTTTGAACTCTTGGGACACCTCTTCTATTTTAAAAACAAAGAAACCCCAAACAAAGATTTCGCCGAAAAAGCAAAGGTTTTTTACGAAACTTATCTGCAGCGAAGCGGGATTTTCTCCATGCCGGTGATGACCAGGATTACAGAATTGAAAAATTCACTGTAACAAAATCAGGGTTTTTTCGTCTTATCCACTAAAATCCTTAATGAAAAAGTCGGCACTTTTCGTTTTTACTTTCCTTTCGGTTCTTGCGTTTTCCCAAAAGAAATGGACGCTGCAGGAATGTGTGAACTATGCGGTTGAAAATAACCTGCAGGTCATGCAGAACCAGTTTTCAAGAAAAATCTCAGATAACAACCTGCAGGTTTCAAAAAAACAGTACCTCCCAACAGTTTCGGGAAATATCAATAATAATGTGAATTTCGGGCAGGGAAGAGATGTTTTTGGAAACAGCAACAGAAATGATAATTTCACCAACAGTGCGGGGGTAGGTGCAGACATTCTGGTTTTCAACCACGGCAGACTGGAAAAAAACATCAGAAAATCCGAATATGACGTGCAAGCAAGTCAGTTTGACCTGGACCGCGTGAAAAACGATATCTCCCTCCAAATCGCACAGCAATATCTGTCCGTGCTGCTCAACCGAGAAATCACCAAAATTTCCAGCAGCGCACTTGAAAACGCCGAAAAACTCTACCAAAGGGCAAAAATAACCACTGAAGTAGGAACCACCTCTCAAACTGTTTTGGCGGAAGCGGAAGCCGCTTTGGCTAGAGAAAAACAAAATGTGAAAACCGCACAAATCAATACGAAAAGAAGTCTTTTTTCCCTGGCAATGCTGCTTCAGCTGCCAGATTACAAAAGCTTTGACATCCAGGATGTTCCTGTCACTTCTGCTTTAGACGCACCGTTATACTCCGCAGAAAACATCATCACTCAGGCCTTTGAAAATCAGCCGCAAATTAAGGCTGCGGAAACCAGAATAAAATCTGCCGAAGCCCAAACCGAAATTACCAAAACCGCATTCTGGCCGACTGTTTCTGCATCCGCCGGAATCGGGACTTCCTACTTCAATTCTCTGGTTACCAATACCGCGGGGATAGACATCAATGGAAACCCAATCAAGGAAAGCAGTTTTTTCAAACAGTACAAAGACAACTTCGGCCAGCAACTGGGCTTGTCTGCGAGCATTCCCATTTTCAACAAGGGAATCACCCGCCTGAATGTGGAGCAATCAAAAATCAACGAAGAGATCGCCAAAACCACCCTGCAGCAGCAAAAACAGGAGGTCTTGCAGAATGTGCAAAAAGCACAGTTTGATGCAGAAAGCAATTATCAGGCTTACCTCGCAGCAATGGAAGCAGAAAAAAGTTCAAAACTAGCCCTGGATTTCGCGGAAAAGAGTTACGAAGCCGGCCGAACCACCATCTATGACCTGAATATTGCCAGAAACAATTACGCCAATGCGCAAGGTTCGGTTGCACAGGCGAAATACAACTACCTCTTCAGCATGAAGCTGCTGAATTTCTATGCGGGAATTCCATTGAGCCTATAAAAGACGAAAGCTAAAGATGGCAGAAGTGGAAACAGAATTTGCAAATTAATTTTGAAGTTGCAACTATTAGTCCTATTTTCACCCTTCGTAATCTATATTTTGTATTTCAGGTGTCTGTCTCTTCTTTAGAAAAATATCTGCCCGAAAACGCACTGCCTTTTCTTCGGAAGTGGTTCGGCGAATACTATATCCACATCAAAATAACCAGAGGCAGAAACTCCAAGCTGGGCGATTACCGGAAAATGCCCGACAAGTCCCACCAGATCACGATCAATTCCACGCTTCAGCCGCAACTTTTCTTTTTTGTGCTCACTCACGAACTGGCCCATTTGATCGCTTTCGAACAATTCGGCCGCAAAATTTTTCCCCATGGCGCGGAATGGAAGCACACCTTCCGCGAGATGCTTTTGGAAAGTATTTCAGTCTATGCGGAAGATCTGAAACCCATGATCCTAAAGTTTTCCCGATCACCAAAAGCCAACTTCATGGCGAGTCCGGAGCTGGTGAAATACTTCCACATCGAAGACTTCCACGATGAAAGCTCCTATATTGAAGACCTGAATATCGGCGACCGCTTCCTTTATCGCAAACACACCTACATCATCCAGGAAAAGCGTAAAATTAACTATCTTTGCAAAAACCTCGATACCGGGAAAATTTATATTTTCAAACCATTAGCAAGAGTGGAAAAATTGAATTAATCATGACATTATCAAATAATTACTGCGTCATCATGGCAGGAGGAATTGGCAGCAGATTCTGGCCGATGAGCACCCAAAAATATCCAAAACAGTTTCAGGACATTTTGGGAACCGGCAGAACGATGATTCAGCAAACCTATGACCGAATCAGCCAAGTGGTTCCAAAAGAAAACATCTTCGTCATCACCAACAGGGAATACGTTTCGCTCACCGCGAGTCAGCTGCCCGAATTAAACCCCGAAAATATCGTGGGGGAACCGATGATGAAGAATACCGCCGCCTGCAATATCTACATGGCGAAAAAAATTGCCGATCTGAACCCGAATGCAAATATGATCGTGCTTCCTGCAGACCATTTGATTTTAAAGGAAAACATCTTCCTGCAAAAAGTGGAACTCGCATTTAATCTTGCAGAAAAAAATGACTACCTCATCACTTTGGGAATCAAGCCGACACGTCCAGATACCGGTTATGGCTACATTCAGTTTGTAGAAAAAAAGGGTTCCGAATATTTTAAGGTGAAGACCTTCACCGAAAAACCGGACCTGGAAATTGCCAAAACCTTTTTAGAAAGCGGCGATTTCTTGTGGAATGCTGGGATTTTTGTTTGGAATGTGAAATCTATTCTCGCGGCTTTCGATGTCTATTTGGAGGAAATGTCTCAGCATTTTCAAAGTTGCGAATACAATGCAAAAGGCGAATCCGCCTGCATCGATCTGATTTATCCGAAAGTCAACAAGATTTCGATTGACAACGGAATTCTGGAGAAAGCCCAAAATGTATACGTGATTCCTGCCGATTTGGGTTGGAGCGATTTGGGAACCTGGACTTCCGTCTATGAAAACGCGGAAAAAGATGAATCCAAAAACGCCATCAAATCGAAACACATCATGACCTACAATTCGAAGGGAAACATCATTCGGTTTAAAAGCAAGAACAAGGCGGCAATCATTGATGGATTGAAGAACTACATCATTGTGGACACCGACAAAGCGCTGCTGATTTGTCCGCTGGATAATGATCAGCTAATCAAGGAATATGTCCAGGATTTGCGGACCCTGAAAAAAGGCGAAAAATTCATGTAAACAAATAATCCATTCAGAACTGAGTGGATTTTTTTTTAGATTTTAGCAATAATCTGCTGAACCTTAATTTCCTCCAAACAGGCCCAATCGCCTCGGTAACATTCTTTGTCTCCAAAAACCGAGCAAGGCCTGCAAGTCAAATCGTTGATTTGTACCACATCCTTTTCACTTTGCCCATAACCGAGAAATCCCGCGAAAGGATGCGTGGAACCCCAAATCGACACACATCTTGTTCCGACCAAACTGGCCAAATGCATGTTCGCGGAATCCATGGAAATCATCAGCTCGAGTTCTGAGATTTTCTCGAGTTCCTTATTTAAAGTGAGTTTTCCGGCTAGATTTTCGGAGTTTGGGATTTGCTGCTGCCAGCTGTTTAAAGTTTCCATTTCACTTTTTCCACCTCCAAAAAAATAGACCTTATGTTGCTTTGAAAGGATTTTTGCGACTTCGAAAGTCTTTTCGGTGGGCAGCATTTTTCCATGATGCTGTGCAAAAGGAGCAATTCCAATTCCCGATTTCTGCACGCTTTTTGGCCTCAACTCATGCGAAAGCTCCACCTTGAATCCCATTTCGCGAAAAACATCGGCATACCTTTCAGTGGTAAGTTTAAGTGGTGTTTTCTGGAGATTCCAGATATCGGTGAGTTTTTCTTTCTCGCTTTTCCCTTTGTCGATTTTGAATACCTGTTTTCCCTTCAACTTAAAAATCCGGTCCAGAATTTTGGCCCGAATGACATCATGCAGGTCTGCAACATATTCAAACTGAAATTCTTTGAGCAATTCCTTTGAAAGTTTCCACATTCCGAAAAATCCCTTGTAATCCTCCAAATCCACGCCTTTGAAAATCAGATTTGGAATCCCTTCATACAGATCCTTGAAATTTTTGCGGGAAACCATCACGATTTGTACCTCCGGATGCTGTTCCAGAAATTCTGTAAATACGGGAACCGTCATGGCCACATCGCCAAAAGCGGAAAACCGATATGCTAAAATCTGTGTCATTTCTTTAATTGGAAAGCAACTGCGTAAAATTTGATCTGTTTGGTCATTGCCATCAAACCATTTGCTCTGGAAGGCGAAAGAAATTCCTGCAATCCGATTTCCTCAATGAATTTAAAGTCCGAATCCAGAATTTCGGCGGTGGTATGGCCACTGTAAACCGAAACCAAAAGTGAGACGATGCCTTTAGGTAAAATCCCGTCGGAGTCGGCATTGAAAAACAGTTTGCCCTCCTTGAACTCGGCATCAATCCATACCTGCGACTGACAACCTTTGATCAGGTTTTCCGGGGTCTTTTTATCTTCCGGAAGTCCCTTCAACTCTTTTCCTAAATCGATGATGTATTCGTACTTCTGCTCCCAGTCGTCTAAAAAGGCAAATTCGTCAACAAGCTGCTGTTGTTTTTCTTTGATGGTCATGATGCAAAGATAAGAAAAGTTGGAGGTTTGAAGGGTGTTTAAACGAGACTCCCTTATTTCAATAATTTTTTAAAAAGCGAAATGATTTTCGGTGACTCTTTCTCCCAACAAAGTTCTTCGGAGGCTTTGTTTAAAGCATCTTCGTAAAATTTTTTCCCGTTTTCCAAAACGATATTTATTTTTTCGGCGAGTTCCTCATGACTGTTTAATTTTTCACCCACCTGAAAGCGATCAATGACTTTTCCCATTTCCGGAAAATTAGAAACCACCACCGGAACTCTGGACTGGATATAGTCAGAAACTTTATTCGGCATGGAATAAAAATAGCTGAGCCCATTGTTCTCTTCAATACTTAATCCCACATCCGCTTTCCGGGTTATTTCACGCAGCTTTTCCGGTAAAAGCTTGCCCAAAAACTTCACTTTTTCTTCCAGCGCTAAAGATTGGGTCAAAGCCAAATATTCCTGTTTTCTGGGGCCATCTCCACAAACCCAAAATTCCGCATCCTCAATCATTTTCATCGCTGGAATCATTTTGTCCAAACCTCTTGAAGGATTGATAACTCCTTGGTAAAGAATGATTTTCTTGAAATTGATCTCCGAATAATTTTGCGGATTCTCCATCTTCGCCGGGAAATTCTGAACGACCACCGGTCTCTCAATTCCGTATGTTTTTGCAAACCAATCGGCATAACTTTCACTGGCGGTCATCATAAACTCAAGTTTTGGAACGATGGCTTGTTCCAATGTTCGCCATATTCTCTGGGTAAACCGGCCGTTGAGCGAAGGCATTTCTGTAAAAATTTCGTGGCTGTCAAAAACCAAAGGAATTCCTAATTTTTTGGAAACCAAATAATTAGCCAAAAGCGTATCCAGATCATTGGAGAGGAGAATCGTGTCCTTATCGGCCCTTTTCGAAAGGATATTGTGGAGTTTCCAGTTAAATTCAGGATAGGCGAGCTTTAAAGAATTGGACTTTAAGGGGATTCTGGAGAAAGAATAAGGCCGCTCCATGTCGGGAAGTCCACCCCAATCGTTGCCGATCAGTTCAATCTGGAAGCCGTTTTCATGCAAAGTCCTGCAAACCTTTTCTACACGTTGGTCTGTCAATAGATTGTTGAAAACGCTTACTATAACTTTCATTGCTGAAATTTAAAGAAAATATTGGATTGCCGCGATTTCAAGAAAAAATCATGCATCCGTGAAAAAGAAATGCCCTAAAGCAAATCTAACTCTTCTTTACCAAATGAAAAACCTGAATCCCGCATAAAATCGCATTTGGAATAATAATTGGCCATAGATAATTGCTATAAATCCCATAGATTACAAACAACATACAACCGACGAGATTCACAATTCTGATTTTTCGCAGGTCTTTCAAAATAAAACTCAATACCACGAAAAATGATGCTCCATAACCTACGAAATTAGTAATTTCCGGACTCATAATATCTAAAATTTTGGGGTGACAAACCTAGTCATTTCCAGCGATATGTGAAAATATTTTCTGCCATAAAGTCATTATTTATTTTTGGTAAAGTATTTGTAACTTTGAAATAGACTTAAAGATTATTTTTTATCTTTAATAATTAGATTGAGACGAATATATTATGGATCATAAATTTTCCAGCGGTTTGGACCAGGTGTTCAAACAAAGCAAAAACGAAGCACGGCGTTTACAGAGCGAATTTCTGAATACCGAGCACTTCCTGCTAGGAATCATTAAAACCGAAAATTCAGCGAAAGAAATCCTTCAAAACTTAGGGGCGGATTTAACACAGATTAGAAGAAAGATTGAAACAATGGCCGTGGCAAGCCTGAATCCTTTTTCAATGGACAGCGACAAGATTTCATTTACCAAAATGGCGGATCAGGCCGTGAAACGTTCGGAACTGGAATGCAGACAATACCAGGGAACCGAAATCAACACAGTACACCTCCTTTTGGGAATCCTGTACAAATCTGAAGATCCCAGCACCAATATCTTAAGCTCTTATGATATTGACTATGAAAGGGTTTCCCGTGAATACCAAAACATGCTCAAAAACTCAGGGCAAAATCCGAAAATGAGCGCCTATGACGACGATGAGGAAAGGGAAGAATTCGGGCAAATGAGGAAACCGACCGGAAATATCGGCACAGGAAAAAGCAAAACCCCGACTTTGGATAATTTCGGACGAGATCTCACTTCACTCGCAAGAGACGGAAAACTGGATCCCGTGATTGGCCGTGAAAAGGAAATCGAACGGGTCTCCCAAATTTTGTCCCGAAGAAAAAAGAATAATCCCCTTTTAATTGGTGAACCGGGTGTCGGAAAATCAGCAATTGCAGAAGGATTGGCTTTGCGGATTCAACAGAAAAAAGTTTCCCGGGTGCTCTTCGGAAAGCGAGTGATTACCCTAGATTTGGCGAGTTTGGTGGCCGGAACAAAATACCGTGGCCAGTTCGAAGAAAGAATGAAAGCCATCATGACCGAGCTTGAAAAAAACCGCGACGTGATTTTGTTTATCGACGAACTGCACACCATCGTGGGAGCAGGAAGTTCCACCGGAAGTCTGGACGCATCAAACATGTTCAAACCAGCTCTGGCGAGAGGGGAAATCCAATGCATCGGTGCCACTACTTTGGATGAATACCGACAGTATATCGAAAAAGATGGCGCACTGGAAAGACGCTTCCAAAAAGTAATGGTGGAACCCACCACGATTGAGGAAACGGTGCAGATTTTAAATCAAATTAAAGACAAGTACGAAGATCATCACAACGTTATTTACACCGATGAAGCCATTCACGCATGTGTTAATTTAACAGCGAGATATATAACCGACCGGTTTTTGCCGGATAAAGCCATCGATGCTTTAGACGAAGCAGGTTCAAGGGTATATATCAAAAACATGAAGGTTCCGACTGAAATCATCGAACACGAAAAGAAAATTGAGGAAATCAAGGAACAAAAACAGAAAGCAGTTAAAGCACAGGATTACCTGGAAGCCCGAAAACTGAAGGACGAAGAGGAAAGATTGCAGATAGAATTGAATTTGGCTCAGGAAACCTGGGACAAAAGCGTGAAAGAGAAAAAAGAAGTCGTCACCGAAGAAAACGTGGCAGAAGTGGTTTCCATGATGAGTGGAATCCCTGTAACGAAAGTAGGCAAAAACGAACTCGACAAACTGGCCCAAATGGACAAGATGCTGAACGGGAAAGTAATCGGACAGGAAGATGCGGTGAAAAAAGTGGTGAAAGCCATTCAAAGAAACCGCGCCGGACTGAAAGATCCGAACCGACCAATCGGCACTTTTATCTTCCTTGGAACAACCGGCGTAGGAAAAACCGAATTGGCGAAAGTCATGGCAAGAGAACTCTTCGATTCCGACGATGCATTAATCCGGATCGACATGAGCGAATACATGGAAAAATTCGCCGTTTCCAGATTGGTTGGTGCGCCTCCGGGATATGTGGGTTATGAAGAAGGCGGTCAGTTGACCGAAGCGGTTCGCAGAAAACCTTATGCGGTGGTGCTTTTAGACGAAATTGAAAAAGCGCATCCGGATGTGTTCAACATTTTGCTGCAGATTTTGGATGAAGGTTTCGTCACCGATTCTTTGGGAAGAAAAATCGACTTCAGAAATACGATTGTGATTTTGACTTCCAATATCGGTACCAGAGATCTGAAAGACTTCGGTGATGGAGTCGGATTTGGCACTTCTGCGAAGAAATCCACATCTGATGCAAGAGCGAGAAGTACGATTGAAAATGCCTTGAAAAAAGCATTTGCTCCGGAATTCCTGAACAGAATTGACGACATTGTGATTTTCAACAACCTAGAAAAAGAAGATATTTCGAAAATCATCGATCTGGAATTGGGCAAATTGTACAAACGTCTCGAAAAACTCAACTATCATGTGGAACTGACCGAAGACGCCAAAAACTTTATCGCGGAAAAAGGTTGGGACAAAGATTTTGGAGCAAGACCACTGAAACGTGCCATCCAAAAATACATCGAAGACTTATTGGCAGAAATGTTGGTAAACAAGCAACTTTCAGAAGGAGAAACGGTAGTCTTGAAACTGAACGAAGCAAAAGATGCGCTGGAAGGAGAAGCCGCGAAGAAAAAGGAAACCGCGAAGTAACCTATCAAAATAAATAGAAAAACACCTTGTCAAAATTGACAGGGTGTTTTTTATTGGGTAGCAAATCGTTCGAAAAATTGCTTGAATTAAAACCACCTCATTTAATTTCCACGCAACCCACTCTTCCTCCGGCATTTCCGGTCGGTTGGGTATGGAAATCATCTTCTTTGGCATGGATGATCAAGGTTTTACCGAGGATGTTTTTGGACTCATCTTTGCAGCCGATGCACCATTTGTCTGTGCTGAAAACTTTTCTGGCAGTTCCGTCTTGGTCCGCATTCAAATTTCCAATATCGCCAATATGGAACTCGCCGGTTCCCCATCTTCCGTGTTGATGAGAGGTCGGATTCCAGTGGCCACCTGCGGAACTAGCATCTGCTGCGGAGCAATCCCCTTTTTCATGGATGTGGACCGCGTGAATTCCCGGGGTTAATTTATAGACATTCAAATCCATTTTCACGGTTTTTCCCGTTTGTACAAACTTCACGGTTCCCTGGGTATTGGTTCCGCTTTTTGCGTCGATGGCGTAATTTCTTGTAGTAGTGCAAGATACAGCCAAAACTCCGCTCAATGCAAGCAATGATAGTTTTGTGGCGTTCATAATAGTATTTTTTTAATTGTTTATGATGTTTCCAATTTAAGGAAAGTTTTCCAAAAAAACCTTTCAGTCCCAATTTTTGACGTTTCAGAATAAATTACTTTTACAGCAAAATATTTGACTTTACTTTTGAACCGTAAAAATCAAATTCCATGAAACACAAAAGCATCAAAAATCTTACCATCCTGCTTTTCACCACTTTAAGCTTTATGCTGAATGCGCAAATTACCATTTCCGGAAAAGTCAACTTCAAGAACAAGGGCGTCAAAGATATTTCCGTGACCTTAAAAGACACTTATGACGGAGCCACCACTGATGAAAAGGGAAATTATTCCTTTCAAACCACGGAAAAAGGAAATCAAACCCTGGTTTTTTCCAATCCGAAATTTGAGGAGGTTGAAAAATCCATCTCCATCGGCGATGAACCGTTAACCGCGAATGCAGATCTTAAAGAACAGATTTCAGAAATTGCGGCGGTGACAATCTCCGCAGGTGCCATCGAAGCAAGTGACAAAAAAAGAGCAACCGCGCTGCTCACTCCAATCGACATTTACACCACCGCGGGAGCAGATGGACAAATTTCATCGGCACTAAACTATCTTCCGGGGGTTCAGAAAGTAGGAGAAAGCGAAGGACTTTTCGTTCGGGGCGGAACCGGTGCAGAAACCAAAATCTTTATGGACGGAAGTTTAATCAACAACTATTTTTCAAATTCGGTTCCGGGAATTGCCGGAAGAGACCGCTTCAACACCTCTTTGTTCAGAGGAAATATCTTTTCAAGTGGCGGTTATTCCGCGATCTACGGACAGGCGCTTTCCGGAGTTTTGATTTTAGAAAGTGTGGATCTGCCCTCTACCACTTCTTACGATTTTGGGATTTCTCCCCTTTTCGCGAGCGGAAGTTACCAGAAACTTTCCGACCGAAAAACCTATTCATTTGGAACGAGTTTGAGTTATTTCAACCTGGATTTGATTCAAAAAATTTTCAAATACAATACCAATTTTACCAAACCCGCGCAAGGTTTTGGAGGCGATGCCAATTTTAGGATAAAGACCAAATCCGGTGGCATGCTGAAATATTACATGAATTTTGACAAGAACCAAATGGCTGTAAAATCATTGAGTCTGGAACCGGAATATGATCAGACCAAAGTAGATTTGAATGCCGCCAATATGTATCACAACTTTTCATTTAGGCAAAAATTAGGCAGCTATTTGCTGAATGTTGGTACATCTTATTCATTAAATGATTCCAAACTTCATTTTTCAACCTTTAAAAATGAATTAGAAACGCCTCAAACCGATTTCAACAACAAGGGAAATTATTTCAACCTTAAAACGGTTATGGAACGGAAAATTAACAGAATCAGTGCCGTTCGTGGCGGATTTGAATTCAATAATGCCCATGAAACCAATAATTTTGGGAAAAACTACACCGATTTGATTTCTTCGGGATTTGCAGAAACTGATATGGGATTCAGCAATAATCTTTCGGCAAAAGTCGGTTTAAGGGTAGAGCATTCTTCCTATTTGAATAAAACCAATTTTGCTCCCAGATTGGCTTTGGCTTATCGACTGGCAAAAGATTGGACCTCTTCACTGGCTTACGGAATTTTCTACCAAAATCCTGAAAGCAAATATTTGAATTCCGAAGCGCCATTAACTTTCCAAAAAGCGGAACACTACATTTTCCAGGTGCAGAAAACCTCTGAAGGAAGAAGTTTCCGGCTAGAAGCATTTTACAAGGATTATCAAAAACTGACCAAAACCATTGGAGATCAATACGTTCAAACCGCTATTAACAATGATGGAAACGGAATTGCCAAAGGTGCAGAAATTTTTTGGCGAGACAAAAAGACCTTTAAAAACATCGACTACTGGATTTCTTATTCATTATTAGACACCAAAAGAGACTTTATGAACTATCCTGTTTCGCTCACGCCAAGCTTTGCCGCAAAACATACGCTTTCCATAGTGGCGAAGAAATTCGTGACCGACTGGAAAACGGGTTTCAACCTTTCCTACACTTATGCTTCCGGAAGACCGTATTATGACATCGTTTCGCAAAACGGAACCAATATTCTTCGGCAGGAAGGAACCGTGAAAGATTACAGCGGATTAAATTTCAGCCTGAATTACCTGCCGAATTTGGGTAAAAAGGATTCCAAAGCGTTTACGGTATTTGTTTTAAGCGTGTCCAATATCTTAGGAAATAAAAATATCTATGGATACCAGTTTTCGAATGACGGATTGAGAAGCTCTGCGGTATTGCCGCCGGTGAATACGTTTGTTTTTGTAGGCGCTTTCATCAGTTTTGGAGTGGATAAGACGAATGATGCAATCAATAATAATCTTTAGAAATGTGAACTTCGAAATTAGAGTGACGAAAATGCAATTCAGCAACCCATTTCAACCCATCAGAAAAAATTAATTTTCAGTAATAAACTTTTGAAATACCTTTGATTCATCAAAACAACAACAATTAAATTCCAATAAAATGAGAAAACTATTCTTAGCAACTGTGCTGTTCATAGGAGTTACCGCATTTGCACAAACCGCTTATGAAAAGGCGATGAGCGAAAAAGTAGCCAAAGTGGAAAGCCATCTTTCGGCAGACGATTTCACCGCGCTTTCCAATGATTTTACCAGAATCGGCGACAAGGAGAAAACACAATGGCTTCCCTATTATTACGCCGCGTTTTCCTCGATCCAAAAAGGGAGAATCGCGATGCGCGAAGGAAGAACCGCAGATTTAGATCCAATTGCGGACGAGGCGCAAAAAAATTTGGACAAGGCATCAGAACTAAGCAAAGACAATCCGGAAATCCTGATTCTGCAAAAAATGGTTCATGGCCTGAAAATGATGGTGAATCCACAGCAACGTTTTATGAGCGAAGGAATGTTGGCTGCAGAAGCGCTAAGCAAGGCTGAAAAATTAGATTCCGAAAATCCGCGAATCACCTTGATGAAGGCAGAAGACACCTATTTCACTCCGGAACAGTTTGGCGGCAGCAAAACCAGGGGATTGGAATTGTTCCAGAAATCTTTGGACCAGTTTAATGTTTACAAAACCAAAACTTCACTCGACCCAAACTGGGGAAAAGCGGAAGCGGAATATTTTCTGGCCAATAAACCGTAACTTAATTTTAATAATGACGAAATCTCCTGAAAATTCGGGAGATTTTTTTGTTTAATTCCCCTCGTATTTCGTGGGATTTAGCAGATCAACTTTAAGTTTCTGCAAGCTGCGATATTTGTGAAATCAGCGGAACGAAAAAAATATCATAATCCATACACAATCCCCACCTGTGGAACAAATCCACCACCAAAAACGGATTTTTCTTTTTGGTAAAGCACATTATACATTCCGCCAATCTGAATATAGGTTCTATTGCCCAATTGCTGCATATAGCCGCCGCCGAGATAGAGCGCAGCTTCATTTCCAGAGTATTTTTGATCGGTCGATTTATTGGTTTGGTTTATGAAATATTCCTGGAACATTCCACCCAAAAAGAAACTTCTGGAAAAATAGTAATTCACAAAAGGACCAACCCCAATCATGGTGGAGGAATAATAAGAAGAATTGCTCCAGGAGAAACTTCCGGCAACTCCAGCCTCGAAATCATCTGTGATTCTGTATCCAACTCTCGGTGTGATGTAAACCGTGGTTCCACCGCCGCCGCTACCGAAGGATCCCCCTAAACCGGCATATCCGCCGAAAGTCCATTTCGAGTCACCATCTCCGATTTTGGATGAACCACTGATTTGCGCATTCCACATCAACCCAAAAAACATCAAGGAAAATAAAAGTATTTTTTTCATCATAACTGTTTCAATAGCAATTTCTATGATCCAAATTTATATTATTTATTTCAATAAAGTATCGATAGTATTTAAAATCGTAAATTTGCGCCGCCAAACTTTCCCTTGACGAAAGCGTAGCATTTTTATGAAAATAGTAGTAGGACTTTCCGGCGGTGTCGATTCTTCTGTAGCCGCCTATCTTTTACAACAGCAAGGGCATGAAGTGATTGCACTTTTCATGCGAAACTGGAACGATGCATCCGTCACTTTGGAGGACGAATGTCCGTGGATCGAGGACAGCAACGATGCTTTGATGGTTGCCCAGAAACTGGGAATCCCTTTCCAGGTCATCGATATGAGCGAACTTTACAAAGAAAAAATCGTGGATTATATGTTCGCCGAATACCAAAAAGGCAGAACCCCAAATCCGGATGTGCTCTGCAACCGAGAAGTGAAATTCGATGTTTTTTTGAAAACCGCACTTTCTTTAGGTGCAGATAAAGTCGCAACCGGACATTATGCAAGAGTTGATTCCACTTTTGACGAAAATGGTCAGGAGGTTTTCCATTTGCTGGCCGGAAAAGACCACAATAAAGATCAGTCATATTTTTTGTGTCAACTGAATCAGGAGCAGCTTTCGAAAGCATTGTTCCCAATCGGTGAACTGACCAAACCCGAAGTTCGCGAAATCGCAAAAGAAATCGGATTGGTAACTGCAGATAAAAAAGATTCGCAAGGGCTGTGCTTTATCGGCAAAGTGAGTTTGCCCACATTTCTTCAACAACAACTGGAACCAAAAGAGGGCGAAATTGTAGAAATTTTTGATGATTTCTTTGAATTTCATCAAGAAAAGCCCGCATTTTCATCAAAATTGGATGAATTGCAGTTTCTCTCAAAAAAGATAGATTACCGAAAAACGGACGGAAAAGTGATCGGAAAACATCAAGGTGCACATTACTTCACCATCGGTCAAAGCAAAGGTTTGGGAATTGGCGGACATAAAGAATCTTGCTTCATTATCCATCGCGACATGCAAAACAATCTGCTTTTTGTGGGCGAAGGAAAAAATTTCCCCGGACTTTTCCGCAAAGCCTTAAAAATAGAAAACACCGAAGTTCATTGGGTTCGGGAAGATCTGCGCCTAAAAAATGGAGAATCTATGAAAGTACAGGCAAGAATCCGATACCGGCAACCTTTGGAAAATGCTACACTTTATCAGTTTGAAGACGGTTTTTTCATCGAGTTTGAAAATCCGCAATCCGCGATTGCCGAAGGACAGTTTGCCGCTTGGTATTTGGGGGATGAATTGTTGGGAAGCGGCGTGATTTCTTAGAAAACCGGAAGACCAAATCAGGGAAAATCTATTTTTTTCAGACTTCTTGGATCTGTTTCGATTAATCAGCTTATCTGCTCAACCAATCCTTGAAATCCTTCACGCGATCTCGGCTTACCGTGATTTCTTCCTCCGGCTGAAAATGGAGTTCGACTTTGTAATAAGGCGAAGTGTGGATATTTTTGATATAATCCGAGTTGAGGATAAACTGTCGGTTCACACGGAAAAATTTCTTTTCGTCCAGAACTTCCTGCAATTCATCCAAAGTGAAATCCGTGGGGAAAGTCCGTTCTTTTGTTTGCAGATAAACAATTTTGTTTTCGCTGAAAAAACAGGAAACCTCATCAGTCTGAACGATTTTCAAATTATAGCCGATCTTAACTAAAATCCGCGAAAGCTGTTGTTTATCACTTTTAATTAAATCTTTGATTTCGTGTGAATTAGGAGGACTTGCAGTGGGTAAGAAACTTTTATACTTTTCAATGGCATTTTTCAAATCTTCTTCCATAATGGGTTTTAAAAGATAATCGATGGAATTGAGTTTGAATGCTTTCAAAGTATATTGGTCAAAAGCGGTGGTATAAATAATGAAACTTTTGGTGGGAACTTTTTCAAAGATGTCAAAAGACAGTCCGTCGCCCAAAACAATGTCCGAAAAGATCAGATCCGGATGCTGATTTTCTGAAAACCACTCAATTCCTTCTTCCACGGAATTTATCGTTGCAACTAATTCTAAATCAGCAAATAAACCCAATAATCTTTCGAGTTTTCTTGCGGCGGGTTTTTCATCTTCGATGATGGCGATGCGGATCATAATTTTTTTTGAAAAAGTTTAATTGTTGAAGGTTGTTTAAGAAATATCCAGTAATCTATTGCTGTATTGAAATTACCGATTCTTCTGCATAAACTGCCTAATTTTCCTTTCTTCCCAATCTTTTCCGAAAATAAAATTCGGTAGAAAGACAGACAGCGCATGAGCAAGCAACCCAATCCCCCAAAGTAAAGGGGTGAGAAAACTCCAATATGCAATCTCTGATCCTTTGCTGAAATTTAGGCCGAACAAAAGCAGGTTCACCATGACGAAAACGGTAACATGGATATAGAATCCTTTCATCTCTTTCACCCGTTTTTTCGCCCTTTGATATTGAATGTTATTTTCCATCATTATGATATTTTTTCAGGAGTTCGTCCATCTTTTTTTCTTCCCAATTCCGAAAGAAAAATACGCTTACCAAATGAATGATGATTACCAATCCCCACAAAATCGCAGTGGAATAGGTCATCACATCTGCAAACCCATGTTTTTTGCTGTTCGCAAAAATAATGACCGGATTGATGATTAAATAAACTGCTAGATGGATATAAAACCCTTTCAGTTGCTTCAATCTCCTTTGGGCACGAAGATACTTTAAGTTTTCGTTAGAATTTTCCATTTCAAAATTATTTCCAGTTTCCGGAATTCTGCTCTTTTTCCATCAGTTTGCGGATCTGCTTTTCTTCCCAGTTATTGCCAATTCCAAACGTTTTAATTGCATGAGAAATCACCCCGATTCCCCAACCGAACATCGGCCAAAATGCCCACCAATAATGGGGTGAAGTTTTCCAGTTGATCAGGAACAAAAACGGGATGAAAATACAGTAAGAGATCAGGTTTCCATAAAATCCTTTGAGCTCCTCTACTCTTTTTGCGGCTTTCTCATAGGCCGCCATTTCGATGGTGTTTTGGGTATTCATTTCTGTGATTTTTTCAGTTAGAATTGGAATTTTTACTTTGAAATGGCTTTCAGATTTTTCAATAAAGACATTCCTTTTCGTCATTAAAGAATAGCGTTGAACGATATTTGCAAGTCCGATTCCTGCGCTTTCTTTCACCTGTTCTCTCGCCTGAAGGTTGTTTTCGATGATGAGATTCCCGTTCTCAGAATAAATTTTAATGGTCAATGGTTTTGCGGAAGTCGCATAATTGTGCTTTATGCAGTTTTCCAACAACAATTGCAGCGAAAGCGGAACCACAAATCCCTTTCTGTCTCCATCATTCACCAGAAATTCAAAACTCACGCTGTCCTCAAATCTAGTTTTCAACAGATCGCAGTAGGTTTTCGCAAAATCGATCTCTTCCTCCACGGTGACCAGGTCTTTATCCTTTTGCTCCAAAACATATCTATAAATCTTGGACATTGCCGAGGTAAAGCTTTGTGCTTGATTGGGGTTTTCATCAATCAAAGCACTTAAAACATTCAGCGAATTAAAAAGAAAATGCGGATCGAGTTGGTTTTTCAAAGATTCAAACTGCGCGTTTGCAGATTTGGCGATGAGTTTCTGTTCCACCACTTCCTTTCGGGATGCCTTTTTCCACTCGTTCATGAAACTTCTCGCATGCAGGAACGTGGAAATCAGCAAAGCGATATTGA
The DNA here is from genome assembly GCF_001045435.1 of Chryseobacterium koreense CCUG 49689. Lineage (GTDB taxonomy): Bacteria > Bacteroidota > Bacteroidia > Flavobacteriales > Weeksellaceae > Kaistella > Kaistella koreensis. Next base: position 98,142 of record NZ_LFNG01000008.1, on the reverse strand, counting down.
TAATCAGCCAGTTTACAAATCCTATGGATCCTTTAAAAAAACCAGCCGGGGATATTCCCTGAATCAGGACAAAATTGACATAATTACAAAACAAAACCAGCACCACATTCACCAGCAAAATAGCGATCATGCCTAATACAGTCCGCGTTCTGGTCTGGTCGATCCATGAGTATTTCTTGCTCAGAAAACTATTGACCAAACCATTTCCGCCACCGATCAGGAAACTGTAAAGCGATGCGACCAAAAAGCTGATTACCAGGTTCTGCAGAGATTTTTCATCCGAGAAAAACAGGAAGAAAAACAATCCGGTGATGCCGGAAACCCAAAGCAGCGTGATGGTTTCTTTTCTAGTCATTTTCTAAAATTATGAAATTTTTGAGTTCCTGTGGAAATTATTTCTTCAAATACTCCTGAATTTTTCTTTCTTCCCAGGCTTTACCAAAAATCCGGTCTGCCCCGAAAACGGAGAGTCCATGTGCAAGCAATCCGATTCCCCAGAAAAATGCAGTCGCATAGGTATCGAAATTAAAAAGATTTGCAGCATTTTCATAAAGGTTCCCAAAGATAATTGTGCAATTTACAAGCACGTAAACCGCCGAGTGAATATAAAATCCTCTTATTTTTCTTACTTTTCGTTGGGCATTTAAGAACTTTTGGTGTTCTGCGGCGCTATTGCTGTATGTTCTCATTTTTTCACTTTTTTATGGGAAAATCCCTTTGATTTTTAATGGCGTAAAGGTATTTCGGTTTTCGCTGCATTCAAACATTTTCTTACCGAAGGGTAGATTTTGGAAACCGAATGGGAACTGATAGAAAAAGGATAGTGGAAAAACAAAAAAATCTCACATTGCTGTGAGATTTTGTTTTGAAAGTGGGTCCTGAGGGATTCGAACCCCCGACCCTCTGGGTGTAAACCAGATGCTCTGAACCAACTGAGCTAAGAACCCTTTCCGTTTTTGGTTCGGCAAATATACAAGGTTTTTTTATTTTGACAAATTTTTTTCTAAAAATTCTCCCACTACAAAGTTACTTCCGCCGATAAATATCATTTCGCCTTTTTTAATAGCTTGTCTTGCAGAAAGATACCCACTTTCCACATCGTCAAAAATTTTGTAGTTTATTTTAGAATTCTTGAGCAAGTTTTCATAATCTGACGGATGTCGACCACGGCTGATCGCCGGTTTCACAAAATAAAAGGTGGAATTTCCCGGAAGAATCTGCAAAACCTCATCGATTTTTTTATCGTTCACAAAACCTAAAACAATATGCTTAAATCGAGAAATCGCATTTAGTTGCTCGAAAACCATCTCCAATCCGGCCTGGTTATGTGCGGTATCACAAATGGTAAGTGGATTATCTGAAAATTCAAACCAGCGACCGATGAAATTGGTGTTACGGTGAACATTCATTAAGCCGTTCATTACATTTTCATTGGAAATTTCCAAACCCTGTTTTCTCAATTCTTCCACCAAAGCCAAAACGACCCGGATATTTTTTTTCTGGTAATTTCCCTTCAAATCGGACTTAAAATTGGGTGTAATTAAGGTCGCATCAATGAATGAGGTATTTCTTTTTCTAGCGGTCTCAGAAATTATATTTTTTACCGTATCATTTTCGTCTCCTGAAATAATCGGAACATTCTCCTTGATGATACCCGCTTTTTCTTTTGCAATTTCTTCGATCGTGTTCCCTAAAATATTCTGATGATCGAGCTGCACATTTGTGATTGCAGAAACCAAAGGATGGATGATATTCGTGGAATCCAGTCTTCCGCCCAAACCGACTTCAATGATGGCATAATCCACTTTTTGTTGGTAAAAATATTCAAACGCCATAATCGTGGTAAATTCAAAAAAAGACGGACGAATTTCTTCGGGCAGTTTCCTGAGTTTTTGGATAAAGTCATAGACAAATTCCTTGTCGCAATTCTCGCCATTAACTTTGATTCTCTCTGTAAAATCAATCAGATGCGGAGAATTGTACAACCCGACTTTATATCCCGATTCCCGCAAAACCGAAGCCAGCATGTTGCTCGTGGAACCTTTTCCATTAGTTCCGCCTATGTGTATGGTTTTGATTTTATCTTGCGGGTTTCCGAAATAGGCGCAAAGTCTGGTGATATTGTCAAGCCCAGGTTTGTAGGCTTTTTGTCCGTCTGTTTGGTAATTCGGCATCTGCACGAAAAGCCATTCGATGGATTCTTGATAACTTTGTTTAAAGTCGGAGGACTGGGGTATGAGGTTCTGGTCGCTCATTAAAAAGTAATCCTGTAAGTTCCTGTGGAAGCAGAGCTTGCTTTTTCCGCCTTCACATATCGTTTCACCCAATCCACGGACGTATTCACCACACATTGATCTGAAACGCCGCTTGCACGTTTTGCGGAAATCACATTTCCGGCTTTATCCACGGTATAAGCAATATTGATAGTTCCGCTTGCCGAACAGTTGTGCGACGGTTGTGCGCCGCCTCTTCCCATGGTTCCGGGAATAAATCCGACGAGTTTTCGATCCACACCGATTTTGCTGTCCCCGTTTCCATCACCGCCAAGTGGATCGCCTGCATTTCCTGCAATGCCGTCTTTTCCTTGAGTTCCGGGCTTTGTTCCTCTTCCCTTGATCAAGTTTCCTATTGCGGCAGTTCCTTTTCCATCCCCTGTTCCTGTGCCGGAGTTTGCCGCAGAAGCTTTCGTACCCGGAGTTTTAGCAGAGGTCTCTTTCTTTGGAGATGCTTTTGCGACTGTTTTTATTTCCGTGGCTTTTTCAATTTTAGGGGCGGAAACTTTGGCGTTGTCTCCGGTTATAATCTTTTCTTTGGCGGGTTTCGCAGGTTCTGGAGCGGGTTCCAGTTTTGTATTGGGAGTGGGTTCGGCAACTGGTTCAGCAACGGTTTCATCGCTTTTTGCAGCCAGACTCCCATCTTGTGAAGCGGGTTCTTCTTCGCCATTTCCGTTTCGATTGTCACCGAAGTTGATGAGCATAGTGGTGACCACTTCCTTCTTCTCGGGAATATGCTGCCTAATGGTATAGGTAAAGACAAAAAGGAGAATCAGTGCCCAAATAATTCCAGTGATTATGGCACTTTTCAGCTGATCCTTGCTGTCATCTTTATCGTAATAATTGTAACTGGTCATTCTTTCTTATTCTTCGCGGGAGGTGGCAATTGCTATATTCAGCTTGTGCTTTTCCGCAATCTCCATCACAAAAACCACGTCTTTGTGAAGTGAATTTTTGTCCGCACGAATCGTAAATGATTTATTTTTAGCATTTTGCATGTTTTTCACCACCACTGATTCCAAATCTTCCTTTTTCACCGGTTGATCATCTACAAAATAAGTACCGTCTTCCTTAATGGAGACCACCATTTCATTAGGTATGTTTGGGTTTTGCACGTCGCCTTTCGGTAATTTCACATCAATCGCGCTTTGATTCGCCACAGAAGAGGTCACCATAAAAAAGATGAGCAACAATAGAATTACGTCCACCATTGCGGCAAGACTGAAATCAGGATTTGCTTTATTTCTTCTTTTAAAGTTCATTTTTTAGGCGGGCTTATTGATAATGTCCAGGAAATCAGTAGAAAGGTGCTGGATTTTCAGGACAAACTTATCGATTTTGGTCAATAGCAAGTTGTAAAAAAAGTTGGAAGGAATCGCCACCGCCAAACCGGTCGCAGTTTGACCCAAAGCTGTATAAATCCCTTCTGATAAAGTTTTGGGGGAAAATGACCCTTCAGCATTGGACATGGCAAAGAAAGTCATGATGATTCCGATTACTGTACCCAAAAGTCCCAACATCGGTGCCAAACTCGGAACCGAAGCCAATAAGTTCAGATTTTTTTCCAATTTAGAAACCTCAATCTGCCCCTGGCTTTCCATCGCGCTCACAATATCTGAAATCGGTCTTCCGATTCTGGTAATTCCTTTTTCCAAAATTCTCGCTTCCGGCGTATTCTGTCTTTCACAATAATCCACCGCAGCCTGGATTTTTCCCTCCTGAAGCATGTCTGCAATATTGTTCATCAAATTGATGTCGTTGATCTTAAGCATCCGATTGATGTAAAATAGTCTTTCGAAAAAGATGTATAAAGCAAAAACACCTAAGGCGAGAACAGTGATCATCACCACGTTTGCAAAAAGGTTCCCATGAAACATGATTTTCCAGAAAGAAAAAACGGTTTCCTGTGCTTGAGGATTCATGGGTTGAACGGCGGTTTGTAGAAACATTTAAAATTATTTTTTATTAAAAACTAACGGAATAACCTTCTTTATATTGCAAAACATGGACGCTAAAGGTGGTCAATGAAATGGCTTGTAAATTCAAGGCGGGTTATTTTTTCAGAAAAATGGGATTCCCATCATTAAAATTAGCTTTAATGAAGGAAAATCCTTTGGAAAAAGCGCAGATCAAAATTTGACCAACTAGTCCTCTTCCACCACAATTTCATCCTGTTTGAAATTGCATTTTAACTTAAACGGAATGGGATCTTCGGAACCGGTGTAGAAATCGTCGATATTCCCCTTCCAACAAAGCTGAAGTTCGCCATCATCATCCTTTTCAAAGGAGAGTTCGCTGTCATAAAGATAGGCGTCTTCGTCATCAAAAAGGTCCACATCGGTATAGGTTTCCTCATCAGAATCATTAATTGTAAAGGTTTTCCCCGCAATTTCTGAATCATCGATTGGGAAATCAAAAACATTCAGAGAAAGCTGCGGAAAATTATACTGTAGCGAGTCATCATCCACATGATCCACAGAATCGTCGGTAATGATTTCAACTTCCAGGAAATGTTCTTTGTTGGTATAAACCGCTTTGCAATAAGTGCTTTTGATGTTGTATTTAAGGGTTTCTTCGGGGTGGTAGATTTTTAAAATCCCTTTCATTTCTAAAGAAAAAATTTGTGTTATTTAATTGGTAATTAAACTTATTAAGCAAAGATAGAAAATTGGTGGAACGTGCAAAACTTTTTTTGGGGACAAGTTACGGGAACTCACATGGTGTAACCTGAATCTCGAAACTTTTCCTAATTTAGCATTTCAAAATTTTTAAAATGAAGAAAGTCTTTTTGAAAAGCATTCCATTTATCATTCTCGCATTAATGGTGGTAAGCTGCAAGAAATCCGACACACCGTTAGCAGAAGTCCAACCGGTACAGCTGGATTCGATCGCTGCCAATTATTATGAACAATACCTGAAGCTTTATCCGCTTGAAGCAACTGCGCAAGGCGATTTGCGGTACAATGACCAATTGCCGATCAATATTGACAAAGATTTTATTTCCGGCGAAATTGCATTTTATAACTCTGTGCAAAAACAACTGAAAAATGTACAGTACACCAATTTGACTGACGACCAGAAAACCGTTTATGATGTTTTAGATTACACTTTAAAAGACAAAATAGAGCGGTACGCATATCATCCTGAATACATCCCTTTTACCCAATTTGGTGGATTACCGCTCGATTTTCCCTTGCTTGGAAGTGGCGAGGGAAGCCAGCCCTTTAAAACCGAGAAAGATTACGATGATTGGTTAAAAAGGGTGGAAAAATTTCCAATCTGGATGGATGCGGCGATTGAAAACTTCAGAGCCGGAATCAAGGCGAATTATGTGTTGCCGAAAAAACTCGTGGCAAAAATGATTACACAGATGAGGGCCGATGAAATCAACACTTCTGACTTTAACAAAAATATATTTTTTGGCCCCATCAAACATTTTCCAAAAAACTTTACGGCAGAACAAAAAGATAAATACACCGTTCTATTTAAGGACATAATCGCCAAAAAAATCATCCCAAGTTATCAGAAAATGGGTAATTTCCTGGAAACCGAATACTTGCCAAAAGCTCGTGATACAGATGGAATCAACGCATTGCCGAAAGGAAATGAAATCTATGCATACTATGTGAAAAGCTGGACCACCACTGGAAAAACACCCGAAGAAATCAACCAAATCGGTTTGGAGCAAGTCGCAATGTTGAGAAACGAAATGGAAAAAGTGAAACAGCAAGTGGGGTTCAATGGGACTTTGGAGCAATTCATCAACCATTTGAAAGAAGACCCGAAAGCGATGCCTTATAAAACCAACAAGGAAGTTCTGGACGCTTTCAATGCAGTTTTGACGAAAATCACACCAAAACTGAAAACGATGTTTTCCGTCACGCCGAAGACCCCTTTCGAAATTAGACAAACCGAAAAATTCCGCGAAGCAACCGCAAGTGCGGAATACATCCAGGGAACTCCAGACGGAAAAAGACCGGGAATCTTCTATATTCCTCTTCCAGACCCGAAAAAATACAATGTGACTTCCGGCATGGAATCACTCTTTCTACATGAGGCAATTCCGGGTCATCACTACCAGATTTCCCTGCAGCAGGAGAACACAAAACTTCCGAAGTTCATGCGATTCGGATGGTTCGGCGCTTATGGAGAAGGTTGGGCGCATTATTGCGAAACTTTGGGTCCAGAATTCGGGCTTTATACCGATCCTTACCAAAAAATGGGTTATTTGAGCGACCAAATGTTGCGTGCGGTCCGACTCGTGGTGGATACAGGAATTCACACCGGAAAAATGACTCGAGAAGAGGCGATCAAATATTTTCTGAGCAATATAGCCTATGACGAAGCAGGCGCGACCGCAGAAATAGAGCGGTATATGGCGATGCCTGGACAAGCTTTAGGCTATAAAATCGGTTCGTTGAAAATCCGCGAACTTCGTGACAAGTACCAAATGCAGCTGGGACAGAAATTCAGTCTGGCAAAATTTCATGACGAAGTGCTGAACCAGGGCTGCCTTCCACTGGATGTTTTGGACAGAAAAATGGAAAACTGGGCTAAGAAACAGTAAATTTCCTTATGATTTCAAAATAATTTTCCATCACGAAAGAATTATTTTTCTACCGTGATGGATTTTTTTTGGAAGTATTTTTCCAGCTGATCGTTGGTATAAGATTTTGGTTCGCCTAATGCTGATAATTCGTCAAAATAGAGCACTTTAGGAACTTCCGATATTTTGGGAACCACCACCGAATCTGTTCGGGATGTTCGAATTCGGTCAATCCTGTCAGCGATTTCCCCATCATACTTTGCCAAATCTGTTTTAAATAATTCATTCCCAATATCATACATATTGAAATTGAAGTCGAAAGCAGAAAATTTATCAGGAAAAACGTGAATTTTTGGAAGTATTAAAACCAAAAGGCTCATCCACCAAAATTTTTTCAATTTCACATTAAAAAAAGAAACCACCAAAACAGCAGACGTGAGGAAATAAAAAACCTGTATGTTTTCAAACTGTCTTCCGATTCTATTCATTAAAAACGCTAGAAATATCATCGGAATGAATGAGATTACCCAGACAACAATTAGATTCTTTCGATCAAATCTCGCACTAATTTCCATCAGCTCCTTTTCGAAAACCTTAATAAATAAAGGTAAAATCAAAATGCACTTTAAGGTCAGATGAAAGAGATTCATGATCAAAAAAACAGCCCGTTTTGCCCATAAAATAATGAACTCATCATTATTTTCTGCCATTCTGCCAAAATTTCCGGGAGCCAAAAAGCTGGCAAAGAGGCAAACTGTCGAAACGATGGCTAAAAGTAAATGGGCTTTGTTCCTTCTGTAAAAATAATTCACCAGTAATGATCCCTCAAGAATCAAAGCAATGATCTCGTTATTTCCAATCGTTAAAACAATAAGGATCATAGAGATATAAAGCCATCCCTTTTCTTTGCCGCTGTGGAATTTCTTTAAACAAAAAAGTAAAATTCCAGAAAAAATTACCGGCAAGAAATAGATGTTTGAACCCGTAATCCAGAAAAAATGTTCGGGAAGGCTAAGCAAAAGTACGGTGTAAAAAAAGAAAAACAAAAATGACTTCTTAAAGGAATCTGCAAGCGAATAACCAAAAAATTCCCGGAAATTTACCGCAACTACCGTGATAAATAAAACCATCAACAGCATCGGGTAAATTTTCGGGAGTAGGTTTTCAGAATCCAGGGCGACAGGATTCAGCAAATTTAGGGAATAGCCGAAATATCTTCCACCCCAATGCAGATACAGATCACAAGCTGCACCAAAAAAACCAAATTTCCTGGTAAAAAACGAGAAAATATAGTCGTCGGTTTGGTAAACATTAAAAAAAGTGAAATATCCGAACGCAACGAAAATAAGTATCGCGAAAATGAAAAGAGAGTTCTCTAGAAACCTCATTTTAAGTCAACATTCCGCCATCCACATTCAGAACCTGTCCTGTGATATAGGATGACATTTGGGAACCGAGGAAAACACAGGCATTTGCAACGTCTTCCGGTGTTCCGCCACGTTTTAATGGAATCGCATCTTTCCATCCCTGCACCGTTTTTTCGTCCAAAGCGGCAGTCATTTCAGTTTCGATAAATCCTGGTGCGATGGCATTGCAGCGGATATTTCTGGAACCCAGTTCCAAAGCGATTGATTTAGAAAATCCGATTACTCCGGCTTTTGACGCTGCGTAATTCGCCTGACCCGCGTTTCCTTTGACTCCAACTACAGAAGTCATGTTGATAATGGATCCCGATTTTGCCTTCATCATTGGTTTGATCACCGCTTTCGTAAGATTAAAAACAGAATCCAGATTCACTTTGATGATGGTGTCCCAATCTTCTTTGGACATTCTGAGCATCAAATTGTCTCGCGTGATTCCCGCATTGTTGATGAGAATATCGATCTGCCCGAATTCGGCCATCACTTCGTCCACCAACCTTTGGGCTGCATCAAAATCCGACGCATCAGATTGATAACCTTTAATTTGGGTAATTTTACTTAAATCAGATTCTAGCTCCTTCGCTTTATCCACGGATCCTGCATAGGTGAACGCAATTTTTGCTCCTTCTTTAGCAAAAACCTCTGCAATACCTTTTCCGATTCCTCTCGTCGCACCTGTAATGACGGCAACTTTTCCTTCTAATAGCTTCATATATTAAGTTGTTATTTATGAATATTTTTATATTTATTTTTTGAAGAAGGCTTTTCATTTTCCTCCTCCTTAATTTCAGAATTATTCACCACCAAAACGATCTCCCCTTTTAAAGTCTTGCTTTTAGAGAATTCAATTAATTCATTGATAGTCCCTCTTTTAGTTTCCTCAAACTTTTTGGAAATTTCTCTGCTCAAACTGATCCTGGTGTGTTCACCGAAAAATTCCTTAATCTGTTCCAAAGTAGTGTTGATTTTGTGCGGACTTTCATACAAAACAATGGTTTTCCTCTCTTCTGCCAACTGTTTCAATTTCGTTTGTCTTCCTTTTTTCTGGGGCAAAAAACCCGCAAAATAAAAATCGTGGTTTGGTAATCCGGAAACCACCAAAGCCGGAACAAAAGCAGTTGCTCCCGGCAAACAGATCATTTCAATATGTTCATCTGCGCAGGCTTTTGCCAAAAGATATCCGGGATCCGAAATTCCGGGTGTTCCCGCATCGGTGATGATGGCTACATTTTGCCCGTTTTTTAAATCTTCTATGATTTTCCGCGTGCTATGATGTTCATTGTGTAAGTGATACGCTTTCAGTGGTTTAACTACTTCATAGTGCTTCAGCAAAACTCCAGAAGTTCTGGTGTCTTCACATAAAATGTAGTCCACATCCTTCAAAACGTTGATCGCCCTGAAAGTCATGTCTTCCAGGTTTCCGATGGGGGTTGGTACGAAGTATAGGATTCCGCTCATGAGCTTCTCATAGATTACAAAGATTTTTAGACTTCATTTAAAGTTGCTCATAAAGTTTCTTACAAAACTCCTCCAAACTCGGATCGCGCGCTCCCATCAGCAAGAGAACCGTTCCTTCAGTCAATTCCGGTCGAAGTTTTTCTAACAAATCATTTCGGTTTTCCACAAAGAAAGCTTTTTTTCCATTTGCGGAGATATCTTTTACCAGGTCGTTGGCGGAAATATCTTTCTCCGCGGTTCCTCCGGCATAGAAAATTTCGCTCATCCAAATTTCGTCCTGTGGTCGCAGTGCATGCGAGATTTCTTCTACAAAATCGTTTCTCAAAAACTTCGTCGGTTTATATCCGTGTGGCTGAAACCAGGCAATCAGTTTTTTTGCCAAAGGTTGACAAGCCTTTATGGAAGCAGCACATTTAGCCGGATTATGCGCATAATCGTCGATGACCCAGACTCCGTTTTTCTGACCCAGAATTTGGTGGCGGCGGTAAATCCCTTCATAATGTTCCAAACTATCGGCACAAATTTCAAGATCAATTCCAATTTGATTGGCGACTGCGATTGCTGCAGCCGCGTTTTCCGCAGAATGTCTCCCAATGGAGTTCATATTCACGGCTTGACCAAGCACTCGGAAAGACAAATAAAAACCATTTTGGCTAAAATCTGTCACGCTGTAGCGAGCGTTTTCATCTTCAAAACCGAAATCACACTCCAGATCCGCAGACAATGTTTTAGCCAATGTATTTGACTGATTTACAATAAATAAACCCTTTGTGTTATTTTTAAAAATTGTAAATAAATCAATCAATTCCTCGATTTCCTGATGATCTTTGTCGATATTTAAAAGCAAACCTATTTCCGGTTCGTATTGCACTACTGAACCGTCACTTTCATCAGCTTCGATGATGAGCCAATCTCCTTTTCCGATCGCTGCATTTCCGATTTTTCCCTGTTTGATGATGGAAGTAAGACCTGCACCGGAAATAATACTGGGTTGGAAACCGGCATCCAGCAAAATCTGGTAAAGCATCGCTGAAGTGGTTGATTTTCCGGAGGTTCCTGCAACAGCAATCGTTTTTTTGCTTTTCGCAATGATGGACAAAAGTTCGCTTCGTCGGATAATCGATATTCCCAATTCCTTTGCTTTCTGAACTTCGTAAACGGTATCTTCAATTGCGGTGGAAACTACTACTAAATCAGTATTTTCGTCAATTCCACTTCCGTCCTGAAGAAAACATTTGATTCCTTCGGCTTCCAGCTGCGTTTTGGTTTTGTTGTATTCATCGGGATGAAAATACCGGTCACTTCCGGAAACATCTTTTCCGATTCCCTTTAAGTATTGCGCAATTGCGCTCATTCCAACTCCGGCAACTCCGATGAAGAAAACGTTTTGGAACTGATCAATTTTGTTTATCATGTATTTATGGGCTACAGGAAAGCACTTACAAAAATTTATTCTCCACCAAACTCCACAATCTCTGCGCATATTCATCGGCTTTGGACCAATCGTTTTCGTAATAAATATCGCTCAAATATTGCCTTGCGTCTTCCAGATTATCGAATGAATTGAGTTTTTCGACAGTTGCTTTCAACTTTTCATCATTGCCTTTAAACAAAATTTTAGTGAAGGCTACTTTATCATTCAAGTCCAGTTTGAATTCCGGCTTTTTCTTTTCAGCCTCCATAAAATCTGTTGAAATATTGGTTTTTAGGAGACTTCCGGATTCAGCAGCTGCTTCATGTCTTGCTTCTTCGTCATTGAATTTCTGAAGCGGATCCTCATCGAATAAATTCTGAACCGCTTTCAATCCTTTGATATTGGCAAGTTTAAATTTTTTATCGGAATGATGATGCTCTTCGGCTTTATTTTCGTGAGGCACTTCTACTTTCCGTTCGTGCACCACGTCTTCTTTATTGAAATCCACGATCTTTCTTCGTCTTTCCTCCAACTCTCTGAATTCGCGTTCTTTCTGTGCAACACGAGATTCATAACTGGATGAATCCAATTCTTCAGCTCCTATCTGATCCTCGGCAGGAATGGTTTCAAATTCCTCGTTCCCAGTTTCATCGGTGATTACTTCGGAAATCGGATCGACTAGATGTTCTTCCTCCTCAATATCATTTAGTTCGTTGGTGAAAAGAACCTCCTCTTCCATTTCATGATCATCTGCAGAAGCATCGTCTATATTCTCGTCAAGTTTCACCGCAGGTTCATTATCAAAATTTAAGTTTAATTCTTGATTATCAGCTGTTTGAATTGGTGAATCTACATTAAGCAAATCTATGTTCTTTTCCAAAATTCTTAGAAAGGCAATCCTGTCAGTAACTTCAGAAAACAAATCCTGCTTTGCTAAAAGTTCGTCAATTGAAGTAATTTTTGAAAGGGATTCAAGCGCATTTTTAGCCTCAAAAAAAATTTTATCCTGTATTTCCTGGATATTTTCCATCATAGATTCTATTAAAATTCCTTATTTTTGATATCTTAAATATTACGGCTAATTTAACAAATGTTTTTAGAAAATACAATAAATCACGCCAAACAAAGCGGCTGGATGGAAGTAATCTGCGGCTCAATGTTTTCCGGAAAAACCGAGGAATTGATTCGTCGACTTCGAAGGGCAGAAATGGCCGGACAAAATGTGGAGATATTCAAACCCAAACTGGATACAAGATACGCCGAAGAGGAGGTGGTTTCCCATAATCGCAACACCATCCGAAGCACACCGGTAGAAAGTCCAAACGAAATTCTGCTGCTCGGTTCCACCTGCGATGTGGTGGGAATTGACGAAGCCCAATTCTTTGATGAAAGCATCGTGGAAGTTGCCAATCAATTGGCAAATAACGGAATACGTGTTGTAATTGCCGGATTGGATATGGATTTTTTAGGCAGACCTTTTGGACCCATTCCCAATCTCATGGCTACTGCCGAATATGTGACGAAAGTTCACGCCATCTGCAAACGCACGGGAAATCTTGCCAATTATTCTATGCGAACCACGGCGAGTACAGATTTGGTGCAATTGGGCGAAACCGAAAGTTACGAGGCGGTGAGCAGAAAAGTTTTTAATGAAGAAATTTCCAAGAAAAACTAAATGAACTACACTACAAAGCAACTTGCGGAGATCACTCGCTGCCAATTGATTGGTGATGAAAATATACACATTGAGAATATTGCCTTCGACAGCAGAAATATATTTTCCGTGCAGAACACTGCATTTCTTGCGATTAATACTTCGAAAAATTCCGGTGAAAAATATATTTATTCTGCCGTTGAAAAAGGAATTTCTGTTATCATTTCCGAACATCAACTCCATGATATTCCAAATGTTACGTGGATTATTGCGGAAAATTCAGTGAAATTTCTGCAGGATTTATCGAAATTTCATTTGGCACAATTTGAGCTGAAAACCATCGGAATTACCGGAAGTAATGGAAAAACCATTGTGAAGGAATGGCTTTATCAATCGCTTTTTGACGAGTTTAATACCGTGAAAAGTCCCAAAAGTTTTAATTCACAGATTGGACTTCCGATCTCTCTGCTTGAAATCGATCAAAATCATCAGCTCGGGATTTTTGAAGTGGGAATTTCCAAACCTAACGAAATGAAAATATTGGCGGAAATCTTTCCGCCTCAGATAGGAATCTTAACGCATATTGGTTCCGCGCATGCTTCCAATTTCGAAAATGAATCGCAACTGATCGATGAAAAAATCTCATTATTTAATGATTCTCAACTCATCATTTTCAATGGCGATAACGATTTGGTTTACCGCAAATTTAATGACCTTTACTCAAGTAAAAAATTAATATCATTTGGACTAAAAAGCGTCAATAATATATTCATCAAAAATAACTGGAATAACAAGAATGAGGATCTGCTGATCCGATATTTTGACGAAGAATTTGTGGTTCCGGTTTCACAAAGAGATGAAGCAACTTTGAGCAATGTATTGTGCATCATTGCCGTTTTAAAAGAGTTTGGATTTTCCAATACCAAAATCATCCAAAAGCTCAATGCCCTAAAATCGATCGAAATGCGTTTGGAAAGCGTGAATGGGGTTCGTAACAATTTGATTATCAATGATTCTTTTAACTTAGATCTTGATTCATTGAAAATTGCCTATCAATTCATCAAAGAATACAACAAGCCCAAAAAATCATTGGTTCTGACTGATTTTGTAGAAGGCCTCAACTCGAATCATCTTTACCAAGCAGTAGCCAACCTGACCAATCAGCAAAACTTCAGCAAAATTTTCCTCGTTGGTGACGAAATTTCAAAATTTTCAAGTCTGTTTAATTCTGAATGTTTCACTTTCAGTAACACACATGAACTTATTGCCAATCAACAGTTTAATCAGATTGAAAATGAACTGATTCTATTGAAAGGCGCCAGAAAATTCGAAATTGAAAAAGTAAAAAACCATCTCGAGCTTCAAAAACACGATACCGTTTTAGAAGTAAATCTCAACGCAATTCTTCACAATATCAACATCCACAAATCATTGCTGAAATCCGAAACCAAAATGATGGCGATGGTGAAAGCATATTCTTATGGATTGGGTGGATATGAAATTGCGGAATTTTTGCAACACCACCATATTGATTATCTGGGAGTTGCTTATGCCGATGAAGGAGTGGATTTGCGCAAAAATGGAATTACGACACCGATTATGGTGATGAATCCCGAACAGCACAGTTACGATATCATTATTGATTATGATTTGGAGCCGGAAATATACAGTTTTCGGGTTTTGGAACTGTTCAACCAACAACTCATCCGCAAAGGAATTCAGCAGAAATATCCGATTCACATTAAATTGGAAACGGGAATGCACCGACTTGGCTTTAAAGGAGATGAACTGGATGATTTAATTGATCAGTTGAAATCGATGAATGTGAAAGTCAAAAGTATTTTCAGCCACCTTTCTTCTTCCGATGATCCCGCTGAAGAAAAATATACTTTAGATCAGTTCCATATTTTCACGAAAAATTCGGAGAAATTAATTTCCGGATTAAATTATCAGCCAATTCGGCATATTTTAAACACCTCCGGAATAGTTAATTATCCTGATTATCAATTTGATATGGTGCGAATAGGGATTGGAATGGTAGGAATTTCATCTGATCCGGAGATCAAGAAGAAATTGCAAAGTGCCGTTCGATTTAAAACAGTGATTTCACAAATTTCAGAAGTGAATGAAGGTGATTCTGTGGGCTACAATAGAAGATTCAGGGTAGAAAATAAAACCAGAATTGCCACAATTCCAGTGGGTTACGCCGATGGAATACCGAGACTCATTGGAAATAAGGTGGGAAATATCGGAATCCAGAATAGGACCTTTCCGATTGTAGGAAACGTTTGCATGGACATGATGATGATAGACATCGGTGATTTTCCGGTGAAAGACGGCGAAGAAGTAATGATTTTCAATTCCAAACCAAGTTTAGAGGAATTTGCAGATTACTGCAAAACAATACCTTATGAAGTTTTAACGTCAATCTCTCGACGGGTTAAAAGAATCTACATCAAAGATTAATGAAAAAAGTACTTCCTTTCTTGCTGCTATTTTTTGCGACTTTTCACTTTGCACAAGTGAAAGAAGGCTTTAAAGTTCCAGAAAATGCCAAGATCGGTTTGTCACTTTCCGGGGGAGGCGCAAAAGGATTTGCCCATATTGGAGTTCTGAAAGTACTTGATTCTCTGGGCGTTAAAATTGACTATATTTCGGGAACCAGTATGGGTGCGATTGTTGGCGGACTTTATGCATCAGGATACACCGGAAATGAAATTGAAAAAATCGTAATGGATACCGATTTTTATACGATAATTGCCAATGAAAAAACGCGCCAGGAAACTTCATTTTTCAGCAAATCGGTTGACAAATATCTTCTTACCATACCCGTATCCAAAGGGAAAATTAATTTCTTACCCAAAGCAATTTCAACCGGTCAAAAGAATATTTATCTATTAAAGGAACTCTTTAAAAACGTTTCAAACATTGATGATTTCTCAAAATTACCGATTCCGTTTATGTGCGTCGCAACCAACCTGGAAAGTGGCAAGATGGAAATTTTCGAAAAAGGTGATTTGGTATCTTCAATCATGGCGAGTTCTGCTTTTCCCGGATTGATGGATCCTGTAAAAATTGGGGACTCCATTTACATCGATGGTGCGATAACCGTTAATTTTCCATCTAAACCATTAAAAGACAAGGGAATAGATGTTATCATCGGGGTAGATTTGAGTCAGCCTTTGGCTAATCGTGACGAATTGCAGTCGGCTATTGCGATTTTGAATCAGGTGATTGATTTCGGAATAAGAAAAGAAACCAAAATCCAATCCAATTACACAGACATTAATATCCACCCCAATCTGAAAGGATTAAATGCTACAAGTTATGATGCCAAAAAAGCGATCCTGGATTCCGGATTTGTGGTAGCAAGAAAGTATGTAGAGGTCTTATCGCTTTTGCCAAAAAGGGAAAAACAGCTCCTGCGTTCCCCTACAAATACCATTTATACCAATGTTTACAAAATCGATAGTCTAGAATTGGATAATGCCAATATCTTTGGAAAAAACTACATTTTAGGAAAAATGAACCTGAAATTGCCTTCCATTCAAACTTATGGCACCATCAACAAAATGGTGGACAAACTTTATGCTACCAACAATTATAAATTGATCAATTATGACCTCGTCACAAAGAATGACAAGAACTATTTGATGCTGGATGTAACGGAGGATGATACCCGGTTTTTCTTAAAATTTGGGCTGCATTATGATGAAATTTTCAAAACTGGATTGCTGCTCAATGCCACAGCAAAAAGGCTTCTGTTCCGGAATGCGATTATTTCTCTCGACGTGGTGGTGGGGGACAAACCAAGATATTACTTCAATTATTTCATTGACAACGGATATATTCCGGGATTTGGAATTTATGGTTCCGGAATGACCTTGGACCTGAAAGATTTCAAAGGATATATCCGCGATACCTGGAACTGGTTCCGTACTGAAGCATATATACAGTCGGTCTGGAAGGACCGCTATGCAATTGGAGGCGGTTTTAGCCATGATTATTATGAAGCAAGGACAAACGCCGGGACATCCATAGAAAGCAAGAACTTCATCAATCCCTACTTTTTTATCAAGAGCGATACCCGTGATGAGAAAAATTTCGGCACACGAGGATTTTATCTGAACATGGAGGGAAAAATAATAGACCTGTTTGATAAGGAAAAGAAAGAAAAGCCTTTTCAAGCCAAAATAACCACCAAAATGAATTTTCCGGTGAACTCATGGTTAACCTATAAACTGGATCTTTTCGGCGGGTTTACGGTCGGACACAATTTAGATGCTTATTACAATTATCAGATCGGGGGAATATTTGAACAAAATCTGAATAATTTCATCCCGTTTCCAGGATATGAATTCGGATACCTCCATGCAAATAATTTACTAACCGCAACAAATGCAGTGCAATTTAAAATTTTAAAAAACTATTTCGCTACTGCGGAGCTCAATTTTGCCAATCTGTTTGATCGAATACAGGTGAAGGAAGTATTCCATATTGGGGAAACTTCTGGCGGATTGACGGCCGGCTACAGGTTGCCATTCGGTCAAATCAAACTAAATTACAGCCGCTCATTTACCACCAGTAACGGAATATTAAGTGTCATTTTGGGACACTGGTTTTAAGCTTATGATACAGTTTTTCTTTGAAAATATAGACCAGATTGAAATTTCACCAAACACCATAAAATGGCTGGAAGGACTCATCATTTCTGAGAACAGGAAACTGGGTGAGATTACCTACATTTTCTGCGATGATGAATACCTGCTCAAAGTAAACCGAGATTTCCTGGATCACGATTACTACACCGATATCATTACTTTCGACTACGTAAAGGGCAAAACCATATCCGCTGATATTTTTGTATCTTTGCCGCGCATTTTAGAAAACTCCAAAACTTTGGCAAAAGACTTTAAATCAGAACTTCATAGGGTTTTGGCACATGGAATTCTTCATTTGATAGGATACAAAGATAAAACAGACGAAGAAATCGCCGAAATGCGAGCAAAGGAAGATTTTTATTTAAATATTCTTTAGGGGCTATTTCCCGCGCTGCCCAGTGCAGATATTCAGGACCCCTACTCCACACTCCGACGCGATATCCAATGCTTGTATCGGGGAAAACACTGCGGTAGGGTCTGGTTAAGGTAAAAAATGCCAATATTTTTTTTAAATGTTTCACGTGAAACATTGTTAATTTAAAACATCATTTATCTTTCATAAAATGATAAACGAAATATATGACGTAATCGTTGTTGGAGCAGGTCATGCTGGCTGTGAAGCAGCTGCTGCTGCAGCAAACTTGGGATCAAAAACTTTATTGGTCACCATGAATATGCAGACCATCGGTCAGATGAGCTGTAATCCTGCAATGGGTGGGATTGCCAAGGGTCAAATTGTACGAGAAATTGATGCAATGGGCGGTTATTCTGGAATTATTGCAGACAAATCCGCAATCCAGTTTAAGATGCTGAACCTCTCTAAGGGACCGGCAATGTGGTCTCCCAGAACTCAAAACGACAGAATGTTATTCGCACAAGAATGGCGACTTGCACTGGAAAATACCCCAAATCTTGATTTTTTTCAGGACATGGTAAAAAGCCTAATCATTGAAAATGATAAAGTCGCAGGCGTGATAACTTCATTGGGAATCCAAATCAGAGGAAAATCAGTAGTTTTAACAAACGGAACTTTTTTAAATGGCCTAATTCATGTGGGAGACAAACAATTAGGAGGCGGAAGAATGGGCGAACCAAGAGCATTTGGAATTACCGAACAGCTGGTTTCATTAGGTTTTGAAGCGGGTCGAATGAAAACAGGAACTCCTCCACGTGTGGACGGAAGAAGCTTGGATTATTCCAAAATGGAGGAACAAAAAGGCGACGAAAATCCTGGAAAATTCTCCTATCTGGATTCACCAAAACTTGAAAAACAATTAAGTTGCCACATCGTTTATACTAACGAAACCGTTCATGAAATTTTAAGGGAAGGATTTGACAGGAGTCCCATGTTTAACGGTACTATTCAAAGTATCGGACCAAGATATTGTCCGAGTATTGAGGACAAAATCAACCGATTCGCAGAAAGGAACCGTCATCAACTGTTTGTGGAACCAGAAGGTTGGAGAACTGTAGAAATCTATGTGAACGGATTCAGCTCTTCACTACCGGAAGAGGTCCAAATTAAGGCCATGAAACATATCCCAGGATTCGAAAATGTAAAAGTTTTCCGACCAGGGTACGCCATTGAATACGACTACTTCCCTCCTACCCAATTGAATCACACTTTGGAAACAAAATTGATTCAAAACCTTTATTTTGCAGGACAAATAAACGGTACAACCGGATATGAAGAAGCTGCAGGACAAGGACTAATTGCGGGAATCAATGCACACAATAAGGTTCACGAAAAAGAGGAATTTACGTTGAACCGAGACGAAGCCTACATCGGAGTATTAATTGATGATCTGATCACCAAAGGTACGGAAGAACCTTATAGAATGTTCACCTCCAGAGCTGAATACCGCCTACTTTTAAGACAAGACAATGCCGATATCCGTTTAACCGAAAAATCATATAATTTAGGTTTAGCCAAGTTGGAAAGGCTTCAAAAAGTGCAAGAAAAAATTTCAAAAAGCATTGAACTAGAAGGCTTTTTAAAAGACACCTCTCTTAAACCCACAATCATCAATCCCATTTTAGAAACAATTGAATCTGCACCGGTAGATCAAGCATATCGCGCAGCACAGATCTTGACCAGACCGAATATGACCTTAGAAAAATTAGACGAAATTGATTTCATCAAAACTACTACAAAAAATTATAGTGAAGAAGTTCGTGAACAGGCCGAAATCAATATCAAATACCGTGGTTATATTGAAAAAGAAAAAGAAAATGTAGCAAAACTAAACCGTTTGGAGACTATTAAAATTCCGGAAGATTTTGATTTTTCTAAAATAGCTTCCCTTTCCACCGAAGCCAGACAAAAATTTGTAAAAATACAACCGAAAACCATTGCACAGGCATCAAGAATCAGCGGTGTTTCACCAGCGGACATCAACGTACTTTTGATTTATCTAGGCCGATGACACAACTATGTTTCACGTGAAACATTATGAATACAAAATAATCAAATCCTTACATTTCGTCTTTAAAGGAAAATTGCAAAAATGAAAATCAAAGATCATTTCTTAACACAGGAAGAGTTCGAAGTCGTGGAAACAGAAATCCCAGGAGTTCTGCAGACTACCCCACTCCCAGAAAATTTGGACAAATATTACGAAAGCAAGGACTATATTTCCCACCATCAGGATTCGGGAACTTTAAAAGAAAAGCTGTATAAATTTCTTCAGGGATTCAACTTGAATTATAAAAGAAATATTCTAGCGAAGGAACTTTTCCTCCATGCAAAAGTATTGGATTACGGATGTGGCGCCGGCGAATTTTTAAAATATATCGAAGATGATTTTACTACATTTGGAATTGAGCCGAATCAATCCGCACAAAATGCCGCAATCAAAAAATTATCCAAAACAAAAATCTTACATGATTTAAGCACCATCGAAGATGAAAGCTTAGATGCCATTACTTTATGGCATGTTTTAGAACATATTGAAAATCAACAATATATACTTGATAAATTTTATAAAAAACTGAAAACCAATGGATTATTGATCATCGCAGTTCCAAACCAAAGCTCTTTCGACGCGAAACATTATGGAAAATTTTGGGCAGCGTACGATGTACCTCGTCACGTTTTCCACTTCTCAAAATCCGGAATGAAAAAATTAATGAACAACGAGAACTGGAATTTGAAAAAAATAAAACCACTTCATTTGGATGCGTTCTATATTTCAATGCTCAGCGAAAAATATAAAAAATCACCCCTTTTTTGGATTAAAGGAATGATTTACGGAGCAATTTCTAATTTTAAGGCTATAAAATCAGGCGAATTTTCCAGTTTGATATATGTGATCGGAAAAAAATAGTTTTTGTATTTTTGAGCCGTTTCTGAAAGTCAATTTTTCACCAAAATTCACCGCTATTGAAGAAATTCTATTTTTTACTCACAGCAATACCTTTACTCTTCCAATCCCAAAATTCTGTTGAACATTTTATTGGATACAATTTCATCACCGCACAAAGTGTGGGAAAAATAAAAGGCGACATCAAAAATAATATTTACGGACATTCTTTAACATTTGGAACCAATCTGGAAAACCGAACTGAGGAATGGGTGAAATTTCTCTCGGCAAAAAACATCAAATATAATCTGATCTATTTGGACCTGGACCAAATGCAAAATAACCTGTGGGGAAGAAATTATGGATTTGGAGAAGTTTACGCTGCATCCGCCAATGTGGATTTCAGGCTGATGAAATTTAGAGATTTCGAAGTACTCTTCTCCCCCACTCTAGGACTTGCCTATATTACCAAAACGGTCCATACCGATCCTGATTCCTACTTTTTTGGAAGTCATCTGAATGCGATGTTTGACGCTGGTTTAGGAATACAGTATGATCTCACAAAAAATTATGCTTTGACTTCTCGCCTCTCGTTCCTGCATTTCTCCAACGGTGCCATACAACTACCGAATGCAGGAGTAAACACCATTTCCGCATCCATCGGCATTCAAAGGAACTTTAATATACCGACGCACACTGAACAGGATCAACAACCAGAAACGCAGGTCAAAAAGCAGGCATTAGAAATCGCGATCGGAGTTGGTCAACGGGGAAAATATAAAGTGAAGGAAGCATTTTACAGGGTTGCCATTTCACCGGCCTATTCTTATTTTATAAATAATACCCTTGGTTTCAAGATCGGTTTGGATGCGGTTTACTACGATCAGGTGTTCAATCCGGAAGTTTATGATGACAGTGTACCGTATTGGGGTAAATCGTGGGAACATTGGCGAATCGGAACGAGCGTTGGAACAGAAATAAAAATGAATAAAGTTTCCTTCAATGCAAACTACGGTTACTACCTCTATTTCAAAAGTCCATATAATCAAAAAACCTACTGGAAAGCAGGTTTACGGTATTATTTCACACCAAAACTTGGAGCAGAATCCATCATGACCGCCCATCAAGTTCAAGCAGACTTCATTAGTTTTGGCTTGTTTGCAAGATTATAAAAAAAAATGAGCAAAGTAATCTTACTCATTTTTATTTTTAAAACTAAAGATTTAGTTTAACTAATTATTGATTGCGTAAACTCCGGGAAGCTCCTTCCCTTCTAGACTTTCTAACATCGCTCCACCTCCGGTGGAAACATAGCTTACTTGGTCATCATATCCAAATTGTTTCACAAATGCTACTGAATCACCACCACCTACAAGCGAAAAAGCACCCAATCTCGTAGATTCTGCAATACTTTCACCTAATGAAACAGTACCGGCAGCAAAATTGGACATTTCGAAGACTCCAATGGGACCATTCC
The DNA here is from genome assembly GCF_001045435.1 of Chryseobacterium koreense CCUG 49689. GTDB lineage: Bacteria > Bacteroidota > Bacteroidia > Flavobacteriales > Weeksellaceae > Kaistella > Kaistella koreensis. Next base: position 75,936 of record NZ_LFNG01000008.1, on the reverse strand, counting down.
ACAGAATAGTTCTGGAATTAAGAATCACATCATTAAAAATATCCCGACTTCTTGGACCGGCATCTAATCCCATCCATCCTTCCGGAATATCGTAAATATTGCAATCTCTATTTGGCGAATCATTTTTAAATTCTTCCGCAATTACAGCATCCACCGGCAAATAAACCTTTACATTTTCAGCTTTTGCCTTCTCTATAATTTCCAATGCAAGTTGTTGTTTGTCAACTTCTATCAACGAATTTCCAATTTGTCCGCCCAAAGCTTTGATAAAGGTAAATGCCATTCCACCGCCAATAATAAGATTGTCAACTGCAGGCAAAATATTTTCAATAATAGTGATTTTAGTGGAGACTTTGGAACCTCCCAAAATCGCCGTAACTGGTTTTTCACCTTTTTTCAAGACTTTTTCAATCGCATCAAGTTCTTTAGCCATCAATAAACCGAAAAATTTAGTTGAAGGAAAAAACTGTGCAATCACCGCCGTGGAAGCATGTGCTCTGTGAGCAGTTCCAAATGCATCATTTACATAGGCATCACCCAGCTTTGACAATTTTTCAGCGAAAACTTGGTCGCCATTTTCCTCTTCATTATAAAACCTTAAATTTTCCAGCAATAAAATCTCACCCGCTTGTAAATTTTTAGCCATATTCACAGCTTCTTCTCCAACACAATCCGGACAAAACTTAACCTCTTTGCCAAAAACTTTCTCGATCTCAGGAACAATGTTCTTCAATGAAAACTCCGCAGAAAACTTTCCTTTTGGTCTTCCCAAATGCGTCATGAGGATGACGGATCCACCATCACTCAAAATTTTGTCAACCGTAGGCTTCACTGCCTGAATTCTGGTATTATCAGTTACTTTTAGATCTGCATTTTGCGGAACATTGAAATCCACACGTACCAACGCTTTTTGATCCCTAAAATTAAAATCTAGAATGGTCTTCATAAATGGCTTGATTTTGGTTTCACAAATTTAAGATTTAATCCCACGACTAAAAATTAAATCACGGATAAAATTCCACAAACTGGCAAATCTCATTTACCCAACATTACTTTCTTTTTTTATAAATAAGAATATGAATGCTGTTGTTGTAAATGTGGATATTGTGGAAAAGAAATTTTCTCTTTTTTCGTAACATTTAGTTAAAACTCAATTCATATTAAATACACATTTTAACACTTTGATTTTTAACTGTTTTTAACTGTTATTAACAATTGTTGATAATTCCTTTGCAGCGCATTTACTTGGAACCGCGATATGGAGAACGTCATCATTTCCACACCAAAACTTTTCAAACTTATTTCGGAAACCAATTGGAATTTTTCTGCAATATGAATTAAATATGAATTAAAAAAACAATTCTTTCACAAAGTTATCCACATCCTTTCACTAGATTTTGCACCTATTTTAGACAGTGGTATTTTTTGAGCTTTATCTTTCTAAAATTTTTGAAATTATTAAATAATTAGTTGATAAAGTTAAGTAAATCAATTGATAAGGATCAAAGAAGGGAAATTTTTAGCATGACCAGTTTTATATTTAAAATTTAATCAATCCATTTTTATTTTATTAATCTTAAATTTGTAAACACACCCACAAATCCCTCCATAAAATGAAAAAAATAGCTATCGCTTGTGACCATGCCGGTTTCGAATATAAAGAATACCTGAAAAATCAACTTTCTTCCCAATATGAAATACAGGATTTCGGAACCAATTCCCTGGATTCTGTGGATTATCCGGATTTTGTTCATCCAGCCGCGACTTCGGTTGAGAACGGTGAAAATGAATTGGGAATTTTGATATGCGGCAGCGGACAAGGTGTTCAGCTGACTGCCAACAAACACCAGAAAATTCGGTGTGCGTTATGTTGGATGCCGGAATTGGGCTCACTTGCGAGAAAACACAACAATTGCAATATGGTGGCCATTCCGGCGAGATTTATTGCCAAAGAACTCGCACTCGAAATTGTGGAGAAATTCTTGGAAACACCTTTTGAAGGGGGAAGACATGAAAAGAGAGTGGAAAAAATTTCCTGTGTTTAGCACTCCGCTACCATCCACTTGATCAGATCATATCGGGGAATTTATTCGAGTTGAGTTCCTCATTTTTGTAATTTAACAAAAACATCAACCATTTATGCCAAAAAAATCAAATTTCATATCCCATAAAAACAACCATAAACTGCAAGAATTGGGTCGTCTGATTCTGCGTTTTATGAATGAGAAATCCACTAAAATTTATAACTACAAGCAGATTGCAGAGGGAATCGATTACCGGAATCCGCGCCAAAGAGAACTGGTTGTTCAAGCTTTGCACAGACTTCGCGCAGAGGATAGAGTTAAGGAAGTGGAACAGGGAAAATACATCGTAAACCTTAAGATTGAAGGTACTTTGACCGGAGTTATCGACTTTAATCAAACCGGAAATGCCTATGTGAAAGTGGAAGGTTTGGAGGACGATATCTTCATTCACGCCAAAAATGTGAAACATGCATTGCAAGGTGATACCGTGCTGATTGTGACCTATCATTTCAAAGGAAAAAAGCTGGAAGGTTCGGTTTTAGAAGTCATCGAAAGGAGCCGCCAGGAATTTGTGGGAACTTTTCAGCTCATCAAGCACAAAGATTTTGGTTTCGTGGTAAGCGACAAAAAGCACCTCAATACCGATATTTTTGTTCCAAAAGGAAAAATGCTTAATGCCCGTGATGGAGACAAAGTGGTGGTAAGAATGCTGAAATGGGATTCCGATTCCAAAAATCCAGAAGGCGAAATTATCAATGTTTTGGGTGCTCCGGGAGAACATGAAACTGAAATCCACTCGATCTTGGCAGAATACGGATTACCTTATAGTTTTCCCGAAGAAGTTGAAAGAGAAGCCAATGAGATCGACCGCAAAATCAACGATAATGAAGTGGCAAAAAGAAGAGATATGCGAAATGTCTTGACTTTAACCATCGATCCAAAAGATGCTAAAGATTTTGATGATGCCCTCTCCATCCAAAAATTAGAAAACGGAAACTGGGAAATTGGAGTGCACATCGCAGATGTTTCCCATTACGTGACTCCAGGAACCATAATTGATGAAGAAGCATACAACCGCGCTACCTCTGTTTATTTGGTTGACAGAGTGGTTCCAATGCTGCCGGAAGTGTTGAGCAATGATGTCTGCTCGCTTCGTCCAAATGAGGATAAATACACGTTTTCAGCAGTTTTTGAACTGGATGATAATGCAAATGTATTGAAACAGTGGTTTGGTAGAACCATAATCCATTCAGACAGAAGGCTTTCCTATGAAGATGCACAGGAAAGAATAGAGACGAAAAATGGAGATTTGAGCGAAGAAATACTCACATTGGACCGGCTTGCAAAGATTTTGCGAAGAGATCGAATCAACAAAGGTGCGATTACTTTTGACCGAAGTGAAGTACGATTCAATTTGGATGAAAACAACGAACCCATCGGAGTTTATTTTAAAATGAGCAAAGATTCCAACCACCTGATCGAGGAATTTATGCTTCTGGCAAACCGGAAAGTTTCGGAATATGTTTCATTGAGCGGAAAAGGCGAACCAACGAACCTGACATTTATATACAGAATCCACGATGATCCGGATCCGCAAAAATTGGAGGCATTGCGAGAATTTGTCGGGACTTTTGGTTACCAGCTGAATTTGGCAAATACCAAAAAAGTGGCGGAATCACTAAATAAACTGTTGAAGGACGTGCAGGGAAAAGGAGAAGAAAACATGATTGAAACTTTGGCGATGCGCTCGATGAGTAAAGCAATATATTCCACAGATCCCATCGGACATTATGGACTTGGTTTCGAATTTTATACCCATTTCACCTCACCGATTCGCCGATATCCCGATTTGATTGCGCACCGGCTTTTGCAACATTATCTGGATGGTGGAAAATCCGTAAATAAACAGGAATACGAAGAAAAATGTAAACATTGTAGTAGTATGGAGCGACTTGCAGCTGATGCTGAAAGGGATTCCATCAAGTTTATGCAAGTGAAGTTCATGGAAAAACATTTGGGCGAAGAATTCACCGGTGTGATTTCCGGTGTCGCCGAATTTGGTTTCTGGGTTCAAATTCCTGAAAACGGCGCAGAAGGACTGATCAAATTACGCGACTTAATGGATGATTCGTATATGTATGACGCCAAAAATCACCTGGTTTACGGAACAAGATCCGGTAATCAATATCAATTGGGAGATGAGGTGAAAATCAAGGTGATGAAGGCAAATCTGGTTCAAAAACAGCTGGATTTCAAGATCGTGAAATAGGGATTTTTGCGCATTGAAATTTCCAGATAAATCTTAAAATGTATATTTGCACGGAGTAAAATGAAGCCTTCGTCCAAAATACGTTAAGAATTATTGCAATATGTTTGAACTTATATTCTCTTCTGTTGGCTTGGGAATTATGCTGAGTCTGGTTTTCATCGGACCCATTTTTTTCTTGTTGATCGAAACCAGTTTTTCCCGAGGTCCCAAACATGCACTTGCTCTTGATTTAGGCGTGGTTGTAGCAGATATATTATGTATTGTCGCCTCCTATTTTGCCAGCGCTGATTTGGTCGAAATTATTGACAAACATCCAGGATTTTACAGAATTACAGCTTTCATCATCTTTATTTATGCCCTTTATATGATGGTTTCCCGCACAAAAATGCATCTTCACGGGGAAGAAAAAATCATCAGCCAAAATTATGGCAGAACATTTTTGAATGGCTTCTTATTTAATATTTTAAACATCGGAGTGGTACTTTTTTGGTTGGTTACCGTGGTTTCCGTGAGAAATGCTTATCCGGATATTAGGGATTTTCTGCTTTATATGGGATTGGTTGTGGGAACCTATTTACTCATCGATTTCCTGAAAATTTCCCTTGCCAAACAATTTCACGATAAACTCAACCAACGCATCGCAAACACCATTCGAAGAGGCGTTGGTTTTATTTTGGTAGCGTTCAGCATCTTTATTTTTCTTCAAAGTTTCAAAAAATTTAACCAATTCGACAAGAAACTGGAGCAGGCTGAAAAAACCGAACAAAAACAAATGCACTGATGAATCCCATATTTCCAAAAGCATTGAAAAAAGGCGACCGAATCGCCATTATTTCTCCGGCGGGAGCTGTGGAAGAATCCCAATTGCAGAAAGGCTTGGAAATGATCAAATCCAAAGGTTTTGAACCCGTTCTGGGAAAACATCTCTACACGAAATTTCCAAACGGGTACAATTATGCCGGAACCGAAAAAGAAAGAATTTCGGATCTGAACTGGGCTTTAAATAATGAGGAAATATCCGCGATTTGGGCTTCAAGAGGAGGTTACGGTTGTCAGCATTTGCTTAGACATTTGAAGCTTTCAAAGTTCAGAAAAAACCCGAAATGGTATATCGGATATTCGGACAACACGGTGATTCAGAGTTTTTTGTTGAAAAACGGTTTTGCCTCCATTCATGGACAAACCATCAAGACATCAAGTTTTGGAGTGACCGATGAAAGCTATGACTTGACTTTCGACATTCTGAAAGGAAAACTTCCGAAATACAGCATTGCTAAAAACGATTTCAACAAAAACGGAAAAGCGGAAGGTGAATTGGTCGGCGGAAATCTGGCGTTGATTTATGCACTTTTGGGAACCCCCTACTCCTTTAATTTTAAAGATAAAATCCTATTCATTGAAGATATCGGCGAGCATTTTTATGCTTTAGACCGAATGTTGAAATCGCTGGATTTGGCGGGAGTTTTCAGAAAAATTAAAGGACTCGTTATCGGTGGAATGACCAATATGGGCGATGAAAAAGACAACAAAAACTACGAAGAAAGTTTTGATGAGTTGGCGTATAAAATCATTTCCGAGCGAATCGCGAAATACGATTTTCCAACTGTTTTCGGCTTTCCGAATGGGCATATTTATGACAACCGACCGCTGATTATTGGTGGAAATATCAAGGTTGAGATTAAGGAAAAGGTTAAGATCGAATTTTAAAACCGGAAACTTGAAACCTGAAACTTGAAACTTGAAACCTGAAATTTCAAACAAATGTAGTTATGGCTGAACACAACGATTTAGGAAAACTGGCGGAAGATTTATCTGCAGATTTTTTAGCTAAAAAAGGACATAAGATTTTGGCAAGAAACTTCCGTTTCGAACGGTTGGAAATCGATATTGTTTCTGAGTTTGAGGATTTAATCGTGGTGACCGAAGTGAAAGCAAGAAGTTACGATACGCTGATCGAGCCACAAGAAGCCGTAACCAAAAAGAAGATTAAATCCATCATCACCTGTGCCGATTTTTTCATGAGCGAAAATGAAATCGACAAAGAAGTCCGTTTCGACATTATCACCGTGCTTCCCGATAAAGCTGGAGTTTTGCAGATCACACATATTGAGGATGCGTTTCAGGTTTTTGATGGCGGATAATGAATTAAAAAAAGCTTTCTTAGGGGATAATTTTTGTAATTTTACGATCCAATTAAAATGAGAGAAATCACTGAAGAAACAAGATGAATTCTGCAAAATATTACTGGCGATTTATCAAAAAGTCAGAGAAAGTTTGAACCAGAAGAATTCGTTGTTTTTTAGATATGGCAATGGTTTTCTCAACGAATTGATTTATTTCTAAAATTAACATGAAAACAGCACTCATCACGGGCGCAACTTCCGGAATCGGAAAAGCCACCGCAGAATTACTCGCAAATCAAGGGTACAGAATCATCGTTTGCGGCAGAAGGAAAGACGTTTTGGAACAAGTGAAAAAAGAACTCTCCAAGCTCACCGAAACCTTTAGTTTAAACTTCGACGTGAGGAATCTCGCAGAGGTTGAAAATGCAATCAGTTCCCTTCCAGAAAATTGGAAAAACATCGATGTCCTCATCAATAACGCAGGAAATGCACACGGTTTAGAACCTTTATCCGAAGGAAAAACCGATGATTGGGACGCCATGATTGACGGAAATGTGAAAGGACTGCTCTACGTCTCCAAAATGATCATCCCCGGAATGAAAGAAAGAAAATCCGGTCATATCGTGAATATTTCCTCGGTTGCCGCAAGACAAACTTATGCGAATGGTGTGGTGTATTGCGCCTCAAAACGTGCTGTAGATGTAATTTCCGAAGGGATGCGTTTGGAACTCACCGAATTTGGGATCAAAGTCACCAACATTCAACCCGGAGCTGTGGAAACCGACTTCTCCAAAATCCGTTTCAAAGGAGATGAAGAGCGTGCAAAAACTGTTTACGCTGGTTATGAACCGCTGAAAGCAGAAGACATCGCAGATGCTATCGCCTATTGCGTAAACGCGCCGAGTCATGTCACGATTTCCGACCTCACCATTTATCCGAGCGCACAAAGCGAACCGCGAACAATCCACCGGAAAGTTTGATCATTAGTTGATCCGTTGAGGTACTGATGATTATCTTTGCAAAATAAAGAAATTGTGAATTATCGTTCGCTGCCAATCTGTACCATAGCCAATCAATCAATTACCGCATCAACATCATGAAAATCCTCCACTTAGAAACTTCCTCAAAAAACTGTTCTGTCGCCATTTCAGACGGTGAAAAACTGCTGTGTCTTTGCGAAGAAATTTCAGAAAATTACAAACAGTCCGAATCGCTGCACACCTTTGTGGAATGGGCTTTGCAAGGTGCAGAAATTTCATTGGGCGATTTGGATGCCGTTTCTGTAGGCAAAGGACCTGGTTCCTACACCGGACTTCGGATAGGAGCCGCTTCTGCGAAAGGATTTTGCTATGGACTGAAAATTCCAATGATTGCGGTGAACTCCTTAGAAACGATGATTGAGCCGTTTTTAAATCAAAATTACGACTTGATCATTCCGTTGGTCGATGCAAGAAGAATGGAGGTTTATTGCGCCGTTTTCGACGGTATTTCGGGGGAAATGATTTCAGAAACCGAAGCCAAAATTTTGGATGAAAGTTCTTTCCGGGATTTTGTTGGTAAAAAAATCATCTTTATCGGTGACGGAGCAAAAAAAGCCAAAGACCTCTTGCAAGTGGAAAATGCTGAATTTAAGGAAGATGTTTTTCCTTCTGCAAAATATTTGATCCGGAAATCAGTCCAGAAATTCAATCAGAAGGATTTCGAGGATATCGCCTATTTCGAGCCGTTTTATCTGAAGGATTTTCAAGGAGTTAAGAAAAAGAAAAGCGAAGAATAATCTTCGCTTTTTCATTAATGAGTTTTTATTTCGCCCTTTACTTTTTGTTCTTCGCCCTTTTGAACTGTCGGAGGAATATTCGTACCTGGAGCTGCTGGTTCTGCGGACATTTGCACGGGCGCTTCCTGTCTAGGATTACTCCTAATAGGTTCCGGTGTGGATTTTGCGGTCTGCACCTTATTTTCGTTGATCACATTTCCTTCTTCGTCTGTTTTTTGCAGTTCCAGCTCGCTTTTCAGGTATTTCAGCATTTCCTTTGCTTTTTCACCTTCAGGCGTTTTGGCGTAATTCAGGGCAATTTGTTCCAGTTGCAGGATCATGATTTCCTTTCCGGCAGTTTTCCCGGTATTGAAAGCATTCAGCAATGCAAATTTGGGAACCAGCGCATCATTTGGATATTTTCCCAATGACGTTTCTATGGAGGCTTTACTTTGGTCATATTTTTCGGCGGCATAGAGGTCATAAGCTTCGGAATAAGCTTTTTCAACTTCGGGTGCGGATGCAGAAAACTTAGTGTTTTTCGGATTTTTCACAAATTCTGCGTAAGAAGTATAAGGGAAATCTGTCAAAATTTTCTGTTTTGCCCGTTCTGCGGCACCAGGATTTTTTTCATAATTCATCACGAAAATCTGGTAAAGTGCAGGAAGTTCCACTTCTTCCACAGGTTTGTTGTCCACCAAATCGTATAGCGTTTTTGTGGCAAGTGGCGTGTCAGAGAAAAAGGCGTCATACATTCTTCCCAATCCTAAACTTGCGGTGTCTCGTGCTTTTTTCAGGGCTAAAATATCTGCTGCGTCGGTTGGAATTTTTTCAATGTAGAAACTGGGTTCCAGTCTTCGGGGATCTGGAGCAGATGCAATTCCCATCGCTTCATTTTTCAGGTCTTCGATGGAAGTACTTCTTGCCGAAGTTCGCCAGTTGTCAGCTAAAGAACGATTTCCCCAAATTTGTTTAAAAGTGGATTCCCCTTTGGAAACCGTGCTCATATTGGCAAAATAGAAACCGCCTTTTCCGGGATCAGTGAAATCTTGGAATCCACCTGTATTTCCGGCAAAAATAGAATTTGCGCCGTAATCTCCGGTATCAAATCCTTTATTCCTTTCGGCTTGTTTTCGGATCAATTCCTCTCTTGCCTCCTTTTCTTTGATTCGATCGATGACCTTAGTAAAATAGGCGATTCTTTCGTTTTCCGGCATCTTGGTCAATGCGATGATGCTGTCATTTTTCTTGACCAGGAAATAATTGGCAGAAACCTGTTTGATGTTCCTGGACTGTTCTTCCAATAAAATTTTAGATGGTTCGTAAGTCATGACAGAAAGTGCAGAATCGTAATAAGCACCTGCTGCGAGGTAATCGCTTTTTTCAAAATGTCCTTTTCCGATTTCATAATAATCGAGTCCGCGAATTTGGGGATCAGACATTTTTTCTTTCAGGGATTGGGCAAAATATTCCTGAGCTTCGTCTTTTTTCCCGGCTTTATTTGCCATTAAACCTAAAGCATAAAGGAATTCATTTTTTCGGGAAGCATAAGTTCCCTTCTTGCCAATTTTTTCCAGATATGTTTTTGCACCTTCGTAATCGTCCCCTTTTCCATTGAAGGTTTTTGCGATTTCGATTTGGGATTTCACCTCGAATTCGAAATCGTTGGCATTTTTGTATGCACTTGTGAAGCTTTCTCTTGCTTCCTCACTTCTCCCCAGATTATTCAGAATTTGTCCTCTCAGAAATGCGATTCTGCTTCGCAATTTCCTGTTTTTGTTTAATGCATAAGCGTTTGAAAGTTCATCTACCGCCTGATCTTTTTTCCCTGCCTGAAGTAACATTTCGGAATAATAGACGCTTAATAATTTCTGGTAATCTTTCTTGATTTTATCTTTTTTCAATTCAGAAAAAAGTTCTCCGGCACGGGAAAAGTCGCCCATTTTGGAGTAGGCGAGTCCCTGATAAATTTTCGCCAAAGGAATTCTTTTATCTTTCGGCATATTAGAAAAAATATAGTTTAGGCCGTCTAAAGCTTCCAGGGCTTTTCCGCGGTAAAGTCGGGATTGGGCCAACAAAATATTGGCATCAAACATCGCCTTATTTTTCTCTACTCCGCCTTTCATCACAGAATATTTTGCGATCGCTTTTAATGCTTTCGCTTCAGAAATTTCCAGAATAGTTGCACCGGTTTTGTTACCCGCATTATCGGTTGGTCGCACTCCGCCTCCCGGAACTCCCGGACCAAAACTTCCCGCCGTTCCTGCACGGCCCTCACTGCCGAAACTCCCGCTTGAACCCAAATCGGTTCCCAGTGGTTGATCTTCGTATGTAAGCAGCGGAATATAGGGATCGTAGAAATTATCTTTGTGCGATCTGTCCCGATTTTTAAGCTCGGTTTGCAGGGCATCTTTGCTGTTAAAAAGCGTATTGTAATACGTGAAAAATCCCTTTAGAAATGTAGAATTGTTCGTTTTTTTCCTTGATGAACAGGAACTTAGAACGGTAATTGCCAAAAGGATAAATATAGCTTTTTTCATTATTCAAATATAACTTTCAAATCTGCATTTTATTGTAGAAAAGATTTGATTATTTTCCGTAAAAATAATGATTTTTTAAATTGGATGGAGACTTATTCCAAATCTTTTAAAATTGCGTAAACCAGATGTGTCGGCAAACCCATGATGGTGTAAAAGCTGCCATGGAGGCTTTTGATTTTTGCCATTCCCAACCATTCCTGGATACCGTAACTTCCCGCTTTGTCAAACGGCCGGAAATTTTTTACATAATATTCAGATTCCAAGCTGTTTATGATTTCAAATTCCACTTCTGCCACATCAGTCTTTGAGATGGTTTTGTCTAAAGTCCTGATGGTGATTCCGGTGAAAACCCGGTGTGTTTTCCCCGAAAGTTTTTGAAGCATTTCTTTGGCTTCTTTAGCATTTCCGGGCTTTCCTAAAATTTCATCACCGATGGAAACCACGGTATCTGCCGTGATAAGGACTTCTCCTTTTTCCAAATTTCTAAAAGAGTTCGCTTTCAATTCCGAAAGGTATTCCGCCACTTTTTCAGTCGGAAGATCATCGGGATAAACCTCCTCGCAGTCCACAGAAATAACATCAAAATCAAAACCCAGATTCTGCAGCAATTCTTTTCTTCTTGGCGAATTGGAGGCGAGTAAAATCTTCATTTTTTGTTTAGAAAATAGCATAAAAAAGATTTATTCAAAATGAATCAAGTGCTTTTCGTGTCATCCAAAATCCATTTTCCCTGCACCTTCATTACCTGTTCGATCACGTCCCGAACGGCACCTTTTCCGCCTTGGATTGGCGAAATATAATCGGACAATGCTTTCACTTCCGCGACCGAATTTTGGGGACATGCTGAAATTCCGGATATTTTCATCATCGAAATATCTGGCAAATCATCTCCCATCGTCAGAATTTCTTCGTTTGCGAGATTGTATTTTTGTTTGAATTCTTCAAATTTTTCGAGTTTGTTTGAAATCTTTGCATAGTAATCGGTGATTCCCAAATAATTGATGCGGTTTCTCACCATGGGATCATCGCCGCCGGTAATTACGCAGATTTTGTAATTTTCTTTGATGGCTTTTACTACCGCGTAACCATCGAGCACGTTCATCACCCGGCACATGTTTTTGTCCGGCATCAGGTAAACACTTCCATCGGTGAAAACACCGTCCACATCAAAGACAAACGCCTTTATATTTTTTAAATTCGATTTATAACTCATACATTTTTTTTATCGATTCGTTCATGGTTCGGTAGATTTTCAAATGCTCCTCATCATTAATTAATGCTTCGTGAATCTGCAAAACCCGTTCGTCGTTTCGCACTGCAGGTCCCGTTTGAGCGAGTTTTGGTTCCATTTCGTGGATTTTCGAAACAGTTTCGTCTATCAAGGGTAAAAAATAATCAAAAGGAATATTTTGCGAATCCGAAACTTCTTTGGCTCTGGCAAAAAGGTGATTCACGAAATTACAGGAGAAAACCGCGGTCAAATGGATATATTTTCTTTTTTCGTAATCTGATTCCATTACGTTTTTTGAAATTTTAAGGGCGATATTTTTCAGGAGTTCCGAGTCTTCTCTATTTTCTGCTTCCACGAAGAAAGGTATTTTGGAATAGTCCAACGCTTTGGATTTTGAGAAAGTCTGTAAGGGATAAAAACTTGCTTTTCGGAATTTTCCTCTTAATGCTTCTTTTGGCAAAGAACCGGAAGTGTGCGCCACCAAACAGTTTTCTTTAGAAATAATTTGGGAAACTTCCCCGATGGAATCGTCATTAACGCAGATCAGGTACAAATCGGCATCCATTAAACTTGTGGTGGAAAACGGAATTTGGAGCTCAGCTGAAATCGATTTCAAATCAGTTTCGTTTCTACCAAAAATCTGCGAAATCGCCATTTGATTTCGATGAAAAGCTTTTGCCAAATGATAGGCAACATTTCCGGAACCGATGATTACGATTTTCATGTAACAAAGATATTGATTTAGGTTTGGACTGAAAATTGAAATTGTTATTTAACTTTTTAATAAATTTACCATCAAAACATTGAGCATCCGGATGAAAATCAAGGAAACTGAAATTATCGAGCTGATGTCCAGCGAAAAATCACGCGACAGCGGGGTTCGGTTGATGATGGATGCTTATCAGAGCAGGTTGTATTGGCATATCAGAAGATTGATTGTAGATCATGATTTGGCACAGGATGTTTTGCAGGATACTTTTATCAAAGCCTATCAAAACTTCCACCAGTTCAAGCAGGACAGCCAATTATACACCTGGCTGTATCGAATTGCGACGAACGAATCACTGCAGCAGCTGAACAAGATGAAGAAAATGCAGAAAACGGATCAGGATGCCGAAATTTATCTTCAAAATCTGGTGGCAGAAAACGTGGAAACCGAAGCCGAAGAAATCCAGATACTGCTTCAAAAGGCAATTCAAACTTTGCCCGAAAAGCAAAAACTGGTATTTACGATGAGGTATTACGAAGACCTTCCCTACGAAGAGATTTCGAAAATCCTGGATATGTCCGTCGGTACACTGAAAACAAATTATCACTACGCCAAACAAAAAGTAGAAAGTTATGTAAAAGAAAATTTTTCGGATTGACAAATCGGGAAATTAAGAATTAAGCTGATGAAAAATTTTGATATAGAAAATTTGGAAAGAAGAAACGTCTATAAAACTCCGGAAGGATTTCTAGACCAACTGCAGGAAAATGTCTTGCAGAAGATTGGACCTTTTTCCCAAGACATCGAAAATTTAGAACGAAAGAACATTTATGCCACACCAACAGGTTTCTTTGATGAGGTGCAGCAAAATGTGATGCAGCAAGTAACACCGAGCATTGGCAAAAGAAGTGGAAAGCTTGTGCGGATGAATTGGATGTATGCGGCGGCAGCTTCAATTACGGTATTCTTCGGGTTGATTTATTTTGTGAATACTGATCAAAATGAGGGAACCTCTATAATTGGAAATGAAACGGCAATCGCAAATATAGAAAATACAGCTTCCGGTTCTGCGGTTCAGGAGAATAGGCCACAAAAGGAAGCGGCAGTAGCATACGAAGTTTTGAAACAGGACATGAAAACCGTGCCTGATGAAAAACCAGAAATGCCCGCTAAACCTACGAAGATTGCATCGCAAGACCATGCCGGATTGGCAGCACAAAAACCTGCAATGGCGGATCAAAATCCAGAATTTCAGGTGGATCAGATCCTGTCAGATTTCAGCATGTCTGAATTGGCAACAGTTGGCAGAAATGCAGAGCAAGACCTTTATCTGGACTTATATAATTAAGAAAAACCGCGCATGAAAAAGATTACCATACTTCTGATAGCGATCTTTGCAGGACAAAGCGTATTTGCCCAAGAACAAAAATACGACTGGAAAACCATGAAACCCGACCAGCGGAAACAGATCATCCAAAAGATGAGTCCACAGGAGAGGATGTCTTTGCTGAAACAGTTCAGAGAAAACATGATTGTTTCCCAGCTTGATGTGCCGCAAAGTGACCAGCCAGAATTCAAGACGCTTTATGCTGAATATCAGGACAAGCAAAATGAGATCAAAAGCAAATTCAACTCTAATCAGGAGTACGACAATATGAGCGATGAAGAGGCAAAAAAACAACTCAATCTGAGTTTTGAAGTGGGGCAGCAACTACTAGACAACCGTAAAGCATATGCACAAAAGTTTCTGAAAGTAATCAGCCCCCAACAACTGTTGCAGATGTACCAAACCGAAGGCAAGATCCGCAACAAGATTTTGGACCGAAAACAAGACGGATCGGGTAATTCCGTTCCGCAGCGCAGGCGACCATAATAGTTTATTTTTTTAATGTTTGAGCGACCTCTACAGATTTTTTTGTGGAGGTCGTTCTTTTGAAATTTTGTTTTATTATCTTCGCATTATATGAAAAAAGTAATAGCATTACTGTTTTTGCCCCTCATTTTCATCGGGCAAATCAGGAAGGAAATTTCATTAAACTATCCGGTGAAGGATTATTCCGGAACCACAAATAGTCTTAAAGTCATTGATGGAAGACCGGATAAAAACATCGGGCAGTTCGTTTCCAGAGGACAAACCTATCAGCTGCGTTTTCCCACGGAAGATCCTGTGGAAGACATACAGAATTGGTTTGAAAGGTTTAACAAAAACAGAAAAAAGGGAAAAAGGGATTTGATTCTTTATCTTGAGAAACTGAAAGTTAAAGATGAAGTGGAAAACGATGAGATTTTCTGTGTGCTGGATTTTAAAGTGAGCACATTTGTCAGTGACGGAAACGGCTATTATTTCCTGGACCGATATGACAATATTCTGCGACTCAGCAACAAAGATTATGGAAACATTTCCAGTATTTTTGAAGAAAATATTGGGAAAGTCATTCAGAAGCTCCTCTTCGATTCCTATCGGGCAAAGTCCATTGAACAAAGTATTCCGAAAGAAGAACTTGCAAATTATGAAAATATCCTGAAAATTTCAAAGCCGGCTTTCACCGAAAATGCCTTAAATGATGGTGTTTATTTGAATTCCGAAGACTTTTTCTCACAGAAACCGCTAGAAGGCTATCAATTAAATACCAAAGAAAATGGAAAAGTGGAAGCTGTGGGAACTAATGGAAAATTGGCTCAAAGAAAAATATTTATTTACGTAGATCAAGGTAAAGCGTTCAAGAATACAAATATTGGGTTTCTCCCTTTAGAAAAAGATGACAGAGGATATTTTATCATGTCAAATAGACTTGCACTTTTTCCTGAGGAAATAAAGGTCTCGCCAGTTTTTTTCTTTTTCGGGGCAGTTGGTGGAATTGCCGCTGGAATCACAGTAGCGGCCAAACACCAGAATGCCGCGGAAGGTATTAAAAATAAGATTTATCTGGATTTCCTTACCGGCGATTACAGCTTTACAAAGTAAGTTTTTAAGAAAACAGAAATTCTCTTGTTTTTTTTATCTTTGCAGTCTATCAAAAATCTTAATGAAAAACATACGAAACTTCTGCATCATCGCACATATCGACCATGGTAAGTCCACTTTGGCAGATCGGCTCTTGGAATATACCAATACCGTGACACAGAGAGAGTTACAATCTCAAACTTTGGACGATATGGATCTGGAAAAAGAACGCGGAATTACCATAAAGTCTCACGCCATCCAGATGGATTATGAACTCAACGGCGAAAAATATGTACTGAATCTTATCGACACTCCGGGGCACGTAGATTTTTCCTACGAAGTTTCCCGCTCCATTGCTGCCTGCGAAGGTGCGCTTCTCATTGTAGATGCCGCTCAAAGTATTCAGGCACAAACGATAAGCAACCTTTACCTGGCTTTGGAAAACGATTTAACCATCATTCCAATCCTTAATAAAATCGACTTGCCTTCAGCAAATCCCGAGGAAGTTACAGACGAAATCATGAACCTGATTGGCTGCGAATACGAAGACGTTTTACGCGTTTCCGGAAAAACCGGCGAAGGTGTTCACGAGCTTTTAGAGGAGATTGTCAAGAGAATTCCAGCTCCGGTTGGGGATCCTGAAGCGCCTTTGCAGGCTTTAGTTTTCGACTCTGTTTACAACCCATTCCGCGGAATTGAAGCCTATTTCAAGGTCGTGAACGGAAGCATTAAAAAAGGCCAGCGAATCAAATTCATGGCGACCGGGAAAATGTACGAAGCTGATGAGGTGGGAACTTTAAAGCTGAAACAGCAACCTAAAAAAGAAATTCTCACCGGAGATGTAGGCTATATTATTTCCGGGATTAAAGATGCCCGCGAAGTAAAAGTGGGAGATACCATTACGACTTTTGAAAACGGCGCTGAGGCTCCGATTGAAGGTTTCGAAGAAGTAAAGCCTATGGTTTTTGCCGGAATTTATCCTATTGAAGCTGAGGATTTCGAAGAACTTAGATTTTCACTGGAAAAACTGAGACTGAATGACGCTTCTTTGGTTTTCGAACCGGAAAGTTCTGCAGCACTGGGTTTTGGTTTCCGTTGCGGATTCCTCGGAATGCTTCACATGGAAATCGTTCAGGAAAGACTCGACAGGGAATTTAATATGGATGTGATTACCACGGTTCCCAACGTTTCTTACCACGGTTATTCCAAAAAGGATCCGGACAAGATGATCCTCATTAACAATCCATCGGAAATGACAGATCCGGTGTTGCTCGACCGTGTGGAGGAACCTTACATCAAAGCGTCGATTATTACCAAATCCGATTTCGTGGGTCCGGTAATGACTTTATGTATCGAAAAACGCGGCGAAATCGTGAACCAAAGTTATCTGACTGCAGACCGTGTAGAACTTGTTTTCAACATGCCGCTCGCAGAAGTGGTTTTCGATTTTTACGACCGTTTGAAATCTATTTCCAAAGGTTATGCTTCTTTCGATTACCACCCAATTGGTTTCAGACCGTCCAAACTCGTTAAAATGGATATTCTGATCAACGGTGATATGGTGGATGCACTATCTTCTTTGATTCACGACAGCAATGCCTATTATATCGGAAAAAGAATGTGCGAAAAACTTCGTGAACTGATCCCGAGACAGCAGTTTGATATCGCTGTACAGGCGGCTTTAGGAGCTAAAGTGATTGCGAGAGAAACCATCAAAGCATTAAGAAAAGACGTGACTGCAAAATGTTATGGAGGAGATATTTCCAGAAAGCGAAAACTCCTAGAAAAGCAGAAAGAAGGTAAGAAAAAAATGAAGCAAATCGGTAGGGTAGAAGTGCCGCAATCCGCATTTATGGCAGTACTGAAGCTGAATGATTAACCCCAATTTAGAGATGCGACTTTGCGCGTTGCTCTTGAAAAAAAGTAAATTCCCGAGATTTTTCGGGATTTTTTTTTAATTATATTTTATTGAGATTATTTTACTATATTTGAAAATAGGATTTCCAATAAGCTGATTTCCAATAATTATCAATCTAATTTTAAACTTCGAATTATGAAAAAAGTATTGTTATTAGGAACTTTGCTCATCTCTGGTCTTATTTTCAGCCAGATGATGGGTGGCTTCGAAGAAGGTTATGTGAGAGGGTATTTTTCAGTGACTAAAACCAAACCAACATCCATTCCGACAAATTTGAATTGGAGTGCAACCAATTTGAGTACGGACACCAAATTTTTAAGTTATGAAAGAAGGGGCGAAACGCTTACCAACCTCGACGAATTGCAAGTAAAAAAAGAATATTCTGCAGGCTATAAAAGGGGAGAAATGGACGGAAGAAATGCTTTGAGTTTATCCTCAGAAGGCAAGAAGAAAGGTGATCAGAAAAAATAAGACCTATTTTTCTGCGTAAATTTATCATCATTCCCGATTTTTTTCGGGAATTTTTTATTGTCTTTTTTAAATTTTTTTTCTAATTAACATTTCCAATGCTTTGAACGACATTTTAAAAGAATGAGAAGCGATTGCTATTGGAGAGCCAAAATTTTCAGAATTGTAAATCTGTGAATGACGCATTGACTTGCTTTTGACCTTTTTGATGTATTTTTCGGGATCGTCAGTTTTGCTTAATTCGAATTTGATTTGCGTAAAGTTTTGCCGCATCCTAAAAAATATACACAGACCTTTTCCCACGGAAAAATGCCCCAAAATTTGTACTTTCGCTCTCAAATTTTCCCATAGATGAAATTCATTGCAGCTGTTCTCATTTTGTTTGCGGATATCTTAATTGCTCAAAAATTCCAGACCCCGTTCGAAAATGGCAACGGAAACCAAACGCCTACTTACGCTGAAATGCTGAGATATTACGACGAACTGGACCAGAATTTTGAAACGATTTCCATTGAAAATTTCGGGAAGGATGATCTTGGCGAACCGATTAAAGTGGTGGTTTTCAATAACACCAAAGACAAAAAAACTCCTGTAATCCTCATCAACAATGGAATTCATCCCGGTGAACCAGACGGAATTGATGCCACGATGATGCTGATGCGGGATTTGGCAACCGGAAAAATTAAAGTAAAAAATTTGAGAATCGCGGCGATACAGTGCTACAATATTTCGGGAATGTTGCGGAGGGGAAAGTTTTCCAGAGCCAACCAAAACGGACCTGAAGAATATGGTTTCCGCGGAAATGCCAGAAATTATGACCTGAACCGCGATTTCATTAAAAACGATACCGAAAATTCCAAAACCTTTCAGGAAATTTTTCAGACTTTCAAACCGATTTATTTCATTGATAATCATGTAAGTAACGGAGCAGATTATCAATATCTTTTCACCTATATTTCAACGAATAAGGAAAGATTGGGAAAATATTTGGGCGATTATTTCAATGAGAAAATGCAACCTGAAATTTTGAAAGATTTGGACAAAAAGGGAATTCTTCACACTCCTTATGTCAATATCCACGGCGATGCTCCGGATGAAGGATTTCCCGCGTTTATGGATTCTCCGCGATATGCGACCGGTTATACCACGCTTTTCAACACGTTGGGAACCGTGGCTGAAACACACATGCTGAAACCCTACAAAGACCGGGTTCGTGCAACTTACGAATACATGCTGAGTTCCATCAATTATGTTGCGAAAAATTCCAGTGAAATCAAAAAGTTGATGGCAGAAACTTTAACGGAATTGCAACCCGGAAAAAAATATCCGATCCAATGGAAATTAGACAGCACGAAAGTTCAAATGATTGATTTTAAAGGATATGAAGCCGGAAAAAAACCAAGTGCAGTTTCCGGACAGCCAAGATTGTTTTACGATAAGGCAAAACCTTTTACCAAAAAAGTGAAATTTTACGATGAATTTAAACCGACGAAAGAAATCGCGATTCCTTCCTATTATATTATTCCAAAGTCTGAAAATCAAGTGATTGCTTATCTGAAGCGAAACCAAATCCGGATGACCGCTTTGCCGAAAGACTCCTCAATTACTGTAGAGTCATACAGAATTTCCGATTTCAAAACCCTGAAAAACCCTTATGAAGGACATTATCTTCACTATGATACTTTTGCGAGGAAAGAAATGAGCGTGATGCAGTTCAGAAAAGGCGACTTGCTGGTTTCAACCAGACAAAATGGGGTGAAATATCTTTTGGAAACTTTGGAGCCGGAAGCGGTTGACTCCTTCTTTAACTGGAACTTTTTCGATGGAATTCTTAGCCAAAAAGAATATTATTCTGATTATGTTTTTGAAGATACTGCGGCAGATTTGTTAAAGAATAATTCCGCTTTGCGAACCGCATTTGAGATGGAGAAAAGCCTTAATCCAGAATTGCAAAAAGACGGAAAAGCCCAACTCGACTGGATTTACAAACATTCGGATTACTATGAAGGAACGGTGGGAGCGTATCCAATTTACAGGATTCCGTAAGAACATCGCAAACGATCTCCAACCAAAATAAACGCCTCATCTATTCAGACGAGGCGTTTATTTATTTCGGCAACCCTTTTTTCAGGGCACGGTTTGCTCTTTTTATGGCTAAACTTTCCTTCCAGTCCATGTACTTTTTTTTGTATCGGCGCTTCATGAAATTGTCGAAATTTCTTTGAACGGTCAAATTCCAAAGGGAGTGTGCTTTCACCGCCCAGGATTTGTCCCAAGCTCTAAGGGAAATGGAGAAACTTCCGTCCAGATATTTCATCCAGTGCCACCAACCGGTCGGCATGAAAAGGGTGTCGCCGTGTTCCAGGAAACATTCGATTCCTTCCACGCCATCCAGAGCGGGAAAATTCTCGAAATCAGGGTTAGAAATATCGTAATCCTCCAGCGAATAGGTGGCGTATGGAATTTGGTAGAGTCGCTCCTTCCACTTGTAATCGAAAAGTAAAATATGCTTTCGTCCATTAAAATGGGTGTGGAAAATATGCGCCATGTCAATGTCGAAATGCAGAAACGTCTCGGAACCTTGTCCGCCGAAGAACATACTCGGATAATTGTCCAGAAAACCGCCCATCAAATCTTTCGGGGCTATGTAATCTTCCAATAATTTCGGCGCAGATTTGATCGGGTCAAAAAGGAAAATCCGCAAATCGGTCGGCGTGGTTTTTATTAAATCAATATAATCGCCGAATTTCATTTTTGCGGCGGAAGCGTTGATCGGCGCAGACGGATCTGCTTTGGAGGAATCATAAAGCGGAACTTCCACATCTCCCACCACTTCCTTCATGTAATCCATGGTCCATTTTTGGTAGGCAGGCCATTTTTTGGCCATGTTCTTGATCACCACCGGTATTCTTGGCTTTAGATATTTTTCCTTAAAATCTTGTTCCGTGATATCGTCCACGATATCGATCGGTCTTAAATGAAGCCCCATGTTAAGTGATTATTAATTATGCAAAATTAGGAAATTTTTGAATTCCGTAAATCTTGAAAGCGGGGGGCGTTTTTTGAGTTTTGAGGGAACTCAGCATGTAATTATGGATGTAACAAAAAGTCGTTCCGGCGTACTAATGGAAAAACCTTTTTATGAATAAACTGTTCTTATTTTTCTTCTTTTCAATTTCTGCCTTTTCCTTGGCGCAAACCGTGATCACCGGGAAAGTTTCCGATGATGGCGGCCAACCGATTCCCAGTGCAAGTGTAACCGTGGAAGAACCCGGCAAAGATGCGATTCTGGCATTTTCTATCACGAATTCGAAAGGGGAATATAAGGTGACATTTACTTCAAACGAACCGAATATTGAGCTTAAAATTAAGGCTTTTAACCAGAAGTCAATCCTTAGAACGGTGAAAAATCAAAACCAAAGCATTGATTTTAAGATGGATTCTGACGCAACAGAAATCAAGGAGGTGAAGCTAAAATCGAAAATAATCACCAAGAAAGGAGATACTATTTCTTATGATTTAAAGGCGTTTGAAAGCAAATCAGACCGAACCCTCGCAGATGTGCTGAAGAAACTTCCCGGCGTGGAAGTGAACAAAGACGGCTCGATTCTTTACCAGGGAGAACCGATCAATAAATTCTATGTGAACGGAAAAGATTTGATGGAGGGCGGTTACGGAACCATCAACAATTCTTTGCCGAAAGATGCGGTGCAAAAAGTGGAAGTGATGGAAAACCACCAACCTGTGAAAATCCTTCAGGATAAAGTCCCTTCTCAAAACGCGGCAATCAACGTGAAGCTGAAAAAAACCGTGACCATGACCGGAAGGGGAGAAGTAGGAGCGGGTTTCGATCCACTTTTATGGAATGTGAAACTGACGCCCATGTTTTTCGGCCAAAAAAATCAGTGGGTGGTGAATTATAAAGCCAATAACAATGGCGAAACTGTGGAAAAGGAGGGAAACCTGCTTGCTTTTGGAAACCGCTTTGAAGGAAGACGGGTCCAAGCCGCGCAAACCAGTTGGATTTCTGTGGAAAGTGCCGATACACCGAATCTCCCTGAAAAAAGGTATCTGATGAATAACGTGCATTTCTTTTCGGCCAACGTGTTGACCAATCCTTTTAAGAATAAAGAATGGGAGCTGAAGGCAAGTGCGAGTTATTCTAATAATACGGTTTCCAGGGATTCCTATTTCGAAACGGTTTACAGCCCGTCCAACATTTTTCCAGATGGATTGACCGTTTCTCAGGACATCAGCAATAAATTCCACACCAACTCCTCTAAGGCGGAATTGATTTTTTCTAAAAACGCCAAAAAAGGATTCTTTAAAAATACCACCACCTGGAACGGTTTCTGGAATGCCGATCGAGCCGATGCAAGCCGCATCTCGGAAACCGGAACAAAAACCGGTGCAGAAGCGATCGAATCACCAACCGGAAGTTTCCAGAACTCCTTGAGCACCATTATTCCGTGGAAGGAAAAACTGGTGAATTTTATGAGTTACCTTAATTTTAAAAATGACAGACAAACTTTGAATGTCAATCCCGGATCTTACTCCTACAATGCAAACTCGTTTCCAGAAGCAGATCATTATGAGCAGCTTCAACAAAACATCGGATTGAGAACTGTGGAAGTGAATCATTCCGCATCCGTGGGTTTTACTTATAAAAAATGGACTTTAACTCCAGAAGTGGGATTGAATTTGAGTTTTAATAATATGAATTCTTTGCTTTCGGGTAGCAATTCCGGAAGTTTCAACTCATTGGGTGATACCTTCAGAAACGACCTGCATTGGAACCAGCTTCAGCCTTATAGCCAAATAGGTTTCAACTATAAAAACAACGCCTTGAATTTCAACCTTACTTTGCCGATGAATTTTTATGGAATTGATTATCAGGACGAAGTAAGGAATGTTTCACGTGAAATCAGCAAAACAGTTTTCGAGCCGAGCATGTTTTTAAGTTATGATTTTGCTTCTTTTTTCAAAATCTGGGCATTTGGAAACATCAACTATAATTTCGGAAACTTTGGTTCACTTTATGGAGGATATTTGTTGACAAATCCCTTAAATGTAAGTATCAGAAACAGTGCGCTTCCTGAAAATATCAACCGGTCAATCGGTTCCAGATTGGAATACCGAAATCCACTGAATAACCTGTTTTTTAATGTGGGATACAGTTTTAATAATTCCACCAACAACTTGATCGCCAACAGAACTATTTCCGGAAACGGAAACGCGGTTGAAATGATCGCCTTCAAAAACTCCCCGGTATCCCAAAATGAAAGGGCGGAAATCGGGAAATATTTCCCAAAATTCAAATCGAATATTTCAACCAGCTTTACCAATCGAGATTCCAACAGTTTCAGCATGCTGTTCGGTGCAGTGCAGGAATCCAAGAATAATGGACAAACTTTTGGGTTCAAATTCAATAACACGTACTTTTCGTGGATGAGTTTGGATTACAATATATCTATGAGCTGGAACCAGAATAAGAATCTGACCACCAATACCCAGTTCAAAACTTCCGGATGGAACCATAACCTGGCTCTGTTTGTTTATCCGTTTGAAAATCACACCATTGGTTTTAACTGGGACGATGTCTCCAGCAAAACTTTGAATGAAAGTTACCGCAATGCTTTCTATGATCTTTCTTACCAGTACACTTGGGCAAAAAAGAAAATTGATTTTGAACTGAAGTGGTTGAATATTGCCGACAAGAAATTGTATGAAGTGATCGCGGTAGATGCGGCAACCAATTCCATTTCCAGAACCGCGATCAACATTCGCCCAAGTCAGGTGATGTTTACCGTGAAGTTTAACTTTAAGTAGAACCCGGAATAATCTTTTAATTTGACAAACTAAAACTTGCGTTATGAAAAAACTGTCCCTGCTGTTAATCCTGTTTTCAGCTCTATTTTCGGCCCAAAGCAGTCGAATGATTTACCAATATACTTTCCGGCCCGATTCTACGAAAGTGGACAGCCTGAAAACTGAATGGATGTATCTCGACATCCAAAAAGACGGCTCGAAATATTACAGCAAAAATACATTTGAAAGCGATTCCATCATTAATGAAAGCATTAAAAAGCAAATGGCAGCGGGAATGAAAAACATTTCTGTTTCAAGACAAAATAAGGGTGGAGAAATCAATTACGAAGTGGAGAAAACCTATCAAGAATACAAAACCTACCTCACTTCCAGAATTGGAAACGACTCCTATAAAGTTTTGGAAGATCGGAAAATCGATTGGAAGATCACTCCCGAAAAAAAGAAAATCGGTGAATTTAATGCGCAAAAAGCCACTGTCAATTTTGCGGGCAGAAATTGGACCGCATGGTTTACCAACGAAGTCCCGGTTTTGGACGGCCCGTACAAATTTTCCGGACTTCCGGGATTGATTGTGGAGGTTTATGATGATTCCGGAAGCCACAAAATGGAGCTGAAAGGAATCAAAAAACTGGTGGCGCAAAAAGCAGAGGAACTCAACACCCAAGGAAAAGATATTCCCTTTGTCAAGAAAAAACCGCTGGAAGTCAATAGGCAGCAGTACATTAAGCAGCTCAAACAATATCAAAACGACCCGGTTCAGGGAATGCGCGAAATCATGAACCAGCCGAATTCCAAAATCAAAGTCAACATCAATGGACAGGAATTCACAGATCCTAAAGAAGTGCTGCGCGCCTTGGAACAAAATGCCCGGGAAGAGATGAAGAAGAACAACAACTGGATTGAGCTGAAACCTTAATCAATTATCTTTTAAACAAAGAACCCGCTTTTTGGAGCGGGTTTTGTGATTATGGGACAAATTATTTTTTGATCAAAATCCTTTCTCATCAGCACTTGGTCCATAACTTGCCGGAACGGGAATGTCATTCATTCGGTAGTAAACACCGAGTTGCGCTCTGTGATGGATTATCTGGTCCAAAGCATGACGAATCGCGCCATATTTTGACCATTCCGCCAAAACCTGATCGCCCGATCTCATCTTCCAATTGGAGTCCAAAGCAGATTCTTGTGCAGTTTCCAAAGCAGCTTTTCCGGCATTGTAATCCTCATCCAGTTTTTTTTGCAGTTCTGCTTTTGTATTCAGAATGGTAGGTTGGTAATCTCCTTTCGCAAAATCCAGTTCTGCGGTGTTCAAAATCATGGCCGGCCACGCAAAAACTTCTGCGATGTGCGTCGCAAGCGGCATCATCTTCATGCTTTTTTCATGGGGTGCATATTGGTTTTTTCCTTCCGGATAATTTGCAATGAATTTTTTCGTGGTTTCGTATTCATGCTTTAGTTCGTCTCTCAAGTTTTGTAATGTGTTCATTTTGAATGGTTTTAAGGCTATAAATTTACGCTGGATTTGCTGATTTTTGGTATCATGGACTTATAAATATTTCATAAAGTTTTGTAACATCTGACCAAAATCTAAAACTAATCTATAAAATCAATTCAATGAAAAAGTTTTTTCTGCTGTTACTTTTAACCATTTTTATGGGTGTTAATGCCCAAGAAACAGCCAACCGATTCTTTTATCAGTTAACCTTTAAACCGAAAAAAGATTCTGCCAGAATGGACAAAGTGATGACTTCTCTAGACATCACCACCAAAAAATCTATTTACCAGGATTTTACGATTCCGGCGCAAGATTCCATTATCAAAGCTGAGGTGGATGCCATGGAAAAGGCGGGAACGTTTAAGGATTTAATGAAATCCATCAGAATGCCGAAGTTTAGCTATAAAGTTGCCAAAGCATATCCGGAAATGAAAACTACTTTTTCTGACCAGATCGGTAGAAAAAGGATGGGCTATGAAGAAGAACTGAAATTCGATTGGAAAATCTCTAATGAGAAACAAAAAATTGGTGAATATAATGCCCAAAAAGCGACCACAGAATTCGGTGGAAGAAAATGGACCGCCTGGTTTTCAACAGATATTCCGTTTCCGGACGGACCGTACAAATTTTTCGGTCTTCCCGGTCTCATCGTGAAAATTGAGGATGAGGGGAATAATTATTCCTGGGAATTGAAAGGGAACAAAAAAATCGCCAATTATTCTGAGGAATCCGAAGCAGACAAAATCAACGCGAAATACGGAATGTCGCCCACCATTATTCCCACCACAAGAGAAAAGTTTGAAAAAGCATACGACAGTTTCAAGGCGGATCCGATTGCAGAGGCAAGGCCTTTCATGACGCCAGAAAGAATGTCCATGAAACTCCCCGGTTCCGACATCACTTTGGGAGAGATGATTAAAGAGCAGGAAAAGCGCGCGAAAGATTATTTCGGGTCTAACAACAATCCCATAGAGATTCCACCAGTTCCGGTGAAAGCCAAAAAGTAACATTCATTCCACTAAATTATATTTTTTAGCCTTGATTCAGATTCTGTTTCAAGGTTTTTTATGATGTTTGTCAATTAAGGGAAAATCCTTATTTAGATTAAATTTAAATAACGTATATTTGCGCTTCAAATTATCAGAATTGAAAGGAGATATTTCCAATAAACTGTGTTGTTTCCCCAGAAATAGAGGGGGGAAAATCGTTGGTTACCAGAATGACGACCTGAAAATGCCCAACAAGATTATCGAAATGGGGCTTTTGCCGGATACCGTTTTCAAAATTCTTTATCAGGCACCGTTTAAAGGTCCGCTCTATATTGAGTTTGGTGACGAAAAGAACAGAATTGCGCTCCGAGAAGAAGAGGCGCGGTTCATTATTGTAGAACCTTTAACTTAAAATATCTTGGAATCCACTGAAAAGAATGGATTTAGGACCGGATCAATGCAAAGCAGTCCAACAAAAAAACAAATCCTTCTAGTTGGGAACCCAAACGTAGGGAAATCCACCATCTTCAATTTGCTCTGTAACAAAAAGCAAAAGACCGGAAATTATGCGGGAGTCACCGTGGCTAGTCATTCCGGGGATTATATTTTTAATGGTGAGGAAATAGAGGTAGTTGATTTACCCGGCTCTTACAGTATTTACCCCACCTCCGAAGACGAGGCAATTTTTTCAAAATTTTTGATAGACGAACAGCAGAAATATGCGGGAGTGGTCTATATTTTGGAGGCTTTGAGCATCAAAAGAGGGTTGCTGCTTTTCCAGCAGATTCAGGATTTGGGAATCCCGGTTCTGTTGGTGGTGAACCAAATCGATCAAGCCGAAAGACGTGGAATCACCATCAATTTGGAGGAACTTTCAAAAGAATTGGGCGTAAAAGTTTTAAAGACAGACGCCAAACACAACCACGGAATCCACGAACTGCGCACAGCAATTTTCGAGAACAATTTCGTAAGATCCGACAAAGTTTCCTTTGAAATTCCTTTGGAACAAAAGGGAATGGTGTTTAAAATTCTGCAGGAAACCCACGAAGAAAACCAATACAAAATCTGGACTTTGCTCGCTTCCGACACCTACATCGGAAAACTGGAATCGGTAAAGGAACAGATGAATGATGACGACCGGAAATGCCTGGTTCCAAAAAGATTGCAGACCCAGGAAACCGTTCGGCGTTATCAGAAAATAGACAAAATTATTGCTAACGTCATTTCGAAAAAACCACAATTCAAAGAACTTTTGACCGAAAGACTAGACAGGGTTTTGGTTCACAAAGTTTGGGGTTACGTGATTTTTGCCGCCATTCTTTTGGTCATTTTCCAAAGTGTTTTCTTTTTGGCAGAATATCCTATGAACTGGATTTCCGAGTTTTTCCTCGGACTTTCCTCTTTTGCCAACCAGCATCTTCCGGAAGGGCCGGTTAATTCCTTAATCGCAAACGGAATCATTCCCGGAATCGGTGGAATTGCGGTTTTCGCCCCACAAATTGGAATCCTGCTCTATTTCCTTTATTTATTGGAAGATTCCGGTTATATGGCCAGAGTGATCTTTTTGATGGACAGGTTTTTAAGACCATTTGGTTTGAACGGGAAAAGCATTGTACCCCTGGTTTCGGGAACGGCTTGTGCGATTCCGGCGATCATGTCCACACGGAATATTGAAAACGTGAAAGAAAGGCTAATCACGATTTTGGTGACTCCGTTTATGACTTGTTCGGCGCGACTCCCGGTTTACAGCATCATCATTGGATTAATAATTCCAAATAAATATTTCGGAGGAATCAGTTACAAGGCGATCGCATTGATGGCGATGTATTTTCTCGGTTTTTTCATGTCTTTGATGGCATCACTTTTACTCAAAAAAATCATCAAAAGTAAAGGTTCATCCTTTTTGGTGATGGATTTGCCTTCTTACAAGACGCCGCTTTTTGGGTATGACTTTAAGCTGACTTTAAGCAAAGTCTGGGAATTCATTACCGGTGCGGGAAAAATCATCTTCTTTTTCAGCATCGTGATTTGGTTTTTCAGCTATATCGGTCCGAAACAACAACCCAACGAGGTGGTTGCAACCAACGTAAAACTTGAAAATTCCTACCTCGCAAAAATGGGAAGGGGAATCGAACCAGTGATTGCTCCGCTTGGTTATGACTGGAAAATGGGAGTCGGAATTTTAACGAGCTTCGTGGCGCGGGAAGTTTTTGTAGGCACCATGTCCACGCTTTACAGTTTGGACGATGAAGCTCCGGAAGGAAAGATCATCGACAAAATGCGGAACGATACTTATCCAAATGGAGAAAAAGTTTTCAGTTTTGCCACCGGAATTTCAATCCTGTTTTTCTATGCTTTTGCCATGCAGTGTGTTTCTACTTTAGCGGTGGTTTACAGAGAAACCAAATCCTGGAAATGGACCATGGCGCAACTTTTCGGAATGTCCGGATTGGCTTACGTGGCTTCGCTGATTGTGTATCAGCTGTTTAAATAAGCCTGTCTGCCGATAGGTAGATTTGAGGTTTGGAGCGGATTTTGAACGAGTTAACATAAATATTCATTAAAATGGACAATTCACTTCTTATTCAATATATCATCATCGCGGTTTTGCTTTTGGGTGCCATCATTTATTTTATCAGATGGATCAGGAACAACTTCACTAAAAAGAAAACCCACGGACAGGATCCGTTTTGCGATAAGTGTGGCGGACACTGAGTTTATTTCTAAATTGACTCGGTTTATTTAACCCCTTCTTCGAAATAAAGATCATGATGGACAGCGTTTGATTCCATCAAAATCCCGTCATTTTCCCCACTTTAACCATTCATCATTAAAAACCTATACCGCGTCAAATTCCCGTCCCCGGTTTTATCCAGAATTCCTGCATCAACGGCTTTTTTCAAATCCCTACTTGCTGTTGCAGAAGAGATATTTTTAAAATTCATCATGAAATCCTTTCTGCCAAAAATATGGTTGCCCATCTTTTCGCGAAACAGCTCTATTCTGTCTTCGGAATTAATTGTTTGATTTTGGGTCCACAAAACCTTCTCCAAGGATTCTAAAATAATGCTGAGCATAAATTCAATGAAAGGAGTTGAATTGCCACTTTTGTCAGATTCCGACAGCTTTTTGTAATATTCTTGCTGTTTGATTTTAATTAAAGACTCTATCGGCAAAAATTCAAACATGGGATATTTCTTCATCAAAATCAACGTTTGCCACAAGCGACCCATTCTTCCATTACCATCCATAAAGGGATGAATAAACTCGAACTCATAATGAAAAACACAACTTTTGATCAATAAAATTTCATCATCGCTCTTTAAGTAAGCGAACAAATTTTTCATCAGCCCATGAACCATCGATCCATTCGGTGGAAGGTGTTCAATTTTAGAACCTTTGATTATTCCAACATTTCCCGTTCTTAATTTTCCTGGATTTTCCACCAATCCGCTCATCAAGATTCCGTGTGCTTTTTCTAAATCCTTTAAGGAAAACGGGTTGAATGTTTTTAAGCTATCATACACTTTTATCGCATTCTGAACTTCCAGAATATCTTTTTTTGGAGCCAGAACTCTTTTGTTTTCAAGAATGGCGGTAATTTGCTCTTCAGTTAAAGAATTTCCTTCAATTTCTAAAGAAGACTGAATGGTTTTGATTCTATTTTTTTTGCGAAGCTCTGTAGCTGGTCTGCTTAAATGTTGTGCATTGATTTCTCCAATTTTCTCTGAAACAGAGGAAGTTAGTTTAAGGATTTCGGAACTGATAGCATAAGGTGGTCTCATTTGATAGTATCATTTGATAGCATCAAAAGTAGCTAAATTTTTCCAAATCGAATTAATTCGAGTGAAGTTACAGGATCAATTGATAGCATCCTTTTCAGATCGCACATTTCACAATCCAATCATTTTCCCTACTTTAATTATTCGTATTTTTGCAGCAGTTTAAAAACTGAAAATACACAGAATCATGTCTTTAATCAAATCCATTTCGGGAATCCGAGGAACCATCGGCGGTAAAGTTGACGAAAACCTAACTCCGCTCGATGTGGTGAAATTTGCTTCCGCCTTCGGAACCTGGCTTCAAAATAATAAAAATAAAAAAGATTTAACTTTAGTAATCGGTCGAGATGCGCGGATTTCCGGCTCAATGGTTAATTCGCTGGTTACCGCAACATTGCAGGGATTGGGAATCCACGTCATTGATTTGGGACTTTCTACCACGCCTACTGTGGAAGTAATGGTTCCGGAACTCCATGCGGATGGCGGAATTATCTTGACCGCGTCGCACAATCCGAAACAATGGAACGCCCTGAAACTTTTAAACGAAAAAGGCGAATTCATCAATGGTGAAAATGGTGCTGAAGTTTTGGCATTGGCGGAATCCGAGGATTTCAATTACGCCGAAGTGGACGATTTGGGAAAATACGAGGAACGCCACGACGCCTTCGAAATCCATATTCAAAAAATCCTGGATTTACCGATGGTAGATGCAGAAGCAATCAAGCTGAAAAAATTCAAAATCGTGGTCGATGCGGTGAATTCAACCGGAGGAATCGCCATTCCGCAATTGCTGGAAAAACTCGGTTGCGAAGTCATCAAGCTGTATTGCGAACCCAACGGACATTTTCCGCACAATCCGGAACCGCTGAAGGAACATTTGGGAGACATTTGCGAACTGGTGAAAAAGGAGAAAGCGGATATGGGAATTGTGGTAGATCCAGATGTGGATAGATTGGCTTTTGTTGACGAAAACGGAGAAATGTTTGGCGAAGAATATACTTTGGTCGCAGTTGCCGATTATCTTTTGAGACATAAAAAAGGTGTGGCGGTTTCTAATTTAAGTTCAAGCCGCGCATTGAGAGATGTTGCAAGAAACTTGGGTTCCGAATATTTTGCAAGCGCAGTGGGAGAAGTAAACGTGGTGACGTTAATGAAAGAAAAAAATGCGGTGATCGGCGGCGAGGGAAATGGCGGAATCATTTATCCGGACCTACATTACGGAAGGGATTCTTTGGTGGGAGTAGCGCTATTTTTGACGCATTTGGCCAAAGAAAACAAAACCGTTTCTGAACTCCGGGCGACTTACCCAAGTTATTTCATGGGCAAAAAGAAAATAGAGCTCACTCCGGACATTGACGTGGATTCGCTTTTAACCAAAATGGAAAACGAGTATCAAACAGAGGAAGTTTCCACGGTGGACGGCGTGAAAATAGATTTCGAGAAAAACTGGGTCCATTTGAGGAAATCCAATACAGAACCGATCATCAGGATTTATACCGAAGCATTTTCACAGGAAGAAGCAGATGAACTCGGAGATCAGATGATTTTGAAAATCACAAGCTTGATATAGAGTGTGTTTAAATTCTATTCAATAAAAATATTATGTCGGAAATTTTCTTTTACCACAATTCGCCGCGGCGAACGGAAAATTTCCTTGTAAATAAACCTAAATTTGCTCCTTTTAGGGTCGGGGTAATCAAATTTAGGTTTATTTAGAAATTTTAAGCGATTCTCAGAATACCTAAAAAAAGTATTTGCAATTATTGAAATTTTTTACTTAATTTTAAACAAAGTTTAGAAATGACCATTACCATCAATCCCAAAAACCAAAAGGAGTTAAGAAAAGTAAAAACCATTCTTAAAGCTATTGAAGTGGATTTTTGGGAAAATGACGAAATTTATAGCAAACAGTTTGTAGAAAAAATCCAAAAATCTCGCAGTGAAATCAAGAAAGGGGAAACCAAGAAAATCAAGATTGCAGATTTATGGAAATAGCGTTTTACCAAGCAAGCCGAAAATGATTTGGAGTTTTGGAGAAAGTCTGGAAACAAAAATATTCATAAGAAAATCACAGAGATTTTGGAAGACATTCAGCAAAACCCGTTAGAAGGCATTGGTAAACCTGAACCTTTAAAACACAGTTTGTCAGGTTCATGGAGCAGAAGAATTAATCGCGAACACAGAATTATTTATGAAATTTTCGATGGAGTTATTTACATCGAATCAATGAAAGGACACTATTAATAATCATTAACGTTTTTCAAAGTCCGCAAGATAATTTCGGGCATTGAAATAACATTTGAGAAAATAAATTGGAAGAATTTTTTGAAAACGAGCTGGTCATCAAATTTGAGCAGATGATCGAGAATAATGAGGAACTCTATTTTGAAACAGAAGAGTTCGATGAAATCATTATTTATTACCTGGAATTAGGTGATGTTTCTTATGCGGAAATAGCAACTAATTATGCACTGAAAATCCATCCCAATTCCCTGCAATTGAAAACAAAGAAATTCGAAGTTCTGCTGGAACTCGAAAATTATACGCAGGCAAGGGAACTCATGGACGAACTCCGGGAATCCTCAATGGAAAGTACAGATTTCCTGGTTTGCTGTGCCAAATATTACTCCAATCTGGGAAATCCGAGAAGAGCGATAGAATTCTGCGAAAGAGCTTTGGAACTGGAAGAAGAGGAAAATTTCCTCCACAATTTCATTGCTGACGAATATGTGAACCTGGAAGATCCTTTCAACGCACTGAAGCATTACAAACTCGCACTGAAGTTCGAACCGCAGGATGAATATTCGCTGGAGAATGCTTTGTATTGCTACAATCAACTCAATAAAGGCGACGAGGCAATCCACTTTTTGAACGATTATCTGGATCAATATCCATTTTCGGAAATTGCCTGGTTTGAATATGGACAGTTTTTTTTCAACCGAAAAAATTATGAGGAAGCCATCAAAGGATTTGATTACCTTTTGGCCATAAATGCTGAAGCGATCGCGGTTTATGCAAATAAAGCGGCTTGCTACGAAGCCATGGAAGAGTGGATGAAGGCCATTGCTGTGTATGAGGAAATGCTGGAACTGGAATACACCAAATCTTTCACGTATTACAAAATTGGGTTGTGCTACAAAGAAAACAAACAACCGCTTTTGGCACTGAACTGCTTCCAAAAATCATTGCGGGATGATCCACAGTTTTATCTTTCGATGATGGAGCAATCCTATATTTACGAAGAAATGGGCGGCATGAAGGAAGCCCTGCATTTTGCCCAAGAAGCAGTTTCGCTGAATGAAAACAATCTGGATTTCCAGAAACGTTTGGCTTTTCTTTATATCGATTCCGGAAAATTTGAAGAAAGTTTAGAATGCCTGAAAAAACTCGTTGATTTCGAACCACAGCGGTTCTACAACTGGTATGCGCTCTCTGAAGTACTCATGTTGCTTGGCGAATATGAAGAGGCTATTGCCACGCTGAAATCGGCAACCAAAATGCATAACCGCGCAGAATTGTATTATCAGCTAAGCAACTGCTATTTCCATATGAATAACCAGAAACAGGGAAGAAACGTGCTTT
The DNA here is from genome assembly GCF_001045435.1 of Chryseobacterium koreense CCUG 49689. Lineage (GTDB taxonomy): Bacteria > Bacteroidota > Bacteroidia > Flavobacteriales > Weeksellaceae > Kaistella > Kaistella koreensis. Next base: position 42,277 of record NZ_LFNG01000008.1, on the reverse strand, counting down.
CTATCGCACTGGAACTCGATCCCAATCTCTTGGAAGACATGCAGCTGAAATATCCTTTCATCAAAGAGGAAGCGGATAAAGTGAAGGCAAAGAAAAAATAAATAAGAATCATCAATTGAGATGATTTAAAATTGCCCCGAATTTTTGTGTATTCGGGGCAATTTTTATTTTGTCAATACGCTTCAATTTACCTGTAGTACTGATTCAGAAAAGCGAAAAATTCTTCCATCCGTAAGAAATTATTTATTCCTAAATACAACAAAAGAAGTGAAACCGTAACGAAAAGAAACGACATCATTTTCGGGGAATTTTTATACGAATAAAACAACCAGCCCATCATCAGCGGAACCACAAAAATAAAATGGCCGCCGTAAATATAGGAAGTGTGAAGTCCGAATTTCAGGACACAATGGATGATGATGTCCACAAAAAAAGAAATCATTAAAACCTGAACCAACTTGTTTTTGAAGTTTTTGAAATATGCCCAAAAAACCAAAACCAAAACCAAAGCGATGAAAATGTAAGGAACCGCAGAAGTGTAAACCTCCATAAAAAGCGCTTTGTATTGGAATCCCTTATTATTATGGTAATCCCGAATCACGAATGACGAAAAAAGCATATTTCCGCCAAAAAACCAGGAGCAAACCATGTCCCAAAGCGGCGTGACTCTTGGTTTTGAAAACTTTTCATATTGCTCGCCGGATTTTTCGAAAAACCTCATGTAATTGAAATCCAATCGGTAAAGGAAAAGCAGCGCAAAAACAGCAACGGAAACAAAAACCCTAATTGCGGCATTTGCAAATTTCTTCCAACTTTTAAACAAACCGTTTTCGAAAAGTAGCGGGATGAAAACCTTAACAGCATTCGTCACCGTGAAACCCCCGATAGAAACCGTTGCCAAAGTCAAGGAAGCTGTGGAAATGTGCTCGTCTTTTTTAAGTTTTAAGGCTGCGTAATAATTAAACAGCATCAGAAAAAACAAGGTGTAGGTGTAAGTTTCAGGGGTGAATGAAAGCAAAATCGGGGTGGTGAAAAAAGAGAAAAAAACGAGGATTAACACTGAAATCGTTTTTGTAAGCCGGATGATGTTTTTCAAATATTTGTAAATCTGGATCAAGCTCAAACTCACCGCAAAATTGCTGCACCACGCCAAAACCAACCGAAAAGTCTCCTCTTTTTTTCCATGGGAAATCATCATCGCAAATTCCCGGATCCATCCGAAAAAATAATTTGAAAGCGGATGTCTTTCAAAGCCGCCGCCGGTCATCACGATTGCACGGTTGTCAAAACTGAAATACGCATCCCACGGAATTCGGTCATCAAAAATAATCCGGTAATTCATCGCGATATAGGTACCCAAAATTCCATAAGCGGTCAGGAAGACCAGAAAAAGGAAAAACTCAAATTTTGTTGCAGGGAAAACCGTTTTCAGGAAATCAAAAAATTTTTGTTTGAATTTCAAAATGGTGATTTTTGGCAAAAATAGTGAAATTTAGGAACTGCACGAAAGCATGGAACTTCCGGTTTGCCCATCATATTTCGATGGCCTTTTTTGGGAAAATTCCGGATAGATTTCTTCATAAGGTTTTTCCAAAGCGAGTAAGATTTTATGCAGCAAATCCTTTCTCCCGAGCTTCAGTTCCTCAATACACTCAAACAAAATATAGTTTCTGGGGATGAATTTCGGATTGGTTTTAGACATTAATTCTAAAGATTTTGATCTTGAAATGGTGTTTTTCTGCAATCGATTTTGATATTTTCTCAGAAAATCTTCAAGAACCGAATACTGCTCTTCGCCTAAAACCGAATAGGAAACATCTTTGAAAAGTTCCTTTAAATCAGAACTTTCATCAAATTTTTCGAGCCGGTTGAAAAACAGGGTGTAATCCAATTTCAAATCTTCCAGCAATCTTTGGGCGTCGGTAAAAAATCGGTCGTCTCCTTCCAAAACCTCATGAAGCCCAAATTTCTCAGCCATCATTTTGTCGTGCTTTTTCCAGAAGGTTTCATTGAACCCATTCAGCGTTTTCTCTAATTTTTTTTCATCTTTAATTAATGGATAGAGTGCATTTGCCAATTGCCAAAGATTCCATTGGGCAATTTTCGCCTGGTTTCCGAAAGCATATCTTCTGCCGGGTAAATCGGTGGTGTTTGGCGTGAAATTCAAATCGTATTCATCCAAAAAAGAAAACGGCCCGTAATCAATCGTCAATCCAAGAATCGACATATTGTCGGTATTCATCACGCCGTGAACAAATCCGACGCGGTACCATTCCACAACCAAATCGGCGGTTCTTTCGGAAATAATTTGAAAGAATTCCCAATATTTCTCCGGACTTTCCACATCAATTTCCGGGAAATATTTTTCAATGGCGAAATCGGCGAGTTTTCTTAAAGTTTCAATTTCGTTTTGTGCAGAAATCAGTTCGAAATGCCCGAATCGCAGAAAACTTTCCGCAGTTCTCATCATGACTGCGCCTTGTTCGTAAGCGGGATTTCCATCATACATGATATCGCGAACAACTTTTTCACCGGTTAAAGAAAGCGATAAACCGCGGGTTGTTGGAATTCCCAAATGATGAACCGCTTCGCTGATGAGGTATTCCCGAACCGAAGAACGCAGAACCGCTCTTCCGTCTGCATTTCGGGAATATGGAGTTGCTCCGGCTCCTTTCCATTGGAGTTCGGTAGTTTTTCCGTTGGAGTTCTTAATTTCTCCCGCAAATATTGCACGGCCATCCCCTAATTGTCCAGCCCAGTTTCCGAACTGGTGACCTGCGTAAGCGGTGGCGTAGGTTTTTAGATTTCGGGGAATTTTTTCGGCATTGATGAATTTCAAATCTTCCTCAGTTTCAATTTTTCCCAATCCGATTTCTTCGGAAAGTTTTTCATTAAAGACAATCAGTTCCGGATTCTGGAATCCTGCCAAATCTGTGGTCGCGAACAAAACTTTTGGGGTTTGCCGCTGCATCGGGTTTCCGGAAAAATCGCCTGGAAAGGTGTTGAGGAATTGCTGGGTGATTTTGTGGAGATTCATGGTTCAAAGTTCGGGAAAAAAATATCCTTTCAGTGGTTTGAAAGGATAAATGTTATTTGATAAGGAAAGTTCTACTTTTTTTCAAAAATCAAATCTGTTCCGTCAACGTAGGATGAAATTAATTTCATTTGGTTTCCAGACGAGGAAAATAGCATTTTGCTACCACCCCCAATCAGAACAAAATCAATTTTTATTTCCGCATCTGTTAATGGCGTTCCAGATAAATAATCATGCTTAAATTCATAAGGATAAGTTCCGGGATTATACCCATAATTATCGCTGCCAGAAACGGTTAACACATTGTTTTTCGAAAAATTGTAGATGATGTTTTGCTGGGAATAATCAACGACAATAGGCTCTCCAGTAGTTGTAAAAATGGATTTTGCTTGAACTAATTTGTACTCACCCGCAATTTTGTTAGTAGGGGTTTCATCTTCTTTTCTACAAGATATCAAGAAGGTAAAAGCTAGAAAAAATAAGAAAGCGTATTTCATATTGCTTAGCTTGTTTTTGATTTCTGACAAACTTAAAAAAAAAATGACATACAAAAATGTAATGGTCGATAGACTAAAATATTTTTAATAAACGATAATATCCAAAGCGTTCCTTTCCAAAGCGTCATCTATTTTTCTTTCCCACTTATCATTTTTAAATAGCCATAAAATTTCTGTTTCAGATTTTTTGTTGGAAATATTCGGATAATAAACGTTTACATTCTGCTTGGCGAAAACCATATCGGGAACCATTCTGTTTTTTGAAACGATAATCCATTCGATTCCGCAAAATAGACCTTCCTCTGGAATTTGAAGATCCAAGCCATCAAAATCGATCGAAATCAATTGGCTTTTAGCATTTTTCTTGGTCTCGATCAGAACATGATGAATGACTTTCCCAGGTTGCCCATTTTCATTTCTGTAAACATTAAAATAAAAACTGGAACTTTTGTTTTGCGGATTGATCATAAAATCCAAACCTTTTATCTGCCGCAAACCGGAATGCGGAACAAACTGCGCATATTGGTTTTCCGTTGCCAAACCCATGAATCCCATTTTGTATGGATTACCTTCATCGTTGATTGGTTGGATAGATATCTTTTGCGAAAACAGCAATTGAAAGGAGAATAATAATGCCAGGAAAAAGGGATTTTTGATCATATTTCTTTAAAATCGTAATAAGTCAAAAAAGGTTTTCACTATTTATTAAAGTCAATTTCGTCTCCGCTGTGGAGATTTTCATTCACATTTTCTTCTTTTTTGCCCGTTGAATTTTTATTTGGATTTCCGGATTCTGCCGGTTTTGGATTCTTCAGTTCATCTATCGTCTGCAAACCGCCTTCATCGCCGTATCCACCTAAACCTTGCAGGTCTGAGCAACTTCCGGTCCAGTTGGTGGGTTTCACAAACTTGTCATCAGTTGAGATTCCGAGTGCTTTGTCTGCCCAAACTTTTTTCATGAAAATAGCCCAGATTGGCAATGCCATTTTTGCTCCCTGTCCTTCGCCGGTTCCCCAAAAGTGAGTGGCGCGGTCTTCCCAACCTACCCAGACTCCGGTTGCCAGATTCGGCGTTATTCCGATAAACCAACCGTCGGAATTATTTTGGGTGGTTCCGGTTTTGGCGGCAATTTCTACACCTTTGGAAATCCCTCTTCTTCCTAATTCTCCGGAAGCGGTTCCAAATTCCGCAACTCCTTTCATCAAATCGATCATCGTGTAGGCATAAAGCTCGTTCATGACTTCTTTCGTCACCGGTTTTACCTCTTTGATGACCCGTCCGTTTGCGTCTTCAATACGCCAAATCATTTCAGGCTTGATGTAGTTTCCATAATTGGCGAAAGAGCTGTAAGCGCCGAGCATTTCGTAAATAGTGATGTCAGAAGAGCCTAAAGCAACCGGGTAATTGTTCGGAATTTCTTCGGTTACTCCTAAATCGCGCGCCAACTGAACTACGCTTGGAACACCGGTCATTTCGATAAGCCGCACTGCGACAGGGTTTTTGGAATGAGCGAGCGCATCACGTAAAGTCAACATTCCTCCGGAACCCTGCACGGTCCAAGTCCCCTTTCTATAAGTTGCGTTGGAAACGGTGGAACAAGGCGTCATTCCCAATTTCATAATTGCAGTTGCATAAACAAAAGGTTTGAAGGTGGAACCCACCTGTCTTTTTCCCTGTTTGATGTGGTCATACTGGAAATGCTGCCAGTTGATTCCTCCCACCCATGCTTTTATTTCCCCCGTTCCCGGAACCATGGACATTAAGCCGGCTTGCGCAATCTGTTTGTGGTAACGGATGGAATCCCATGGAGACATTTCCACCTCTTCTTCGCCATCCCAGGTAAATCTGGAAGTTTTGATCGGTGTTTTGAAATCGATCATGATGGAATCTTCTGGAACACCGGCTGCTTTCAGCTGTTTGTATCTGCCCGTCCTTTTCATGGCCTGAACCATTAGATTGTTGATCTGCTGGTCATTAAGGTAGTAGAAAGGTCTTTGTTTTCTGCCACGCTGTTCTGCGTCAAATCTTTTTTGCAGGTCGGTCAAGTGTTCCCTAATCGCTTCTTCTGCATAGGTCTGCATCTTGGAATCCAGGGTGACATAAATCTTCAAGCCATCTTTATAGAGGTTTAAAGTTTTTCCGGTTTTCTTTTCGTAATCCTTTAAATAATTATCGATTTCTTTTCTAAGATAAAATTTGTAATATGCGGAATATCCTTCGTCGATCGATTTCACCGGGTGATAATCCAGGGTTATTGGAGTATCAATGGCTTTTTGATAGGTTTGCTGGTCTAGGTAACCGGTCTTTAACATTTGGTCTAAGACCACATCTCTTCTTCGCTTGGCACGATCAGGATTTCTCAGCGGGTTATTTGCTACCGGAGCTTCAAGCATGGCCACAAACATTGCTGCTTCTGGTAAGGTGAGCTTGGATGCGTTTTTGTTAAAGTAGATTCGTGAAGCCATTTCGATTCCGTTTGCATTATTCACGAAGTCAAACTTATTGAAATACAGGGTGATAATCTCTTCCTTGGTGTAGCGTTTTTCCAAACTTACCGCTACTACCCATTCTTTGAGTTTTTGAAATGAACGTTGAAGTCTGTTTTGCGAAGCAGTTCCGGTAAAAAGCAGTTTGGCAAGCTGCTGTGTAATGGTGGAACCGCCGCCTCGTTTTCCGCCGAACGCGACAGCTCTTGCCACAGATTGCAGGTCGATCCCGGAATGTTCCTTAAAACGCTCATCTTCTTTGGCCTGAAGTGCATAGATTAAATAAGGAGGCAATTCTTTGTAGGTCACCGGCATTGTTTTCTCTTTTTCAAACTTGCCCAAAAGCTTTCCGTCTGAGGAATAAATTTCGGAAGCCACGTAGATATCCGGATTTTCCAGTTCTTTCACATCGGGCATGCTTCCCAGAAATCCCTGTGAAACCGCAAAAAACAGTGCCGCAATTCCAATAACCAGCGCGATTAATCCAATCCAGATAAATTTCACCCACTTTTTCCAGCCGGCGTTTTTGATTTTTTTGGGCGGAAGTGGAAATGTTGCTTTTGGTTTATTTCCTTGATTTTTTGTGTTTTCCATAAATGATGCTACGGTTTTGCCGATTCTATTTTTACACCAATATCTTCAATTCCTTTCAGGTTGTCGGTTCTCATCGCTTGGATGATCCCGATCTTATAATCGCCGTTTTCCGGAAATTTGTAATTCAACTTGTACTGAAACATAATTTCCTTGGTATCTCCAAAACCCTTTCCGAGCCACTCTCCGTTTGGTTTAGCAAGAATATAGTTCAGGGTGTCCGTACTTTTCTTTTTAGACTTTACCTCAGAAAAATTCACGATCAATCTAATGTTGCTGTAGGGATACTCATTGTTGTTTCTTACAACAAATATAATGTTTTTTGGATGTTGAGAATCATTGACTTTAAAGTCAAAATTCTGCTCGGATTTTTTGTTCCAAGCTCCATCCAGGTTTTTCATATAAACTTTTTCGGAAGTGTTGCCGCAACTCAAAACCACCGGCAAAACGAAAAATAGTGCTACAATCTTATGCATTGTTATCACGCTTTGGCTGAAATTTCTTTTTGAATTTTTTTTGAGGTGGGTTCTGCTGATTTCCAGACTTTGTCTGGTTTCGTTCCGGATTGTTTTTCCTTCTTTCGCCTTGTTTTTCTGCAGGTTTGTTTTCCGGGGAACGGTTTTCGGGTTTTTGGTTCTGGCGTTGATTACCAGGACCTTTCTGGTTTCCGCCGGAATTTCTTCTGTTCTGGTTTTTTCCCTGGTTTCTGGATTTCCGGTCGAATCTTTCGATATTGCTTTCCTGGATCAAGTCCACAGATTTTGTAGGAAGATCTACTATTTTCAGATCTTCAAGCGGCGGCGTTTTTTCGCCACGTTTGTTTTGGGCGATTAGTTTTTTCACCTCCTGAACTTCCAAATCGTACCATGCCATGGAATGGTCCACGTATGCAAACCACATTCTTTTCTTGAAAACATCAATTTTAATGCAGAATGCCTTTCCTTTTTCGGTGTCCAAAGTAGTGGATGAAGACGGAAAATCACTTAAAGCATCCAGATAACTGTCGAGTTCGTAATTCAAACAGCACTTCAATTTTCCGCACTGTCCTGCCAACTTTTGTGGATTGATGCTCAATTGCTGATAACGTGCGGCATTGGTGTTGACGGATCTGAAATCGGTGAGCCAGGTTGAGCAGCACAATTCTCTTCCGCAGGAACCGATTCCGCCGACTTTTGCAGCTTCTTGTCGGAAGCCGATCTGTTTCATGTCGATTTTGGTCCGGAAAGCAAGAGCGTATTCCTTAATCAACTGGCGGAAATCTACACGGCTATCGGCAGTGTAGTAGAAGGTGACCTTTTGACCATCGCCCTGAAATTCCACATCGGTAATTTTCATGGCAAGGTTTAGCGCATAAGCGATTTTTCTGGCCTGAATTTTTACGGATTCTTCTTTTTTCCTTGCTTCTTGCCAAACTTCCACATCTTTTTGGTTGGCAATTCGGTAAATTTTGAGAGGGTTTTCTTCAGATGCTCTTTTCTTTTTCATCTGAATTTTGACCAGCTCTCCGGTGAGGCTTACTACACCTATATCGTGACCGGGACTCGACTCTACTGTTACTACACTCCCAATATGGAGCGGCAAGTGATGTACGTTTTTATAAAATTGTTTCCGGTCGTTCTTGAATCTCACTTCCACAAAATCAAATTTGGATTGGGGAGGGTTATTGATATCAGAGAGCCAATCGAAAACGCTTAATTTATAGCTATTTCCGCAGGTATCTACTTTTTCACAGCCATTCTCGGATTTTGTTCCGCATGAATGAGACGAATCGCCGGATGTTTTGCATCCACAACTCATAATTTTTACTATATAATATCTGCAAATTTAGTATAATTTTTTTTGTGTAACTTGTAGTGCGGGCTTTTTGTGTGGATTTATTTTCATTTTTAAAAAAATGGGAATTTATTTATAGATTCCATAATTATTTGGCAAATATTATGTAAATCATATAATCGCAAATCTCGCGGAAATATAAATTTTTATAGCTGTTATTTGATTTAAACACCGTGGGAAATAACTGGTGAAAATATATTGAAAATTATTATGGAAAGTGCTTTTGGGTAAGATTTAAATTCCGGAAATAATTAAACGGTCATTATAATACTGATTTCGTTTAAAAAAATTTAAGATTTATTAACAAATGTTTAGAAAATAATTTTATATTTGAAACCAATAATAAAGAACTTTATGAAAAAAATTGTTGTAACTACAGCACTATTGGCTGGCACAATTGTTTATGCGGGAGGATTTAGAGTTTCTCTGCAAGGCGTGAAACAATTGGCGATGGCTCACACCAGTGCTCATGCTGAAGATGCGAGTGTTGCATTCTTCAACCCGGCAGGAATGTCTTTCATTCCGAATAAATTAAGTGTTGCCGCGGGTGGATTTGGTATCAAGGCGCAAGTAGATTATCAAAATCTTCAAACTTTGGAAAGTGCACAAACCAATAATCCTTTGGGAACACCGGTCTATGCGGCAATCGCATACAAAGTGCTTGATGATGTTTCAGTTGGTTTCAGTTTTGCGACTCCTTATGGAAGTACGGTAGAATGGCCTGATAACTGGGCAGGAAGTGAAATTGTGCAAAAAATTAAATTAGAAGCACTTTATTTCCAGCCTATGGTTTCCGTGAAACTGGCCCCATGGGTTTCTTTGGGTGGTAGCTTTATCTATGCTAAAGGCACCGTGGATTGGACAAAATCAGTGCACCAACTTGGCGGATCTGTGAACCTGAAAGATGACAAAGCAACCGGAACCGGATTTGGTTTAGGCTTCTATTTCAGGCCGACCGATAAATTGGATGTGAGCGTTGCATACCGTTCACCGGTAGATATGGAGGCAAAGAAAGGTGTTGCTACATTTAATATCTCGCAAAGTCTCTATTCATCACTTGGATTGGATGCGGCCGGAAAAGACGGATTCAAAGCTACTTTACCTTTGGTTGATGAATACACCATCGGTGTGACCTACAAAGTGACCCCGAAATGGCAGGTTTCCGGAGACTTCAATTATTCCGGATGGGATCAATACGGTACTTTAGTTCTTGACTTTGACCATGCTCCAGCAGGGAACCAGGCAAACGACCCAACCGTTTCAGTGGTACCAAAAAATTGGAAGAGCACGCAAACTTGGAGATTTGGGACACAGTATATGTTTACCGACAATTTCGCAGGAAGGTTAGGTTATTATCATGACGAAACTCCTTACGCGGATAAAGATTTCAGTGCAGAAAGCCCATCCTTCGAAGCAAACGTAATCACAGGAGGTATCGGATATAAATACAAGTCATTCGGAATTGACCTGTCAGGAGCTTACAATTTCCAAAAGCCAAGACAAGTAAATAATGAGTTCTATAACTTCAACGGACAGGCAAAAGCCAAAGCTTACTATTTTGGTTTAGGTCTTTCTTATAATGCATTTTAAGATATAACTATGAAAAAGATATTAATTTCAACTGTTGCTGTTTCAGCACTTTTACTTACAGTGAGCTGTAAAACTGACTTTGATCGCGATGTAAGCAGCGTGGTGGTTACAAGTGGCAATGCAGATTTTAAAAACTACATTGCATTAGGAAACTCACTAACTGCCGGATACAGAGATGGTACGCTATATTCTGATGGTCAAAATGAATCTTATCCTTCAATGATTGCCAAACAAATGCAGTTGGCGGGTGGTGGAGCTTTTAAGCAACCAATGATGCCAAATAATGTGGGTGGCTTCACCAATTTGTTCAATGCCAGCGGAGGAACTAGTTTTTATGGCAAACTTACCCTAAAAGTTGTTGATGGGGCATTGTCACCGGTTCCAAGCGCACCTGGTGCAGATTTGGATAATGTTACAGCCGGTCGTCCATATAACAATATGGGAGTTCCCGGTGCACGGGTTTCCCACTTGCTTGCTCCGGGATATGGAAACCCCGCAGGTTTGATGACTACACCAAAAACGGCAAACCCTTATTTTGTGAGGTTTGCGAGTTCCACCACCACTTCGGTAATTGCAGATTTTATCCAGCAACAGCCGACTTTCTTTTCATTATGGATAGGGAGCAATGACGCTTTATTGTATGCGCTTGCAGGTGGTGACAGCACCATCGAACCTTTGACCCCGCCAACAGAATTTGCAACCTATTATAATCTTCTTATCAGTCAGATTGCCACCACAAACGCAAAAGGGGTTATCGCAAATATCCCAAGTGTGACTTCAATTCCGTCACTTACCACCATTCCTTACAACCCGCTTACTGTTGCGGTATTGGGACAAGGAAGTGTTGAAGCGGGTAATGCGAATATTGATGCGCTTAATGCTCAGCTTTATGGGCCACTTAACCAAATCTTGACCACTTTGGGAGCGGGAGATAGGATCAAACCGCTTTCAAAAACTGCAGCAAATCCTTTGTTGCTGAAAGATGAAAGCATTGCGGATCTTGGTGCTCAAATTACCTTGGTTGCTGCAAACTCTGGAAATCCGACTTTGGTAGCTCTTGCGCCCTATTTAGGTGCAACTTATGGACAAGCTCGACAGGCGAAAGCAGGTGACCTTGTTCCATTAACCACCAAATCTGCAATTGGGTCAAACGCAACTTTGCCTCCAACCGTTCCTACATCATTGGCGGCAAGAGGAATTGCATATCCATTTGAAGATAAATATGTGCTTACTTCGACAGAAGTTGCTGAAGTAAATTCTGCAATCACGGCTTATAACCAGACCATCAAGGCTGCTGCAGACGCGAAGGGATACGCTTTTGTGGATGCCAATGCGAAAATGGTTCAGCTTAATGCCACATCCGGAATCCAGTTTGACGGAGTGAAATACACCGCAACTTTCGTGACAGGAGGATCTTTTTCACTGGATGGAGTTCACCCTACAGGAAGAGGTTACGCCATTTTGGCAAACGAGTTTATCAAAGCCATTAATAACAAATACGGCTCCACCTTGCCATTCGTCAATGTGAATACGTACAGCGGTGTCACTTTTCCTTAAAAAAGAATCAGGAAATTAAGATAGACTTAAAAACCACCCGAAATTCTTTTGGGTGGTTTTATTTTTTTAAATTTGCGCATCTATTAAAAAAGTAAAAATGACAGATCAAGCAAGTTACCTGTTTTCCACCAGAACAAGTAAGGCTTTAGCAGAAAAAATCGCCACCTACTATGGCCAACCACTCGGTAAAATCAAGGTGCAGGAATTCAGCGATGGAGAATTTGAACCCGTTTTGGATCAGTCTGTGCGTGGTGGCAGAGTATTCTTAATTGGATCCACATTTCCGCCGGCAGATAACCTCCTGGAACTGCTGCTGATGATTGATGCTTCCAAAAGAGCTTCTGCAAAAAGCATTACCGTAGTTCTTCCATATTACGGTTTGGCAAGACAAGACCGAAAAGACCAACCCAGAGCACCAATTGGCGCAAAACTCGTTGCAAATCTGCTCACCGCGGCCGGTGCAACCAGAGTGATGACGATGGACCTTCACGCGGACCAAATTCAGGGATTCTTTGAAATTCCGGTAGACCACCTCTATGCTTCCACGATTTTTATTGAATACATACAAAATTTAAAGCTTGATAACCTCACCATTGCATCACCAGATATGGGCGGTGCAAAGCGGGCAAAAAATTATGCAGGTCACTTAGGAGCAGAAGTGGTCATCTGCTACAAAGAAAGGAAAAAAGCAAACGTAGTAGAGGAAATGTTCCTGATCGGTGATGTGAAAGATAGAAACGTAATCTTGATAGACGATATGATCGATACCGCCGGAACACTTTGTAAAGCAGCAGATATCCTGATCGCAAACGGCGCAAAATCAGTGCGCGCTATGGCTACACACGGCGTCCTTTCTGGAAAAGCCTATGAAAATATCGAGAAATCCCAAATTTCCAGAGTCATCGTCACAGACACCATTCCGGTAAGAACAGATTTGACCGCCAAAATTGAGGTCCTTTCCTGCGCAGAACTTTTCGCAGATGTGATGAAAATGGTGCACGAACACAGATCGATCAGCAACAAGTTTATTATTTAAACGCTATTCAAATAAAATAAAAAAAAGAGATTTCCGCAGAAGTCTCTTTTTTTCAAATAAATGGAAGCTGTAAAAAACAGATTACTTGATTCTTGAATCTTTTTTTGTACCTTTGCACCCTAAATTTTTAAACGTTTCATCATGAAATCAATTACAATTCAAGGTACAAAAAGAGAAAGCGTGGGCAAAAAGTCTACTAAAGCTTTACGTAATGCTGATTTAGTTCCTTGTGTTGTTTACGGAGGTACAGAAACTATAAACTTTTCTGCGGAAGAAAAATCTTTCAAAGGGTTGGTTTACACTCCTGAAGCACACACGGTATCTATTGAGGTTGACGGAAACACTATTCCTGCCGTACTTCAGGACATCCAGTTTCACCCGATTACAGACAAAATCCTACACGCAGATTTCTATCAGCTGGCAGATGACAAACCAGTTATCATGGAAGTTCCGGTAAGAATCATTGGTCGTGCAAAAGGAGTTGTTGCAGGTGGGGCGCTTCGCCAGTCTTTCAGAAAACTGAAACTGAAAGCAATCCCTGCAAACCTTCCAGACGAGGTGGTAATCGACGTTACTCCTTTGAAAATCGGAAACAAACTTTATGTGGGAGACATCAAAACCAACGGATTCACTTTCATGCATCCGGACAATGCGGTTGTAGTAGCCGTTAAGATGTCTAGAACCGCTATGAAAGGTGGAGCAGTCGAGGAAGAAGATGAAGAAGAAGTAGAAGCAACTACTGAAGGTGAAGCTCCAGCAGCAGAAGCTCCAGCAGCAGAATAATATTCCAGAAGAATATACCAACATCCCGTCACTTTTGGCGGGATTTTTTTTGGAGCTTCAGCATTTTGTCTTCTTTCCAACTTCGGTCCGGCTCTCCGCTCATACTCCTCATACAGCAACTTTCCCAACGCAATTGCGGGGTAACCGCTGCGATCCGGGCTATCAATACGGTCGGTTTTTCTTTCAAAGTTTTTTTGCTGACACCTTGTCCTTGGTTTTCGCAAAAATCAAAATTTAGCGTTGTTCAACAGCCAATTCAACGGACTTACCTAAAAATGGGGAGAAACCTGAGTTCTGGAAAATCTTGATTTCCCACTTCTTCCGAAATTTTTTCTACATTTACCAAAGATTAGTCCCCAATGAAATATTATTTCTCTTTTTTCTTATTTCTCACCCTGAATTTCGTTTTTGGCCAGCAAAACACGGAGTTCAAGTCGGTGAAGAATTTCTTTGACTATCAGAGATTTATGCTGAATAACGAGTTCAAAAAAAAATTCGACTCAGAATCTGATTTCTCGGCTAAAATCAACATCAAAAAAGACTTTTCGGAATTCATCCGCAGAATAGACAGCATTCAAAACACGGCATTAGTGGGTGCACTTATCAAAGTAAAAAACCGCGAAGACCTGGATCGGTTGAAAATTCCCAACCTGCCCAAAGTGGAGCTGGCTAATCCAAAAAAAACGGACTTAGAACAAGAAGCTAAATATCCCGGAGGATTCAATAATCTGCGGGGTCAAGTGGCGGATTTGTTTTATTCCGACGCTGTTTTGGCTAATCAGGAACAATTGAAAACCAGTGTAGAATTCGTGGTGGAAAGAGACGGAAGCATCACTTCGGTACATGCAGTGGGAGATAATTTCACCTTCAATCGGCAAGCGGAAATCGCAATGTACCTGCTTCCCGAAAAATTCGAACCCGCTCAGATAAACGGAATGCCGGTTCGTTACCGTTTCAGGCTTCCTTTAGCCATGAATTTTGAATAATCCCATAAAAACGAATCTCGATGTTTTCCGACGAATATTTCATGAAAATCGCCCTGCAGGAAGCAGAAGCCGCCTTGGAGAAAGATGAGGTTCCAATCGGCTGCATCATTGTCTCCGGCAACAGAATTATTGCGAGAGCCCACAATCTTACCGAAACCCTGAATGATGTCACCGCACACGCTGAAATGCAGGCAATCACAGCAGCCGCCAATTTTTTAGGCGGAAAATATCTGCAGAACTGCACCATGTATGTCACACTGGAACCTTGCGTGATGTGTTCGGGGGCATTGAACTGGTCGCAGATATCTAAACTGGTCATTGGAGCAAGAGACGAACAGCGCGGATTCATCAACAAAAACCTGACTCTTCATCCCAAAACACAGGTGGTGACCGGAGTTTTAGAAAACGAATGTTCTGAAATAGTGAAGACCTTTTTTAAGAATAAAAGGTAGCTTTGCAGTCGATCAATCGCATCTCTATAAGTCCTTCCCCAAAAAGTACAGTCCTTTCAAAGTATGCAGCCGGTCTGCAACATGGATTTTGTCCGTCAATGGTGCGTAGATATGGGATACACCGCCGGTTGCTACCACGAAGCAATCGTCTTCAACTTCTTTGTTAATCCGGTCAATGAAGCCTTCCACCATTCCCAAAAAACCATAAACCATTCCGCTTTGCATGCAGGACACGGTGTCTAAACCCAGAACTCTTTTGGGTTTTACAAGTTCGATTTCAGGGAGTTGCGCTGTTTCTCCAACCAAGGAATTTAAAGATGTGATAATTCCCGGCGCGATGATGACTCCTAAAGTTTCGCCTTTTTCATCAATGCAGCTTGCCGTTAAGGCCGTTCCGAAATCCAGGATGATTTTCTTTTTTTCGGGATAAAGATAACGTGCCGCAACAAGGTTTGCATAAATATCCGATCCCATCTGCCGCGATTTCGGCTGCACTTCGGAGTGCGTATTGCGGTCTACCATTACCGGCTTTTTACCATGAATTTTTTGTATCGCTCTGGAAATATCGTGGGTTAACTGCGGAACCACTGAACCGATGATGATTTTGTCGATTTTTTCCGCATCGATATGGTGGGTTTGGTACATCATCATAAACTGCATCTGCAGTTCGTCGCTGGTTCGGTAGGGTTTGGTGTTCATGATCCAGGAAATGTCACAGTTTTCATCCTCAAAGAGTCCGAATCTGATGTTGGTGTTGCCGATGTTAATTACGATTGAGGTCATATTTTATTTTATTTATGGGAACGGGATACAATGGACGGGAATCGGAATTTAATTTCTAAAAATTCACCAGGCAATTTCCCGGTAAGTTTCCTGCTACTTCACTTCTATAAAATTATCCGCCGGATTCACATCCGCCAATCTCTGTGAAAAGTCAATTCCCAAAGCAGAAATTTGCGATTTGTTATAAGGAATGGTGAAGCTATATTCTTTCTGCGTCCATTTCCAATAATCTAAAGTTTTGAAATCGCCATAAATATCCTTCGATTTCCAAATGTGCGTCATGTTCATCGGGATTTGGTAATTCACCACTTTTTTATCCTTAGTTAAAACGGAAAAATCAATCGGCATCGGAATGGAGCCTTTGTTTTCTAAAGTGATGGTGGTAGAAGTTTTGTCGTATTTCACGTCTTTGATGGCGTAATCAATGGTTTTCGTCGTGTTGATCCAATAATGTTGAAACCATTTCAAATCCATTCCCGAAATTTTCTGCGCCACATGCATAAAATCTCTGTCGGTCGGATGTTTCATTTTCCACTGGTTGAAAAATTCTTTCATAATTAAAGACAAATTCTGTTCACCCACAATATAGCCGAGTTGCACCAAAAAAAGTTCTCCTTTCACGTAACTTGCTACTGAATAAGCTCTTCCGTCGTCGTGGTGATCACCTAGCCAAACAGCTGGTTCTTCTTTTCCCGTTTTTGTGAAATTAACATAAGAATTAATGGTGTTTACAAAAGGATTTGCAACCGCTTCTTTCGGCGGGAAAAGTTGGTGCATGATCAGATCGTCATAGTAACTCGTGAAACCTTCGTCCATCCATGGTCGCATACTTTCGTTGTACGCCATCATTTGTTGGTTCCAGGAATGTCCGCCTTCGTGAACCATCAATCCGACCAATCCCTCCAAGGATCTTCCTTCGCCCAGCATCATGGTACACATTCCATATTCCATTCCGCCATCACCGCCCTGAATAAAAGAATAGCTTGGATAAGCATATTTTCCATAAGTGGCATTCATCAACTGGAAAAACTTCGTAACATAAGGTTTTGATTCTTCCCAAAGTTTGGTTTTTTCTGATTTTTGATAAACATAAAAAACTTTTGGCCCATCCAAGATGGTGAAGGTTTCCACGGTGTAATCGCGATCTGCTGCAAAGGCAAAATCCAGAATGTTTTTCGCAGTCCATTTCCAGGTGGCCTTGTTATTGGAATCGGTTTTAATGTTTGCGTTTGGCTCATATCCTTTTACTTCTGAGGGATTTTCCAAAATTCCACCGGCACCGATGACATAGTCTTTGTCGATTTTAATATTGACCTGAAAATCAGAGAACGGCGCATGAAATTCCCTTCCGATATAGTCAAAAGTCGCCCAGCCATCATAATCATATTCCGCAATTTTCGGGTACCACTGCGTCATGGTCATGTCGATCCCTTCGCGGTTATTTCTTCCGGCGCGGCGGATCTGCATCGGAATATTGGCATCCCATTCCATGGTGAAAGTAGTGGAGGAATTTGGTTTAATGGGCGTATCCAGCTCCACTTTCATAATGGTTTCCTGGATTTCAAATTTCAGATCCTTTCCGTTTTGTCTGATCCAATGAATGTTTTGGGCACCTTCTTCATTTTTGGGAATCGAAGCCAATCTTGAAATACCATTCGTCTGCAACCTTGAATCCCCATTTTTTCCCTGGCTTTGAACTCTTTGGTCCATCATGGAATTCGGTTTGAAAGCATTCCAGTACAAATGAAAATAGACTACTTTCAGTTCGTCCGGAGAATTATTGGTGTAAGTTAAGGTTTGATTTCCTTGATAGGTAAAGTTCTGCGCATCAATATCGATATCCATTTTATATTTTGCGGATTGCTGATAATAGGCGTTCTGCTGAGAAAAAGATAATGTGCAAATTGCCGAAAAGACGATGGTAAGAAGAAGTTTCTGCATTGTTGAAATAAAATTTGACCAAAGATAAAGATTTAAAATAATTTCAAATCTTCGGTGAACTCCCCCAAAAAAATCCTTTCAATCGTATGGAATGAAAGGATTTGCGTTAAAATTTGTTGGTTTTATTTTTTGGTGCCGGTTTTGGCACTTTCCAAAATTTTCTCCAAAATTCGATAAGTAATCAAATAAGTCGGTTTCACACCCGTCAAACCAAGTCCGCCTGAAGAAAGGGTGGAACCAGTTTCCAAAGGATTATCCGAAGCATAATAAGCATACATTACAAAAAGATCCTCTGATATGTGGTGGCGGATTTTTGAGGCCACCTGGATCGCTTTCTGATAATGAGCGCCCTCCATTTCAAGCCCGATCGCCTTCCAGGAAGTTTCCATGAAATATTTTAAAATATCCTTATTTTGAAGTGAAGTTCCCAAAACGGTCACCATTCCGCCCTCAAACGCTTGCAGTTCATCATCCTGAAAATCTGAAAGTTGCAATGCATTATGGAAAGGGTAATTGTCTGCAGTACCTTCGAAAACGTGTGAAGTTGGAATCATGATGTCGCCTTTTTCGCCCATCAGAATTCCTGCTTTTCCCATAATCGAAATGGATTTTACTTTCATGGTGTAAATCTCGCCATTGTAATCATAAGGTCTTAATAGTTCGTCCATGATTTCATAGGCTTGCTCACCGAAAGCGTAATCGAAAACCATCACCACGTCGTCCCCGGAAAACTTGATTCCCGAGAAAGGGGTGTTTTTCAAATCGGTTTTCGACAAATCGATTAGTTGAACTGCGATATTGCTTCCGCTTTGGTCGTCAATAGAGATCAATCCTGCCTCCAGAGAATGGGAAAGCACTTTTTCCTGAAGCGATTTCTTGTTGGAAATCTCCTCATACATTTTATAGTCCACGTTTTTGGTTGCCTTTTTTCCCAGCGCGTCATTTCCATAAAGCATGTTTTTCACCGAATGCATATTTGCGGAAATAATGTGCAAAGGACGCATGTGCAGATTGTTTTCTGCCAAAACCGACTTTACTTTGTTCGCCCATTTTTCCCCGAAAAAGTGGTGGCCGACTCTTTCCCTCAAGATCGCCGAAAAGTGGACTTCCCTTTCACGGATTTTCTTGTCATCATTAAAGCTCTCGTTTCCTAAATGATAAATGATTTTGAAAAGCCGGTCCGGATTTTTATCGTCGCCGAAATTGTTGTAGGCTTCCAAAGTTTCGTCAAATGTTCTACCCAAAAGTGAAGAAAGATGGATGAGTGCCACTTCCTTTTCTTTGCGGCTGAATTTCTTTTCCCCTTTCGCTACTTCCTCGATGATTTTCCAGGCTCTGGTCGGCTTGTCGTTTTCATCTGAGACAAAGGCGAGGTTGCGAACTTTGTCTGCTTCTATATAAAGGAAGGTAAGGTGGGTCAAAATATCATAAATTTCCGAACGGCCAAGAAGAACTTCAATATTCATCTGGTGCTCATCAATTCTGTAGCAGTTTCTCCTTCTTTTTTTCGGAACGATGACCTCGAAACTTCCCTTTTCAAAACCTTCATCGGAAGTCAGGTGGATGAATGAACATTCCTCGATTCCTTCCGGAAGCCGGTCTAAAACATAAAGCAATCCATTGAGTTCAACCTTGTTGGGAATGCCCATTGTCCCGTAGATTTCGGGGTTGATGGTCAATAATAAATTTCTAAGACTTTCTCCGGAGATCCCGGATGGTTTGAAAAAACCGCGATAGAATAAGTGACGCATGGAAACATAAAGCCGCTCAATCGCTTCTGTAGTTTCTCTTGCTCGTGAATTTACCATAGGTGTATCTTTTCGCAAAGATAATACAAACCCGCAAAATTTCCTATTTTTTGGTTTATAGAGGTGATTAATCATTGTTCATCTTAAAATTGAATCAAACTATAAAAAAATTAAAATTTAATTAACACCCCTAAAAAATATGGGGTAAAAACATTTTGTAATGTATTTTTTCATAATTTTGCCCTATCAAAACACATGCATTATGTCAAATTTAAGGTTCAAAGCACTAGAAACACTTTCTTTTAAAGATTTCAGAAGAGACAATGCGGTTAAATTTCCCGCAAAACTATCCGAACTTTTTTGCCAAAACGTTTTCTCTGAGGAAACGATGAGATCGTACTTAACCAAAGAAGCATTCACCTCCATTCAGAATGCGATAAAGAAGGGAACCAAAATCCAACGCGATGTTGCAGACCAAATCGCCGTGGCGATGAAAGATTGGGCTTTAAGCAAAGGAGTTACCCACTACACCCACTGGTTTCAGCCTTTAACCGGAACTACCGCGGAAAAACACGATTCGTTTTTCACGCCTTTCGAAAGTGATCGGGCTATCGAAAGATTTTCCGGAGGCATGTTGATCCAGCAGGAACCCGACGCGTCATCTTTCCCGAACGGAGGAATTAGAAATACTTTTGAAGCAAGAGGATACACGGCATGGGATCCCACTTCGCCAGCTTTTATTTTAGGAACCACATTGTGTATTCCTTCCATTTTTATTTCATACACTGGCGAAACTTTAGATTATAAAGCTCCACTTTTGCGTGCATTAAGTGCAGTTGATGAAGCGGCTACCGATATCTGCAAATCTTATTTTGATAAAAATGTGACCAAAGTAACTCCGACTTTGGGTTGGGAACAGGAATATTTTTTGGTGGATTCCGCTCTTTATCAGTCCAGACCAGATTTGGTGATCACAGGAAAAACCTTGCTCGGACATTCACCCGCGAAAGGACAGCAACTGGACGATCATTATTTCGGATCCATTCCGACCCGGGTGATGAATTTCATGAAAGAATTAGAGATCAAATGCATGCAACTGGGAATTCCCGTGACAACCCGACATAACGAGGTTGCGCCCAATCAATACGAATTGGCACCGATGTTTGAAGAAGTGAATGTTGCGGTGGATCACAATTCTCTTTTGATGGACTTGATGGCGAGAGTTGCGCACAAACACCATTTCCATATCCTTTTCCATGAAAAACCTTTCGCGGGAGTGAACGGAAGCGGGAAACACAACAACTGGAGTTTGGCAACAGATACGGGCGAAAATCTTTTAAGCCCGGGAAAAAACCCGAAAAAGAATTTGCAGTTCCTGACCTTCTTTGTCAATACCATCAAAGCGGTTCACGATTATGCAGATCTGTTGAGGGCGAGCATTGCTTCGGCAAGCAACGATTACCGACTAGGTGCTAATGAAGCTCCGCCTGCGATTATTTCGGCTTTCATTGGGACTCAGCTTTTCGGTGTTTTAGAAGAACTGGAAAAAGTGACCGATGGAAAACTTTCGCCGGAGGAAAAAACCGAACTGAAACTCAATGTCGTTGGTAAGATCCCGGAGATATTGTTGGACAATACAGACAGAAACAGGACCTCGCCATTTGCCTTTACGGGAAATAAATTCGAAATCCGAGCGGTAGGTTCTTCAGCAAACTGTGCCGAAGTAATGACTGTGATGAACGCCATTGTCGCAAAACAGTTGAGGGATTTCAAAAAAGAGGTAGATGCGCTGATTGAAACCGGTTTAAAGAAAGATGAAGCGATTTTCAATGTGTTGAGGGAATATATTAAAGTCTCAAAAAACATAATGTTTGAAGGTGACGGATACTCAGAAGAGTGGGCGAAAGAGGCTAAAAGGCGCGGTTTGAAAAATTTGAAGACCACTCCTGAAGCTTTGAGCAGGGAGCTGGACCAAAAATTTGTGGATCTTTATGAAGAACTCGGAATTTATTCGCACCGCGAAATCGAGGCTAGAAACGAAATCAAACTAGAGAAATACTCCACCATGGTTTCCATTGAGGCAACGGTGTTAGCGGATATTGCTAGAAACCATATCGTTCCTTGTGCTATCAATTATCAAAACAGGCTGATTGAAAATGTGAAAGGATTGAAAGAGATTTTTGGCGATCAAGAATTCAGAACTTTAGCCAAAGAACAGATGAGCATGATTGCAGAGATATCTGAGCATATCTCCATCATGAAAGTGGGAGTGGAAAAACTTTTGGCTGCGACCAAAAAAGCAAAAGCAATCGAAGATTCCCACAAAATGGCGGAAGCGTTTTGCAATGAGGTAAAACCTCTTTTTAATGAGATTAGAAATGCGTCAGACGAATTGGAAATGTTGGTTGACGATGAACTTTGGCCAATGACCAAATACCGGGAATTGCTCTTTACCAGATAACAAATGATGAGATAAGATTGGAAGCCGCCTCCTTACCGAAGCGGCTTCTTTGGTTTCTAGGAGGTTTTATAGAAGAATTGCATAATACAAATAGACAGTCTATATAAATGTTAAGAAATCTTAATAAAAATAAAAACGCAACCCCTTAAATAAAGGGATTGCGGCTCCAATTTCTTTAACATTCAAAAAAGTAATGTTAAAATGTGTTAAAAGAGGTTTTCAAAAAAGGTGTTTTCACCCTTTTTTTAACTCGAATATCTACTTTTGTGTTGCATTTAAAAACAAATATTACTTTTTAACACGGACAAATAAATATATATGAAGAAAAGAGTTCTGTTTTATGTTGCCGGTATTATCGCTACTTTTTCATTACAATCATGTGTATCCAACTACGTGGTTTCAACGCCGACCAATTACTCAAACGAGTACAAAACAAATGCCAAACTTGCCTCAATAGATAATAAAAAATTAGAAGTCGCAAAAGCGCAATTACTCAATAGCTTTGCACAAGAAAAGGCAGCTGCCGCAAAAAGCATGGAAGCAGCCATCAAAAAAGAGGAAATCGCAAAAGCCATCAGATTCACCCAGAAAATAGACGAAATCTTATCCGAAGCAGAATCCTATCTTGGAACACCATACCGATATGGTGGAATGACCAGAAAAGGGATAGACTGTTCAGCTTTCGTGCTTTCAGTTTTTAGTGCTGCTGGAATGAATCTGCCACGAGTTGCTGCCGCACAAGCGCAAGAAGGCGATAGTGTTGAAAAAGAACATCTGCAGAAAGGAGATTTAATCTTTTTTTCACACAAAGGCGGAAACAGAATCACCCACGTCGGAATCATAGAAAGCGTGGACGAAGAAGGAGAGGTAAAGTTCATTCATGCGGCCACATCTCGAGGCGTGATGATCTCATCACTGAATGATTCTTACTGGGGACCGAAATACCGATTCGCAAAACGGGTTCTAACTCCGGAAGCAGTGGAATCTAATTTTGCGAACAACTAGACAAAAAGAGAATAATTGATCAAATAAAGTCGCCAGAATGGGCGGCTTTTTTTGTGGGAAATCAGATCTATTGATGGTCCAAATGGTATTAACTTGAATGAAGAATAAAACGTGGCAATGTATCCAACTTCAGAAGAAAAACCATCAACTCGACAACGGGATTTCGATGATCAAAAGCCTATTTTGACAAATAGGTGGACTCTATTTCGAAGGAAATTCACGGGATTGCATTAAGAATTTAAACAAAGCATTTTTTGGGGCAAAAAACAGTTTTGCAAAAATAGATTTTGTAAAAACAAAGTGGATGCGATCCAATTGGCTTTTGATTTTAAATGCAACGACTTCTTCGTTAAGAAAATCATTCCATGCGAAATGCAGAACCAATACTGAAATCCATCAACAATTCCGTCAACTACTTAAAAAGATCGAATAATATTTGAATCGTTTATAAAACCTTAGACCAAACTATTCCGATCCGCATAGTTCAATTTAAAGAAAATAAAAGTCATCACAGAAAAGGTGACCAAAGAAGTACCGCCGGAACTGAAAAACGGCAGCGGAATCCCCACTGTAGGGAAAAGACCCATCACCATGCCAAGATTGATGGCAAAGTGCATCAAAAGTATCGAGGCGAAACAGTACCCAAAAACACGGTTGAAAATAGATTTTTGCTTTTCTGAGAGGTAATAGATTCTACCGATAAAAATGGTGTAAACCAGGACCAATAAAGAACTTCCGAGGAATCCCCATTCTTCGCCCACGGTACAGAAAATATAGTCTGTGCTTTGCTCGGGAACAAATTTTCCCTGGGTCACCGAACCTTCACGGTAACCTTTGCCGAAAAATCCGCCAGAACCAATTGCCGTTTTTGAATAAAGTAAATTGTAGCCTGAAGTATCGCGGAATGCTTTTTCACCTTTGTATAAAACCTCGATTCGCTCTCTTTGGTGCTTAGGTAATTTTTCCAGAATCTTGGGGGTACCAAATGCAATGCCGCAAAGAACCGCGACCGAACCAAAAATTCCAGCGATTGAAAAAATGTTCCAGTGAATTTTGTGATAATTGAAAAAGATAATGATTGCCGCAATCGACACAATTCCCGAGACAACGAATAGCGGCTCCACGGCAAGCGAAACCAAAAATACGGCAGCAAAAATGAATCCAATGCCGAAAAGCCACCCCGATAATCCCTCACGGAATAAAGCGATAAAAAACGCAGTAAAAACCAACAGGGAACCCACATCGGGAATCGCCAAAACGATCACCGCAGGAACACCAACAATCGCCAAAGCGGTCCAAAGTGATTTTCCATATTTTAGGTTAAAATTCGGACCTGCGACATAATTTGCCAACATCAATGCAACTGCCAGTTTTGCAAATTCCACCGGTTGAAAACTGAATCCGCCGAAACGATACCAGTTCTTTTGCCCCAAAACCTCCTTGCCAAAAGGAAAAAGTCCAATTAACAGCAGTATCCCCAAAATGTAAAACAGACCCGCTGAATTCTCGAAAAATTTCGCACGCATGAAGAAAATGATGATCCCAATAAAAATCGAAATCACAAAGAAGGTTCCCTGCTTGATTCCGGCGACGGGATCAACACTGTAAATATTGGCTACTGCAAATGAACAGAGTAGCAAATACAGGAAAATCCCTAATTTATCTATTCCTTGTGTCCACTTCATTTTTTCTTGGTGCTGGTTTTAAGTCTGTATCTGATCGAATCTCTGCGGTAGGTTAGCCTTTCTCTCAGTGCGTCATTTTTTATAAATTTCAAGCTGTCTTCAATTTCAATAATTTTCAGGGAATCTTTGTTGGGTTCTTTGTAAAGTCCCTTTCTTTTCAAATCCACGATCCACTGTCTTTTGTATTCCGGCATGAAGCTTGCGCCGGTCATTTTTTTATAAAGATGCTCTCTTTTTAAATCGCCCAGCAAATACCTCTCGGCAATCACTGTTGCGGCCGGTCCGGCCCAGGTTGCTCCGAATCCGGCATGCTCCATCACGGCCGCCACCACAATTTTTGGATTTTCGGCAGGTGCGGCCAAAATAAAAATCGAGTTGTCTTTTCCTTGTGGAACCTGTGCTGTTCCTGTTTTTGCGAGCATCGTAAAGTCATTGGATTTCAAACCTCGTGCTGTTCCGGCAAGAACAACTTTTTCCATTCCTTTGATGATGGGTTCGAAATATTTGGGTTCCACCAGAGTTTTATGCTTTACCTTAAATCTCGGATCCGGATTAGGTTTTCCGTCTATGGCTTTCACGATGTGCGGTGTATAATACCATCCTTTGTTTACGATTGCCGCAGTTGCATTCGCCATTTGCATTGGAGTCAGCAACACGTCGCCTTGCCCCATTCCGTTGAAGATGGAGCCGTTCATCGTGTAGTCGGAACTCCAGTCTTTTTTGCCGCTTCGTTTTTCATAAAATTCGCCACTTGGAATTCTGCCTTTTGAACCAACCGCCAAATCATTATTTAGGAATTCACCAACGCCGAAACTGCTCATGATTTTTTTCCATTCATCAACACCCTTGGTGGGATTTCCTGGATATTTGTTCATGATGGCGATGAAAGCATGTGAAAAATAGCAGTTGCTGGAAACCTGGATTGCGGGAATCAATGGATCCGCACCGCCGTGACCTTTAATTCTTAATCCTTTATAATAAAACCCACCACCACAGGGGAAAATGGTGTTTTCATTCATTACGCCCATTTGCATGGCGGCAGCGGCGGTTAATAGTTTGAATGTAGATCCCGGTGGGTAAGCCGCCTGCACGGACCGGTCAAAAGTGGGCCGGTTATTGTAGAGCGTGTCCATCTGAAGACGGTACAGGTTTTTGGTTTTTTCTGGTCCGGTAAAAAGATTGGGATCGATGTCGGGTCCGGTTGCCATCACCAAAATCTCTCCGTTTGTGGGATCAAGTGCCACGATTGCTCCCTGCTTGTTCACCATCATCTCTTCTGCCATGCGTTGCAAATCGTAATCGATGGTCAAAGTAATATCCTTTCCGGTGATCACGTCCTTGTCTAGGGTTCCGTTTTTGTAGGGACCAATATTTCGTAAGCGGATGTCTTTTTGGATGTATTGCACCCCTTTCACGCCTCGAAGTTCTTTTTCATAAGATCTTTCCACACCGGTTTTTCCGATGAAATCTCCAGGTAAATAATAGAGTGAGTCCCTTTTGATATCGCGGTCGTTGACCTCGTTGGTATATCCCAGAAGATTTCCCGAGGTGGAAACTTCGTATTGTCTTTGTGGCCTGGAAACAATATTAAATGCGGGATATTTGAAGATAATTTCCTGAATTCGTGCGATTTCTTCCCGACTTAGATTTTTCAAAAAAGTCATCGGGGTGAGTTTCGAGAAGTATTTTTCCTTTTTCAGGGCATTGATTCTGTTAATGAAATCTGTTTTGCTGATCTTCATCAAATGGCAAAAGTCCAAAGTATCGAAATCCGGCCGCATCAAGGCCTCGGTATAGGAAATTTCATATGAAGGCTGGTTTCCTACCATGATTTTACCGTTTCTATCGAAAATCACGCCTCTTTGCGGAATGATGTATTCTGTTTTGATTGAGGTATTGGCCGCGTTCAGTGCATATCTGTCGGTGAACAACTGCAAATAGGCCAGTCTCGCTATGAAAATCGCAGCAAGAAGAGCTAAAACTATCGTTATTTTCAGATATTGTGACTTCATTGATTAGTGACCTATTAAAAAGGCCACGTCATTATTTTTATGGTTAAAAAAAGGGTGGATTTCAAATTCTCTGCTTGATCCTAAAAGCCAAAGCATACATTAGGATAAATATAAAAGAAATTGCGCTGGTTGCCAAAACATTTAGAAAGATTTCCAAGAATCTGCTGAATTTGAAAAACTCGATGTATTGCACCAGGAGTTGGTGAACGAAAATACTTGAGCCGATGAAGAACAGAAACTGCATCCACTGCAAGCTCTGAAAAGAAAAGAAATCAGTGGAAGTATCGGTAGAAGTTCTAAAAATCAAGGTTCTAAAATAAGCGATGATTGTGGTGGCAAATGCATTGATTCCCCAAGTATAAAGAAAAGCGTCAATCGCCAAACCAAGCAAAAAGCTGAGTGCAAGAAACTGGAACTTATTTCTGAAAAATGGATAAAACATCACAAAAACCGGATAAAGAACGGGCGTGTATTTTCCGAAAAGCGTAATCCTGTTCAGCACGAAAATCTGCAGTGCCACCAGGAAAGCAATCATCAAGACATCTGTAAAAAGTGTTCTGCTTATCATTTTTCCCGTTTTATTGTTGCCTGCAAAGTATCTTGAATTCTGCTCACTTCAGCTTTCTTTAAGTTTTTTACGACGTAAACTTTGCTTAGATTCCCCATTTTTTCACTGAGTTCCACGGAAATGTCCCAGAAACCTGTTTTTTGGTCCACTTGATAACCGGCAACTTTTCCGATCATGACTCCTCTCGGAAAAATGGCGGATTTCCCGTCGGTTACCACGGTGTCTCCCACTTGCAGTGCGACATATTTTGGAATATCAGAGAGGTGCATGGTTCGCGAATCGTCGCCACGCCAAGTCAAGGTGCCAAAATATCCGGATTTTTTCAGGGCTGCATTGATCTTAATTTTATCCAAACTTAAAACTGATTGAACCAAAGCATAGGAATCCGTGGTGTTAATAACGATTCCTGCGATTCCATTTGGCGCCATCACTCCCATTTTCGGGAAAACTCCGTCTCGTTTTCCGCGGTTGATGGTGAAGTAGTTGTCTTTTCTATTGATGCTGTTAAAAACGATTTCGCCATCTACGAAAGTGTAGATTTGTCCTCCTCCAATTGTATCGTGAACTTTTCTGAATTCTGGAATTTCGCTGGTACCTTTTCCATAAACTTGTTCCATCAGCACTTTGTTTTGCTTCACAAGTTCGTCGTTAATTTGTTTGAGTTTTAGGTATGAAGCACCTTCGTCAATATACCCGGAAACCCAGGAATTGAACGCAGCAGTTTGTGCGGCAAGCCACGACTGCTGCATCGAGTTTCTGCTGAAAATCAATACCAAAGCAATGAGTTGCAGGAATATAAAGAAGACGAACAAACCGTTCTTCGAAAATAATCTCAGCAAAAATCCCATCAGAAAGTGTCGTAAAAATTAACTGTTATTTAATCAGGAAGTTGAATTTGTCCATGTTTTTCAATGCGATTCCTGTACCGCGAACTACAGCTCTCAGCGGATCTTCTGCCACGAAAACCGGAAGTCCTGTTTTCTTGTGAAGTCTGTCTGCCAATCCGCGAAGAAGCGCACCACCACCCGCAAGGTAAATTCCGGTTTTGTAGATATCTGCCGCCAATTCCGGAGGAGTCAGAGATAAAGTTTCCATGACTGCATCTTCGATTCTTATGATGGATTTGTCTAAAGCCCTTGCGATTTCTTTGTAGTTCACCATGATTTCTTTCGGTTTTCCGGTAATCAAATCGCGGCCTTGAACCGGAATATCTTCAATTTCCACATCCAGTTCTTCGATGGCGGAACCTACTTCGATTTTCACTCTTTCAGCGGTTCTTTCACCGATGTATAAATTGTGGTGGGTTCTCAGGTAATAAGCAATATCATTGGTAAAAACGTCGCCCGCAATTTTCACGGATTTGTCGCAAACGATTCCTCCAAGAGCAACCACAGCGATTTCTGTTGTTCCTCCACCTATATCGATAATCATGTTTCCTTCAGGTTTCTGCACGTCGATTCCTACACCGATTGCGGCCGCCATTGGTTCATAGATCAAACGGACTTCTTTTGCATTCACTTTTTGTGCGGAATCACGAACCGCTCTTTTTTCCACCTCTGTAATTCCGGAGGGAATACAAATCACAATTTTCAAGGTGGGTTGGAAAAGTTTTCCCTTAATTCCCGGAATTTGTTTGATGAATTCCTTGATCATGTGTTCAGAGGCATGAAAATCAGCGATTACGCCATCTTTCAAAGGTCTGATTGTTTTGATATCTTCGTGGGTTTTTCCCTGCATGTGTTTTGCTTTTTCGCCCACTGCAATTGGTTTCCCAGAAGTTCTTTCGATTGCAACGATAGAAGGTTGGTCGATTACAATCTTGTTGTTATGTATAATTAGTGTGTTTGCTGTTCCCAAGTCAATCGCAATATCCTGCGTGAACATATCAAATAACCCCATTTTTCTGCTGATTTTTTAAAGTGTACAAAGATATAAATTTAGAACTGTTTTATGAATTTAGTCATAATTAATTTCCGTTAAAGTTTTATTAAAGTTGAACGGGGTTTTTAATTAAACTTTTTTAGCCATAGATTATTTTGTCGGTTGTAAAAAATTGTGAATCAGTTAATTTTAAAGGCAAAATATGAATTGGAAGAAATTTTACCGAGAAAATCTGAAGTCCGGATTTGATAGATTTCGATGATAATCCTCATATTTCCAGCCTTTCTTTTATTCAATATAAAGTCTTAAATTTGCCGTTGCTTTATGAATACCGATCCAAACATTCACAAAACCGCCAATTTTGCCGTTTTGAGCATCAGTTTTGAAAAAGCCGATGCCGAAACGAGGGGGAAATTTGCCTTTTTTGATGAAAATGTCAAAAGTTTTGTCAACGAAATTCATGAAGAGAATTTGGGTGACGCTTTCGTGGTTTCCACCTGCAACAGAACCGAGATTTACACCACTTCCCAAAACTACCTTTTGATTGCAGAACTTTACTGCAAAACCACCGGCGTGAGTCTCACCGAGTTCATGAAATACGTGAACATCCTGAAACACGAAGAAGCATTGAATCACCTTTTCCGTGTGGCAGCTGGATTGGAAAGCCAGATCATTGGTGATTTTGAAATCATCGGTCAAATCAAAAATGCATACCACCGTTTCAAGAAAGAAAAGCAAAACTCAAATCCATTCTTGGAAAGAGCAATCAATTCAGCCATTCAAATTTCGAAAAGAATCAAGAATGAAACCGAAATTTCAAACGGGGCGGCTTCTGTTTCTTACGCCGCAGTTCACTATATCCTGAAAAATCAGCAACAGATTTCTGACAAGAATATCTTGTTGTTGGGAGTTGGAGAAATTGGTCAGAACACGGTAGAAAATCTGGTAAAACACGTTTACAAACCAAAAGTAAAAATCGCCAATCGGAGCAAAGATAAAGCAGAAAAGATCGCTGAAAAATATCAGATTCCACACATTGAATTTGCGGACTTTCATGAAGAATTGAAACAAACTGATATCCTGATTGTAGCAACTGGAGCAAAACACCCGATCATCAACAAAAGCCATTTCCCAAACGGAAAAGAAACGCTTGTCATCGATCTTTCGATTCCCAATAATGTGGAAAAAAACATCACGGATAACCAGAATGTCAGTTTGGTGGATGTGGATCAACTTTCCCTGCACATCAGCGAAACCATGGTTCAGCGGAAAAAAGAAATTCCCAAAGCCGAGGAAATCATTAAAGAAATGACCAAGGATTTTCTGGAATGGGAAAAGAAAAGAAAATTGGCACCTAACATTCACCATTTTAAAGCCGTTCTGAAAAACATGGAACGCAATGAAATGCACAATATTCACAAAAAACACAAATATATAGAAATAGAAGATATGGAACTTTCTGGGAAAATGATCCAGAAAATCACCAACCGTTTTGCGAAATACATCATCGATAATCCATGGAAAGCTGAGGAGATCAGCAAGTTAATGCATGAGATTTTAGTGGAACAACCCAACAAGGAATTCAATGAGAAGCATTAAACTCGGAACCAGAAATTCGCCGCTCGCACTTTGGCAGGCAAGGGAAGTCGAACGAAATCTGCAAAACAGAAATTACAGTACCGAAATCACGCCGATTGTTTCTTCTGGCGATAAAAATCTTCAGCAACCACTTTATGCGATGGGAATCACGGGGATTTTCACCAAAGATTTAGACATTGCCTTATTGAATCATGAAGTGGATATTGCCGTACACTCCTTAAAGGATATTCCTACCGAACTTCCTGAAAACATTGAAATCATCGCGGTTTTAAAAAGGGATTTTCCGCAGGATGTGCTGGTCAGAAAACCAGATGCTGAGACTTTGGATTTGCGGGATTTGAAAATCGCCACCAGTTCCCTCCGTAGAAGAGCATTTTGGCTAAAGGAATTTCCGGATACGGAATTTTCAGATATCCGCGGAAATGTGCAGACACGCCTGCGAAAACTTGAAGAACAAGATTTTGACGCCACGCTTTTTTCCTTGGCGGCGATTGAAAGAATGGGTTTAGATATTCGTTATGAAGCAATTCCGATCATGATTTCAGCACCTGCACAAGGAGTAGTGGCCATTACCGGTAGAAGTGACGATCCGGAAATGAAGGAGGTTTTTAAAGAAATTAATCACCTTCCGACTCAGATCTGTATCAATATCGAAAGAAATTTTCTGAACACGTTGGAAGGAGGCTGCACCGCCCCGATTGGTGCTTTTGCCGAAATTAATGACAAGAATGAAATCCGTTTCCGGGGAAGATTATGTTCACTGGATGGACAAAACTGCATTGAAACAGACGAAATTTTTGCCTATAAAGAAGGAGTGAATTACGGTAAGAAATTCGCCGAAGAAGTCATCAGGAATGGCGGAAGAGAAATAATGCAGCAAATCAAAACCCAATTGTAACAAGCGCATAGAAGCGATTATTTACCAATTACCTAGATAAAAATGAGAATCCTTTTCACCAAAAAATTCAATGAATCAATGATTTCCAAAAAACTGGGGAATCATTTTTCTTATGACTTTCTGGAAGTGATCAAGATTAAACATTTGAAAGTGAAACCTTATGATTTAAAGGCCTATTCTTTGATTTTCACCAGCGTGAATGCGGTGGAGGCTTTTTTTGAAAATGGTTTTATGCCCAATGAAAATTTCGTGGAGAGAGATTTCAACAAGATTTATGCAGTGGGTTTACAGACAAAAAGAGAGCTAAGGAAAAATGGATTCGGGACGTTCAAGGTGGCGAAACATGCCAAAGAACTTGCCGATTTCATCATCAAAAATAATAACAAGGAAAAATTCCTCCATTTCTGCGGTAACCTCGCTTTAAACGTGCTCAACAATGCATTGCCGCTGCAAAACATTTCCTACAAGAAGGTTCCCATCTATGAAACGCAGTTGCTATATCCGCAGGTTTCGGGAGATTATGATGCGGTTTGTTTTTTCAGCCCGAGCGGTGTGAGAAGTTTTGCGAAGCATAATTCGCTTGATCAATACCTGCTTTTTTCCATCGGGGAAACCACAGAAAGTGAGATTAAAAAGTTTACAAAAAATGAAGTAATTACAAGTTCAGAAAGCAACATGGATGATTTACTGAATTTAATTGCAAAATATGATGCTCAAAAAAAATGAGCGTAAAATGAAATATTATGATTAAGAACGACCTGTATTTAAAGGCATTGCGAGGAGAAAACGTAGAAAGACCACCGGTTTGGATGATGAGACAGGCAGGGAGATTCCTGCCGGAATTCCGTGCGATGCGCGATGAATACGATTTTTTCACCAGATGCAGAACACCGGAATTAGCCGCTGAGATCACCATGATGCCGATTCGCAGATATCCATTAGACGCCGCGATTTTATTTTCGGATATCCTGGTGGTTCCGCAAGCGATGGGAATGGATTTCAAAATGGTGGATTCCGTCGGACCTTGGTTGGAAACGCCGATCAGAACCATGGAACAAGTTCAAAATATTGAAGTTCCGAATGTTAATGATACTTTGGGATATGTCTTCGATGCGATAGAACTGACTTTGCAAAAACTTGACAATGATATTCCATTGATCGGTTTTGCCGGCTCACCTTGGACAATCCTTTGCTACTGTGTAGAAGGAAAGGGTTCAAAAGCTTTTGATATTGCGAAATCTTTCTGTTTCCAAAATCCGGAAGCTGCCCATTTATTATTACAGAAGATCACAGATACCACCATTGCTTATCTGAAAAGAAAAGTGGAGAAAGGTGTTTCCGCGGTTCAGGTTTTTGATTCTTGGGGCGGAATGTTGTCGCCGGAGGATTATCAGGAGTTTTCGTGGAAATACATCAACCAAATTGTGGAAGCATTGAGTCCGCTCACTCACGTGGTAGTTTTCGGAAAGGGATGCTGGTTCGCTTTGGAGGAAATGACCTTGTCGAAAGTTTCGGCTTTAGGAGTTGATTGGACGATCCGACCTGAATATGCGAGGGTTTTGACGAACCACACGATGACTTTGCAGGGAAATTTTGATCCAGCGAGATTGCATTCCACACCGGAAACAATTAAAAAAATGGTGAACGAAATGATCAACCGATTCGGAAAAGACCGTTATATCGCAAATCTAGGACACGGAATTTTACCCAATATCCCACTGGAAAATGCTGAAGCGTTTATTCGTGCAGTGGTCGATTGGAAAGCGAACTGAGATTGGGTGGGAGCAGACTGTTGCACAGTGTATTTGGTCTTGGAAAAAAATAGAAAACGTATCACTTTTGATGCGTTTTTTTTTCTAGGGTAAATCATTATTTTCTGTTTTAGATCTGCTTCATTTGAGTGATCAGCAAGAATCTAAGCACGTTTTTCCCTCTTGCTGATTACATGGATTCCGCAGATTGCTCAACTTCATAGTACATCAATTCCTCTTCGTCATTCGGCAGGCTCACCATTTTTTGGAATTTTAGGCCTAGTTTTTCAATCAGTTTTTGAGAAGAAATATTTTCCTTCGTAGTAATAGCCGAAAATTTCTTTAAGCCAAATTCTTTAAATCCAACTTCCATCAGCTTTGAGGCGGCTTCGCAACCATAACCTTTTCCCTCAAACTCTGGTAGAAAACTAAATCCGATGTCGTGCACTTCCAAACCGTCACGCTCGAAAATTCCGACGCTGCCGATTTTTTTGCCGTCTTCTTTTTTGGTAATCAAATAGTTTCCGTAACCCAGTTTTTCGATCTGCGGCAGGAATCTGTTTCTGATGTAATTTTCAGCGTCAGCAATGGTTTTGATATTCCGGTCCCCAATAAATCTGATGAAGTTCGGCGAATTATACAATTCGAAGATGAACTGCGAATCGTCGGTTGACATAGGTTCCAGGAGAAGTCTTTCAGTTTCTATTATTTGTTTTTCCATCATATTCCTTTTTTTCCTGCAAGAATCATTTCGATCATTTTTACTTTTCGGTTTTCGCGGGTTTCAGGCTTTTTGGCTTCCACAATCCAGCGGATGTATTCTTTTCTGTGCGTATAGCTCATCGCATCAAACAATTCCTTTGCCTTCAGATTTTCATTGAAAATTATTTTCACATCTTCGGGAATTTCCACGATTCGCTCTTCTTTGTCTTCGCACAATTTCACGGAAACAGTGTCCCCAAATGATTTCCCCAGTTTCTTTCTAATTTCCTGAGTTAAACCCAAAATATGGCAATCTGAATTCATTTTCGTCAAGCTTCCACGATACTCCACTTTTCCATCAAAAACCGCCTGGATCCTGACCTGGCCTTTTTTCCCGAAAAGTTCCTGTACCGAAAACGGGAATTCTACGAATGCGGCGTTGATTTCGCCCGCTTTCTGAATCTCACCTTCAAAACTAAAATAATTCTGAGTCATTTTTAATTATTTTCTGAAATCAAATTTAGGAATTACGGCACAATAATGGCGGTGTTGTTGAAAATTAATATTATGAAAGGACTTGGTCGGATTTTGATCTTCTTAATCGCAATTTTTCTGTTTCAAAACTGTTCAACTAAAACTTTAGTTTATGAAGGTATAAACCGTCAATGGATGCTTGTTGAATTTCAAAATTTCAGTCGGGATCTGATGGTGAAAAACCGTGCAAATATGGATTTGACTTCCGCGAAAACCAATCCCAATCAATACGGAGCGGAAATGGGTTGTAATAAAATGTTTTTTACCGCAGAATTTTATTCGGATGGTTTGGTGAGATTTTCTGGCATTGGATCCACGATGATGTATTGCGAAAATAACATGGATTTGGAGACCGCTTTCGCCAAAACTTTACCAAGCATGTCTAAGTACAAAATCAACGGACATTATCTTACACTTTCCAATGATGCGGGAGAAACCATGAAATTTATCGCATCAGACTGGGATTGATTTCAGTAATATGGTCATGAAGTGTTTTTTTGTAATAGTGGTAAAAAGCCTGAATTACGAGGTGAATTTCATAGATTTGAAGTCTCAAATATCACTTATTACTTATGGACATCAATCCTGAATTCATCGGTTTGCTCGGAGGTTTCCTTTCCTGCATCACCTTCGTTCCACAAATCTTCAAAACCTGGAAATCAAAATCTGTTCAGGATATTTCCGTGCACACCTTTATGATTGTTCTTGCAAGTACTATTATTTGGATTGGTTATGGGATTTTGAAAGATAGTATTTCTGTGATGCTTACCAACATTGTCGTTTTTTTAACGGCATTAATTATGCTTTGGATGAAGTGGAAATTTGGCGGAAAGGAAGTGTGACTTTCCCTGCTTTTGTGTAAAGGATTTAAACTCCCGGAAATAAAATTCTTAAATTTGCAGGAATGCTGAACGCAATTAACCTATGCTAGAAAAAAAAGAACATTTATACGAAAAAGCCGTTTTGGTGGGCTTAATTACCCAAAATCAAGACGAAGCAAAACTTAAGGAATACCTTGATGAACTTGAGTTTTTGGCGTTTACGGCAGGAGCAACTGTGGATAAACGTTTCACCCAAAAAATGTCGCAACCGGATTCCAAAACTTTTGTCGGAAGCGGAAAAGCGGAAGAAATCAGAAATTATATCAAGGAAAACGGAATTACGACTGTTATTTTTGATGATGAACTTTCACCTTCGCAACTGAAAAATCTTGAGAAGGAAATGGAGGTGAAAATTCTGGATAGAACCAATTTGATTCTGGATATTTTCGCGCAAAGAGCACAAACTTCTTATGCAAGAACTCAGGTAGAACTCGCACAATACGAATATCTTTTGCCACGTTTGACAAGAATGTGGACCCACCTGGAAAGACAGCGTGGTGGAATTGGAATGAGAGGACCCGGAGAAACCGAAATCGAAACCGACCGGCGAATCATCCGCGACCGGATTTCACTATTAAAGGAAAAACTGAAAACCATCGATAAACAGATGTCTACCCAAAGACAAAACCGTGGAAAGATGGTACGTGTCGCATTAGTTGGATATACCAACGTGGGAAAATCCACTTTGATGAACGCGATTTCGAAATCAGAGGTTTTCGCCGAAAATAAACTGTTTGCCACTTTGGACACCACGGTGAGAAAAGTGGTAGTAGGGAATTTACCTTTTCTGTTGACGGACACCGTTGGTTTCATCAGAAAATTACCGACACAGTTGGTGGAAAGCTTTAAATCGACTTTGGATGAAGTTCGTGAAGCGGATTTGCTGATTCATGTTGTTGATATTTCCCACGACAGTTTTGAAGACCATATCAATTCCGTGAATCAAATTTTAATGGAAATCGGAGCGCATCAAAAACCGATGATTATGGTTTTCAACAAGATCGATGCTTTTGCTTACGAGAAAAAAGAAGAAGATGACTTGACGCCTTCCAACAGAAAGAATATTTCTCTGGCAGAATGGGAAAAGACCTGGATGTCGAAATCCAAATATCCGACGGTCTTTATTTCGGCTTTAACCAAAGAGAATTTCCCCGAAATGAAGAAAATGATTTACGACGAGGTTTTGAAAATCCATATTTCGAGGTTTCCCTACAATGATTTTCTTTTTGAATATTATGACGACGAGGAAAATTAGCGAATTCTGTACTCAATTCCAGAAATATAATTGCCACTGATTCTTGACGAAAATATTCGCGAATCAGTGGCGATTTTTTATGTGAATGTTTTTTATTTTTCCCAGACCAAAGCGCTCGCTCCCAAAATAGCTGCATCCGCTTCGTCCAATTCACTGAAAACCAATTTCACTTTATTTCTAAAAATTGGTAATAGGTTTCTTTCCATGTGAAGTTTGGTCGGTTTTAGGATGAAATCTCCTGCTTTAATTACTCCGCCGAAAAGCAGAATCGCTTCCGGTGAAGAAAACATCACGAAATTGGCTAAAGCTTCACCTAATTTTTGTCCGGTATATCTGAAAACTTCAATTGCAGTCGGGTCGCCTTTTTTGGCACATTCGTAAACCACTTTTGAATCGATATCCTCTTCGCGGTAATCATTCAGCATTGAATCCGGGAATTCTGCGCGCATTTTTTTTGCGGTAATTGCTATTCCCGTTGCAGATGCATAAGCTTCCAAAGAACCTTCAGAACCGGTGCTCCAATGTTTTCTTCCTCCCGGTTTTACGATGGTGTGTCCTAATTCTCCCGCAAAACCGTCGTGGCCATAGATTAATTTTCCGCCGGAAATAATTCCGCTACCTACGCCGGTTCCCAGTGTCATCATGATGAAATCCTTCATTCCGCGTGCGGCACCAAACATCATTTCGCCCAAAGCGGCTGCGTTTGCATCATTCGTCATCGTGCAGGGAACACCAAACTTTTTGGTCATCAATTCAGCAAATGGAACCACACCTTTCCACCGCAGATTGGGAGCTTGTTCGATGGTTCCCCGGAAATAATTCGCATTTGGGGCACCAACTCCAATTCCATCAAATTGTTTTTCTGAAAAGTATTGTTTGATTAATGGCGAAACTTTTTCATAAAGGGCGTCGATAAATTCTTCTACTTTCTCATATTCGTCGGTCTTGATGCTTCCTTTTGCAAGAATTTCACCACGGTGGTTGACCAAACCGAATTTGGTATTGGTACCGCCAATGTCCACTCCTAACGCAACCTGTTTCGACAAATCTATTAATGACATCCGTTTGTAAATTTAAGTTTTAAAAATACAAAAATTAATAGTAGGTTAACAAAAAACTTCTCCATTTCTGAAGAAGTCTTTATGATCTTTGTCGTTTACTAATTTTGAATGAATCTGCATTCAGGCATTTTCATTGAAAATAAAAATTCATTAATTTTTAATTATCGTTTGATTAATAACCACCTGATTGTCTTTTTGAATATTTACCACGTACATTCCTGTCGGAAATCCGCTCATATCGAAGCCATCTCCTGTTTTGGAAATTACGATAACCCCCATGCTGTTGGCAACCGTAATTTGATATTCGTCAATTTGTCTTCCAGAGCCATTTGGAGCTGTTGGACATGGTGGCTCAACTTGTTTTGAAACCGAATAATCCTCAGAATTTCCGTTTTTAGTTAATTTATAAATTGTACAATCAACAGGTGGTGGTGGAGATATTGTGGCATAAGTTGTATAAGTACCGCAACTATTGGTTGCTTTAACTTCAACATCAAAACTCCAATTATAACCGGGAGCATTGGCAAAATAGGAATATCCTGTCTTTATGACACCATTGTCCAGTCTTTTCCATTTGACATTCTCTGATGTAATCCCTTGCTGTTCTAAAGTTAAATTTGGGTTTGAGCTAACAGCATAAAACGTTACATAATTTGTATTGTTAGATGCTGGTTCGATTTGTAACGAACTTGCTCCGACCCAAATCTTTTGTGTAACTTTTTGGCCATTATCAAAATTTAACTCAACAAAACCATAACCGTTTTGTAATGCTTTAACTTCAATTACTGAACTTGTATTGCTCCCTATAAGTTGAAGATTATTTGAAACAGTCCAATAGTAATTGCTTGGAAGGTTACATAATAGCGTTACGTTTGTTTGAACATGAAATGTTTCATTTACACATAGATTTGTCTTTGTTGCAGATAATGTTACGTTCTTCAGTGATAAATGAGGACTTTGAAAATTCCCTTTAATTTCTTCACTCAGCCAATTTGCGATTTCTTGGTCAAATGCAACATGCATGTCGTTTTGGCTTGTAACAAAATAGGTATTGAATGGAATCTCGTTATTACAAAGAAGATTTCTACTAATATCATCATTCCAATTAAAATTAGGATTCTTCAAGGACAATGTACTTACAGTGGGCATAAAGGTATGGTAATATGGTCCTTGTCTCCATTCGTGAAATGATGTCATTTGATTTAATGGTTCTTCAAATGATTCTTTCATAATCATCATCGTATTGTATTTTGAACCTTGTACTGCATCCATTGAGCCATGAAAATTATTATTGGTTCTATAAACTTTTGTATTAAGAATCGTAATTGAAAAAATATTGCCATTTGTAAACCAACCTGTCTTTGTATATTTTCCTTCAAAATTTAATGCATTTGTAGTATAAGATGGAAGAGCATAGTCAACGAGTGTTGCCGCTTTATAATTAAATCCTAGTATTTTTTTAAACGCTGCCATTTCCAACAAGCATTGACCATCATTTACGTTTTTTGTCATATCTGTATTTCCGTTAGAAATAGCAATATTCCTACTCAGCTGCGGAAAACCGTTAGAGTTCGCAACGCCATTATTAATAAGGTTTTGTCTAAATAAATTTCTAACGGGGTCCCCATTATTTTGTCCGCCGACACCTTTCATCGGATTTGCAGCATCTAATTGCTCTATTAACATTTCTCTTGCCGCAGGCGAAAAAAAGTTTTCTGAATATTTGGTTTTTGCCACCTCATTCCCTCCGAGAAAACCATAAAAATATAAATTGCTTTGGGCTGAAATTGGAATATTGGCACCTAAATGAGGTGCGTCATAACTCACCCATAATCTGGTATTATGCGGAATATTATTTTTCTCCATATATGCGAGTGCATATCTGCTCACTAAACCACCCATGCTCGGACCTATTAATGCTATTTGATTACTACTGCCATTTTCTTGAAGTTTTAAATTTTCCCTTTGGAGTAAGGCAACTACTGCCATCGCATTTCTTTCGATAAAATCTGCACCGTTCGGAAAATTAACAAGGGTGACGTCAAATCCATTATCTCTCATATCTTCAATCAAGTTTTTTTCATTTCCATTATTTGGTATATTATCAATGTCATATGCCATAAAACCATATAACATGTCTATGCTTATTTTATCACCAGGATCATATCCATCCAGAATATAAACGGGATTTCGCAATTTGGGTTGGATACTGAATGTTTTGGTAACAGGATCATATCCGGGATTAGAAATCGTATTATAGTAAGTCCTGTATTCCAATTTTCCACTCGTTGCGCTATTTTCGCCATATCCCTGAAAGGGAATCGTGTTGTTAATACCGTTAACTCCGATAAAATTTTCCCATTCATTGTATGTCCCACTGGGTGCATTCCCAGTTTGAGGTATATTTACATCAATACTGCTGTATAGAATTTTAGTTGTATTATCCGAGAAAATCAGGGTGAATTTTAAATTCTTTTTTCCCGAAGAAGTATAGGTAATCACTACAGGTGGATTGATCGGTTTTGAAGCAAAACCGTTGACTTGGAAAGTTTGTGTAGTCCCATTACCAATATCTACATTTATTGAGGTGACCTTTGGTATGGATTCATCCTGCACCACAAAATCATTTTTGAGGGAAAAGGTGACTGCGCCGGAATTAAATTGAGAATAAATTGGAGCAGCAATAGAAATTGTCTTTTGAGAGAACGGGTTTTTACCGGGGACATTTCTAAAATAACCGTCATTTATATTGATATTGGGATTGTTTTGATCCCCAAAGTTGAGATAGTCGAATTTTAGGTTTAAAAGCCCAATCTCTACATTATTAACTTTTGCACTTTGTTTTGACATATCTTTTAACTGGTCCGGATTGAGAAAAGGCGCATTATTATGTGCCCGATACAGCTCGCTCCAAGATTGAACAAAATAATCTGAACTAACTGTATCCTTTACTGCTCTGTCTATATCTGTAAAAGAAAACACCCGGTCATACAGTATTGGAGTCATCATCTGGCTTTTGTCAAGATATACAAGCAAACTGTCCATCGATTGCGTATATGTCTTTGTTTGAGATACAACAAATACTATCGAAAAATTGAAGAAAATAATCTGTAGAATTCTTGTGTAAAATTTTTTCATGAATTTAATGGTTTAGAGTGGTGTAATTAATGTCAAATCTACCATCAGTTACATTGATAATATCAGATGAATTTTCTATGTTATATACTTTACAACTAAAAGTACCAGAAATTATGTTGGTAGAAGAAGTAACTTCTGCACGGCTTATAAAAATATTTCCACTATTTGTTGAGGAAAGATATTTTTTCCCTTCTGGCGAGATTAATATAATTTGATTGTTGTTTGGTCCTTCTTCATATAATAAACCATTCGACTGATTGACAACATAGTTTCCCGTTCCAGCAGACATATTATTGATCCATAAAAAAATGGAGTAACCGTTGGAATCCTTTTTATTAGAAATTTCTAGTTGCCAAAAATCATTCATTCCAGGATAGAAATTATTTCCGAAAAATTCTTTTAGTCCGTAAAGTGGTTGTCCCCCAATACTTTGATTGCCATTCTTTGGAATTAAAACTTTTCCGTTTACCAAGCAACCGGCGGTGTTTGCCCCCCAAAGTGGTTGCGGCCGGCAAAATATCTTGCGGCGTAGCATCATTGGAAGAATTTCTACCACATGAGAGCACGACAAAAAGAAAGAGTAAAAGAAAGACTGTTTTCATATCATTTTATTTTTTGTGATTGATGTAAATATACAATAGTTTTTTATGTAATGAATATGATTTGAGGCATGTTTTGTTTCTAACAAAAAAAACTTCTCCATTTCTGAAGAAGTTTCTATGATATTTGTCGTTTACTATTGTAATTAGAAAATACCCGGTCATACAATATTGGAGTCACCATCTGGCTTTTGTCAAGATATACAAGCAAACTGTCCATCGATTGCGTATATGTCTTTGTTTGTGCATAGATATTGATTGATGAAAAAAGTATTGAAAAAAATGAGATTAAAATATTGGAGAGTTTTTTCATAATATTATTTGTTTAATGTTAATCTATTAATATCGAATCTGCCATCAGTTATTTGTATCTTTTCTGTTGGTTGTTCTTTGTTATATAGTGTTGCTGTAAATGTTCCGGAGAAATATGGATAATCAAATCTATTGATTGTTATTATACCACAATTATCAGATGACAAAAAAATTTTTCCATCAAACTCAAGATACATCTGCGTAATTTGAGTTGTAGGCGATCCATACCCTCCTGATTGGTTTACAATAAAATCCCCAGAAGCAGTAACATTATACATGTAAAAGTACACTCGTTGATTTGTAGAATAATTTTTTATATTTATATAATAATTAGTATCAATCGCATTTATCGTTAATCCATATAGCGGTTGTCCCCCAATACTTTGATTGCCATTCTTTGGAATTAAAACTTTTCCGTTTACCAAGCAACCGGCGGTGTTTGCCCCCGAAGTGGTTGCGGCCGGCAAAATATCTTGCGGCGTAGCATCATTGGAAGAATTTCTACCACATGAGAGCACGACAAAAAGAAAGAGTAAAAGAAAGACTGTTTTCATATCATTTTATTTTTTGTGATTGATGTAAATATACAATAGTTTTTTATGTAATGAATATGATTTG
>NZ_LFNG01000007.1 GCF_001045435.1 Chryseobacterium koreense CCUG 49689 | reverse complement strand
GATTCTTTTTCCCACGAAATCGAAGATTCGACAGAGTCAATGCACGAATCATTTCTCATCATAATTCAGAC
This sequence comes from Chryseobacterium koreense CCUG 49689, assembly GCF_001045435.1. Lineage (GTDB taxonomy): Bacteria > Bacteroidota > Bacteroidia > Flavobacteriales > Weeksellaceae > Kaistella > Kaistella koreensis. The sequence continues at coordinate 123,253 of NZ_LFNG01000007.1, read as the reverse complement.
GCAAAGATTTTCTTTCAGCCTGCAAAATTGCATTAAACAAAGATTGCGTATAAATCCGCGGATTAAGCGCGCGCTTAATCAATTCGCTTTAGCGGATAAGACTTTGCTATCTAAAATAGAGCGTAATTAAAATAGAATTCTTTGCGTTTCAAAAAAAATAAACAGCTGCCTATTTCTGCACCTTAAAATCCCGGTAGCCTGGGTATGGAGTCAGATAACCCGCATTCCAATTACTTTGAAGCAGCGATTCGATGAACTGGTCTGTTCGGTCTGCATGGGGGTCATAAGGATCCTTGATGCTCACATCGGCAATATTTCCTTTCACATTCCACCAGAATGCGCTCCACCCGCCGCGAAGCTCTTTGATGATCTCGTAAACATTTTTACCGGTGGCACGGTACATTAATTTTGCGAAAACCCGGCCTTCAGTGGTGGTCAGATCCCGAAGCTGAAGCTCATATTGGCTCGCCAATTCTTTTTGTTTTTCGTTGACGAATTTTCTTTTAGATGGTTTGTCCATATCCTGCATATCTTTCTGGATATCTCGGTACTGCTCCAACGCGGTGAGGAAAAGCGGGTAAACCCGGTAGAGCTTTTTGTTCAGAAAGTAGTAGTAATTTTGGTCCAGGCTGTTGTTGAACCGCGGCTTATTGACCAAAACGAGTTCATCCATGACCACCACGTTTTCTCCGTTGATTTCATAGACCCGCGCTTTTTGAATCTCATCATAATAGTATTTGTTCCCAAATTCATCGGTGCGCAGCAGTTCAGGGGGGTACTCACTGATAGGCTTCAGCTGCTGAATCACTTGAGAATTCAGCGAAAATGCCGAAAACAAAAGAAAAAAGAGCGCATATTTGTTAAATTTCATTATTTTTACTTCCAATTAAATCGAAGCTTACCGCTGCAAAATTCATTCCTTTTTATGAAATTCGAAAATAAATCATTAAAATTCTTACAAGAATACCTCAACACCGCTTCACCAACCGGTTACGAACAGCGTGGCCAGGAACTTTGGATGAACTTTATCAAACCATTTGTGGATAAAATTGAATTTGACCATTACGGAACCTGCTACGGAATCGTGAATCCCGACGCAGAGTTTAAAGTAGTGATTGAAGCTCATGCAGATGAAATCTCATGGTACGTGAATTATATCACAGATGATGGTTTGATCTATGTCATCAGAAATGGCGGTTCCGACCAAATGATCGCGCCTTCAAAAATAGTCCATATTCACGGCGAAAAAGGAGTGGTGAAAGGCGTTTTCGGCTGGCCTGCAATCCACACCAGAATAGGTGCCGAAAAAGAAACCACCCCTAAAATTGAAAATATTTTCATCGATTGTGGCGCAAAAACAAAAAAAGAGGTCGAAGATTTAGGCGTTTTTGTGGGATGCATGATCACTTATCCTGACGAGTTTTTTGAGTTGAACGACCGCTATTTTGTCGGCAGAGCGCTAGATAACAGAATAGGTGGGTTCATGATTGCAGAAGTGGCCAGACTTTTAAAACAAAACAAAGATCAGCTCCCATTCGGATTATATATCACGAATTCGGTACAAGAGGAAGTCGGACTTTATGGCGCAGATATGATCGCAGATACCATTAAGCCAAATATTGCCATCGTGACAGATGTGACGCACGACACCTCGACCCCCATGATCGAAAAGAAAAAGGAAGGCGACCAGAAATGCGGTGACGGACCGGTGATTTTCTTTGCGCCGAGTGTGCATCACCATATCCGCGAACTGGTGGTGGAAACCGCCAAATCAAAGAAAATTCCTTTTCAAAGAGCTGCGGCAAGCCGATCCACTGGAACGGATACCGATGCATTTGCACATTCCAACGGTGGTGTGCCGAGCGCGCTGATCTCTTTGCCTTTAAGATATATGCATACCACTGTGGAAATGGTGGCAAAAGAGGATGTGTCCAATGTGATACAATTGATCTATGAAACACTGCTTAGGATAAAGCCAACGATGAAGTTGAAATACCATTAAGGGAGGACGAAATACGAATTACGAATGAAAAATTAATAATTAGGAATTAACAATTAGTAATTTAAAATTTGAAACTTGAAAACTGGAACTCGAAACATCAAACCTTAAACCTACCTGTCGGCAGACAGGCCTCAAACCTCAAACATTTTTTAATGAAAACAAAACTCATCGCGCCATCTCTGCTGTCGGCGGATTTCGGAAATTTGGAAAGAGATATAGAAATGCTGAACCGCTCGCAGGCAGACTGGCTTCATGTGGATGTGATGGACGGAAGATTTGTTCCCAATATTTCCTTCGGATTCCCGGTGATGAAGACCATCCAGAAATTCTCGAAAAAATTCGTGGATGTGCATCTGATGATCGTGGAACCTGAAAAATATGTGGAACAGTTCATCGAAATGGGGGCGGATTTGGTTTCCGTTCATTACGAAGCGAGTATTCATTTGCACCGGACCATCGACCTGATCCAAAAAAGGGGAGCAAAAGCAGGAGTGGTGCTCAATCCGGCAACCCCGGTTCTGATGTTGGAAGACATCATCGCAGAGGTGGATCTGGTGCTGCTAATGAGCGTGAATCCGGGATTTGGCGGACAAAAATTCATTGAAAATACTTACAAGAAAATCGCGGAAACCAAAGATTTGATCCTTTCGAATAATTCCACCGCCCTGATTCAGGTAGATGGCGGAGTGAATCTAGAAAATGCAGCCAAACTTTTCGATGCCGGCGCAGATGTTTTGGTAGCCGGAAACGCAGTTTTTTCTTCAGAAGATCCGGAGCGCACCATCGAACTGCTGAAGATTTAAAGTTAAGTTCCGGATACGGTTTCCGGTAAATCTTCCGCGGGAAGTTTTTCGCCGCAAGTTTTGCAAAATCTTGCATCAGAATCATTCTGACTGTTTCCGCACCGGATGCAGGAGGTGTTTTTGACCCCTGATTTATTCCTCATTTCATTGGTTACAATCCCGGTCGCAATAATCGCGTATCCGGAAATCATCATGATAATGGAGAATAGTTTTCCCAAAGGAGTGTGGGGAGCCACGTCTCCGTAACCCACCGTGGTGACCGTCACTACAGCCCAGTAAATACTTTGGGGAATACTTTCAAATCCGGGTCTTCCACCCTCAATCATAAAGACAATGGAACCGGAAATCACCGAAAAAATCATTAAAAACAAAAGAAAGATGTAGATTTTTCTGGAACTTTTCCGCATCGCATTGACAATCAGGTAACCGTCGTTCATAAAGTCCATGAGGTTCAGAATCCGGAAAATTCTCAACATTCGGAGCATCCTGAGAATGAGGAAATATTTGGTGATCGGGAAGAACAAACTCAAGTAAAACGGAACAATCGCCAATAAATCAGTAATGCCAAAAAAACTGAAAATATACTCCCGCTTATTTCTGATGGTGATAATCCTAAGCATATATTCCACGGTGAACACAATGCTGATGAAGATTTCCAACAAAATGAAGATTTTATGAAGCTTGGCATCATAGACCTTCACACTTTCCATCATCACAATGAAGGTGCTGATAACAATCAATAACAATAGGATAATGTCAAAAAGCCGACCCATCTTGGTGTCCGACTTGAAGATAATCCTGTAAACCTTCCGTTTCCAACGCACTTTTTCCGGCAAATACGTATGTTCTTTTTGCATAGATTTAAGATTGGTCAGTGCAAACTTAGTGAAATGAAGACAAATGATTATCTTCGTTCAAATAATTAGAACTGATGAAAATTAAGGAATTCATAGGTGAATTTGAAAAGAAACTCCCCCTGAAACAGGCGGAAGATTTTGATAATGTGGGACTTATTTGCGGAAATCCGGATCGGGAAATCAGTGGGATGCTGGTTTGTCATGATGCTTTGGAAAATGTGGTCGATGAAGCCATCCGCAAAAATCATAATTTGATTGTGGCATTTCACCCGATCGTTTTTTCTGGCTTGAAATCATTGACAGGAAGGAATTATGTGGAAAAATCGGTAATGAAGGCCATCGAGAATAAAATTGCGATTTACGCGGTCCATACTGCTTTTGACAATGATTTTTACGGCGTGAATTTTGGGATTTGTGAAGCTTTAGGCTTAAAGGATCAAAAAATCCTGATGCCAAAATCCCAAAATTTAAAGAAACTCGAAGTGTATGTGCCGAAAGATTTTGCGGAGCAGGTGAAAACGGCTTTGTTTGAGGCCGGTGCGGGAAATATCGGGTTTTATGACGAATGTAGTTTTTCGATTCCCGGAAAGGGAACGTTCAGACCAATTGAAGGCGCAAACCCATTTTCTGGAACAATGGGCATTCGTGAAAATAGCGACGAAGAAGTGGTTTCCGTGATTTTTGAAAACTTTAAGCAAAACCAAATTATCGCCGCCATGAAATCTGCACATCCTTATGAGGAAGTGGCCTACCAAATCATCAGTCTGGAAAATGAGAACCATTTCTCTGGATTGGGAAGATACGGCGATTTGGAAAAAGAAATGGATGAGGCAGATTTCCTGCGTTTCGTAAAAAAGACATTTGACCTGAAAATAATTCGCCATTCCGGATTTAATTCAAAGAAGATCAGAAGGGTAGGAGTTTTGGGTGGAAGTGGAGCGAGCGGAATTCAGGCAGCATTGGCCAATCGGTGCGACGCCTATTTGACGGGCGACCTCAAGTACCACGATTTCTTTCAAACAGCAGGTAAAATGCTGCTTTGCGACATCGGGCATTTTGAGTCGGAACAATTTGTAACCCAACAATTAGTTGAGATTTTGTCGGAAATTTTTCCTAAATTTGCAGTCTCAAAATCTACCGAGAAAACCAACCCCGTAAATTATTTTCTATAAATATGGCTAAGAAAACTGTAGAAATCTCTGTCGAAGACAAGCTAAGAGCTCTATATGACCTGCAAATCATCGATTCCAGATTAGATGAAATCCGAAACACCAGAGGCGAACTGCCGATTGAGGTGGAAGATCTGGAAATTGAAATTGAAGGGCTTGAAAAAAGGGCTGAGAAATTTCAGTCGGAAATCAAAGAGCAGGACGATGAAATCAAAAATAAAAATGAAGTCATCAACCATTCCAAATCTTTGATCGAAAAGTACAAGAGTCAACAGGACAATGTGCGAAATAACAAAGAGTTCGAGGCACTTGGAAAAGAAATCGAGTTCCAGGATCTGGAAATCCAGCTGGCTGAAAAAAGAATCAAAGAATTTAGTGCCAAAATTGCTCATAAAAAAGAAACCCTGGATGAACTCAGTGCTAAAATTGATGAGCTGAAAACGCACTTGAAATTCAAAAAAGAAGAGCTTGACAGTCTGATTGCCGAAACCCAGAAAGAAGAAGAATATCTGTTGGAAAAATCCAAAGAATTCGCGAAAAATATCGACGAGAGACTCCTAGCTTCTTACCAGAGAATCCGCACCAGTTCAAGAAACGGACTTGCTGTGGTAGGTTTGGAAAGAGGTGCGCCAAAAGGTTCTTTCTTCACAATTCCGCCACAAAAACAAATGGAAATTGCACAAAGAAAGAAAATCATCATCGATGAACACTCTGGAAAAATCTTGGTGGACGATGATTTGGTCAACGAAGAAAACGAAAAAATGAAAGACGTGATCAAGTTTTAGACTTGAAAGTATCAAATAATTAAAACCGCTCCAATGGATTTTGGAGCGGTTTTTTAATGCGGTGTCTTCTAGGAAATAATTTTGAAACTATTTAATAGACCGCTTCGAAAACGAACAATCAAAAACGTGAACTGCGTACAGGTTGATTTGAACCAGCCTTATTACCGAGAACAGATTATTGTTTTTTGATGGCTTTTTTAATGGTAATTTGTCCATCAATATTGATTTTCACGGCATAAACTCCTTTTGGCAGCAAACTCACATCCACTCCAAAATGATTACTGCCGGTGGCGGTCTGCATCAATTGGCCATTTAAGTTGTAGATTTCTACCTGTGCTTTTCCTTTTGTGCTAAAGTCGGCGTGGTGTGTCCAATCGGTACTCATCGAAATGGCGTCTGTTTCATTGTCGTTTAAACCCAACTGTCCCCCTGTGTCAACGACCAACACGGCATTGTCGATTAAAATTCCTTCAACTCCGGTACTTCGAACAGAAAAAATGATCTCGGCGCCTGTTGCCATTGGTCCGGTTGTAAACTTGTAGGTAATTTTTTGCCACTCGCTGCCAGCAGCAGAATAGGCAGTGTAGCTTGAGTAATCGCTTCCAAGCCATGCATTTCTTACTTCGCCACTACCTTTCACATAAAAAGTCAAAATATAGTTGGTATCCGCTGTCAGATTGACGGCTTGCGAACTGAATCTTCTGTGCGTGGTTGATGAGTTGTCCAATTTTATAGATTTTAAACCGTCTTGTGCATCATCAGATACGTTCATGCTCGCAATTCCTAAATTAGTTGCGGAGCCAAGCCAGCCATCGGGATTTCCGGAAGTCCAATTTTCAAAACTACCATTGACCAATAAATTCTGAGCACTCAATGACAGTAAAAAAACCAATGCAAATACAGTAAATATCTTTTTCATTTTTTAATTTTAGCCGCAAAGATAAACCATACCTATTGACTTTTTCGGGGATTTACATTTTTTTCTATCGTTTATTTCCAATTACAGAATCAAATGTAGCCTGAAAAACCAAAACATAACTTTCGCTTTCAATTTGGTGTCGCACCAAAATGGAATTTAGCGGACGAAAAAATCAAAATAGGAGTTGAAATGATTCCGGAAAATATGGAATTCCAAATGGTTCAATTTTTTTAACCCCATTTTCTTATTGTTTTGTTTTTTCCGCAAAGTTGAAAATGCATCCGAGTTTAATTTTGGAATAACCATAGGATTTGATCTTCGAGGAGTTTACCATCGCTTGTGCCAAAACTGCAGTAGGCAATGGCTTTTGGCTTTCGAGCATGCCAAGTTTGTTCGCGAATTTGATGATTTTTCCCCCTAAAACTTCACCGGTTCGGTCCGTGTCTTTTCTTTCGAGCATTCCCGGCTGGAAGATGGTGATTTTGTGGAAGTGGAGGTTTTTTACGGCCTGCTCCAGTTCGCCCTTCATTCGCGAGTAAAAGATTTTTGAGTTTGGATTTGCACCATAAGACGAAACCAAAATATAGTCTTCCACTTCATTTTCCCGTGCGGCTTTGGCGAAATGGTATTGGTACCCGAAATCCACTTTTCGCTGTGCCTCTTTGCTACCTGCGGTTTTCAGGGTGGTTCCGAGGCAGGAGAAAGCCACATCACCTTTTACCAAATCCTTCCATTCCTCGGGTTTTTCAAAATCCACCACATGGGTGTTCAGTTTTGGGTGTTCAATATGTAATGGCTTCCGCACAAATACATCCACCTCCTCGAAATCTTGGTCCTGCAGGAGTTTGTTTACCAAATCTTTTCCGGTAGCGCCAGTCGCGCCGATGACGAGTGCTTTCATAACATGGTTTATAGATCGGCAGTAAAAAGCAATAATGGATAAAATTACTAAATTTGTATATAAGTTCAAAATCGTTGAAGTGTATGGATATGACCGAATTATTAGATCACTGCAACCGCAAAAAAGGAGTGGAGGAAACCTTTCCTTTCAATGAGGAAACCTTGGTCTTGAAAGTAGGAGGCAAAATGTTTATGCTGATTCCCCTGGAAAAGCAGCCACTGACCATTTCCGTGAAAACCGATCCCGAATGGAGCGAGGAACTTCGCGAGCGACATCCGCAGATTACCGGTGCATATCACATGAGTAAAACGCATTGGAATACCGTGGTTTGTGAAGGTTTGAAAAGGGATTTGATTTTGAAACTGGTGGATGCTTCCTATGATCTTGTTTTTTCGTCATTGACGAAGGCGAAACGCGAAGAAGTGATGAATTCCTAACGGTAAAATGCTTCGGTCAGTTTTTTATCCTCATCCAGTCTTTCAATGAGTTTTTCTATGCTTTCAAACTTGATTTCGTCATGCAGGAATTCCCTGAAATTCACGGAGATTTCCTCCCCATAAATGTCAGTCTCAAAATCCAGAATATAAACTTCTGTGGAAAGTGAATTCCCGTCAACGGTGGGATTGGTCCCGATGCTCAACATTCCTTTGAGTTGTTGGTTCTTCACGAAAACGTCCACGATGTAGGCGCCTTTTTTCGGCAAAAGTTTCATGGGATGCACGGAAATATTTGCCGTGGGATAACCGATGGTTCTGCCGATTTTCTTGCCGTGAATCACTTTTCCGGAAACGGAATACACGTAACCCAACATTTCTGCGGCATCTTTCACATTTCCATCCCTTAAAGCATTTCTGATTTGCGTGGAACTGATGTGCCTGCTTTTATAATCCACTGCCTCCACTTGTTCCACTTCAAAACCAAATTCTGCGGCCATCTTTTTCAAGAGGTTGAAGTCGCCGCTTTTATTTTTCCCGAAAGTGTGGTCATAACCGATGATCAGGTGTTTCACGTTCAGTTTTTCTACCAGAATCTGTTCCACGAATTCCGCTCCGGTCAAGTTTCGGAACGGTTCGTCGAATTCTTTTAAGATCAAGTTTTGTACACCGTTTTTTTCCAGAAGGTAAGTTTTTTCGTCGATGGTGTTCAAAAGATGAAGTTCCTCGTCAGGATTGAAAACCTTTCGCGGATGCGGCCAGAAAGTAAACACCGCGGATTCCAGATTTTTCTTTTCTGCAATGGCGTTAAGTTTTTTGATAATGCTTTGATGGCCTTTGTGAACGCCGTCGAACATCCCGATGGAAAGAGAAAGTGGGGTAGTTGAAGAATAGGTGCTTAAGTCTTTAGTGATGTTCAAACCAAGAAATTTTGATTTGCAAAAATATCTATTTTTAAATTAATTAAATGGTTAAATAACTAGGACCATCAATCTGCAAACTTCCAACAAATAATATGACAAAAATCTTCTTGACCCAAAATTGCAGATTTGCCAAATATCACTATATTTGCACACACGAAAAAATTTAGTAATGGCAAACCAGATTAAAGGAAAAATTTCTCAAATTATCGGTCCGGTTATCGACGTGGTTTTTGCAGATGCAGAAGCACTTCCAAAGATTTATGACGCTTTGGAAATCACAAAGCACGATGGGACTAAACTTGTACTTGAAGTAGAACAACATATCGGTGAAGATTCTGTAAGATGTATCGCGATGGATGCTACAGACGGACTTCAAAGAGGTCAGGAAGTGATCGGTTCCGGAAACCAAATCACGATGCCCACTGGTGACGGTGTTTACGGGCGTCTATTCAACGTAGTGGGTGATGCGATCGACGGAATTCAGCAGGTTTCTAAAAATACAGGTCTGCCTATCCACAGAGAAGCACCAAAATTTGACCAACTTTCCACTTCTGCGGAAGTCCTTTTTACAGGAATTAAAGTAATCGACCTGATTGAACCTTATGCAAAAGGTGGTAAAATCGGTTTGTTCGGTGGAGCAGGAGTTGGTAAAACCGTATTGATCCAGGAATTGATCAACAATATCGCTAAAGGACACGGTGGACTTTCCGTTTTCGCAGGTGTTGGTGAAAGAACGAGAGAAGGAAACGACCTTTTGAGAGAAATGCTGGAATCAGGCATTATTAAATATGGTGACGAGTTCATGCACTCCATGGAACAAGGAGGTTGGGATTTGTCTAAAGTGAATCTTGAAGAGATGAAAGACTCTAAATGTACTTTCGTTTTCGGACAGATGAACGAGCCACCTGGAGCAAGAGCGAGAGTTGCACTTTCCGGTTTGACCATCGCAGAATATTTCCGTGACGGTGACGGACAAGGACAGGGAAGAGACGTTTTGTTCTTCGTTGACAACATTTTCCGTTTTACACAGGCTGGTTCAGAGGTATCTGCACTTTTGGGAAGGATGCCGTCTGCAGTAGGTTACCAACCAACTCTGGCTTCCGAAATGGGTGCGATGCAGGAAAGAATAACTTCCACCAAGAACGGTTCCATTACTTCCGTTCAGGCGATCTACGTTCCTGCGGATGACTTGACTGACCCGGCTCCGGCAACAACTTTTGCCCACTTGGATGCAACTACCGTATTGGACAGAAAAATTGCTTCATTGGGTATTTATCCGGCGGTGGATCCATTGGCTTCAACTTCAAGAATCTTGACCCCTGAAATTTTGGGTAACGAACATTACGATTGTGCACAAAGAGTAAAAGAAATCCTTCAGAAATACAAAGCATTGCAAGATATCATCGCGATTCTTGGGATGGAAGAACTTTCAGAAGAAGATAAGCTTGCAGTGTACCGTGCAAGAAAAGTGCAGAGATTCCTTTCCCAGCCGTTCCACGTTGCAGAACAGTTTACCGGTTTGAAAGGAGCATTGGTGGACATCAAAGATACCATCAAAGGTTTCAACATGATCATCGACGGTGAGTTGGATCACCTTCCGGAAGCTGCTTTCAACCTGAAAGGAACCATCGAGGAAGCGATTGAGCACGGCCAGAAAATGTTGGCAGAAAACGCATAATTAGAAAATAGAAGAAAGAAAAAAGAACATAAATTTTGCCTTTTTTCTTTGCTCTTTACTCTTTAAGTCTGAAATAATGAATATTAAGATATTAACTCCGGAATTTGTGGTTTTTGAAGGCGAAGTGGATTCAGTTCTTCTTCCCGGAAAAAATGGCGATTTCCATATCAAGAGAGATCACGCAGCAATTGTGGCTTCCCTGAATGGTGGAAAGGTAAGGATTTACACCAATGAGATTGCCGAAAATTTTGCAAAACATTTCACCAAGGAAAATGAAAAAGACAGCGTCTATTCGTTTCCGGTAAAAAGTGGAGTGATCGAATTTAGCAATAATAAAGGAATTATTCTAGCTGAGTAATTTTCCCCTTGAACAGGATAAAGATTCCCGAAATTAGTTTTTCGGGAATTTTTTTGTCCCTTTTTTATGAATATCCAATAAAAATGGGGAGCAAAACTAAGTTTTAACAAAACTTTAATTCCGCATTGCCGTTTTGGCTCGAAACTTTCTATTAACTTTGAGTGAATGGAGAAAATATTCAATTCTAAATCTTTAATTAAAATGGAAGTTTCCCTGAAAAATCAAGTCGCAATCATCACAGGTTCATCCAGTGGAATCGGTGCCGGAATCGCTAAATCAATGGCGGAATCGGGAGCTACTGTAATCGTGAATTATCCTTTTGCTGGAGCACTTGAGCAAGCCAACGCAGTTTTGAAAGAAATCACCGACCATGGCGGAAACGGAATCGTCTATATGTGCGATGTATCCAAAGAAGACCAAGTGATAAAGATGTTTCAGGATGTGGTTTCACAATTTGGAACGGTGGATATTTTGGTCAATAATGCTGGAATCCAGAAAGATGCCCCATTCACAGAAATGACCTTTGACCAATGGAATGCCGTAATCGGAGTAAACCTCACCGGGAACTTTCTATGCGCAAGAGAAGCCATTAAGGAATTTTTGCGAAGAGGAATTGATACCTCGCGTTCCATCGCCTGTGGCAAAATCATCCATATTTCATCCGTTCATGAAATCATTCCTTGGTCGGGACACGCCAATTACGCATCGAGCAAAGGTGCGATCAGAATGTTGATGCAGACTTTAGCACAGGAATATGGCAGACAAAAAATCCGGGTGAACTCCATTTGTCCGGGAGCAATCCAAACACCTATCAATACGAATGCATGGAACACCGCGGAAGCATTAGATTCCTTATTAAAACTGATTCCTTATGACCGAATCGGGCAACCGGAAGATATTGGAAACCTCGCCGTTTTCCTGGCAAGCGACAAAGCCGACTATATTTCCGGAACATCTGTTTTTATTGATGGCGCCATGACCACTTTTGAATCATTCTCAACCGGAGGATAATTTTTATCGGATTTCTTTGAAGGAGTGTCTTTATTGTAGCCTGCGGAGAAGACTGGGTGGTCAAAAAATCCAAACCAAATCAAACCATTGCAAATCATCTCAAACTGAAAATCAAATGGTAGAAAAATCAAGAATTCCCGATATCTCCTGGAAAAAATGGGGTCCCTATGTAAGCAACCGAGAATGGGGGCTCGTTCGCGAAGATTACAGTGCAAATGGCGACGCATGGAATTATACCACACACGATTCTGCGGAAGCAAAAACCTACAGATGGGGCGAAGAAGGAATTTGCGGAATTTGCGATGATAAGCAGTTGCTCGTTTTTTCCCTCGGTGTGTGGAATAAAAAGGACAAAATGGTGAAGGAAAGGTTTTTCGGGTTAACCAATGGTCAAGGAAATCACGGCGAAGATGTCAAGGAATATTACTATTATTTAGACAATGTCCCGACCCATTCTTATATGAAGATGTTGTATAAATATCCTCAAAATGCTTTTCCATACGAAGAACTTTTACAAAAAAATGCGGAAGCCGGAAAACAGAATCCGGAGTTTGAGCTGATTGATACGGGCATTTTTGACCAAAATGAATATTTCGACATTTTCATTGAATACGCCAAAGCTTCTCAAGAAGATATTCTGGTAAAAATTACCGTGGTGAACAGATCTTCAAATGACGCACCACTTATTTTGCTGCCCACGATTTGGTTCAGAAATACGTGGAGTTGGGGTTATGATGGCTATAAACCGCAACTTTCATCCGGATCGGAAAATGGGATGATGATCGACCATCGGGAAGTAGGAATTAAAAACTTTTACGCTAAAAATTCCTCCACAAAAGCTTTTTGCGAAAACGAAACCAATGTTAAGAAACTTTATTTGCAGCCTAATTTAGCGAAATTCTGCAAAGATGGTATCAATGATTTTGTGGTGAATGGGAATTCGTCGGCCATTAATGCAGAAGAAAAGGGAACGAAAGCAAGTTTTATCATTGATGAAACGATTTCCGGAAATTCCACCCGGGTTTTTGAATTCAGATTAAGTGACCAAAGCTTTGATGAACCTTTCAGGGATTTTGATGAAATCTTTAATTTAAGGCAAAAAGAAGCAGACGACTTTTATGCAGATATTCAAAAGGGGATTTCATCTGATGATGAAAAATTGGTTCAAAGACAGGCGTTTGCAGGAATGTTGTGGAGTAAACAATTTTATCACTACAATGTGGAAAAATGGTTGAAGGGAGATCCCGCAGAAATCCGGCCACCAAAATCGAGGGAAGAAATCCGAAATTTCGATTGGAAGAATTTTAATGCGTTCGACATTATCTCTATGCCAGACAAATGGGAGTATCCTTGGTTTGCGACTTGGGATTTGGCTTTTCACACGATCAGTTTTTCATTGATGGACCCGGATTTTGCAAAACAACAGCTGAAATTACTGACTTTGGAATGGTTCATGCATCCGAATGGGCAGCTTCCTGCCTATGAATGGAATTTTTCTGATGTGAATCCGCCGGTTCACGCATGGGCGGCATTTCGGGTTTTTAAAATTGACGAAAAATTAAATGGAAAACCGGACCTTGAATTTCTGGAAGGCGTCTATCAAAAACTGTTGATGACTTTCACTTGGTGGGTTAATAAAAAAGACAGCAATGGAAACAATATTTTCGAAGGCGGATTTCTGGGACTCGACAATATAGGTGTTTTCGATAGAAATATGGATTTACCAAACGGAGAACGATTAGAACAGGCGGATGGAACAAGCTGGATGGCGATATTTGCACTCAATATGATGAGAATCGCGATGGAATTAGCGCTCTATAATAAGGTTTATGAAGAACTGGCTACCAAATTCTTTGAACACTTTCTGAGTATTGCAGATGCTTTAGACAATATGGGGGAAAGCAATTTTTCGCTCTGGGATGACGAAGATGAATTTTTCTACGACGCACTTTCTGCGGAGGATGGAACGAACATATTTTTGAGAATAAGAACGATAGTCGGATTGATTCCAATGTTTGCGGTAGAAGTGATCGAGGATGAAATCGTGGAGAAATTACCGCGGTTTAAGGAAAGAATGGACTGGGTCCTGGAAAACAAGCCGGAACTTGCCGCACTGGTTTCTCATTGGCAGGTGAAAGGAAGCGAGTCCAAGCATTTGCTATCGCTTTTGCGGGGGCATCGTTTGAAAAAGTTGTTGGAAAGGATGCTCGATGAAAAAGCGTTTTTGAGCGATTTCGGAATTCGTGCTTTATCCAAAGAATATGAGGCAAATCCATTCACCTTGAAGCTGAACAATATTGATTATTCCGTAAAGTATCTCCCGGCAGAAAGCGATTCGGGAATGTTTGGCGGGAACAGCAACTGGCGAGGACCTATCTGGTTTCCGGTAAATTCACTGATCATCGAAAGTTTACAGCGATTTTTCTTTTATTACAGCCCCGACTTTAAAGTGGAATGTCCGACCGGAAGCGGAAATTATTTGAATCTCGACGAGATTGCCGATTTTCTGAGCAAGCGTTTGGCGAGTTTATTCTTAAAGGATGAAAACGGAAAACGCCCTTTCAACGGACAATACCCGAGATTTCAGGAAGACGTGAACTTCAAGGATTATATTCTGTTTTACGAATATTTTCATGGAGACAGTGGAAGGGGAGTTGGCGCTTCCCATCAAACCGGCTGGACCGGAATTATTGCAAAACTTCTGCAGCCACGGCTCTCTAAACTGGAAATTGGAGAGGCGCAAACCAAATCGCCGGAAGCACAAAAAAATCCCATCCAGAAAAACTGAAATGGGTTGTATTGCTCTGTGCCGTGTTCACCCGTCATAAATCCAGGTCACCGGCTGCTTCGGGTTGATAAATAATTTCGTCGATGATGATTTTCGTGGCACCCGACGGCACAAGCCAATCGATTTCATCATCAACTCCATACCCAATCAAGGCCGCTGCTACCGGGGAAAAAATCGAAACTTTTCCGTTTTTGAAATCCGCCTGGTTGGGATAAACGATTTGAAACTGCATCTCCTTCTTGTTATTTTCAAAATGGAATTTCACAATGGAGTTCATGGTTACCACATCTGCCGGAATTTCCTCAGATTTCACCACTTTTGCCGAATGGAGCTCGGTCAGCAGTTTCTCCGCTTCCTCTTTCTTGATGGAGTTGCTTTGTTTTGCATTCGTTATGGCCTGATGAATTCTGGCGTAATCGTTTTTGGTAATTAAAATTTGTTTCATAAATTTTCTGTGTTGATTTTAAAGCTAAAAAAACCGTTTGAATTTTTCAAACGGTTGATATCAATGTTTTGAAAAATTCTAAATCTCCTTAAAAGATAAATTTTGCTCCTCTAAAAGTTTGTTGGCCTGTTCTTTATAAACGCCGGCAACTAATTTTTCGTGGATGCTTTCAAAAGCGGCAAGGGTTTCGTCAATCTCTGAATCTGTGTGTGAAGCAGTAGGAATCAAACGTAACAAAATCATGCCTTTGGGAATGACCGGATAGACCACCACCGAAGTGAAGATTCCATAATTTTCTCTCAAATCCCTGGAAAGCAAGGTTGCTTCTACAGGGGTTCCCTCCATATAGACGGGGGTGACGCAGGTATTGGTATTTCCCAGATTGAATCCTCTTGCTCTCAATCCGTCCTGCAGTTTATGAACGTTGTACCAAAGTTTTTCCTTGATTTCAGGTCTTGATCGGAGGAGTTCCAATCTTTTCAAACCTCCGATGACCATTGGCATCGTCAAAGATTTTGCAAATACTTGCGACCGCAAATTATATTTTAAAATTCTGATAATATCTTTTTCACCAGCGATAAACGCTCCAAATCCCGCCATTGATTTCGCAAATGTCGAGAAATAGACGTCGATTTGTTCTTGGCAACCTTGTTCTTCACCTGCTCCGGCTCCGGTTTTACCTAAAGTTCCGAATCCATGGGCATCATCAACCAAAAGTCTGAACCGGAATCGGTCTTTTAAGGCACAAATTTCCTTCAGTTTTCCCTGTTCGCCACGCATTCCGAAAACACCTTCGGTAATTACCAGAATTCCGCCGCCTTGTTCTTCTGCGACTTTGGTGGCTCTTTCCAGGTTTTTTTCCAGGCTTTCTACATCATTATGTCTGAACATGAAGCTTTTGCCCATATGCAGCCGAACACCATCCACGATGCAGGCATGCGCATCCGAATCGTAAACAATGACATCATGTCTGGAAACCAGCGCATCTATGGTGGAAAGCATTCCTTGGTAACCAAAATTCAAAAGATAGGCTGCTTCTTTTCCCACGAATTCCGCCAGTTCTCTTTCAAGCTGTTGGTGCTGTTCGGTTTCGCCGGACATTGCCCGTGCTCCCATGGGATAAAACATTCCGTATTCTGCGGCTGCTTTTGCATCTGCCTCCAAAACTTCCGGGTGGTTGCAAAGTCCCAGATAATCATTAGCGCTCCAAAAAATGACCTCTTTTCCCTGGAACATCATTCTGGGGCCAATCTTACCTTCCAATTTTGGAAAAACAAAATAACCTTCACCATAATCTGCAAATTGTCCCAATGGACCGGGGTTTTCTTTTAGCCGGTCAAAAATATCTATCATTATAATAAGTAATTTTAGTTTTAAAAGTAATTAACAAAGTTAGCGAAATCTGAAATCAAATAAAAACCTTTTGCGTTTAAACAAAAGGCTTTAGGATAAGTTCTTATTTTGTTATTTAACGAATTCTGTTTTGAAAACTTCTTCGTAATTGTGTACACAATTGTTTAGGAATCCTTGTTCTGCCATCCATTGATCACTGTAAACTTTCGTGATGTATCTGGAACCGTGATCCGGAAATATGGCCACCACCACGTCTTCGGTGGAAAGTTCGTGTGAAATGCCGTATTGAATCAAACCTTGAACGACGGCGCCTGTGGTATAACCTCCCATGATAGCTTCTTTTAGGGCGATTTCTCTGGTCCGGTACGCAGACATCTCGTCATTCACCCTCACAAATTCATCTACAAGTTCAAAATGAAGCGCAGAAGGAATCAGATTTTTTCCCATTCCCTCTATCTGGTAAGGGTGGATTTCGTCTTTGTTGATTTCTCCGGTTTCGTGAAATCCTTTGAGGATTGATCCGGAAGCATCAACGCCGATTACTTTAATATCTGGATTTTTTTCTTTTAAATATTTTGCTGAGCCGGAAAGAGTGCCGCCGGTTCCGGTGCAGGCAATCAGGTGAGTGATTTTTCCCTGAGTCTGTTCCCAGATTTCCGGGCCTGTTGTTCTGTAATGAGCATCAACATTGAGTTCGTTGAAATATTGGTTGATGTAGATCGATCCCGGAGTTTCTTCGTGGATTCTCTTCGCAACTTCATAGTAAGATCGGGGATCATCTGCAGGAACATTTGCGGGACAAATGTAAACTGTAGCTCCAAGTGCCTTTAAATAGGCAATTTTCTCGGCTTTTGTTTTGTCGCTTACCGCCAAAATACATTGGTATCCTTTGATGATGCAGACCATTGCGAGGGAAAAACCGGTGTTTCCAGAGGTAGTTTCTACCACAGTGGAGCCGGGTTTCAGTATGCCTTTTTCTTCGGCAGCCTCAATGATGTGTATTGCGATTCTGTCTTTGGTGGAATGTCCTGGATTATAAGATTCTAATTTGGCATAAACAGTTGCCGGAATATCCTTGGTCACCGTATTCAGTTTAACCATTGGAGTATTGCCGATTAAGCCTAGAATGTTTTCGTAAACATTAGTCATTTTTCGTCATTTTTCTCAATAAATCCATTTGCAAAAATACTAAAAAAATAGTAACTCAACAATAGAACGTGGTATTTGCTATCCTAAACATAATAATGAAGCCATGGTGGGCAACATTCTAAAGTTTCGGAAGGCAAAAATCACGCCACAACTTAATTTTTTGTTAAAATCCGGATAGAATAAAGGAAAAACCTTATTTTCGCATGATTGAAATCTATTTATGAAGAACTGGACCTTTAAAAAGTGGAATACCGTTTTGGGATGGGTAATGTTTGTAATTGCCTTTTTCACCTATCTTTCAACGATTGAACCCAATTTTAGTTTTTGGGACTGCGGCGAGTACATCTCCTCGGCGGTAAAGCTTGAAGTGACGCACGCTCCCGGAGCCGCACTTTTTCAATTGGTGGGTGCAGTTGCTGCGATGTTTGCGTTTGGGAACGGAGCGAATTATTCGGTGGTGATTAATGCCATGTCTGCGCTTTTCAGTGCATTTACGATTTTGTTCCTGTTTTGGACCATCACGCATTTGGTCCGAAGACTTTTTGATAAAGATTTTGAAGAAATTTCAAAAAATCAGGAAATTGCGGTTTTGTTTGCCGGTGCGGTGGGAGCACTTTGTTTCACTTTTTCGGATACCTTTTGGTTTTCTGCCGTGGAAGGTGAAGTTTATGCGATGGCTTCCATGTTCATAGCGCTTCTGGTTTGGCTCATCACCAAATGGGAAAATGAATACCATGAAGTGGATAACGAAAGATGGCTCATCTTGATTTTTTTTGTAACCGGTTTGTCGGTTGGGGTGCACATGATGTGTATGCTTGCGATTCCAGCAGTTTGTTTAATGTATTATGCCCGAAATTACACCTTCACCTGGAAGGGTTTTCTGTGGGCCAACTTGATTACCTTACTGATTTTAAGTATTGTATTTAAAGGGATTTTCCCATTGATCATGACTTTCTTCGGCAAAGTGGAAATTTTTGCGGTCAACGGAATTGGACTGCCGTTCCACTCCGGAACAGTGATCGCCTTTATCATTCTCATTGCGGTGTGCTATTTCGCCATTAATTTCGCCAGAAAATCAGGGAAAGGAATCTACCAAACTGCTGTTTTATCGGCGGTTTATATGATCATTGGTTTTGCATGCTGGATGGTGATTCCAATCAGAGCTACTGCAAATCCTCCCATGAACCTGAACAATCCGGACAATGCCATTGGAATGTTGGATTATTACAACCGGGAACAATACGGTGATTGGCCCACTTCTTACGGACAGAATTATACGGCTTATCTCGATGCCAACGGAATCCAGAAAAATGAGGACGGCAGTTTCAAAACACAAAAAACTGGCGACGTTTATGAAAAGGATGAAAGCACCGGAACCTACCGAAAAGTTGGTGAGCGATTTAATTATGTGTTCAGCAAAGATCATGTGAGCTTTTTCCCAAGAATGTTCAGCGAAGACAAAGATGTGATGCAAAACTACATTTCAATGTACGGAGCACCGGATTTTTCATTTAATTATGCCAATGAAGACATTGCAGACAGTCCGGAAGCCAAGCAGTTATTTGAGGAACTGCGGGCAAAATATGAAGACGGTTCCATCAAGGCATCGGATTACTTAAAGGTAAGACCCTATAACCTCATTAATGTGCAAAAGCCTTCACTGGCTCAAAACTTAGATTATTTCTTTACTTTCCAGAATGGATATTATTTCGTCCGCTACTTGTTGTGGAACTATGTAGGAAGACAAAATGATCTGGAAGGAAACATGGAAAACACCAAAGGAAACTGGATTTCCGGGATTTCGTTTATTGACAATATGATGTATGGCGACCAAAGCAAAATGCCGGCGAAATATAAAAACGAATCTACTGTTGCATTTTTCTTTTTACCGCTTTTATTGGGACTAATTGGGTTTTTCTTCCAACTCAATAGGGATTTTGGAAGGTTTTACGCGATTTTGTCCCTGTTTGTGATCACCAGTGTCGGAATCATTTTCTATACCGGAGTGAAACCTTTTGAAGTGAGGGAAAGAGATTACGCCATGGTCGGTTCTTTCTATGCTTTTGCAATCTGGATCGGACTTGGAGCGGCAGCGATTCTTTGGTTTATTCAGGAGAGGGTGAAAGCCAAAACCGTCAATTTACTTGCCGGAGCAGTTCTTTGCGGAATTCCTTTGATGATGGGTTTCCAAAATTATAATGTGCACGATCGAAGCAACCGATATGCTGCTTATGATTACGCCTATTCCACCCTCAAATCACTTCCGAAAAATGACATTCTCTTTGTTTATGGTGACAATGACACCTACCCAATTTGGGGCATGCAGGAAACTTCGGGATTGAGAGATGATGTGAAAGTGGTTAATTTTACTTTGCTATCCACCCCTTGGAACATCGATCAGGTCAAAAGGAGAACCTATAATTCCATGCCGGTTCCTTCCATTTTTGAGCACGAAGATTACCGGGACGGAAGCAATGACCAGATTTATCTGATGGATAAAACGGATTGGGAAAATGTTTTTGCCAACCTAAAAGATTCTGGCGCATCTGATGAAGCATTCGCCGAATTCAGAAAGTATCTCACTCAGGATTCCATGACGCTGAAAGAGGCGGTGAACTTCATCAAACACAAATCTCCCGGAAAAGACGAAATCCTGAAAATGCTATATGGTGAGGAAAGATTTGAAAAGTTCAACTTTTTACCCGTTACCAAATTTGTACTGCCGGTAAATAAAGGGAATGCAGTGAAGTCGGGAACCATCGAAGCAAAAGATCTTTCAAAAACAGTTGATCAAATTTCTATTTCCTACAAAGGACGCAGCATGTTCAAAAATAATTTGCTGTTGATGGATATTTTGGCCAATTTCGATTGGAAAAGACCGATAAATTTCTCAACAGGAGGAATTTATGATCCCGAAAATATTTTCTTCCTTGGAGATTATCTGCAGTTTGACGGATTCAGCTATCGTCTGGTTCCAATTCATACCCCGGAAAAAGAGGATGGCGAAATGGGAAGAGTAGATGCAAACTCGCTCTACCAAACCGTGAAAAATTTCCGTTGGGGAAATTTCAAAGACCTGAAGGTGCATTTCGACGAAACTTGTACCCAGAATATCGTGAGTTACCGAAGCTCGGCAAGCAGAGCCGCAGAAGCACTCGCGCTTTCCGGACAAAAAAATAAGGCGGTTGAGCTTTTGGATTTGGCATCGAAAGAGATTCCGGTTTCAAAATACAATGATCCCCGATCCTTGAGTGCGATTGTGTACGCCTACATAGTTTCCGGCCAGGAGCAAAAAGGCCTGCAACTTGCAGAACAGCTGAAAAAAGATATCTTTACAGAATACGACTACTATACCGGGCTTTCCAATAGACAGCAAAAATTCGTTGGTCGCGCAATGCGTACAAAACCTGTCGAATATTCACTGGTAGTCGCTGCCGTTTCCGATGCCTACAACAAAATTGGGCAAAAAGACAAGGGTTACAGTTATTTGGTGAAATCGCTTGAAATCATTGACAAGCGTTTTGATAATTTCATTAAGGATCTGCAAATCATGGGTAAAGAAAAAGCTTATAAAAATGCAGATAAAGTACAGTTGATCAGCCCTTTCTATACTTACCTTTTTGACGTGATGAATCCTTATGATTCCACTTATGCCAAAGAAAAACAAGCTCAGATGACTGACGCGATGATGAAGGCGACCCAATAGTTTTGAGTATTAAAATGGACTTTTTACCCGAAATGCTGAAACCAATATGGCGAATCGTTTTTGTGCATTCCTTCGCGGAGTCAATGTGAATGGTACTTCCATGAAAATGGCAGAAGTCTGTAAAGTTTTTTCTGACGCAGGAATGGAAGAGGTGACTTTTGTTTTGGCGACAGGAAATATTCTTTTTTATTCCCCCAAAAATGCACTTGAACTGAAAGGAATTCTTGAAAAGTCAATGTCTGAACATTTTAAATACGAAGCATTTCTTTTCATTAAAACCAAAGAAGAGCTGGAAAAAATCTTTGACCAAAACCCTTTTGAACCATCGCCCGATAATCATATTTACGTTTTTCTGGGCGTTGAAAATATTGAAAATGTTTTATGGGAAGAGTTCCAAAAATCAGATGCTGCTGAAAACGAAAATGGCAAAATCGTTGGCAACACTTTCTATTGGAAAATCCCGAAGGGAAATACGCTAGGTTCAAGTTTCGGAAAAATTCTGGGCAAAAAATCCTTGAAGGCTCAAATGACTTCGCGCAATATCAATACTTTTGAAAAGATCCTGAAAAAGATTTGAAAATCATTATTTTTGCATAGAAATCTGAAATCAAGTAACTCCGAACCCTTATGATCCAATACCTCGAAAACATCCACCACAAAAATTCTAAAAACTTTTTCCTGATCGCCGGTCCTTGCATCATCGAAGGTGAAGATATGGCATTGAGAATTGCCGAAAAAGTTATCGAAATCACCAACAAATACGAAATTCCATACATCTTCAAAGGAAGCTTCAAAAAAGCCAATCGGAGCCGTGTGGATTCCTTCACTACAATCGGTGAGGAAAAATCACTAGAAATCCTAAAAAAAGTTGGGGAGACCTTCCATATTCCAACTACGACGGATATTCATGAAAATGAACACGCCGCATTGGCCGCCCAATATGTAGATGTTTTACAGATTCCGGCTTTCTTGGTGAGACAAACCGATTTGTTGGTTGCCGCTGCAAAAACCGGAAAATGTGTTACTTTGAAAAAAGGCCAGTTCCTTTCGCCAGAATCCATGAAATTTGCGGTAGAAAAAGTGAAAGATTCAGGAAATGAAAAAACCGCAATCATCGAAAGGGGAAATTCTTTCGGTTACACTGATTTGGTGGTAGATTTTCGCGGAATTCCCACTATGCAGCAGTTTGCTCCGGTAATTCTGGATGTGACGCATTCTTTGCAGCAACCCAATCAAAATTCAGGCGTCACCGGAGGAAGGCCTGAACTCATAGAAACCATTGCCAAAGCGGGAATCGCAGTAGGTGCAGACGGACTTTTCATCGAAACACATCCCGATCCAAGCGTAGCTTTATCCGATGGTGCAAATATGTTGAAGCTGGACAAGCTAGAAGATCTGCTGCAAAAATTAACCAGGGTGAGAGAAGCGATTCTGTAATTTTTTGTTATCTTTAAATCCTAAATTTTCCGCATTGAAAAACTACGCCTTATTATTTTTATTGCTTCCCTTCTTTGCCTTCGCGCAAATCAACCTGAAAGTCCTCGATGAAAACGGGGTTCCGGTTTCCGAAGCCAATGTTTCCTACAATAATCAAACTTTTAGCACCGATAGCAACGGTTTCGTGAAGATTCCGATCGCCGGTACAGAACAGCAGCTGACGGTTGAAAAAGAATCTTTCCGCGGCTTTTCCAAAACGATCAAACCCACTCCGAAATACCAATCCATCAACGTTTTGTTTGTGAAATCGCAGAGAGAATCGGTAATCCAGGAGGTGGTTTTTCAGAAAAAAGGAAAACCGAAAATGACGGATTTGACCTCAATTGAGATTTCTACCAAGGAAGCGCAACAGGTTGCATCGCTTTCCGGTGGTGTGGAGGGACTTTTGAAGACATTGCCCTCTGTGAATTCCAATACTGAACTTTCTTCACAGTATATGGTAAGAGGCGGAAACTACGATGAAAACCTCATTTACATTAATGATATCGAAATCTATCGCCCGTTCCTGATCCGTAATTCTTTGCAGGAAGGTATGAGCATCATCAATCCGGATATGGTTCAGGCGATCAACTTTTCTGCCGGTGGTTTTGAGGCAAAATATGGCGATAAAATGTCCTCGTCCTTAAATATCTATTACAGACAACCCACCAAATTGGAACTTTCCGGGGAAGCAAGTTTGATCGGGGGAAGGCTTACAGCCGGTATGGCATCGAAAGACAAAAAATTCACTGCACTTTTTTCAGGACGATACCGAAACACGAATCTGGTTCTGAAGACTTTAAACGAAGATAGCGACTTCAATCCTTTGTACATTGATTTTCAATCCTATTTAAATTATAAGATCAATGAGAAATGGGATGTTTCTTTCATTGGATACTTCAGCAAAAACGACTACCAAATGGTGCCAAAAATGAAGGAGGTGGAATTCGGTTCGATTTTAATGCCGATGAAATTGAATGTGTATTACAACGGCCAAGAAGACGACCAGTACAAAAACATGATGGGAACCGCTTCGGTGAATTTCAAACCGAATAAAAAATGGCTTTTTACCCTCGATAATTTTGCCTACCAAAATCGCGAAAGGGAATATTATTCAATTGCTTCGGGCTATATGTTGCAGGCTTTCGATCCCAAAACCCAGGAACCGATGGTTTCCTATGATATTGGCGGACAGATTGACCATGCCCGAAATGACTTATTGGTAAGAACTTACGGCACCCAGTTTAAAACGCGATTTTCCCCGGATGTAAATACCGATTACGAGATCGGATTCAAATTTGAAAAAGAAAACCTAAAAGATTTCACGAACGAATGGCAATTGGTGGATTCGATCGGTTACAGCACTCCCAGAGACTGGACCAATCCGGGAACACTTGACCCTTCTCAACTGAAACTTCGTTTCCACATTGCGGGAGCAAACCATATCCAACCAACCAGAATGTCCGGCTATGCCCAATATTCGAAGAAGTTTTTCTGGGGAGAAAATAGGGTTTTTGTGAATGCCGGTGTTCGTGCTTCGCATTGGGATTTCAATAATGAGACGATTTTTTCGCCGAGGGCACAATTCGCCGTCAAACCGAATTGGGATTTGGACATGCTCTTTAAACTTTCAGGAGGAATCTATTATCAATCCCCTTTCTATAAAGAGATTAAGGACTTGGATGGCAACTTTAATCCCAACATAAAATCCCAAAGATCAATCCAGGCAATACTGTCAAATGATTTTGAATTCAAAATGGTGGAGCGACCTTTTAAACTCACTACCGAAGTCTATTATAAGAAACTGGATCACCTGATTCCGTATTATCTGGACAACGTGAGAATCCGCTATTCCGGGCAGAATAATGCCGATGGATATGCTTATGGAATTGACACCAGGTTATTCGGGGAGTTTGTTCCGGGTGTAGATTCCTGGGTTTCTGCGAGTTATGCGAGAGTTTATGAAAACATCGAAGGACAGGGTTATATTCCTAGACCAACAGATCCGCGATTCAGATTTTCAATGTTTTACCAGGATTATATGCCGAAATTTCCGTCGATGCGCGTAAACCTGACATTGGTTTATGCAAGCGGACTTCCTACCGGAACACCGATTGCGGTGGACGCCAATGGAAAACCGGATTTCTCGGCACCATATCAATTCCAAAGCACATTGCCTTCTTACAAAAGAGTTGATATTGGTTTGTCTAAAGTTTTCATTGACCAAAAGGACAACAAGGTTGCAGGCGGTTTCTGGAGCAATTTCAAGGAGCTGACTTTGGGTGTTCAGATTTTCAATGCATTCAACATCTTAAATACAGTAGCAAATCAATGGGTTACCGATGTTCAGACCGGTTACAGTTATCCCGTTCCGGTTCGTTTGACCGGCAGATTCTTCAACGTGAAACTTGATTTTAAACTTTAAAAATAGAAAATCCCGAAATTGAACGTTTCGGGATTTTTTTTTGAAATACGGCGTCGCTAAAGACAAGCGTGTTTTGTCGATTCTTGAGTTTTTACTCTATATCCCTAAACGAAACCACGTCATACAGATCGGTTCTCCGGTCACTTAAAGTCCGCACCGCACCATAATGATGGAGTTCTTTCAAAAGATTCAGATCCACATCCACAATCAGTGTGGTTTCTGTATTGGGTGTTGCTTCACCTTTGATCGCATTGGAAGGAAACGCAAAATCAGATGGGGTGAAAACGGCGGCTTGACCATATTGAATATCCATATTGTTCACGCCCGGCAAATTCCCAACACAGCCTGCAATCGCCACATAGCACTCATTTTCAATCGCTCTAGCTGCAGCGCAATGACGAACTCTGGTGTACGCATTCTGGGTGTCTGTAAGGAAAGGAACGAAGAGAATCTTCATGCCCTGATCTGCCAAAATCCTTGGTAATTCAGGGAATTCCACATCGTAGCAAATCATCAAACCTACTTTTCCGCAATCGGTGTTGATGACCTTTATCTCGTTTCCACCTTTCATCCCGTAAAGTTTTTTTTCATTTGGCGTGATATGGACTTTCCGGTACTCATCCATTTTTCCATTTCTGTGGAGCAGATAACTTGCATTGTAGAGTTCGCCGTTTTCTTCAATGGGCATGCTTCCGGCGATGATGTTGATGTTGTAACCAATTGCAAATTCCGAAAGCTTCTTTCGGATTTCCTCGGTCATTTCCGCTAATTTAAACATGGATTCCCGCTCTGTCAAATGGTTGAAAGGAGCAAGAAGCGGCGTGTTGAAAAATTCGGGAAACATGATGAAGTCTGATTTGTAATCCGCCATTGCATTGACGAAGAATTCCACTTGCTCATAAAACGCATCGATATCTTTGAAATGCCGCATCTGCCACTGAACCAAACCCAACCGAATTACCGAATCCTGCATTGTATTTGGTTTTTTGCTGTAGTAGATATTGTTCCATTGCAACAAAACGGCATTTTCTTCAGAGTGGGAGTCTTCGGGAAGGTAATGTTTAAGGACTTTTAGGGGAAGGAAATTATTCGCCAGTTGGAAACTCAGCACCGGATCATAAATCTCCTTTTTCCGAACCTGACTGATGTATTGTCTTGGCGAAAGCTCGTGACTGTGCAAATGGTAATTTGGAATCCTGCCACCAACGATGATTGACTTTAGGTTAAGTTTCTCGCACAACTCTTTTCTCGCATCATAAAGCCTTCTCGCCAGACGAAGCTCCCGATATTCCGGATCCACGAAAATCTCGATGCCATAAAGTACATTTCCTGTTTCAGAATGGGTGTCGAAGGTATAATTCCCAGTGATTTCCCGGTAAGTATGGTCGTCTCCAAACAGTTCATATTGCACGATTAATGAAAGACAAACCGCGGCGATTTTTTCGTCCACCGTGATACAGATTTGTCCCTCCGGAAAAATTTTGATGAGCTTTTGAATGCTCTTTTTTGACCAAATATTTTCCGACATTGCAGGATATGCTTTCTGCATTGTTTCTTTTAAGCCATCGTAATCTTCGATTTTCAATGCTCTTATTTCAATTTCCATAATTTCTGATTTAGGTTAAAGTAATTCACCGTTAATGGTTTCAAAATCCATCAAACCACGATTCCCGAAGAATGATCACGCGAACTTCCTGTTGCGGAAGAAAGAACGTTGGTTTCATGATTCATCCTTAAAACGCCCATCAATGCAAAGATTAATGCTTCTTTGTAATCAATCAGATTTTTATCAGGGACTATAATTTCTGCGGTTGTTTTGGATCTGATCTTCTCGATGAGAAACGAATTATAAGTTCCTCCACCGGTAAATAGTATTTTTTTTAGCTGGTTTTGCCGGAAGGTTTCCGCAATCTGAAAAGCAGCATGTTCCGTGAAAGTCGCCAAAATGTTTTCAGGTTTTTCACCGATTAACAATGGTGAAACATTTTGATTCACCCATTCAATTCCTAAGGATTTCGGGGGATTTTCTGCATAGAATTTTAGTGAATTCAGGGCGGACAATATTTCGGAATTCACTTTTCCAATCCGTGCTGAAGCTCCGTTTTCATCGAAGTTTTTCCCCAATTCCCGGGCGAATTTGTTCAAAACGCTATTCACCGGACAAATATCGAACGCCACTCTTTCATGTTCTTTTTTAAAGGAAATATTAGAAAACCCGCCGAGATTTAAACAGGCATCATACTCCGAAAAAAGCAGCTCGTCCCCGATGGGAACTAATGGAGCCCCGTTTCCGCCCATCAGAACATCCTGGCTCCGAAAATCATAGACCACCGGAATTGGATTGAGTATCTTGATGGCTCTTCCGTCGCCAATCTGCAAAGTGAACTTCCGTTTCGGTTGGTGAAAAACCGTGTGTCCGTGTGATGCGATTAAATCTATTTTTTCTAACGAATATTTGTCGATAAAATCTTTCACTTTTTCACCCAAATAAAATCCATATTCGGAATGAAGTGCCAAAAGTTCTTCGGGATTTAGCTGAATCGAATTTCGCAGTTTTCCTTCCCACACATCAGAATAGGGGAGCGTTTCCGCATGCAGAATATGGTGATTCCATTTTCCGACTGAATTTTTTTCAAAGGATGCGTAACAAATATCAAGTCCGTCAACGCTGGTTCCCGACATCAAACCAATTGCGTGAAAAATCATTGGAATAAAATTTACCCTAAATTTAAGGAAAAGAATTCGGAAATACGAATTGCGAAATTAGAATTACGGATCATGGATAAATGCTCATTTCAACACCAAACCATTCAACCACTCGTTCATTCAAACATTCTGTCAACGTCCTTTTTCCGGAATCTTTTTGGCGTTAATATTCCCGGAATTGTTGTAGAAAGTATATTCAGAAAAATCGTCTTTTGCCCGCATTCCATTTGCACCTACAAGTGTGGAACCGTCTTTATCCGTCACATAAACGGTGTCTGAAGTATAGATGATTTTCTTCACCTGATCCCAGTAAACCGATTGCATGGCGAACATCTGGTTTTCACTGGTGATTATTTTCACGTTTCCTTTTGCCTCGTAGAACTTTTTCTTCTCGTTGAATTTCGCATATTTTGCATTGATTTTCCCGGGCACATCAGGTTTCTTTTTGTCGTAAAATAAGATATTGATTCCTTTTCTGGCCACAATATAGGGCGAATCGATAAACTCGAACTTCTCGATCAAGGGAGCGGTTGCGCGAAGTTTCACCATTCCGGAATCCCGCTGCACAATATTGGCGTTGTTGATGATTTGGGATGCGAAATTGGTGTTCTTGTTCTTATTGATTTGGGTGAGGTCCTCTTCACAGGAATTCAGCACAAAAAATATAGCACAACCAAAAACGGCGGCTATATTGATTTTTAATATTTTTAGGATGGAATTCATTGCTCCGGAAAGGTCTTTTGAGAGCGGATTTTTTCTTTTTCCGATTCTCACCGCGGCATCTTAATCGTAAAGACGTTTTTGGAACCATTTATCGGCAAAATTGATACCGATTTTCAAGTTGATGAAATTCTGGCGGATCATATTGTTGCTCAAAGTCCCTCTTTGTCCCAGCTCAATGCCAAGATCGATTCCGCTCATTCTGTTTGCACTGCGGTTTTCGAATGGCAGAGTCATTCCACCGGTAATCGCAAACTGATTGATATTTGTTCCACCAAATTGAAGGTTTCCTTTTTCATAATACGCACCGTATCGATAGGTTACCCTGGAAAAATAATTTCTGAAGTTGTTGTAGTTGGGCAAATACCATCCACCCAAAGCAATTCTGTAAGAATTCTGATATTCAAATGGCTGTCCCAAGAACTGGATGGTTTCCCCTTTTTTGAAGTCGAGCTGCGATCCTACAAACCATTTTGCGTCTTTTCCCAAACCAGCTCCCAGAGAGAATTCCATTGGAATAAGCTGTTTGTCTTTGCTCCATTTTTCGTCAATGATCTGCTCATTTGCTTTTTGGTCAGCAATATAATAGTAGGTGCTGTTTTTGTAATAGGTTTCCATTTGTCCGGTATTCCCAAACGTGTAAGTCGCACCCAAAGTAAGTTTGCGGTCTTTTTCAAGTTTCTTCTGGTAAGCTCCACCCAACGTGAAGTTGAAAGACTTCACCTTATTTTTTGTGGAATATCCGTTGATCAGAGGAGCGTCTGAGAAGGTAAGCTCGTTGATATCATAAAGGTTTCCGAAATAAAAATTGGTTCTGAAACCCAATCCCAACTCCGGTGAAAGCTGATAGGAAAGTGCAGCTTGAACAGTGCTTAAAGTTCCTTCGCCGATAAAACTTTTGGCTTCCACAGTTCCATTTGAAAGTGTGGAACTGGTCAGGATATTATATCTTTTTGAGCTGAACGGTTGATAACCCATCCCAAATTTCACTTTGTTGGAAATCGGGAAAGCAATGGTGATGTTCGATAGATAGCTCGAATGTTTGGTCACACTGGAGTTGTCAAAATCCGATTTGAAGAAATTATTCTCATTGGTTGCCTCGAATTTCAGCGTGGAAAGTTCCATGTTTTTATTCGCTGCGGGATTGCTAAAATTGAAATTGTTGTTGAAATCCCAAATATACGCGGTGGAAATACCGCCCATCGCATTAATATCCACGGTATTGTCATATTTTACGTCACCGATTCCAAAGGCGGCATAGGGCGAATTACCAATCGATTGAGCCTGTGCAAAAAAACCAGCAGCGACGAGTGGTAAGACAAGAAATTTTTTCATTCTTTATTTTTAAAAATAATGCGCAAATATCTTAAATATTACTGAATTGAGAAAATTTATGCGGGTTAAAGTTTGTTAAGTGGGTTTGACGGTTGTGTGATGGGATGCGAGTTTCGCCAAATCAGCATTTTGGTGGAAAAAAGTTCAAGCTTTATGATCATGAACTCCAGTTCCAACCATATTTTTCACTATTTTTACGGCATGAATTGGGAACAAATCGCAGGTCAGGAAAAACTCAAAAACCTTTTAAGAGAAAGTATTCGCGACAATCGGGTGAGTCATGCCCAGCTTTTCGTGGGCAAAAGTGGATATGGATCATTGCCGCTTGCGCTGGCTTTCGCCAAAGAAGTTTTCCGCAAAGAAAACGAACATTCGGCTTCTAAAATTGAGACCTTAAATCATCTTGACCTCCATTTCAGCTTTCCGGTTTATAAGAATAAGACCGAAAAAATTGAAGGAAGATCTTCGGAATTTTATAGCCAGTTCCGCGAAATGATTCTGGAAAACCCTTATGCAGACAATGAAGACTGGAGTGGAAGTCTGGAATCAGAAAATAAGCAGCTCACGATTTATGCGGAAGAAGTGGATGAGCTGGTCAGCAAATTTGCATTAAAAAGTTTTGAAGGCGGAAGCAAAATCCTCATCGTTTGGCAAGCCGATAAAATGAATATTTCGGCAGCTAATAAATTCCTGAAGTTTTTGGAAGAACCACCTGAAGGAACCTTGATTATCTTGATTGCTGAAAATACCGACAATATTCTGCCAACGATCTTTTCCAGAACCCAGCTCGTGGAAATCCCCCGAATTGCAGATGAAGATGTGAATGCCTATTTGAGGGAAAATTTTGATTTAGCTGAAGAAAAAATCCAGGAAATCGTCTTCCAGTCGCAAGGAAATCTAAATGCAGCCAAAAGACTTCTGCATTCCGACGAATCCGATTCCGAATTTGAAGAACTATTTATCACCTGGGTTCGCGAAGCTTTTCAGGTGAAAAAAAAGCCGGAATTCCTGAAGAACATCGTTTTCTGGGGAAGAAACATCGCCGGCTGGAACCGGGAAAAACAAAAGAATTTCCTGAATTATTGCGGCGAAATGTTTCGTCTTGCCTTACTGCAGAATTACGGAAACGAGAATTTGGTCTATAAAAAAATAGATTCCGGCGGATTCAAGTGGGAAAGCTTTTCAAAATTTATACACGGTGCCAATATCGAAGCAATTTTAGAAGAAATTTCCGATGCGGATTACCATCTGGAAAGAAATGCGAACGCCAAAATTGTCTGGACAGATTTGGGGATTAAACTTTCGAGGTACATCCATAAATCGGCATAAAAAAACCACCTGTTCGGTGGTTTCATTTTTTCTAGGCCGCTTTTTTGGCTTCTTCTTTTTTCTCTTTGGAAGCGTTCATCTTGCAATCCTTGTGGTCTTTCATATCACAATTCTTGTGGTCCTTCATGTCGCAAGCTTTAGCATTCTTTTTGGAATCCATCTTACATTCCTTTTTGTCTTTTCCTGCACAGCAGTCTTTCTTAGGAGCTTCTTGAGCGAACGACGCCGTGAAGGCCGCGATCGCCAAAATAGAAATTATTTTTTTCATATCGAATTGATTTTTATTTCGTTAGTCGGTGCGAAGTTAAAAATATTTTCGAAACGAATTAACCGTTTTTTCACTTTAATTTATTTTTAATAAAAAGTATCAATCAATCGTTTGATTATTTCAAATTGTTGTTTAAATTTGCACCCGCAAAAAATCAAGAATTCATGATTTCAAAAGAAGAAAATATTTTGCTCGCCGCTGAAAAACTCTTTGCAGAAAAGGGTTTCGATGCAACTTCGACCCGCGAAATCTCTGCTGCCGCCAATGTGAATGTCTCGATGATTTCCTATTATTTTGGTTCAAAGGAACAAATGCTCGAGAAACTTTTTGAGTACAGAATGAAGGAAAGCACAGATTTCACGAAAACAATTTTGCACCGCGAAGACCTTAATGAATGGGAAAAACTAATGATGGTGGTGAATTCCTACATCGGACGTGTGGAGAGGCTGAAAGATTTCTACAGAATAATGCAAACCGAACAAATCACCAACAAGAATCCCCAAATTAACGATTTCATGAAGGTTTCAAAGCTTGGGTTTCTGAAAGTGTATGAGGAACTATTGCAAAATGGGAGTGCAAACGGTGTGTTCACCACGATACCTCACGTGGAATTTCTACATGCAACCATTATCGGAACCGTGTTTTATGCGTTCAATGGAATGAATCTTTACCGAGAATTCAATGATAAAAATTTAAGTCCAGAAGAATATAAGAAAACCTATTTTGAAAATTTAAGGAAACACATTAAACAATTATTAAAAGACCTTTTAGGTTATGACGAAAAATAAGATCACCGCGTTATTTCTTTTTGCAACTGCATTACTTCAGGCGCAGGAAAAAAGATTGCTCACTTTGGACGAAGCGGTTTCCTTGGGAATCCAGAACTCCAAAAACCTGAAAATAGACCGGGCAAAAATTGAGGAAGCCACCGCCAATTATCTGGAGGCGAAAAATAACAGGCTTCCTTCTTTAAAAGCATCGGCAAGTGCTTTGGCTTTAGCAAATGCGAATGTAGATTTGAAGATTTTGCCACCATCACAAAATGGTGGAAACGGACCAAAAGCAAACTCGGCCTTTCTGGGTCAGATTTCTGCTTCTATGCCGCTTTATGCGGGAGGAAAAATCAAATACGGAATCCAATCCGCGGAATATTTGGTGGAAGCATCAAAACTAAGCGCTGAAAACGATAAAGTCGCGATCGCTTTTAATGTGTCGCAAGCTTATAACAACCTGTTCAAAGCGAATCAGGCCATTAAGGTTTTGGAAGAAAATCTCACTGCCTCTCAAAAACGGGACGAATCATTCCAGAAACTAGAAAACAACGGAATCATTGCAAGAAACGACCGCTTGAAAGCCAATCTTCAGACTTCCAATATCGAATTGCAATTGCTTGAAGCGCACAATAATTTCAACATTGCGACGGTCAATATGGATTTGCTTTTGGGCCTTCCCGAAACTACCGAAATTGAAATCGATCAAAATTACATCTCGGAACTTACAGAAAATCAGCCCGTTTCATATTATATGAATCAGGCAATTTCCAACAGAAAGGATTTGCAGGCTTTGGCTTATCAAAGAAAAGCCGCCGAACTGGTGACGAAAGCCGCAAAAGCAGAAAATTTACCCACAATTGCTTTGACCGGAGGATATATCGCGGCAGAGGTGCCGAAAATTTTGACTGTAACCAATGCTGCAAATATTGGATTGGGAATTCAGTACAACCTCGACAATCTGTGGAAAAAAAACTCAGCATTATTGAAGGCACAATCCAGAGAAAAACAATTGGAAGCGACCAACGATTTGTTGAATGACCAGATAAAACTCGATATCAATCGCGACTATCAAAATTCCGAGTATGCGAAAAAGAAAATTGCTGTTTATGAAAAAGCTGCTGCGCAAGCCAACGAAAATTACAGAGTGACCAAAAACAAATATGAAAACGGTTTAGCGACCATCACCGAACTTTTGGATGCAGATGCCGCGCAAGTTTCGGCCAACGTGAATGTCATTAATGCAAAAGCGGATGCAGCTTTAGCCTATAGAAAATTATTGCAAACGGTAGGATTGTGACTAAAATGATGGAGTGGAATGATGGTGCAGAAAATAAAAACTAAATTTTCTGACACTTTCAGACCGCCTCCAATCCATCGCGAAATTGAGATCCATTTGCCGAAAAAGGCAACCTTCAACATTTAAACAAAAATTCAAAATGAATACTGAACCAGAACTTTTTCCAGAAACTAAAAAGAAAAAATCACCTATTTTCCCAATTGTGCTTGCAGCGGTTTTGCTGATTGGCGGATTTTTTGGATACCGAACTTATTCCTATGGAAAAACTCATGAGGAAACAGACGATGCGCAAATTGCGTCCAATATGTCTCCCGTTATTTCTAAAATTTCAGGGTATGTGAGCGAGGTGAAAGTGAAAGACCACCAATTCGTGAAGAAAGGCGACACGCTAATCGTCCTGGATAATCGCGACCAGAAAATGAATTTGGAATCGGCGATTGCGGCTTTGGGAACAGCAAGAAGCAATGTAAGAACGGCAACTGCATCAACGAATGCGGCCGCTCAAAATATCAACACCACCAATGCGGCGATTGCGACAGCCAACGCACAAATTGAAGCCGCAAAAGTAAACGTATGGAGAACAACCCAGGATTTGAACAGATATGCAAACCTGGTGAAAGACCACACAATCACCCAACAACAGTATGAAACCGCTTTGGCTGCTAAACAATCTGCCGACCGACAATTGCAGGTGTTGATTGACCAAAAAAATCAGGTTTCCCAGCAAACAGGAATCGTGCAGTCCCAAACCGCTGCAAGTTCCGAACAAATTGGCGTTGCCAATGCGGTGGTGAAACAAAGAGAAGTGGATGTGGAGAACGCAAAACTCAATTTATCTTACACGGTGATTCTAGCTCCGGCGGATGGTTTTGTTTCCAAAGTTCCGATCCAGAAAGGGCAATTTTTGCAGGAAGGCTCTCAATTGTTCAGTTTGGTTCGCGATAACGATAAATGGGTTATCGCCAATTTCAAGGAAACCCAGCTTTCAAAAATGGTGGAAGGGCAAAAAGTGGAAATTAAAATAGACGCCTTTCCGGGGCAGATCTTCCATGGTGTGGTGACTTCTTTTTCCCCGGCAACTGGTTCCTCTTTTTCGATTTTGCCACCAGACAATGCCTCCGGAAACTTCGTGAAAGTGGTTCAAAGACTTCCGGTAAGAATTGATTTCGTGAAACTGAATCCTGAAATTTCGAAAAAACTACGGGCGGGAATGAATGTGCAGACCACTGTGGAATTAGAATAGCGGAAAGTCCGGAAAATCATTATTTCATTATTAATTTTTAATTCTAATTCAATCCATGCAGGATTCTTTAGTCGAATACGGCGCAAGACGCGTCATCATCACCATCACTGCCATTCTTTGTGCGTTGCTCGAAATCGTGGACTCCACGATTGTGAATGTTGCGCTCAATGAAATGAAGGGAAATCTCGGGGCCACACTTTCGGAAGTGGGTTGGGTGATCACGGCATATGCCATTGGAAACGTGATTATCGTTCCCATGACGAGCTGGCTTTCCCAGCAATTTGGAAGGAGAAATTACTTCGCGGCTTCGATTATTATTTTTACGATATTTTCTTTTCTCTGCGGAAACGCGACCAATATCTGGGAACTCGTTTTCTTCAGATTGATGCAGGGAATCGGTGGTGGAGCACTTTTGGTGACTTCGCAAACCATTATCACCGAATCTTACCCCATTGAGAAAAGAAGTATGGCGCAAGCGATTTACGGACTCGGTGTAATTATTGGCCCGACTTTAGGTCCGCCTTTAGGAGGCTACATTGTGGATAATTATTCCTGGCCTTATATTTTTTACATCAATATTCCGATTGGAATTGCGGCCACTTTGATGACTTTGCAATTTGTGAGAAGTCCAAAATTCTCCGAAAAACGGAAAGTGAAAGACGTGGATTGGCTCGGAATCGGTTTGCTGGCTATTTTTGTGGGTTCACTGCAATATATCCTGGAAAAAGGTCACGAAGAAGACTGGTTCGATAGCAACGTGATTATTTTCCTTACCGCCACAGCAATCATCGGATTTATTCTTTTCCTTTGGCGGGAACTCACATTCAGATATCCCATCGTGGAATTGAGGGTTTTGAAAAATGGAAACTTAAGGATCGGAACGGTGATGTCCTTCATTCTCGGTTTCGGATTGTATGGATCCACTTTCATCATTCCGCTTTATACGCAAAGTATTTTGGGATGGACCGCATTGCAAGCCGGAGCATTGATGATTCCTGCAGCGTTGACTACCGCGTTTATGATGCCGATTATCGGAAGATTACTGACACGTGGTGCAAAACAGCAGATTTTGGTTTCGCTCGGACTTTTGATCTTTTTTATTTATAGCTTTTGGGGCTATAAGATTCTCACGCCGGATACCGGAAAATCAGATTTCTTTTGGATGCTGATTGTTCGCGGAGCCGGATTAGGACTGCTTTTCATCCCGATTACATCATTGGCTCTTTCCACTTTGAAAGGCCAGGAAATTGGTCAGGGAGCGGCGTTCACGGGAATGATGCGGCAATTGGGAGGTTCGTTCGGAATTGCGGCGATCACCACTTTTATTGCAAATCGAACTGTTCTTCACCGTGCGACTTTAGACGCCCACCTTAATATGAACGATTTTAATGTTCAGCAAAGGATCGCCGGATTGACAGCAAGTTTTCAGGCGAAAGGTTTGACACCGGATGCGGCGCTGCAATCCGCCTACAAATTATTGGATTTATCAGTGCTGAAACAGGCAACCGTTCTTTCTTATATGGATGTTTTCCTTTATTTGGGAATTTTGTTTCTCATCTGTATTCCTTTTGTATTGTTTGTGAAGGAAAGGAAAGGAAGGGAAGTCATCGATGTAGGTGAGGCGATGCATTAACGAATTGCAAAGGTTAGTTTTCATAAAAGCGGTTTGAGGAAATTTTCTGAGGCCGCTTTTACTTTGAAATCACCATTTTTTCTTCCTCACATAAAAGAAAGTCAAAATGGCAATCAGCCCCATTACACCAAGAATCGTGAAATAGGCGAGAGGATGATGCAGTTCGGGCATATTGTCGAAATTCATTCCATAGATTCCCGCAATGAATGTCAATGGAAAAAAGTACATGGCATAAATCGAAAGTACCTTCATCACTTGGTTTGCACGTTGGTCGCTCATGGCAAGGAACATGGAAATCAAGTTGGTGATTTGCGCATTGAGGTGTTCGAAATCGGCGATTACGTCCTTGTGTTTGTCAATCAGGTCAGTTATTTCTGCTTCCTTTAAATTCAAAACCCTGAATTTATCGACCCAAGCTGAGGAAATATTCAGAATTCTGGTATTGAGACCGGATTTTCGTTTTAATTTGTAAAGTCGCCGGATTTGCACAGAGTCATTCGTTTTTTTCAGGAAGATTTCATTTTCCATATTGTCCATGGTTTCCAGAAGGTTTTGGGACTCGTCGTCAAACGATTTCATCACCTTTAAAGCCAATTTCAGGGCGATTTCTTCCGGATGGGAATCCTTGTTTTCGGGAAGAAAAATTTCCTTTTTCATCTCGTAAATGCTGCGGTTCTTCATCCGATGTGTGGTGATGATCAGTCCGTTCATTAGGAAAATGCCCAATTTGGTACTGATATCACTGATCGTGTTTAGATTTTGCCTTTCCAGTTCGGTATTTTCACGCATCAGGAAAAACTTCACATTTCCGTCCTCTTCAAATTTCGGGAGGTGATTTGGATCAATGGTATCCTCCAGAATCAACTGGTTGATTTCATACCTTTCATGCAGGAAATTCAGATCGTCTTCAGTGGGAGCTTCCACGTCGATCCATTCGCAGTGTGGGTTTCGGAAAATGATTTCTATTGCCATAAAGCAAATTTAAATAATATTTTCCGTTGGAATCCGCTATTTTTTCTATGTTTCAAATATGAAGTATCTTTGCGCAAATTTTTAAATTTATTATGACTAAAAGCATTATAAAGGGAATCGGACATTATGTGCCTGAAAATGTGGTTACTAATGACGATTTATCAAAGCTCATGACGACCAATGACGAATGGATTACCGAAAGGACAGGGATTAAGGAGCGTCACCACCGAAAAAATAGAAATGATTCTGAGGAAACCACAGCTTACCTTGGTTTTAAGGCAGCAGAAATCGCCATTAAAAATGCAGGATTAACCGCTAAAGATATTGACTATATTGTCTTCGCCACCCTTTCTCCCGATTATTTTTTCCCGGGATGCGGCGTTTTGGTTCAGGAAATGCTCGGTTGCGAAACAATCGGCGCATTGGATGTCAGAAATCAATGTTCGGGATTTGTTTATGCGATGAGTGTAGCGAATGCTTTCATTAAGTCAAATATGTACAAAAACATCCTGGTCATCGGAGCTGAAGTTCATTCTTTCGGACTTGATTTTTCTGATGCTGGAAGAGGTGTTTCTGTGATTTTCGGTGATGGAGCAGGAGCGGTGGTTCTTTCCGCAACCGAAGTTGAAAACGCGGGTGACATCCTCGCGGTAAATATGCACTCAGAAGGGAAATATGCGGACGAACTCTGCACCAAATTCCCCGGTTCAAAATATGGTTGGAGCGACAGAATGCGACTGGAACCGGAAAACGTGACCGATGCCGAAGTTTACCCGATCATGAACGGAAACTTTGTTTTCAAGCACGCAGTAACCAGATTCCCCGAAACCATGATGGAAGCCTTAAAATCAGCCGGAAAAACCACCGAAGATTTAGACCTTTTCATTCCACACCAGGCGAATTTGAGGATTGCGCAATTCGTTCAGCAACGATTCGGGCTTCCTGATGAAAAAGTGTTCAACAATATCCAAAAATATGGAAATACTACCGCCGCTTCCATCCCAATTGCGTTGAGTGAGGCAATTCAGCAAGGAAAAGTAAATCGCGGAGATTTGGTTTTGCTATCTGCTTTTGGCAGTGGATTTACTTGGGGAAGTGTTTTGTTTGAATATTAACTATATGTAGATAAATATTAAAAAATGCACTTCAAAAAGTGCATTTTTTTGTGAACATTAATTGTATTACACGTTACGCTTTTATCGATTTAAAGTAGAACCGAGAATCTGCTTTAAAAATTTTAACAAACGATTTCAAAACGGCAAATCTTCAGCCTGAACCTCATCTAAGCCATCATGCTTGTTTTTAACCATATTACATTATTTCAAGCAGTTGCAGTATTCTTCCCACTCACATTCTGGTGCACAACCAGCGCAAAAATCATAAATTACAAATCCAGCATTCATGGGTGTGAAATCATTTTCCAGAACGTTTTTCCTTAAAAACGCATACCTTTTTTCCACTGGCATACTTTCGGGATAATCAATTCCGGCATTCCAAGTTTCCAACATTTCATCGAACGCCTCTAGCGTAATTTTCATGTCTTCCTCCGAAAAAATTTCCGGCGGAGGAAAATTCTCGATCTGCAGTCCGGTGTAGTAGGAAAGGGGCTTTTCAACTTCACTATTAGCAAACCGTTCCATTTCTTCCGCGAATGTGGCAATGGTAATTTTTTGCGGAATATTCGATTCGTGTAGTTGTGCCGCTTTGATGTCGTCAATTAAGACTGGAAGGTAAGGATGCATGGTATTGTTTTTTTAATTTAATTGTAAGTTTTTCTATTTCTCGGCAATCATTCGAGCCAAGCCAAAGCCGCGGTCGCCATCGCCTGTAATCCGGTTTTTAGAGTAGGGTGAATAACGGGTGCAAATTTTGGGGAGTGATTACTTGGAATGGAATTCAGCTGATTTTTTTCCACAGCATCTCGAAATGTTTTCGGATCGGTACCGCCCACAAACCAAAATACATAAGGAACTTTCCAGTTTCTTCCAAATATGCTAAAATCCTCGCTGGCGGATGCAGGCATGGTTTCATGGGCATTCTCTCCGAATTGCGCATGGAAAGCTTCTGCAACTTTTTCGGTTGCGGCCGCATCGTTTTCAGTGAGTGGGTAGCTGTCCAGCTCTGTAAATTCCGGATCCTGTGGAGCGTTCGAGGCGCTGCATTCGGCACAGCAGATTCGTTTTACTGCAGAAAGGATATGGTCTTTCACCCCATCGTTAAAGGTTCGGATATTTAACTTGAGGGTCGCGTCATCTGGGATAATGTTTTCTTTCGTTCCGGCTTGCAATGCGCCAATGGTCAATACCGCATTTTCACTTGGTGCGATCTCTCTTGAAATAATGGTCTGGAGACGAATTGCTGTAGATGCCGCCATAATCACAGGATCTACTGAGGTTTGGGGAGAAGATCCGTGAGCACCTTTTCCAAATAGTTTTACCTTAATGCTGTTGCCCGCCGAAAGTATCGCCCCGCTTCTGTAGCCCACCGTACCGGCTTCACCCACCATGACGTGTTGTCCCAGAATAATGTCGGGTTTTGGAAATCGCTCCATCATTCCGTCATCAATCATACTCTGCGCACCTCTGCCGACTTCTTCACCGGGCTGGAAAACGACCATCAAAGTTCCTTTCCATTGGTCCTTGTATTCTGAAAACAGCCTCGAAAGACCCATGAGCCAGGTCACATGGATATCGTGCCCGCAAACATGTGAAATGCCCACTTCAACTCCGTCTTCATCTCTGCCCACTTTGGTGCTTGCATAGGGCAGTCCGGTATTTTCAGTTACGGGAAGTGCATCCATATCCGCACGAAGCATTACCACGGGACCTTCGCCATTTTTCATCACACCTACCACACCGTGTGCTCCGACGTTGGTGGTTACTTCAAAATGATATTTCTCCAGGTAATCCGCGGCTATTTTCGCGGTGCGAACTTCCTGCATGGATAGTTCGGGATTTTGATGGATGTCTTTGTAAATGTTCTCCAATTCCGGCAGCATGGCCTCTACAAAGCTTTCTGTGTTTTTATTAAACGATTTGATTTGATTGGTGTCCATAATTTTTCAAATTATTAATACTCAATTATGCAATTTCGAAAAACTAAGTTACGAATATTTCATTCCATGATTTAGATTGAATCGAACAATTTTTGTCGTCGATATGATCACAGATGACAAAATACGCATTAAAGTCTGCCGTCTGGGCGAAATCAAATAATGACAGAGGTTGAATTTTATCGACTTCCTTTGAAGTGGGCAGACTATAGGGTCGGGAAACGGTTGCGACTAGAAATCCATTGATCTATAAATAATTTGAATTTTAGAATTTCGGATTGTCCCGGAATCTCACATAGTATCCAATAAAAATCCCCTTCCTTATTTATTATTTCATAAATATACTTATCCCCCTTCTTGCTGAAATTTTTCCTCGCATGATTATTGCATTCAATGAATTCCAATTCGAACTTGGTTTTGTCAATCCAGTGATAAAACAATTTTGAATAGCTTCCGTCGGAAAAATTTTCAGTCCAATATTTGTGGTCAGTTCTTACTTCAGTTTTTTCTCCGGTATATTCTAAAGAGATATTTTCTAAAGCGGATGCAGATTGTAAACAAAATAGTTCTTCGCAGAATCCGCAGTCGATATCTAGGAACTTTCTGATCGCTATTTTAAGTTCCAACTGACTTTTCTCAATATTGACAATTGTCATTTTCAAAATAAGCGTGGATTCATTCAAATCACCGTAAATTTACATGTGATTTGATACGAAATAATTAAAATTATCTATAATGACTACAATGTTAAAAGCGAAACCTGCTGCAGCGAGAGCAGCTGCAAAAAAAACAGAAAAGTATGTCTATTCCTTCGGTGGAGGAAAAGCAGAGGGTAATGAATCAATGAAGAACCTGCTCGGTGGAAAAGGAGCAAATCTCGCAGAAATGGCGGGACACAAAGACCTGAAACTTCCGGTTCCTCCTGGATTTACGGTAACCACGGAAGTGTGTACTTATTTCTATGACCACAAAAAGACTTATCCGAAAGATTTAGAAAAACAAATAAAATCCGCTCTTGCTGAAGTGGAGCAGCTGATGGGCAAAAAATTCGGTGACGTTAAGGATCCGTTGCTGATGTCAGTTCGTTCCGGCGCCAGAAGATCCATGCCGGGAATGATGGATACCGTTTTGAATATTGGTTTGAACGATGAAACAGTAAAAGGACTCATCGCGAAATCCGGCGACGAGAGATTTGCTTATGATGCCTACAGAAGATTGGTAATGATGTATGCCGATGTGGTGATCGAAAAAGCAGGCGGAATGGAACCTGCAAAAGGAAAAGGAATCCGTAAATTGATGGATGAACGCTTGGAGGAAGTAAAAAAAGAGAAAGGAGTACATCTGGATACCGAACTTTCTGCGGATGACCTGAAAAAGTTGGTGAAAGAATTTAAGGCTTTGACCAAAAAACATCTGAAAGTAGAATTCCCGGAAAATCCTTGGGATCAGCTGATGGGCGGAATCGGTGCCGTGTTCGCATCCTGGAACGGGAAGCGTGCGATCGAATACCGAAGAATTGAAAGAATTCCAGATGAATGGGGAACCGCAGTAAATGTTCAGGCAATGGTGTTCGGAAATATGGGTGAAGATTCCTGTACCGGAGTTGCCTTCACCAGGAATCCCGGTAACGGAGACAACCATTTCTATGGCGAATACCTGATTAATGCACAGGGAGAAGACGTGGTAGCTGGAATCAGAACACCGGCTCCTATCAATGAAACTTCAAAAAACGACCATTCGAAAAATCTGTTGACTTTGGAAAAATTCATGCCGAAACAATTCAAAGAACTGGATGAGTACCAAAAACGCTTGGAAGCCCACTACAAAGACATGCAGGACATTGAGTTCACCATTGAGAAAGGAAAACTCTTTATGTTGCAATGCAGAGTAGGTAAACGAAACGGTGTTGCCGCTGTGAAAATGGCGGCCGACATGTTCAAAGAAAAACTCATCGATGCAGATACCGCAGTGATGAGGGTTGCTCCAAACCAATTGGTAGAACTGCTTTTGCCAATGATCGATCCTGAAGAAGAAAAGAAATACAAACCGGTTGCCAAAGGTCTTCCTGCAGGTCCAGGTGGAGCAGTAGGTAGAGTGGTTTTCTCTTCTGAAGATGCGGTAGAATGGGGATTGAAAGGCGAAAAAGTGATTTTGGTCCGCGAAGAAACTTCACCGGAAGATGTGGATGGAATGCATAGATCTCAAGCGATCCTTACCACAAAAGGGGGCATGACTTCTCACGCAGCACTCGTTGCCAGAGGTTGGGGAAAATGCTGCATCGTGGGTTGCTCCGATATTGAAATTCACGAAAAAGAAAAATATTTCGTAACCAATTCCGGCAAAAAAATTCACGAGGGAGAATGGTTGACCATGAACGGAACAAAAGGTGTGGTTTATGAAGGCGTTTTGCAACTTACCAATTCTGATTTGAATAAAAATGAGTCGTACAAAACCCTCATGAAATTAGTTGACAAAGCCAAAAAACTGGGGGTAAGAACCAATGCCGACACTCCAAAAGATGCCAAACAGGCAACTTATTTCGGTGCAGAAGGAATCGGCTTATTCAGAACCGAGCACATGTTCTACGGTGAAGGAAGCGAAAAGCCTTTATTCCTACTCAGAAAAATGATCATGAGTACCACCGTGGATGAAAGAAAAGAAGCACTGCATGAGTTATTTAAATTTGTGAAAAAAGACATCAAGGCGACTTTGGAGGTGATGGATGGAAATCCAGTAACCATCCGTTTGCTTGACCCACCTTTGCATGAATTTGTTCCTCACGATAAAGAGAAATTACAGGAATTGGCGAAAGAATTAGGCGTAAGGATGAGCGTCCTGAATCGAAGAATTCTCGCGCTTCATGAAAACAACCCAATGTTGGGACACCGCGGAGTTCGACTCGGAGTTTCTTATCCTGAAATTACAGAAATGCAGGTTCGCGCGATATTGGAGGCAGCAGGTGAACTTCAAAAAGAAGGCAAAAAAGCCTATCCTGAAATCATGATTCCTGTAGTAATGGGTCGCCACGAGTTAACTCACCAAAAAAATATCGTGGACAGTGTATATAGTGAAGTCCTTGAAAAATTGGGTGTGAAAAATATTCCTTACCTCTATGGAACAATGATCGAAACTCCAAGAGCCGCTTTGAAAGGGGATTCCATGGCGCAGGTTGCTGATTTCTTCAGTTTCGGAACTAATGACTTGACACAGATGTCGTTCGGTTTCTCAAGAGACGATATCGGCGGTTTCCTTCCAAAATATCT
Source organism: Chryseobacterium koreense CCUG 49689 (assembly GCF_001045435.1). Lineage (GTDB taxonomy): Bacteria > Bacteroidota > Bacteroidia > Flavobacteriales > Weeksellaceae > Kaistella > Kaistella koreensis. The sequence goes on along the minus strand of NZ_LFNG01000007.1, from coordinate 79,480 downwards.
GGACTTGAAACTGTTGCCGGAAGATCCTTTCGTTTCCATCGACCAAACAGGAGTTGGGGAATTGGTGAAAATCGGTGTGGAAAAAGGACGTTCCGTAAAACCAAAACTAAAAGTGGGAATTTGCGGCGAACACGGCGGGGATCCGGAATCCGTAAAATTCTGCCACAAACTCGGATTGAATTACGTGAGTTGCTCGCCATTCCGGGTTCCGATTGCGAGATTGGCTGCAGCACAGGCAGCGATAGAAGAAAAGTAAATTTTCGTAGTCATTATGAAACAGCCGCTACTTTTGGAGTGGCTGTTTTTTTATGAAAATCTGCATTGCACATTTTATCGGTCGGTGAGATTTTGGCCCATGATTCCGAAAATCATACAGAATTATTTATCAGGAGAAATTTAAATGGTACGCGAAATTTATTCGAAAACCGTCATCCTTTCCCCATCAAAACTTGCAAAAACCATTTTCGGGTAAGATTCTTGGTGAAACATGTTTCCGTTTTTGTCAACACCGATTGCACCAGCAAAACCGTCGATTTCGGCTAATTCAGAAAAAGTTTTTTCAAAAGCATTTTTTATGGTCATTCCGTCGGTAACTCGGGTCACGATTTTTGCGGCAGTGGCATTGCTCACAATATCTTCACCAACTCCGGTACAGCTTACGGCACAAAAAGAATTGGCATAATTTCCGGCAACCGTAGCGGAATCGGAAATTCTCCCTGCCAATTCAAAACCTTTTCCGCCGGTAGAAGTTGCAGCTGCTAGATTTCCGTCTTTGTCCAACGCAACGCAGCCCACTGTTCCTTTTCCTCCATTTTTCAGTTTTTCTTCGTACTCTTTCCTTCTTTGAGGAATTTCAGTGGAGAAATCTTCGAAACCGTTTTCTGTTGCGTATTTTTTTGCGCCATTTCCACCTAAAACCCGGTCGTCTTCTTTCATTAAAATTTGGGCGACTTCAATGGGGTGCCGCACATTTTCAATATTGATCACGCCCGAAAATTTCTGGGTTTCGCCATTCATCAAAGACGCGCTCATCCTGATTTTTCCGTCGCTTTGAATTTGAGAACCGGTTCCGGCATTGAACAGTTCGTCGTCTTCCAAAAGGGAAACAGCAAATACCACCGTTTCTTCCGCGGAATTGTTTTTCAAAAATTCAAAGGACTTTTTGGCGATTTCTTTCAATGCATTTTGCTTGGCGATTTTCGTATCGTGACTTTGGTCACTTTCGGAAAAAAATCCACCGTGGATAAGGAGACAGCTCATTTTGGTTTAAGGTTTCGTGTTGTTTGAATTTGTTTGAGGCCTGTCTGTCGGCAGGTAGAATCTTGTTAAATTGCATCGCGAAGGAAAATTCACTGCGACGCGATTCACTCGAAGAAATGTACTTCATCAAACCATCGGGTGATACTGGGAATTCATAATTTTGAGTTCCTTGGTTTTCAGGTTAAATTCATCATTTTGGGACATCACGTGAACCGTCAGATTATCGATGGAAATCGGTTGTCCTAATTCAATCTTGGTAAGATTGGTGTCTTTAATAAATCTTCCGTCCACCAAAATAACCAGTCCGGATCCGATTGCGGTCATCGTTTCATCTTTGATAAAAAGTCCCGTATCCTCACCCAAACCGATTCCCAATGTACGCGGATTGTTGACTACCGCCTGAAACAGTCGTCCAATTCTTCCTCTTTGAACAAAATGGGTATCCACAATCACATTTTCAATGAATCCCAAACCTTGTGTGGTTTTGATTTCACCTTTTAAAAGTGCTTCGCTGCTGGAACCTTGATAAATCATGTTTTCCGATGAGGCTGCAGCGCCTGCTGAAGTTCCGGCATATATGAAATCTTGCTCTTGATATTTCAATAAAATAGCGTCATGAAAACGTGTTCCACCCAGAATTGAGGTTAACCGAAGTTGGTCGCCTCCAGTTAGCAACACCACATCTGCTGCATTTGCCCTGGCTACGATGGGATCCGAATTCGCCTGTTCACGGTTTTGAATATCGAGAATGTTTACATTTTTTGCTCCCAGAAACTCAAACGCTTTTTTGTATTCCGGACCCACGATTTGAGGAATCTGAGATGCCGTGGTAATGATTTCGAAAACAGAATCCTCTTTGAAACGGGACTCGTTGATGATTTTTCTGAGAATTCCCTTCTCAAAAAAATTGAGATTCTTTTCGATATTGCTGTCGTAATCGGTTTCCGTAAAACTGCCCTTGTTCACGGCACCACCGATGATTACTAATTTTCCTGAAGGTGTCATATCTTGCAAATTTAAAAAAATTATCCACTCAGAAAACCCGCATTGGTGAATATGTTGAGTTTAGAGAAAATTCATCTGATTTTCAATTCGATTGAATTAATGGTGATTTTTTTTGATTATTTATTTCTAATTTTTAAGCTTTTCCATTATCTTTGGAATTATGTTCGAAAAATAAACTTTTAAATAAAGACCAGTTTCCCCATGAAAATCGAAAAAATACAAGTATTGAGAGGTCCAAATATCTGGAGCATCAGAAGAAAGAAATTGATCCAAATGCGTTTGGATTTAGAAGAACTGGAAGAATTGCCGACCAACAAAATCCCGGGATTCAGGGAAAGGCTGGAAGATTTGATTCCGTCATTATACAGCCATCGCTGTTCGGAAGGAGTTGAGGGCGGATTCTTTCAGCGTGTGGATATGGGAACCTGGATGGGACATGTGATCGAACATATTGCACTCGAAATTCAAACTTTGGCTGGAATGGACACTGGTTTTGGAAGAACCCGCGAAACGAAATCGCCGGGAATTTATAATGTGGTCTTTTCCTATATCGAAGAAAACTGTGGGATTTACACCGCTGAACAAGCTGTGGAGATCGCCCGCTGTTTGGTGGAAAATAAAAAATACGATTTAGAAAATTGTATTCAAAAGTTAAGGGAAATCAGAGAAGAGGTAAGGTTGGGTCCCTCTACCGGAAGTATTGTGGAAGAAGCGGTTGCCAGAAATATTCCGTGGATTCGTTTGGGTAAAAATTCCTTGGTTCAATTGGGTTATGGCAAAAATCAGCAGCGATTTCAAGCGACCATCACCGGCAACACGAGTTCAATCGCCGTGGATATTGCTTGTAATAAAGAACTCACCAAAAAAATGCTGGACGATGCCGCAATTCCCGTTCCAATAGGAGATCTGGTGGTGGACGAAGAAGATTTGGAACGGGTGATCAGGCGAATTGGTTATCCGATTGTCTTGAAACCTCTGGATGGAAATCATGGTCGCGGACAAACCATCAATGTAAATGATTGGGAAACAGCAAGGATCGGACTTCAACATGCGCAAACCGTTTCCAGAAAAGTGATTGTGGAAAGGTATATCACCGGTTATGATTTCCGGGTTTTGGTCATTAACCACAAAATGGTTGCCGCTGCAAGAAGAGTTCCGGCAAATGTGGTGGGCGATGGTGAAAATAACATCCGGCAACTCATCGACAAAGAAAATCTTGACCCAAGAAGGGGATACGGCCACGAAAATGTTTTGACGGAAATCCTTGTCGATAAAGATACGAACGAACTTTTAGAAAAATTGGGATACACCCTTGAAACCATTCCGCAAAAAGGAGAGATTGTTTACCTGAAATCTACGGCCAACCTTTCTACCGGAGGAACATCCATCGACGTGACCGATATGGTGCACCCGGAAAATGTGACGATGTGTGAAAGAATCTCAAAAATCATCGGACTTGATGTTTGCGGAGTCGATATCATGGCGGAAAATCTTACCCAGCCTTTAAAAGAAAGTGGCGGAGCCATTCTGGAAGTAAACGCAGCTCCGGGTTTCCGAATGCATCTCGCACCAAGCGAAGGATTGCCAAGAAACGTTGCCGCACCCGTCGTCGATATGCTTTATCCGCCGGGAAAACCGGTGCGGATTCCGATCATAGCGGTTACCGGAACCAACGGAAAAACTACTACGACCAGACTGATTGCACATATCGTTAAGAACAACGGTTATAGAGTGGGTTTCACCACTTCAGACGGAATTTACATCCAAAATACCATGCTCACGAAAGGGGACACAACCGGACCCATTTCGGCGGAGTTTATCCTTAAAGATCCTACCGTGGAATTTGCCGTTTTGGAAACCGCGAGAGGCGGGATTCTTCGTTCAGGATTAGGGTTCTCTTATTGTGACATCGGTGTTTTGACCAATATCAAGGAAGACCATTTGGGATTAAATGACATCCATAATTTGAAAGATTTGACCCGGGTAAAACGGGTGGTTTTGGATTCGGTGAAGAAAGACGGTTGGAGCGTGATGAACGCCGATGACGAATATTCAATGCGACTGATGCCGGAAATCGATTCGAAAGTGGCCATCTTCAGTTTAGACGAGAATAATCCGCATATCAAAAAATTTGCGAAAGAAGGAAAAATCACCTGCGTTTATGAAGAAGGTTTTATCACCATTAAAAAGGGAGATTGGAAAATCCGCATCGCGAAAGCGACCAGCATTCCCATTACGATGGAAGGTAAAGCGAAGTTTATGATTGCCAATGTTTTGGCGGCGAGTTTGGCAACTTATCTCCACGGTTTTGAAATAGAGGATATCGCTAACTCGCTTCGAACTTTCATTCCCAGTGCACAACTGACACCGGGCAGGTTGAATATTTTTAAATTTAAGAATTTCAAGGTTTTAATTGATTTCGCACATAATCCTGCTGGTTATGAGGCGATTGAAGATTATCTGAAAAATGTGGAAGCCACCAAAAAAATCGGCATCATTGCCGGAGTGGGAGACCGAAGAGACGAGGACATTTTTGAATGTGGAAAAATCGCAGGAAGAATGTTTGACCATATCATCATCAGAAACGAAAAACATCTGCGGGGAAGAACGGAAGAGGAAATCAACGGACTAATTATTTCCGGGCTCCAGGAATCGGGCAGTCCTGTAAATTACGAAATCATCCCGAAAGAAATCGAGGCATTGAAACACGCGATCAGCATGGCGGAAGAAGGAACCTTCATCACAGCGCTTTCCGATGTGGTTTCCAATGCGATTGATTTGGTGCAAGAATATCAGAATAAGGAGATATTGGAAGAAGGGAAAATGTAGTAGTGCACGATAGTGTTTTTGCAAGAAAAAGCGTTTGGAATATCTCGACATGAATCGCATCGTTGCAGAAAAGTATCGGGCTTTATGTAAAATATTTCCTTAGTACTTTGCCCTGAAAAAAATGGAAAAAAGTTGATGATAGGTACCTTTGAAAAAATCATTCCAAAAACAAATCCCTCCCTTTTATTTTCATAAATATTTCCCTACTTTTGACCAATGGAAAATTTCGTGGTTTCAGCAAGAAAATACCGTCCGCAAGAGTTTGAAACTGTGGTGGGTCAGTCACACATTACAGACACGCTAGAACATGCGATTGCCGAAAACCAGCTCGCTCAGGCACTACTTTTCTGCGGACCAAGAGGAGTCGGTAAAACTACGTGCGCCAGAATTCTCGCCAGAAAAATCAATGAGCGAGACGGGTCCACTTCCGAAGATGGTTTTGCCTACAATATTTTTGAGCTCGATGCCGCTTCCAACAATTCAGTAGATGATATTCGCGAATTGACTGACCAGGTTCGTTTTGCGCCTCAAGTCGGGAAATATAAAATCTATATTATCGATGAGGTTCACATGTTGTCTCCTTCAGCATTTAACGCATTTCTGAAGACACTGGAAGAACCGCCTTCCCACGCGATTTTCATTTTGGCTACCACGGAAAAACACAAGATTATACCGACAATTTTGTCCCGTTGTCAAATCTATGATTTCAAAAGAATCACGATTGAAGATATCCAGGAACATCTGCGAAGGATTGCCGAAAAAGAAGGTGTGAAATATGAAGATGACGCGCTGTATCTGATTGCCCAAAAAGCCGATGGTGCACTTCGGGATGCACTCTCGATTTTTGACCGGCTTTCCACCTTCACCCAAAAAAATATTACACTGGCAAAAGCAGCGGAAGTGCTGAATATTCTGGATTATGACCAGTATCTGAATATGGTGGATTTGGCTCAGGAAGACAAAATTTCAGACTCCCTTTTTGCATTTAATGAAATCGTGAAAAAGGGTTTCGATCCGCATCAATTCATTGCCGGTTTGGGTAGCCATTTCCGGGATTTGATGATGGCTCAAAATCCAAACACATTGAGTTTGATCGAAGTTGGTGATAAGACCAAGACAAAATACGCTGAACAAGCAAAGAAGTGGAATCCGCAGCAACTGATTGATGCGATTGAGATTTGCAATCACGCCGACATTAATTATAAAAACTCCAAAAATCCTCGATTGACGGTGGAAATTGCCTTGATGCAACTTTGTTCATTGACGGCGAACGGCGCAGATGCTAAAAAAAAAAATTCCTGATATTAGCACCGCTTCTTAGCAGCTTTTCCGGAACTGTTCAAAAATCAGTTGTTTCGGAAGAACCCCGTCCGGAGATTGCGGTAAAAAATCTACCGGAAAACCCCATTTCAAAAACTGTTTCCAAACCCATTGCGAAAGAAAAATCACTTTCAAAATTCAGTATTGAAGCAACATTGCAACGTTCCAATGTGGAAGAAGAAGATACGGAGGAGGCCGAAAAAGTGGTATTGCCGAGCAATCATTTCACAGAAACGGATTTGAAAGATTCCTGGGGGAACTTTTTGCAGGAACTGAGGGAAAAAGAAGTGATTATCTACAATGCGATCAACTCCTTCCAACTGAAGAAATTGGATGAAAACACGGTAGAAATCATTTATCCGTCTGGATCCGCTAAGAGTGAATTCGAAAAGATCCGGGAAGATTTTTTTGGAAAATTTATGCGGAAGGTGAATCATTTCAATATCAAACTGGAGTTCACTAAAGATGTTTCCATGAAAAAGGAAGTTGTCACCAAGAGAATGATTTTTGATAAATTTGCGGCGATAAATCCTGTTTTGCGTGATTTGGATGACCTTTTAAAATTTGACCTTAATTAAATGGTGGTCAAAAACGATTTTTTTGACTTTGAGATAAATGAATTTACAAGAATTAGAAAACAGCTGGATCAAGGAATTCCAGAAACCATTAATAATCGCCGGTCCATGCAGTGCCGAAAGCGAAATGCAGATGTTGGAAACTGCCGAAAGAATAAGAAGAAGTGGAGCCAATGTGCCGATTTTTCGTGCAGGAATCTGGAAACCCAGAACCAAACCCAACGGTTTTGAAGGAGTAGGAGTGATCGGTTTGAACTGGCTGAAGAAAGTCAGAGAAGAATACGGATTCAAAATTGCCACCGAAGTTGCAAACGCACATCATGTGGAAGCCGCGCTGAAAGCGGACGTGGATATTTTGTGGATTGGTGCACGATCAACCGTGAATCCCTTTACGGTTCAGGAAATTGCCGAAGCGCTGAAAGGTACCGATAAAACGGTTCTGGTCAAAAATCCTGTAAATCCGGATCTGGCTTTGTGGATCGGTGCTTTGGAAAGATTGGTGGGACAAGAGGTGAAAAATCTTGGGGTGATTCATCGTGGTTTTTCAACTTATCAGAAAACAAAATACCGGAATGTTCCGAACTGGCAGATTGCCTTGGACTTTAAGAACCAATTTCCAAAAATCCCACTGATTGTGGATCCATCCCATATCTGCGGAAACAGGACGGGATTGGCGGGTATTGCCCAGGAAGCGCTGAATGTGGGGTATGACGGCGCAATGATTGAAACCCACTGTAATCCGGATGAAGCTTGGAGCGATGCATCGCAGCAAATCACACCAGAAGTTCTTGCAGCACTGATTAAAAACCTGAAGCTTAGAAATCTTGATATTTCAGGTTTTGATGATGAAATGGGAAGGCATAGAACTTTGATTTCTGATCTGGATTCGCAACTGATTGATATTTTGGCCCAGAGAATGAAGCTTTCAGAAAAGATTGGAACCTTAAAAAAAGCCAACAATATTGCGATCTTCCAACCGGAAAGATGGAAAATCATTACGGAATATGCCGTGCAAAAAGCGGGAGAGATAGGATTATCAGCAGAGTTTATCGAGAAAGTTTTCAAAGCTATTCACGAAGAGTCTGTGGAGGTTCAAAATAAAGTTTAGCGACCTATTGAAAAATGATCTGTCATCAACATTAATTAATAATTTGAATCTTTGAAAGGTCTTATCACAAAATCCACCGGCAGTTGGTACCAGGTTTTGGAATCTGAAACCGGAAGGTTTTTTGAGGCCAGAATCCGTGGGAAATTTAAACTGATTAAAACCCGACTTACCAATCCGCTCGCAGTGGGTGATCATGTGGAATTTTCTTTAGAACAAGACGATGTCGCGTGGATTACCAAGATCGAGCCTAGGAAAAATTACCTGATCCGCAAGTCGGTGAATCTTTCAAAGGAATCTCACATCATTGCGTCCAATATTGATGTTGCGTGTTTTCTATTTACCCTGAAACATCCTGAAACTTCACTTGGATTCTTGGACCGTTTTCTTGCGTGTTGCGAAGCTTATAGCATCAAACCTCTGATTTTGTTCAACAAGATGGATGTTTTAAGTGCTGAAGAAAAGGAAATTGTTGGAAACATTGAATCGCTTTACCAGGAAATTGGCTACGAAACTATGGAGATTTCTTCCTATTCCCGGCTGAATCTGGATTTGATGCAAGATATTCTCAAAAATAAAGTTTCGGTTTTTTTCGGTCATTCCGGCAGTGGCAAATCTACTTTGGTCAATGCCTTACAACCAGAATTGAATCTAAAGACTTCAGAAATTTCAGAAACCCATCTTAAGGGAAAACACACCACCACTTTTGCGCAGATGCATTTTTGGAATTTCGGCGGAAGTGTGATCGATACACCGGGAGTTCGCGAATTTGCAATGATCGATGTGGAAAAGGAGGAAATCCAACATTATTTTCCAGAAATTTTCAACATCGGGAGAAACTGCAAATTCCATAATTGTATGCACATCAACGAACCTAAATGTGCGGTTCTGGAAAGCCTGGAATCCGGCGAAATAGAGGAATCTCGTTACTTTACTTATCTAAAACTCATGGAAGAGGCAGAAGAAAATTCAGCCAAATAAAAAACCCAGCCGAAGCTGGGTAAAAACTAATAACCATGAAAACTCAAATTAAACATGAGAATCGAAAATTAAATTACAATTTTCGTGCCAAAAAAAATTGGCTCTCTTGAATAGAATTTCCTCTGCAAATATAGGAATCTTTTTCTTAATTTTGCAACCAAATAAAACAAGATATATGTCAGGAAAAATTACATTCACCATGATCAAGCCGGATGCGGTTGCAGATGGTCACATTGGTGCTATTTTGGGGAAAATTGCTGAAGCAGGTTTCAAATTCAAAGCATTAAAATTAACTCAACTTACCGTTGCCGATGCCAAGAAATTCTACGAAGTTCACGCGGCAAGACCTTTTTACGGGGAATTGGTGGAGTTCATGAGTTCTGGACCAATCGTGGCTGCAGTGCTGGAAAAAGACAATGCGGTGGAAGATTTCAGAACCTTGATTGGTGCTACCAATCCAGCTGATGCAGCGGAGGGAACCATTAGAAAAATGTTTGCAAGAAGTGTGGGAGAAAATGCGGTTCACGGATCTGATTCTGATGAAAATGCTTTGATCGAAGCTCAATTCCATTTTTCCGGAAGAGAAATTTTCTAAAAAACTTTTGAATAGAATACTAAGAAGCCGTCTTGCAACTTGTGAAAGACGGCTTTTTTTTAATATCCCACGGATTTTCTTGCTTCCATAGCCACAGTTTTCATCATATCGTGGCTTTGGATCAAAATATCCATATTGCTGATATCATAAAACGGAATCAAAATGACGACGGAGATATCGGTTTCTGGATCATACATCATTTCCGACATACAGCCTGCGAGCGTTCCGTGATGACCATAACCCAATCCTGGAAAAGTTACCGTTCCCAATGCATATTTTTCTTTGTCCTGTTTCGCGCCGTAACTCTTAGTCAGCAATTCGATGGATTTTTGATTCAGCACATTCTTTCCGGAAAACAGCGTGCTCACATATTTTGAAAGATCCTCCATGCTGCCAATTCCGTTTCCTCCGGCTACATTTCCGGAAATATTTTCTTTTTCTACCGGATAGGATTCACCATTGAAGTGGATATTTCCTACGACTTGCGGATCGGGTAAGGTTTGTTCAATTGGGGAATCCACAAATCTCACTTTCAATGGAACTTTCGAGTTGGGACCGGTAATGTAATCATGGAGGTAATCGGCATAGGATTTTTTGGTACCTGATTTCACGGAATACACTTTTGAAATAATGTCGCCCAAAATATAGTAACCCACATTAGAATAATGGTAAACCGTATTTGGGAGGCCGTAAGTTAGATTTTTTTCCTTTAAAACCTTCAGGCATTCTTCCGTAGTAATCCTGTGAAGCGGATCTTTCTCTAAAATATCGTCCGTATAAGTTTTACCGTCAACATTAAATTGCGAGGTGTCATTCGAAAGGTCATAAACTCCCGCATTATGCTGCAGCAATTCTTTGATGGTAATCAGGTCACGATGGGGGAACTGCAGTTCAGGTTCATCAGAAGTATAGGGGATGTTCGTTCCGGGAATGTTTTGCGTGATTTTATCGTCGATGTTGAGCCAGCCATCTTGCATCATTTTTACAATGGCGGTTGCGGTGAAATTTTTGGTGTTGCTTGCAATTCTGAACCAGTCATTTTTGCCTACCTGTTTGCCGCTTTTCCCCACTGAACTGTAGAAAAATTCGCCTTTTGGCGTTTTCATCAATACATTTACAGAAGGGACATCTTTTTTGACCAAAGCTTCCAATCTGGAATGCGCTTTGGCGACTGCTTGCTGGAAATTCTTTTGTTCGGACTCATTTTTTTGGGTTGCACATGAAGATGCCACAAAGACCAAAAACACATACAAGATTTGTGATAGTGATAATTTCATGGGATTATTTATTCGGTTTCTTCAAAGTTAATGCTTTTCTAAAGAACATGTTAAGTCATTAAAGTAAAATGCAAATAGAATCGTTATTCAATTTAAAAGTGAACGAAACTTAACAGAAAAACTTGGAGACTTTTTTGGTTTTTTAGTTTCCGTTCGTATATTTGCACCCGTAATAATTATCATGGCAGATCAAGTTTTTTTACAAAAGGCCACAAGATTGTTTTTGGAGAATAGTGCGAAAACAGTGACAATGGACGATGTGGCGGGCGAATTTGGTATTTCCAAAAAGACGCTTTATCAAATGTACAGAAATAAAGAAGAATTGATTGAGGATGTCTTGGCATTCAAACTTGAAGAAATTGTAAGAAGGATGAAGGTGCAGGACCAAAAAGTGGACAATGCAGTGGAGCGAATGTTTTGCAGGGACAAAGAGATTGAAGACGCCATCAATTCCAATAATTCTGTTTTTATCAGACAACTGGCGAAATATTATCCGGCAATTTTTAACAAACATATGTTGGATTTCTCGGCAAAATTCTCTCAAATGTTGGTCGGTAATATTGAGAAGGGTAGAAAACAGGGTTTTTATCGCGAAGGCTTTAATGCGGAGCTTTACGCAAAAATCATTTTCCAAACGATGCTTTCATATGACAGCACGCCATTTTTTACGGAAGAGGAGGTAGAATACAATGAATTCCAGGAGGAAGCTTTAATGATGTATATGCACGCCATTACCACCGAAAAAGGAAAAGAAATATTAAAAAAAATAAACAGTTAACAATGAAGAAAGTTATTCAATTCTTCGCAGTCACGGCAATTTCGTCGCTGGCTTTCGGACAGCAGTCTTTTACCATTGACGAATCTTGGCAATATGCAATTGACCATAATGTTTCGGTGCAAAAGGCAAAAATTGACCGAACGATTGCGGACCAAAAGGTAAAGGAAACTATTGGAATTGGTTTACCCCAAATTAGTGGTCAGGCAAAATATAATTATTACCTCAAAATTCCGGTGACGCTCATCGATGCGAGTCAGTTTCCGGGTAGTGAGGCTGCTCCGGGAACGGTGACAGAGTTTCCCATGGGATTGAAACACAATGCCAATGCGGGTTTGACTTTGACGCAATTGATTTTCAACGGTTCCTATTTGGTTGGATTGCAATCTTCAAAAGCATATAAAGAAACGATGGCTTTAGCGGAAGAAAAGACGCAGATTTCAATAAAAGAAGGAATTTTGATGTCTTACACTGCGGTTTTGGTGGTAGATGAAAACTTGAAAACTCTTGAAGAAAACAGAAAAGTTGCGGAAAAAGCACTGAATGATACTAGAGAAACCTACAAATTAGGTCTTGTCGAGTTTCAAAACGTGGAACAGCAGGAATACAGCTACAAAAGTCTTTTAGCCAATCAACAAAATTTGAAGCGGGACCGAGAAAAATTGGTAATGGCATTGAAATATTTGATGGGATATCCGCTGGATCAAAATATTTCGCTGAGTTCGTCCCTGGATGAATTAATTCAGAAAAATGAAGGACTGGTTGATCTTAATAATCAATTGGACTTGAATAATCATGTGGATTATCGCTTAAAACAAAATCAGCTGAAAATTAATGAGTTGAAACTCAAATTGCAGAAATCCTACGCGTTGCCAAGTCTTTCCGGATTTGCGAATACCGCCTATAACACCGGGAGTAATCAGTTCAAAATTTTTGAAACCAACAACAGATGGTTCAATTCCACGATTTTGGGATTGCAGCTTGACGTCCCTATTTTTAGTGGACTTCAGCGCCATTGGCAGACGGAGCAAGCCAAACTTGACTTGAAAAAATCCCAGTTGGATTTGGAAGACATGGAAAAAACATTGAAAAACAAAGCCTATTCAGCTTCTGTGGATTATGACAACGCTTATAATTCTTACAAAAATGCGCAGGAGTTAATCGCGCTTTCTTCCAGCATCTACAATAAGCAGCAAATTAAGTTCAAAGAAGGAATGGGCTCTAGTTTCGATCTGCAGCAGGCAGAGACACAGCTGTATAATTCGCAAGCGCAGTACTACCAATCTGCCTTAAATCTGATTCAAGCCAAAACAAAACTTGACGAGGCTCTAGGAAAATTATAATCAAAAAACTGATACAAAAAATAAACATTATGAAAAAATTCTTACTCCCAATAGTAGTACTTTCCACTTTTGTAGCCTGTAAAAAGGAAACCACCGTGAAGGATGCCAAACTTGAAGCATTGATTAAAAACAAAGATGTGGAAGGTCTTCAAAAATACAAGGAAAGACAAAAATTCAAACTCGATAGTATCAATCAAGTGATGGCAAACATTGATACCAAACTTACATCATTGGGTGCCACGCCAACTGCGAATGGAGTAGTTTCTCTTCAAAAATTGGAACTGACGAATTTCGTGCAGCATTTTGATATCCAAGGAAGTGTGACCACTGATCAGGATGTCATGGTGCAGCCAAACTTTTCGGGATTGCTGAGTCTGTACGTGAAAAAAGGACAAAACGTGAGCAAAGGTCAAGTGATTGGTAGAGTTGCAGACGGTGGTTTGAACGACCAACACAAACAGGCATTAATCCAGGTTTCGGCGGCAAATGCGCAGCTGCAACAAATCAAAGCGAACGCCAATTTGGCAAAAATAGCTTACGAAAAACAAGAAGCCCTTTGGAAGCAAAAAATCGGTTCAGAGTTCCAATATTTGCAGGCAAAGACCAATTATGAAGCTATTCAAAGCCAGATTGCGGCGGCACAGAATCAAGTTTCTGCCACTCAAAAAGCGGCGGATGCCATCAAAGCAAACCTCGCGAAAACGGCAATTGTTGCACCTTTCAGCGGTGTGATTGATGAAGTGGTGACTCAAAACGGACAGGTTGTTTCTCCGGGATCAAATATCGTGAAGTTGATTTCACTCGGTATGATGAGGATTGAAGCGAATGTTCCGGAAAATTATTTGGCAAAAATCAGAGTGGGAACGCCGGTGAAGGTTTTCTTGCCGACCATTAACCAGAAGATCACTTCTAAAATCAGATTGGTAGGAAACTACATTGATCCTGCAACCAGAACTTTCAAAATCGAGATTCCTGTTTCAAGTTACGGCGGAATCGTGAAACCGAATCTTTTAGCGCAAGTAAGCATTGAATCTTATGTAAATCCGAGCGCCATCCAGATTCCTCAAAATTATGTTTATGACGACGCTGCCTACAAAAGTTATGTTTTCGTGGCGACCAACATTAACGGTAATAATGCGGTGGCAAAAAAAGTTTATGTGAATCTGGGTGAAAAATCATCGAATATGGTTGAAGTAACCAGCGGATTAAATGGGGGAGACCAACTCATCACAGACGGTTCCAAAAACCTGACCAACGGCCAAAAAGTTAAACTTGCCCAATAATCATTAAACATTAATTTGAATTAAAGCAAAATTATGAGCGAAAATACACACCATCATAAGGAATCGTTTATTTCGAGTTGGGCGGTAGATAACAGAACTACGGTTTATGTATTGACTTTTATCATCGTGATTCTGGGAATTTATTCGTTTTTTTCCATGCCGCGCGAAAGTTTTCCGGAGGTGGTTCAAAACAATATTTACATTTCTTCAATCTATCCCGGGAATTCTGCGGAAGATGTGGAAAAAATGATCACCAAGAAACTGGAAGACAAGTACAAAAACGTTTCGGGAATTACGAAGGTAACTTCCAACTCTTTTCAGGATTACAGTTTGATCACCGTGGAATTTGATCCAAAAGTAAAGATTGCAGAAGCAAAACAAAGAATCAAGGACAAAACCGACGAAGCTAAAGGCGACCAGGAATGGCCGAATCTGGATAATGGGTCTAAAGTGGAACCGAGCGTTTTCGACCTGAATATTTCTGAGGAGTTCCCGATTCTGAACATCAATGTGAAAGGAGATTACCCAAAATACAATTTAAGGCAATTTGCGAGATTGATTAAAGATGATCTTGAAAATATCCCTGAAGTGAAGGAAGCCACGATTCTAGGTGTTGATAATAATGAAGTGGAAATAGCGGTAGATATTTTTAAAATGAATGCGGCCGGCGTGAGCTTTGACCAGGTCATTAACGCCATTAAGAATGAAAATATCACCATTTCCGGAGGAAACCTGATTACCGTCGGTAACCGGGAAAATGTCCGTATCAAAGGGCAGATCTCAAAACCTTCGGATATTGAGTCGTTTATGGTGAAACCCGGAGTGAGAATCAGGGATATCGCGAAAGTAAGTTTCCAGGAAAAAGAAAAAACAACTTACGCCAGGGAATCCGGAAAAGATGTGGTGATGATCAACCTGAAAAAAAGGGCGGGAACCAACATGATTTCTGCGATTGACCAAGCGAAAGAGAAAATTGAAAAAGCGAAGGAAACCTATCTCCCAAAAGATGTGGAAATCACGCTTACTTCCGACCAATCTTCGGCGGTGGAACACCAGGTAAATGAATTGGCAAACCACATTTTGATCGGGATTCTTTTGGTAATGGGAGTTTTGAGTTTTTCGATGGGAATGAAAAACGCCCTCTTTGTAGGTACTGCCATTCCATTATCCATGTTGATCGCGTTCGCAATCCTTCAAAATGCGGGAATCACATTAAATACGATGGTGCTTTTTGCAATGGTAATGGGACTCGGAATGTTGGTGGATGATGGAATCGTGGTGGTGGACAATGTCTACGCCAATATGGAGAAGGGACTTCCGAGAAGATTGGCCTCGAAATTTGGGATCGGTGAAATTGCCTTCCCGGTAATTACCTCTACTTTGACAACGGTTTTTGCCTTTCTTCCAATGCTATTGTGGCCTGGAATTATGGGACAGTTTATGAAGTATTTCCCAATTACCATTTCGGTCACTTTGATGGCTTCACTTTTTGTGGCATTGGTCATCAATGCTTCCATGACGGCCGGATCCATGAGTTTGGAAAATAGGAACATTACCAGTAAACAGGCGAAAAAATACACGATGATCTTCGGGATTTTGATCGTTGTTTTTGGAATATTAAGACTGGTTACGGGAATAAAATACTTTTTGGGAGTTGTGACCGTTTCGGTGCTGGGAATTCTGGCGATTTGGTTATACAAAGGTTTCTTCCACGATAAAATCGAACATTTTCAATTCACCTTTTTCCCGAGACTGGCAGAGAAATATCAGAAGTTTATCGAAAAACTTTTGGTCGGCAAAAAACCAAGAAATGCGTTCTTCCTGGTGGTGGGAATACTGATTTTCTCTTTTCTGCTTTATGGAGCGATGATGGGAATCGGTCGCTCGAAAGTCTTGTTCTTTCCGGAAAATATTCCAAGACAAACCATAGTTTATATGGAATATCCGCAAGGAACGGATATCGGAAAAACAAATCACGCCACAAAACAGGTAGAAGGAAAGATTCTGAATGTCTTAAATCAATATAAAGACGAGAATACGGGTAAGAATTATCTGGTGGAATCCATGGTGACCACTGTAGGAAAAGGAGCGATCAATCCGCAAGTAGATGCCGGTTCACAAGCAGATACGCCTTTTAAATCAAAGATTGTGGTGACTTATGTGGAATTTGCAAAAAGAAGAGGGGTGAACACCGCAGATGTAATGGAGCAAATCCGGAAGGCGATTCCAAACATTCCTGGATTTATCTATACCGTGGAAAAAGATGCGAACGGTCCTCCAGTAGGATTCCCGATTTCGATTGAACTGAAAGGTGATGATTATGACGAACTTCTGGGTGAATCCAAAAAAATGATCAAGTTTATCAATGAACAGGGGATTTCTGGAATTGAAAAGTTACAATCAGATATCAACAAGGAAAGCCCTGAAATGATCATCGACATCGACCGTGAAACTGCAGGAAACCTCGGTATCTCCACAGCTTATACCGGAATTTCCATCAGGAGGGCTCTTTTTGGTCAAAATATTTCAACTTTCAAAGACTTGAAAGAAGATTATGACATCGCGGTAAGAATGCAGGAGGATCAAAGAAGAAACCTTAATCTTCTTTTCAGTCAGCCAATCGTGTTGACGGGTCCTCATGGAGTGGTTCAGGTGCCGATTTCTACTTTTGCGAAAACCAAAGAAGAAAATACCTTTAACAAGATTAAAAGGAAAGACAATACCAGAACCATCATGATTTATTCCGGAGTCTTAAAAGGATATAATGCCAACGAAATCGTACAGAAAATTCAGACCTCACTGAAGAATTACCAGACTCCGCAAGATATTACCTACCGGTTCGGTGGTGAACAGGAAGAGCAGGGAAAAAACATGAACTTTCTACTGTTCGCGTTGTTTTTGGCGATGGCATTGGTGACTTCGATTATCGTGTTCCAGTTCAACTCGCTTTCGAAAACGCTGATTATCATGACCACTATTTTGCTGAGTTTTGCTGGAGTTTTTCTAGGATTGTCGATTTTCGGAATGGATTTCGTAATCTTGATGACCATGATGGGAATTATCTCACTTGCGGGTGTGGTAGTGAAAAACGGAATCGTGTTGATGGACTTCTTCGTCTTGAAACTTGATGAAAAAGTTCACGAGAAAGGTGTGGAAACCCATGACGATCTGGAACTTGAAGAAGTGAAAGAAATCATCGTGCAATCCGGAAAAGAACGTTTGAGACCGGTTCTTCTCACTGCGACCACTGCGATTTTAGGACTGATTCCATTGGCGATCGGACTGAATTTCGATGTGGCATCGTTCCTGACCGAGCTCAATCCGCATTTTTCGCTTGGCGGTGACAACGTAGCGTTTTGGGGACCACTCGCATGGACGATTATTTTTGGTCTTTCATTCGCTACTTTCCTCACCTTGATTATTGTTCCAGTAATGTTCTACATTGTTTCGAAACGAAAAATCAACGCCAGAAGAAAATATGTGAAACGCCACGAGCACGATGCCGAAGATGAAGCGGCAGAAATTGAGAGATTGAAAGCACTTTATCCGGAGCAGTTCCATTTGGATCATCCGGAACCGGAAGCTTAGATTAGAAATTTTAATTTAATAAATCCCTGAAAGTTTTCTTTCAGGGATTTTTAGTTATAATAAAAGTAGGCATGCTCCTAAAAGCAATCTGAGGGCTATATGATTGGCTAAAGAGAACTTTCTACTACTTTGTCAATTAATCTTCAGGAAAGGAATTTTATAGTGCAGTTCGCACTTTAGCAATGCTTAAATCTTTTTTTTAAAGATTGACCAGCTTCAATTCTAATGTATTTAAATCCGGTCTGCAATTTCAATTTTCTTTTGAGAAAGTTTCAGGAATCGGTTAACTAGCAAAATGGCCGAAACCGTCAATCCCAATCCAAGTGCAATCCACATCCCGAAAGCCCCCATTTTCAAAGGTACGGTCAGAAAATAACCTAAAGGAATCGATATCAGCCAATATGCGACAAAGGTGATGATAGAAGGGATTTTCACGTCTTGGATTCCACGGAGGCTGCCCAAAGTGACCACCTGGATTCCATCTGAAAGCTGAAAGAGAGCCGCAATGATCAATAGTTTTGATGCCAAGACGATCACGTCAACATCTTCTTTTTTGGTGAAGAAAGTAGGCAAAATATGTCGCCCGAAAATGAACAAAGCACCGCAAAACAGCATAAATATCAGTACAATTTTCAGATTATTGATTCCTACTTCCTTAAGTCCCACATAATTTTGCTCGCCAAGTTTTCGGCCGATCATCACCGTGGATGCCACACTGAAACCGATGCAGAGGTTAAAGGTGAAAGACGCCATGGAAAGCGCAATCTGGTGAGATGCAATGTCGCGAGACGAAACCAGTCCGCAAATAAATGCAGCTCCGGCAAAAGCGGTGACTTCGAAAAACATTTGCAGAGCAGTGGGAAAACCAAGTTTCAACATTTTGTCAAACATCGATTTTGAGAACTCAGAGATTTTAAGCGAAAAATCTTTTAGATATCTTCTGGTCTTTGCTTCCTTTAGCAATACAAAATACAGGAAAACCATCATGACAATTCTAGCGATCAAACTTGCCAAAGCGGAGCCGCGAACACCCATGGGATCAATCCCAAACATTCCCTTGATGAACACGTAATTTAAGACCACGTTGATCACATTGGCGATGATTGTAGCTTTTGTAACACCAATGGTGTAGGAAAGGCCTTCTGAAACTTCACGAAAGGTCTGAAAAACCATGAACGGAAGAATACTCAAGGTCATGATTCCCAAAAAACCAATGGTATCGGGTATTATTTCTTTTGGCTGATCCATGTGGTAAAGCAGAGGAAGAGCCATATAAAGAACCAGCATCAGCAATAATCCTATTCCAAGATTGATGACAAAACCATGACGGAATACAGCATTGATGGTTTCATGCTTTTGCTGCGAATGTGCTTCAGAAACCAAAGGTGGAATCGCAAAGGAAAATCCCAAAGCAAACACGAAAATTGAGAAGAACACAGCGTTTCCCAATGAAACAGATGCTAAAGCCTGCGCACCAAGTAATTTCCCCACGATGATATTATCGAACAGGTTGACAGAAACTTGCCCGACTTGCGTGAGCATTACCGGAAGTGCCAATTTTAAACAGGATTTGGTGTATTGAGCGTTTAGAAATGCCATGAATTCAAATAAAAAAATTTGCAGCAAAAATACTGCAAACTTTTCCTAGTTTATTGATTTTAATGATAATTATTTTCTCACGAAACTTGCAACATCTTCCGCAGTTACCGGATTTGCGCCCAAGATGACCAACCGCTCCACCACATTTCTAAGTTCGCGGATATTTCCGGTCCAGCTAAAATCTTCAAGCGCTTTTACTGCTTTGTCGTCAAACTGTTTTGGCGCTGTTCCATGTTCGTCGGCAATGGTTTTCGCGAAATGGTCGATCAGCATTTTAATGTCTTCTTTTCGTTCATCCAGTGGCGGAACGTAAATTTCAATCACAGAAAGCCTGTGGTAAAGGTCTTCGCGGAATTTTCCAGCTTGGATTTCTTTCGCCATATCCTTGTTTGTTGCTGCCAAGACACGAACATCTACCTTAATTTCTTTGTCACTTCCAACTGGTGAAACCTTGCTTTCCTGAAGTGCGCGGAGAACTTTTGCTTGGGCAATCAGTGACATGTCGCCGATTTCATCCAGAAAAATGGTGCCGTTATTGGCCAATTCAAATTTTCCCTGTTTATCTTTGATCGCACCGGTAAAACTTCCTTTCACGTGTCCAAATAATTCGGATTCAATTAGTTCTGAAGGAATTGCGGCGCAGTTGACTTCAATCATCGGACCTTTGCTGCGGTCGCTTTGCGCATGGATGGCGTGTGCCACCAATTCTTTGCCTGCTCCGTTTGGACCGGTAATCAAAACTCTGGCATCAGATGGTGCTACTTTTTCGATCATTTCCTGAATTTTTTTCAGAGCTGCCGACTCGCCGATCATTTGGTATTTTTTGTTGACTTTCTTTTTTAAAGTCGTATTCTCACTTTTTAAATGCTGATTGGTTTTCTGAAGACTACCTTTGTCTAACGCGTTTCTCACACTGGTAATCAAACGGTTGATATCGATCGGTTTAGAGATAAAGTCATAAGCTCCATTTTTAAGGCAATCCACCGCAGTGTCGATGTCTGCGTGTCCTGAAATCATCACGAAAGTAGTGTCCGGTTTTAGCTGAAGTGCCTGTTTCAAGAGTTCGGCGCCGGAAAGTTTCGGCATCTTAATATCTGAAATTACCAATGCGAAATCTTCTTTTTCCAAGAGTTTATAAGCCTCCAAACCATCTTCGGCGACAATGAATTCGTAGTTGGAGAGTTCGTCTGAAAGAATACTGACAAGAACTCCCGAAATGGCTTTTTCATCTTCGACAATCAAAATTTTTTGCATCAAATAGATTTTATAGAATTAGTAAATGGTGGAATATTAATCGCAAAGCATGTATCAATAATTATACCTAAATTTCATTATAAATTGTAGGCTCTGTGACCAAATATTGCCGAACCTATCCTTACAGAAGTTGCGCCGCATTCTATGGCGAGCTGATAATCGCCGCTCATTCCCATGGATAAAGTTGTGAGCTTCTTCTTTAGCGATAGCTGGTCAAAGATTTGTTTCAGGTACGTAAACTCTTTTCTGATTTGGGTTTCGTTTTCGGTGAAGGTAGCCATTCCCATCAATCCTGTAATTTCAATATTTGGAAATTTTCCATTAAGCCAGTCTTCAAAAATTTCTTTGGCTTCATAAAGTTCAAGTCCGTATTTGGATTCTTCTTCCGCAATTTTGATTTGAAGCAGCACGTTTACCTTTCGGTTGCAATTTTTGGCCTGTCTGTCAATTTCCATCAGTAGTTTTTCCGAATCTACGCTTTGAATGGTGCCTATAAAGTCTATAATATGTTTTACCTTATTCCTTTGAAGATGCCCAATCAAATCCCACCGGATGTCCTTTGGGAGTAGGGGATATTTTTCGACGATTTCCTGCACTTTGTTTTCGGCAAAAACTTTTTGCCCCAAATCATAAACCGCGCGGATCATTTCCACCGGATGTGTTTTGGAAACCGCAACGAGTTCCACGTTTTGCGGTAAAGACTCCACGAGGTGTTGATAATTTTGTTCTATTTCTTTAGTGTTTTCCATATGAAGGAGGATAGGGTTCTTTCTGAGCTCGAACGAAATGCGGATGTATCCCATCCAAATTAAGTGAAAATGTCCGGCAAAGTGGTTATTTCTACAAAGATATTACTTTTGGGTGTTTTCACCTGATGTTTGTATCATTTTAAAAATTATATTTGTTAAAAAAAAATTAACATGAGCAATTTAGACAAGCATCTGATCAGTGCAGAATCGAGCAAGGTTTTGGCGAATCATTATGAACAAAGTAATTACGCGGAAATTAATAGTAAGCGACCAGCGGGGCAACCAGATTCAAAAGAATATACTTACGAATTAGATGTCTTGAAGGAATATATTTTGCTTATCGAAGCGGAAATGGAAAAGCGGGGAGTGAAAAATAAAGGAATTAGAGTCTCCATGGGAAAATATCCCGAAGATTATGTTTCGCCCAACTTTGACCCGAGATATAGGGGATACCAAACCATTTTCTTTTCGCCAGTGGATTTGGATCGCCCTTCTGCAGATTCTGCCATTCCAGATGAAATCGGGCGCGATTCATTTGGTGCAGACGCTACCGGCGAAATTCCAAATATGAACTACGGCCATATTTGTCCACCTTTATGTAATTAAAATTGATCTATATATGAATTGGAATCGAGAAATTGCGTCACTGGTGATCACATGCCTAATGTTATTGACATTCATTTTGTTAATCATTTACAGGAAAAAATTAGGCAAGAAAATCATTTATTTCATATTGGCAATAGGACTGGGTACTTTTATCGAAATTATGATCAGTGTAGGTTGGTGGTTTTTCCATGTCAGTAACACGGTCACTGTGTATGTAATTGGGACAAATCTAGGCGTATTCCTGTTGTTTTTCATCTATTTCCACAGTATTCTGGAAGTGAAGACCCTTAGGGTAATAAGTTCAATCTTTATCGGATTGTTTCTTTTGGAATATGTTTTGTCCGCAATTTTTATAGAGAGTTTCTTCACTCATTTTCCTTTCTTCAGCTATTTTATTCAGGTGGTGTTGCTTAGCGGCAGTATTTATCTGGTGATTTCGCAGACCTTCAATTCGGATATCATCCTAAATTTGAGTGGATACTACCCAATTTGGATTTGTGTAGGCTTGATGGAAATTTATTTGGGGGTAATGCCATTACTGATCATGAGCAACACCTCACATAAAATGATGAATGCCAATATGTTTTTCATCATCCTTTTTTTGGTGAATGTTATTGGATATTCTATCTTGATCACCGGAATCTTTTTTGCAAGCGCAAAATTCGGGCTTAAAAAATGAATCTCTCTGCAAACGATTTTCTTATCATATCAACTACCTTCATCATCCTCTTCACGGTTTTGATGATGGTGATGATTTATGGTGTTTTTATCAAGAAAAAATCCCAGTTACTTTTGCAGCAACAAAAGAAAGATGCGCTCTTCGAACAGGAGTTAGCTGTTTCCCAAATTGAAATCAAGGAGCAGACCCTGAATTATATTGGGCAAGAGCTCCATGATGATTTGGGCCAAAAATTGTCGGTGGCCAGATTGATGACCAGCAAAATCACTTTGACGGGCTGCAAGGAAAATGTCCAAATTGCAAAGGAAATAAACATGCTTGTAGGCGAATGTATTCAGGATATCAGAAATCTTTCAAAAGTTTTTATCACTGGCCAGATTGAACATTTTGGCTTAGTAGATTCTATTGAAAGGGAAATCCGACGAATAAAAAGACTGGATCTACTAGAGGTTGATTATCAAATAAATAATGCTAACTTTGAAATTGATTCGGATCACGCATTAATTCTGTTTCGCATTGTGCAGGAAAGCATCACCAATGTGATCAAGCACTCCAAATCAAATGTCCTGAGAATTGCAATTGAAAATGAGTCAGACCTGATCAGGATTATCGTGGAAGATAAAGGTAAAGGAATGATTACGAAGGAAATCGTTCGTGGAACTGGGATGAATAATATGGAGAATCGCGCAAAATTAATTCGCGCCGATCTCAAAATAAATTCTTTGGAAAATATAGGCACGAAAGTTACACTGATCTATAATAAATAACAGATGGACAAGATAAAAATCGCTATTGTAGATGATCATAAGTTGGTGTCCAAAGCACTGGAGAACATGATTTCTTTTAATTCCAATTTTGAAGTAATCAATACAAGTTTTAATGGTGAAGAGTTTTTACAGTATTTAAGGTCTAGCGATGAATTGCCCGATGTAGCTTTGATGGACGTAAATATGCCTATCAAGAACGGGATTGAAACTACCTGTATTCTCTCCGAAGAATTCCCACACCTGAAAGTAATTGCGCTCGCAATGGAGGACAATGAAAACACCATAATTAAAATGTTGAGAGCAGGGGCAAAAGGCTATCTTTTAAAAGACATGTCACCCGAAACGCTGTTCAGCGCAATCAATATTGTGCATGAGAAAGGGATATTCTATACAGATATCGTTTCGGAAACTTTATTGAAAATCAGAATTGAAGACAAAGAATTAACAGATCTGTTGCAGGATGTGAAGGATAAGGAATTAGAATTCATAAAGCTTGCCTGTTCAGAAATGACCTATAAAGAAATTGCAGACCAAATGTGTGTAAGTCCAAGAACGATAGATGGTTATCGTGATTCGGTGTTTGTGAAGCTGCACGTGAAGAGTAGAGTTGGAATTGTACTCTACGCCATCAAACATAATTTGTTGTAAAAAATGGGTGATTTCACCCTTTTATTTTGCTTTAATGTTTGCTAATTTTGCAAGACAAAACAAAACACAAATGATGGAAAATTAAAAATCCGGTTAATACGAACCGGATTTGTTGTGACCTCTAGGAATGAAATGTTTTCAAATCCACATCCTGCCTGTTCTTCTAAAAAAAATCATTTATTGGGCTTTACTCGTGAGAATTTCCTTTAATCTTTGCATTCCCGCAATGGCAGAAGTTTTGAGAAAGTTTTCCTCCCTCACGAAATTATTTTCCAGATTTGGATCAATCGCAAAAACATCACAAGTTTTTGGGACGTAATGAATCAGACTTGCCGCCGGATAAACCTGAAGAGAAGTGCCAATCACCAAAAAAAAGTCTGCTTTTTCCACGATAGATAATGCCTTGTCCATATTCGGAACCATCTCGCCAAACCAAACAATATGCGGTCGAAGTTGGATTCCTTCGTGATTTAAATCTCCCAAATTCAGGTCGTCTTCCCAAGGAATTTCTTTTTTGTCAGCGTTTACCGGTCTTGCTTTTTTCAGCTCACCGTGCAGATGGGTCACCTTTGTAGAGCCGGCTCTTTCATGCAGATCATCCACGTTTTGGGTAATGATTTCTACATCAAAATACTCTTCCAATTCCGCCAAAATTTCATGCGCCCTATTCGGAAAAACGCTCTTAAGTTGCCGGCGTCTTTCATTATAGAAATCGAAGACAAGTTTTGGATTACGCTGAAAACCTTCGGGACTGGCTACATCTTCAATCCTGTGGTTTTCCCAAAGTCCGTCAGCATCACGAAAAGTTTTTACACCGCTCTCCGCAGAAATTCCGGCTCCAGATAATACTACCAGTTTTTTCTTCATTTCAAATTTTTCCTAAAAATACAAATCTATTTGATCAAATTCAAACTTACGAAAATGACCGTGCAGGAAATGCAGACAAGCGCAAACAGAAAGAGATAGTCACCATATTTTTCATATTTTTTTTCCAAAACATCATTTTCCGTCCTGATGGCTAAAAATGACAGGAAACAGCTCACCACAAGTGATAGGCTCGCCACAGCCGCAATGTCATCCACATAAGTGGAGCCACTGATTTTTGATATTTTCAAAGAGGTGATGATGAGTAAACAAAAACCCAGCAAATTAGATGAGGCATTGAGGATATGCGGTGATTTCTTTTCCATGTTCCGGCGATTTTTCTTTTTTTTTTCTTCAAAAATAGCATTGAAGCGATCACCTGTCTAAAACTTTAAAAAACTTTAGTATTCCTTAAAAAATCATTAACCCAAATTAAGTGGCAAAAACCAGCGTAAATCACTAAATTTGTTGTCTAATAAAAAAAATCAAAATGTCAAAAAGAGCCATTTTAGCCATACTCGACGGATGGGGATTGGGAAAAGATCCAAAAGTTTCAGCCATCGCGCAAGCAAACACACCGTTTATCGATTCTTGTTATGAAAAATTTCCGCACACCACGCTTGAAGCTAGTGGAATTGCGGTTGGATTGCCGGACGGACAAATGGGGAATTCCGAAGTGGGGCATATGAATTTGGGAGCAGGAAGAGTGGTTTATCAGAATCTGGTAAAACTCAATATGGCCGTTGAAAATGCAACTTTAGGCAAGGAAAATGTCATCACGGAAGCATTCCAATATGCACTGGAAAACAATAAAAAAGTTCACTTCATCGGATTGGTTTCAGATGGTGGAGTTCATTCCCATATCAATCATTTAAAAGGGCTTTTGACGGCAGCACATGAATACGGTTTGAACAAAAACGTTTTCGTGCATGCATTTACAGATGGGCGCGATTGCGATCCACACTCCGGGAAACGATTTATTGAACAAATAATTAACCATATGAAATCCACGACCGGAAAGTTGGCCACAGTGGTTGGAAGATATTACGCCATGGATCGCGACAAAAGATGGGAAAGGGTGAGATTGGCTTATGATGCAATGGTGCACGGAATCGGACAGGAAACCATGGAACCGGTTCACGCCATTCAAAAATATTATGATGAAGGAATTACTGACGAATTCTTGAAACCCATTGTCTGCACCGGTACAAACACCAACAAACTTCCGGTTGCCCAGATTGCAGATGGCGATGTGGTGTTCTGTTTTAATTTCAGAACTGACAGGGGACGGGAAATTACACAGGTCCTTTCTCAGCAAGATTTTCCGGATTACGGAATGAAACATTTGAATCTTTATTATGTCACATTGACCAATTATGACAAAGATTTCAAAGATGTGAAAGTGGTTTTTGATGAGGAAGTTTTGCAGGAAACGATGGGCGAAATATTAGAAAAAAATGGCAAAACCCAAATCCGTGTCGCAGAAACAGAAAAGTATCCGCATGTGACTTTTTTCTTTTCCGGTGGGAGAGAAGAACCTTTTAATGGCGAAAAAAGAATCCTTTGCCCAAGTCCGAAAGACGTACCGACTTATGATTTCAAGCCGGAAATGTCCGCTTATGACATTACCGAAAAGATAGTTCCGGAAATCAAAAACGAAACTGCAGACTTCATTTGTCTAAACTTTGCAAATGCCGATATGGTGGGACACACCGGAGTTTTTTCTGCGGCAGTGAAGGCTGCAGAAACGGTCGATGAATGCATACAAAAAGTGGCAACTGCCGCCTATGAACATGGTTACGCCGTCTTCATCCTTGCAGACCACGGAAATTCTGATGTGATGATCAATCCGGACGGAACACCGAACACGCAGCACTCAACAAACCTGGTTCCTTTGATTGTGATGGATAAGGATCGAACCTGGAATCTGAAACCGGGAAAATTGGGCGACGTGGCACCATCAATTTTGAAAGTAATGGGAATTCCGGTTCCAGAAGTAATGACCGGCGATATTTTGGTGAGTTGAAAAAATCGAAGGGAACGATATTCGCAACATACTAAACGGTCAAAAAAAAACAGGCGCATATAATAAAGATCTGTGAATCGAAATCGATAATAAACAAATAGTTTCTAATTCCGACCGGGGTTTATGCTCCGGTTTTTTTATTGACATACGAAATTATGCCATAAATAATTTTTTTTTAATTTATCTTTGCCGAAAATCATAAGAAAAAATGTATAACAAATTAGTGAGGACTGAAGTGATGCGAAATCTAGGTAAAG
Organism: Chryseobacterium koreense CCUG 49689; assembly: GCF_001045435.1. Lineage (GTDB taxonomy): Bacteria > Bacteroidota > Bacteroidia > Flavobacteriales > Weeksellaceae > Kaistella > Kaistella koreensis. The sequence goes on along the minus strand of NZ_LFNG01000007.1, from coordinate 52,095 downwards.
AAGTAGGTGACTTCATTTCCTCATATTTAACACCGGTAGAAAAAATTTGGCAACCCACCGATTTTCTTCCGGATCCTTCCAGTGAGAACTTTAGATATGATGTTGAGGAACTTCAGACCTATGCACGGGAAATGGGTTACGATTTATTTGTGACCTTGATTGGAGACTGCATTACGGAAGAGGCTTTGCCAAGTTACGAATCTTGGATTATGGGGATAGACGGCGTGGACCAGGAAAACAGAACCGGTTGGTCGCAATGGGTGAGAAGTTGGACCGCCGAAGAAAACCGTCACGGCGACTTGCTAAACAAATACCTCTACCTCTGCGGAAGAGTAAACATGCGCGAAATTGAGATTACCACTCAATATCTGATTCAAGATGGATTTGATTTGGGAACTTCTATGGATCCCTACAGAAATTTCGTTTATACCAGTTTTCAGGAGACCGCGACCAATATTTCCCACCGAAGAGTTGGGACTCTCGCCAAACAGAGCGGCAACAACAAACTCGCTAAAATGTGCGGAGTGATCGCAGCAGATGAGGCAAGACACGCAAAAGCCTACAAACATTTCGTAACCAGAATTTTTGAACTGGATCCTTCCGAGATGATGCTCGCTTTTGAAGATATGATGAAGAAAAAAATAGTGATGCCTGCACACCTCATGCGCGAATCCGGACAAAAAGCAGGTGAGCTTTGGTCCCATTTTTCCGATGCAGCTCAAAGAGCGATGGTATATACCGGCCAAGATTATATCAATATTCTAAGCGAACTCTTAAAAGACTGGAAAATCGAACATATCAACGGATTAAACGAGCAGGCGCAGAAAGCGCAGGAATACCTGATGAAACTTCCGGCAAGATTGCAGCGAATTACGGATCGGCTCGCGACACCGGATTTGCAATATCAGTTCAAGTGGGTGAAATCATAGGACCAAATTATATCAAACTATATTTTCTAAGAGCGGCTGGATTTTTCACCCGCTCTTTAAATTTATTATCTTTGCAAAGCCAAAATTTTTTTTAATGAAAAGCACAAAAAAACTAGCCATTGACTTTGATGGAACCATTGTGGATGATGCTTATCCAGGAATTGGAAAGCCAAAGACTTTTGCGTTTGAAACGCTAAAGAAGCTACAATCAGAAGGTTACAGGTTGATTCTCTGGACTTATCGCCACGGGAAAACTTTAGACGAAGCGGTGGAGTTCTGCCGAAAAAAAGGGGTGGAATTCTATGCGGTTAACTCAAGTTTCGAAGGAGAGATTTTTGATTCTAATGAGGCTTCCCGAAAAATCGACGCCGACCTTTTCATTGACGATCGAAATCTTGGCGGTTTCCCTGGTTGGGGAGAAATCTACAACATCATCAATGAAAAAATAGAGTTCCGGGTGGAGGGAAACGAGGTTTTGCCTTATTCCAAAATGAAAAAAGAAAGAAAAAAAGGACTTTTTTGGTAAGCAGATAATTGGGCGTTTGAGGCGTGTCACAGAATACTAGCTAAAAATTGATGCCTCAAATCTCAAATGACATATTTCAAATCAGCAAATGATTATACTTAAAACACTGGACGAACTTCGTCTAATGCGTGAAAGCGCACAGCTCGTGTCCAAAACATTGGGCATTCTTGCCAAGGAAATAAAACCAGGAGTCACCACCAATTATTTGGACAAAATTGGTGATGAATTTATCCGCGACCATGGCGGTGTTCCAGGTTTTTTGGGTCTGTATGATTTCCCGAAAAGTTTTTGCATTTCTCCGAACGAGCAAGTGGTGCACGGCATTCCAAATGATAAACCGTTGAAGGAAGGTGATATCTTGTCCGTGGATTGCGGCGTTTACATGAACGGCTTTTATGGCGATCATGCATACTCATTTGAAGTGGGAGAAGTGGCTCCGGAAATCAAAAAACTCTTGAAAGTCACCAAAGAGTCTCTTTACAAAGGAATTGAGCAATGTGTTCGTGGAAAACGGGTAGGAGATATTTCGAATGCGATCCAAACTTATTGTGAAAGTTACGGTTATGGCGTGGTTCGCGAATTGGTGGGACATGGTTTGGGTAGAAAAATGCATGAAGATCCCCAAGTTCCCAATTATGGAAGAAAAGGAAGCGGAAAAGTCCTGAAAGACGGAATAGTGCTTGCAATTGAACCCATGATTAATTTAGGCACCCACGAAGTTGTTTTTCACAATGACGGTTGGACCGTCACTTCTAAGGACAACTCGCCTTCCGCGCATTTCGAGCATGATGTGTGCATCATCAATGGGAAACCTGTACTGCTTTCCACTTTCAAATATATTTATGAGGCATTGGGAATTGTGAGTGATGAGGAGGCGCCATTTACGATGGATTTTTAATGAAAAAACTCGCCAATTTCTTTCTCAACAAAATTCCGAGGCCAATGCTCATTAATCTCAGCATTTTGCTTCGCCCGCTGATTTATCAATTTTTCAAAGGAAGTAATTTTGTGGATCCCATAGATGGCAAATCTTACCGCAAATTTCTACCCTATGGTTATGGAAAACAGCGTGATAATGCGCTTTCTCCAGGAACTTTGAGTTTGGAGCGTCATCGACAGATGTGGCTTTATCTTCAGAAGGAGACCGATTTCTTTAGCAAAAAATACAAAGTCTTGCACATCGCGCCAGAACAGGAGTTTTTGCGGATATTCAAAAAAATGGATCATCTGGATTACACATCTGCGGATTTATTTTCACCAATTGTGGACGTGAAAGCCGATATTTTGGATCTGCCTTTTGAAGATGAATCTTTTGATGTGATTTTTTGCAACCACGTGCTGGAACATATTGAAGACGACCGCAAAGCGATGAGCGAACTATTCCGCGTGATGAAAAAGGGAGGTTGGGGAATTTTCCAGGTTCCGATGAAGAACGATTTGGAAAAATCCTATGAAGATTTCACCATCAAGGATCCCAAGGAAAGGCAAAAACATTTCGGCCAATACGACCATGTCCGATGGTACGGGATGGATTATTTTGATCGATTGAAAGACGCTGGTTTTGACGTGGATATCAACTTTTATTCAAAGAAGTTTTCTAAAGAAGAAATCAAAAAATTTGGTTTGTTAGAGAATGAAATCTTACCTGTAGTTTTCAAGAGATAGCATTACCTTTTCTCAACACTATTGTAAAACGGACTGTTTTCGAAGCACATTCGAATTAAATCGGATTTCGGTGTGACACATCCTTTCATTCCATAAAACGAAGAAAATATCAGACTTTGCCCGGTCTAAATCCAAAATCCCTACCTTTGCAAAACTTTGAATTTTAAACTTTGAGTTTTGAACAATCATAAAGCAGGATTTGTAAATATAGTGGGGAAACCGAATGCGGGAAAATCCACATTGCTCAATCAGTTGATGGGCGAAAAATTGGCCATTGTCACCCAAAAGGCGCAAACCACGCGTCACCGGATATTTGGAATTTATAATGAGGATGATCTGCAGATCGTTTTCAGCGACACCCCGGGAGTTTTGGACCCTAAATATGGGTTGCAGGAAAAGATGATGGATTTTGTGAAGGATTCACTGCAGGATGCCGATGTTTTCCTTTTCATCGTGGACATTTTAGACAAAACGGAACCTTTTGAATTTCTGGTGGAAAAGCTGAATAAAATTCCGGTCCCGGTTTTGATTTTAGTCAATAAAATAGACGCGTCCAACCAGGCGGAACTGGAGAAAACCATGGAATTGTGGCACGAGAGAATCCCCAAAGCTGAAATTCTCCCGATTTCTGCGTTAAAAGGCTTTAACACCGATGTGATTTTGCCAAAACTGAAATCGCTCCTTCCGGAAAACCCGCCATATTACGACAAAGATCAGTTTACAGATAAATCCGAAAGGTTTTTTGTGAATGAGGCCATCCGAGAAAAAATTCTTTTGAACTACGAAAAGGAAATTCCCTATTCTGTGGAAGTGGTTACCGAACAGTTCAAGGAAAAAGAAGGAATTATCTTCATTGACTCGATCATTTATGTGGAAAGAGACACCCAGAAAGGAATCATCATTGGGCACAAAGGTGAGGCGATCAAGAAGGTGGGAACCGAGGCCAGGATTGATTTGGAAAAGTTTTTCAATAAAAAAATTCACCTTAATATTTTTGTGAAAGTGAAAAAAGATTGGCGAAAAAATGAAAGGGATCTAAAAAACTTCGGTTATCGATAAAAACTTCTGGCGAAAAACGTGATTATTATTGGGATTTTTGTTATTTTTGGCTGAAAATTTTAAAAATGAGCTATTTCACTTCTGTTAAAAGCAATGTTTACATCGTAGATCTTGTTTTGCTTTTGGTTAGGATTTTTGTTGGTTTCGCCATGCTTTCTCATGGTTACCCGAAGCTTCAGCAATTACTTTCCGGTGAAGAAATCCAGTTTTACAATTTTATGGGAATCGGTGAGAAAGCTTCTCTTTTCTGTGCGGTTTTTGCGGAATTTGTGTGCTCCATTTTCCTTATTCTAGGGCTTTTTTCCAGAATTGCGCTCTTCTTCTTGGCCTTTACCATGGTAGTGGCAGGATTTGTAATTCACTCGTCGGATCCTTTCAATAAGAGGGAAATGAGTCTGCTGTATCTTTCTATTTTCCTGCTTCTTTTTGCTTTTGGTCCGGGCAAATATTCTGTGGATGCCATGATCAGCCGGAAAAGAAATTCGGAAAAGTGGTAGAATTCCGTTATTGTTGAAATTTCTGTTGCAAATGACCTTTCTTTTGGTGCTCTTTAAAGTAAAAGTACAGATTTATTGACCTCAATTGGCAAAGAAATTGAAGGGAAAATAAGGTGATGAAAAAGAACTGGCTTTTATTTTTACTTCTGTGCTCTATCGCTATTTCTGCGCAATATTCTGAAGATGACGTACTTGGGAAGTGGATTGCGGAAGACCGCTCTGTGGCGGTGGAAGTTTTTAAAGTCAATCAAAATTTTCGAGCAAAAGTGGTGTGGTTTGACGACAGATTGGGTAGCGGAATACCGATGCATGAAAGAAAAGATACAGACAATCCGAATCCTAAACTGAGACACAGAAAAATTATCGGCATGGAAATTCTGGAAGGTTTAAAATACAAACCCGGCAGCCAAAGTTGGGAAAACGGTAAAATCTACGATGCGACCTCTGGAAGATATTGGGATTCATCGGCAAGGATCACGAAGACGGGACTGCTGAAAGTTCGTGGATACTGGAAATTCAAATGGATCGGGAAAACCATGACTTTTATAAAAATCAATGAATCCTCTTTTACAAAAAAATAAATTATGAATTTGATTATTAGACTTCTGATTACTGCCGTGGTGGCTTATGCACTAACGCATCTCTTATCGGGAATTCATTTTGACGGGTTTTCCACAGCAGTAGTATTCGCGATTGTTTTGGCGGTTTTAAACCTGATTGTCAAACCGATTCTTTCCATTCTCGGCTTACCTTTGACGATCATCACACTGGGATTTTTTGCATTGGTAATCAATGCGGTGATTATTTTGCTCGCGGCGAAATTCGTTTCCGGAATGCATATCGACGGATTTTGGTGGGCGTTTATTTTCAGCATCGCACTTTCGCTGATTACTTCTTTGCTGAATGGGATTTTCGCTTCGAAAGACTAGACTAATTCAAAAATAGAAAGGCGGCTCATGATCAAGCCGCTTTTTTTATTTTTTAATGAACCTAATAAAGTGCTCATTTTTCTTCTGGTCAGAAAACAATTTCAGGAAATACACTCCTTTTGGAAGTTTGGAGACATTGATTTGCTTTTGGCTTAGCATGTTTTGGGTTAAGATTTTCCCCGAAGCATCCAAAATTTCGTAGGAATTAAATGTCAACACACTTTCAAAATTTAGGATTTCCGTTACAGGATTTGGAAAAATCTTGATTACGGCTGCTTTTCCTTGATTTTCAATAGTTGACATTAAGCAGGCAGGAGGATCGCTAATCACTCCGTTTGAAAAATCGTAGAAGAAATGATCACTCACTATGAAATTCGGGGCATACTGCACATTTGGTGGATACATCAGACAATTGTTAAAGGTAATGGATCCCACTGCGAAATTAGCAGGATACTGCTTCCAACCTTCACATGCATCGTTCATGACCGGGCCCGGTTTGAAAAAATCCACAATCGTTCTTGGTTCGATAATTTGCATATGAGCACAGGACGAAGACCATGTTGTGGGAGGTTTGAAGAAAAGTTTTGGGCGGAAATAGGCTCCAACGTAATAAGTCATGGTTTCCACTGGTGAAGGAGTGCCGTTTTGAACATAAAATGCCTTAAAGGTCGTTTTCGTCGAAATAGAAATATTTACACTGTTTCCTGCGGAAGGTGATGATAGATTAGGTACAGTTCCGTCCATCGTGTAGTAAATAATGGAATTTGGCTGCGCGATGGTGACGGTTCCGGGATTTGCCATCCAGCCTTCATAAGGCGAGAACAGGGTTTCTTGTGCAAATAAAACGGTGGCGAATAACATGAAAATTAAGGATAGAGTTGATTTTATAGTACTTTATTTTGGAACATAAAGTTAAACAAAATATTTAAAGCAGAAGAAAGCCAATGTATGTTTCCAGCTGAATACCAACATAATCCCTAAATTTTCTCTATAGGAAGTGAAACTATTCTTTCCGAAATGATTAAATTTGACTTCGGTATTCAAAAACCTTAACACTTTTTTTAATGAAAGAATTCCCAACAGCAAAAATGGATCGTGTCATGTTGATTTCAACACTTGTTTTTGGTGGAATATGCATTGGTGTTTTGATCTTATCCATCATCTCGATTCGGGATGGAGAAAAATTTATGTTTTTTCCTGGCACAATTGTTTTGGCAGCACTGCTTACTTCCTATTTATTAATTCCGAAAATCAGTGTAAACACCCGTGAAATCTTGGTGAGAAACAGTTTCGTGAATTTTCCGATAAAATTTTCGGATGTTGCCGAGATCAGCAGGGTTGAAAAAATTAAATTGGTGTTCCGGACTTTCGGGGTGGGTGGTCTTTTCGGGAATTTCGGTTATTTTAATGGAAACGATGTTTGGTACGTAACGAATCGCAGAAAAAAAGTACAAATCAAAATGAAATCCGGAAAAGTCTATATGCTTTCCCCGGAAAATCCTGATGAATTCATTGAATATATCAAAACGCAAACTGATTTTGCAGGAAATTGACTATTTTCGTAACCCTCAAACTTTAAACTTCAAACAAATTCAATGAACTTTAAACATACCTTAATCGCCTTAGCCGCGCCATTCCTTATGAACGCACAAAACGTGATGACGCCCGAAACCCTTTGGACCCTTAATAAAATTGGTGTTACCGCAGTTTCGCCTGATCAGTCGTCGTTGATTTATTCCGTTGGAAAAGTGGATTTAAAAACCGAAAAAACCAACAAAAAGAATTTCTTTTTCAATATTAAAGACAGTTCAACAACAAACCTCGACTTAGGGAAGAAATCGCTTGTCCAGTGGGATAAAAACGGGATTTACGCAACTGAAGGGGACAAAATCTACGTTTCGAAAGACGCGGGAAATACCTGGACAGAATTTTACACCATTGGCGAAGTGGACAATATCGTTATTGCTCCGGATGGCAAGAAAATAGCCTTCAGCAAAGAAGTTTTGGTGGATAAAAATTTGGGGAAAGACAAATATACTGATGTGCCGAAAACGACAGCGCATATTTATAGCGACCTGAATCACCGTCATTGGGATTATTTCAATGAGGGAAAATACAACCATATTTTTGTGGTCAACACTTCCGACTCTGTCGATAAAGCAAAAGATTTGTTGGACGGAAAAACCTGGGATTCGCCGCAAAGACCTTTTGGTGGAACTGAGGATTTTATTTGGAGCCCGGATTCCTCGCAACTGCTTTACGTGATGAAACCATTGAGCGGTAAAGAATACGCGCTTTCCACCAATACCGATATTTTCGCTTACGATTTGGCGACCGGAAATGTTCGAAACCTTACCGCAAACAACAAAGGTTATGATACCAATCCGAAATTCTCTCCCGACGGAAAAACGCTGACCTGGATGTCTATGGAACGCGATGGTTATGAAGCCGATAAAAATGATATCAAAGTGATGGACTGGAAAACCGGAACCACCACAAATCTGACCAAAAATTGGGACGAAAGTATCGTAGGTGATGTTTTCTTTTCTCAGGATTCCAAAACGATGTATTTTACCACTGCATTTCGAGGAACGAAACAGCTTTTCACCCTCGATCCGAAAAACTCGAAAATCACTCAGATTACCAACGGGAGTTTTGATGTGAACGAGATTTATGCACAGGGAAAAAACAACCTTCTGGTTTCCAGAAACGACATGAACCATAATCCGGATCTGTTCTCCGTAAACTTAAAAAATGGCGAAATGAAGCAGGTTACGGATATTAATAAAGCCAATTATGCAAAACTTTCTCCGGCAAAAACCGAACTTAAAATGGTGAAAACTACTGACGGAAAGGAAATGGGAGTTTGGTTTGTGTATCCGCCAGATTTTGATCCAGCAAAGAAATATCCGACACTTCTTTATTGTCAGGGAGGACCTCAATCGGCTTTGACCCAATTCTTTTCCACAAGATGGAATTTAGGTTTAATGGCGGCAAACGGCTACATCGTGGTTGCGCCAAACCGAAGAGGAATGCCGGGATGGGGAACAAAATGGAATGAAGATATTTCCAAAGATTGGGGCGGACAAGTGATGAAGGATTACTTGGCTGCCACAGATTTTGCGAAAACTTTGCCTTATGTGGATGGTGACAGATTCGGGGCAGTTGGTGCAAGTTACGGTGGATACAGCGTTTTCATGTTGGCAGGAATCCACGAAAACCGTTTCAAAACCTTTATCGCGCATGACGGACTTTTCGATATGAAATCTTGGTTTCTGACGACCGAAGAACTTTGGTTCGCGAACTGGGATTTGGGCGGATCGCCTTATGACAACCCGGTTCCGAAATCTTACACCGAATTTAATCCTTCCAATTTTGTGAATAAATGGAACAAGCCGATCATGATCATCCAGGGTGGAATCGATTACCGGGTTCCTTACGAACAGGGACAGGAAGCTTTTCAGGCGGCAAAACTTCATGGTTTGAAATCCAAATTCCTTTATTTCCCCAATGAAAACCACTGGGTTCTTCACGCGCACAATGGCTTGGTTTGGCAAAGAGAATTTTTTGAATGGTTGAAAGAAACGCTTTAGAAAATTTATTTCAATAGCACCGAACCGCCATTCAGCTTTCTTTTTGAAAAAAGGTAAACTCTTTTTATGGAGGTGCGAAGAAGACGATTGAAGCACGCAAAAAAAATATCAAAAACGGACATTCAACTGTCCGTTTTTTATTTTCGGACAATGCTCGAAATCACTAAAATCATTATATTTATCGCAAAAATAAATTATGGCCGAATTAGAGGTTGCAAAATCTACCAAAAAAATTATCACCACAGCAAAGTCTAAAGAAGAACCTTTCTGGGGCAAATTCAAAAAAATTTCCCTGGAAATCTTGATCATCATGTTCGCGGTTTCCCTTTCAATTGGGCTGCATTCCTTGAGTGAAGCAAGGCATGAACAGCATGAAGTCAAGGTATTTCTCACCGGTCTCAGAAAAGATTTGAAGAAAGACCGAGAAGAAATGAGCGATGACATCAATGGTTACGAGACTCAGAGAAGAGCATTCCAATACCTTTCTAAATTAGAAAAAGGGCAGTCTGCCAATCCGGACAGTATGAAGGTTTATGCTCAAGATTTAACAACTTTCACTGGGTTTATGGGAAATAGGGGCCGCTATGAAGGTTTTAAGTCTTCGGGCAAGATTTTATTTATCGAAGATGATGATTTGCAAAACAATATTTTGGATTTATACGAGGAAAGTGTTCCACTCCTCAATCAGCGTACCGATTTCTACAAAAATGAAAAATTGAAACTGAATGACTTTATAATTGAAAAAACTACGGATTATCCGAAGGGAAACCTGCCTCAGATTTTGGGTTCGGACCAGGTGAAAAACCGTAGCAATATGTACTTGGCGTCAGTGGAGCATATCATCGGAAATTATAGAGAATGCATCTCGAAAATTGATGAAATCATTACGGGCATCAACAGGCATTACCCGGAAAAAGCCAAATAGGAGCGATACACTATTTCCTTAAGCTATGAAAAAAATAACCGTCTTATTATTGATGCTGTGGATATCCTCTGTAAATGCCCAGATTTATTCGTTTGATTTTTTGACGAAATACATTTCCACGAGCAGTGACCCGAAAATGACGGAATCCAGGGATCTTGTGACTTATTTTAATACAGACGATTTCAGCTATTATCTCACCCTTAGAAAAACTTCAACAGGATTTTACGGCTATTTAACTGATGAGAATAGAAAAACGATGCATAAATTCGACGTGACAGAAGACCAGAAAGATGGGGAGGTCGAGTTTTCATTCAATTACACAGGAACCCGGAAATTATCGGGTCATCCCGTAAATCTGAAGAAAGTACGAATTCAATATGAAGAAATGGCATCTGACTCAGTAAAGCTGAAAATTTTTAAGAATGAAAGTGCTACAAAACCGGAACGGGAATACGTTCTGAAACTTAAAAAAGCAAATAAGAACCTTTTTCCAATCGCACGCATCGTGATGATGCACCCGTATGAAGCAGCAACTGCCGTTGACTTCGGTAGAAATATCGTGGTGGAAAAGGCAATCGATATCTGCATCGAAAAGCGATGTAATTGCGATATCACACTGGCCGAATATAAAAATGTGGAGCTGGATTTGCAACTCCCGAAGGAGCTAAAATTCGTTATTTATTGACAGATAAAGCACTTGACAAACCCTTTTTTAAGTTGTATATTTGCAGTCCGAAAATTTTCATGGTTTTCGGACTTAATTTTTAAACCGTAATTTAAAAAAATGAAGACATCCGATTTTAATTTCCATTTGCCGGAACACCTTTTGGCAGAACATCCAAGTGAACACAGAGACGAAGCAAAACTGATGGTTTTGAACCGAAAAGATCAAACCATAGAACATAAACTATTCAAAGATGTGGTCGATTATTTTGATGAACACGACCTTTTTATCTTTAACAATACCAAAGTTTTTCCGGCAAGACTTTACGGAAACAAAGAAAAAACCGGAGCGAAGATCGAGGTTTTCCTACTAAGAGAACTCGATAAAGAAACCAGAGTTTGGGACGTTTTGGTGGATCCGGCCAGAAAAATCCGAATCGGGAATAAACTGTTCTTCACCGAGGACGAATCTTTGGTGGCCGAAGTTATTGACAACACTACTTCCAGAGGAAGAACTTTGAGGTTTTTGTATGACGGATCCTATGAAGAATTCCGCGCGAAGCTGAAAGAGTTGGGAGAAACGCCGCTTCCTAAATACATCAAAAGGGAAGTGGAGCCGGAAGATGCGGAACGCTACCAAACGATTTACGCAAAAATTGAAGGTGCTGTTGCAGCTCCCACTGCAGGTCTGCATTTCTCAAAACATTTAATGAAAAGGCTGGAAATCAAAGGGATCGATTTCGCGGAAATCACATTGCACGTTGGTTTGGGAACTTTTAACCCCATCGAGGTAGAGGATTTGAGCAAACACAAAATGGAATCCGAAGAAGCCATCATCGACCAGAAAAATGCCGACATCATAAACAAAGCCGTTGAGGAACAAAGAAGAGTTTGCGCGGTTGGAACCACCACGATGAGGGCGCTGGAAACTTCGGTTTCATCCAACAAAAAAATCGGGCCTTATCACGGTTGGACCAACAAGTTCATTTTTCCGCCGCACGATTTCGGGGTTGCCAATGCAATGATTACCAATTTCCACACGCCAAAATCAACCTTACTAATGATGATCGCAGCATTTGCCGGAAAAGATTTCGTGATGCATGCGTATGAGGAAGCCATCAAGAATGAATACAAATTCTATTCTTATGGTGATGCGATGCTGATTCTATAAAGTGGAAGCAGAAAGATGGATGCTGGAAGATTTTCCAGTGTCCATTTTTCTTCCATCTCCCCATTTTTTTATGAAAGATATCCGAACATTATCACTAGACGAATTAAAGGATTACTTCGTAACTCTTGGTGAAAAACCTTTCCGTGCGAAACAGGTTTACGACTGGTTGTGGAGTAAAAACCTCCATTCCATAGATGAGATGACTAATCTTTCAAAAAACCTAAGAGAGCGGATATCCCAAGAATTCACCATTAATCCGATCGCGGTTGATTTGCTTCAAAAATCAGCAGATGGAACCATCAAAAACGGTGTGAAACTTCATGATGGTTTATTAGTGGAATCGGTTCTGATTCCAACTGAAACCAGAACCACGGCATGCGTTTCTTCCCAAGTGGGCTGTTCGCTCAACTGTGAATTTTGCGCCACCGCCAAACTTAAAAGAATGCGTAATTTGGAAGTTGCAGAAATCGTGGATCAAGTTGCGCTGATCGACCGGCAAAGTAAACTTTATTTCGATCGACCGCTTTCCAACATTGTTTTTATGGGAATGGGCGAACCGATGATGAACTACAAAAACGTAGTTGAAGCCATCCGGAAAATCACAAAACCTGAAGGTTTGGGAATGTCGCCACGAAGAATCACCGTTTCCACCTCCGGAATTCCGAAGATGATTAAAATGCTTGCTGACGAGGATTTAAAGGTGAAACTGGCACTTTCGCTTCACACCGCCATTGAAGCAAAACGAAACGAGATCATGCCATTTTCGGAGAATTTTCCTTTGACAGAAATCATGGACTCGTTGAAATATTGGTATGAAAAAACGGGGAATGTCGTGACTTTCGAATATTGTGTTTGGGGCGGAATTAATGATAAAGACGAAGACATCAAGGCATTAATTAAATATTGCCGACAAGTTCCCAGCAAAGTCAACCTGATTCAATACAACCCGATCGGTGAGGGGAAATTTGACCATAGAAGCATTGCTGCCGAAGAAAAATACGTTCGAGAACTCACAAAAGCTGGAATCACTGTGATGGTCCGAAGGAGCCGAGGTGGCGATATAGACGCTGCTTGCGGACAATTGGCGAATAAAACTGCAGAGGAATAATCTATTTCTTCACGACCAAAATTTTCCATACCTTTTCGCCAAAAATAGACCATGCTAGATTTTTCCAACATTCTATCTGAACACGGACAAACGATTCTTTATTTCTTTACTATTCCCTTTTTTGCGGTAGTTATTTTTGCGGAAATGCTTTTCAGTTATTTCGGTAACAAGCAACTTTATAGAGGAAAAGATGTAGCGATGAATGTTTTTCTTGCAGTGATCAACTTCGGGCTTGATTTGCTGATGAAGGCATTTGCAATGTTCGTGATGTTTTTCTTTTTCAACCATCGGGTTTTTGATTTCGATTTTAATATTTGGTATTTCATCGCCTGTTTTGTGGTGACCGATTTTGCTTATTTTGTGCATCATTACGTTGATCATCACTCTCGGGTTTTTTGGGCGGTCCACATCACGCACCACAATTCGGAGTATTTTAATATCACGACAGGTTTCAGAAGTCCGGTTTTGCAACCGCTTTACCGTTATTTGTTTTTTGCGCCACTTGCGTTCGTGGGATTCAATCCTTGGCATATCATGGTGATGTATTCTTTAGGACAGATTTATGGAGCATTAGTTCATACTCAAACGGTCAAGAAATTGGGATTTTTGGAATACTTCATGGTCACGCCTTCGCATCACCGCGTGCATCATGCGTGCAACATCAAATATTTGGATCGAAATATGGGGATGGTTTTCATTGTTTGGGACAAAATTTTTGGAACTTTTGAACCAGAAGATCCAAAAACTCCAGTGAAATACGGAATTTATCCGAAAATGCCCGACAATGGTCCAGTCACCACGATTTTCTATGAATGGCGGAAGATATGGAAAGATATGAAGCAACCCAACTTGAAATTAGCGGACCGGATCAACTATCTGTTTAATTCACCTGGTTGGAGACATGATGGTACCGGAAAAACCGTCAGAAACTTCCAAAAGGAATATTGGGCGAGAAAGCGAAATGGAATCAAGAAAAAAGTGGCATAATTTAGCTGATTGATCTGAAATGAAGAACCTTATAATCCTTTTCACTGTCCTGTTTTTTCAAGCCGGATTTTCGCAACAAGCCGAATTTCTGAAAATCCGCCCATATAAAGTTGCTGAACTTTCGGATTCAATTAGAGAAACTTCCGGTCTGAAATTTTTTAAAAACAAACTTTACACCTTCAACGATAGTGGAAATACACCCGATATTTTCGAAATCGATAAAAATACGGGGAAGATTCTGAACGTGATTAAGACCGGCCTCCAGAACAAAGATTGGGAAGCGATGACCAGCGATTCTGTGTCGGTATATATTGGTGATTTTGGGAATAATGCGGGAAACAGGAAGGATTTGAAGATTTATCGAATAAATTTGGAGCGCGTTGATAGCGCTAACAACGCTAAAAATGTTATTCCATTTTATTATCCCGAACAAACCGACTTCACGCCAAAAAACATCAATAATGATTTCGATGCGGAAGCCATGGTTTTTCTAAACGGGAAAATACACCTTTTCACCAAGGAATGGGTTTCAAGAAAAACCACGCATTACACGATTAACCCCGAAATTTCCGAACTGCAACCGGCGCAGAAAATCGAAAGCTTTCAAACAGATTTTGTAGTCACTGATGCTTCCTATTTTAAAGGAAAACTCTATTTGGTAGGCTATACCAAGAAAACAGCGGTATTTTTGGCCATTTTCACTGAAACCGAACCAGGGATTTTCTTCAGTGAAAAACCGAAAAAATATTACCTGGGATCATCCATTTCCATCGGTCAAATAGAGGGAATTGCAGTGAATGAAGACGGAATTTATATTTCAGGAGAGGAGTTCAGATCTCCTTTTGGAAGAATAAAGCAACGTTTATATTTGATCCCATTTCATTTAATTGGCCAATGATTTATTTCCCTCAAATTCCACCTTTTTGACTATATTTGTCCACCAAATTACTCTTTAAGCATTGCTCATTACTAATTACTGATTACTGATAACAAAGTGGCGAATATCGTAGAAGAAATCAAGAAACCTATTGCACAGGAAATGAAACTTTTCGAGCAAAAGTTTTACGAATCGATGCAGAGCAATGTACCGCTACTGGATAAAGTCACCCGTTTTATCGTGACCACAAAAGGAAAACAAATGCGTCCGATGTTTGTTTTTCTGTGTTCTAAATTGGTGGGAGAGGTGAATGAAAAATCCTTCCGAGGCGCTTCTATGATTGAATTGATTCACACCGCGACTTTGGTGCACGACGATGTGGTGGATGAAAGTTTCAAACGTAGGAATTTTTTCTCGATCAATGCGCTTTGGAAGAATAAAATTGCTGTATTGGTGGGCGATTATCTTTTGTCAAAAGCGGTCTTGCTTTCTACTGACCACAAAGAATTCGATTTGCTTGCCGTGATTTCCAGAACCATCAAAGAAATGGCGGAAGGCGAACTCCTGCAATTGGAAAAAGCCCGAAAACTAGATATTACAGAAGATGTTTACTACGAAATCATCCGTCAGAAAACGGCTACCTTGGTTGCAGCTTGCTGCGAAATCGGTGTTCTTTCCAATCACGCTGATGAAAATCTGGCGAAGAAAATGAGGGAATTTGGCACTTTGACCGGAATGGCTTTCCAAATCAAAGACGACCTTTTTGATTACCTTGCTTCCAATATCATCGGAAAACCTGTCGGAATCGATATTAAGGAGCAAAAAATGACTTTGCCGCTGATTTATTCCTTAAGAACCGCCAATGAAAGCGACCGCAAATATTTCTTTGACACCATCAAGCGTTACAACAATGATACGAAGCGAGTGAAAGAACTCATCGACTTTGTGAAAAAATCTGGTGGTCTGGATTATGCAATCGGCGTGATGAAGGATTTTCAGCAGAAAGCGAAGGACATTCTGAACGATTTCCCTGATTCACAGGCGAAAAACTCGCTCCATCTGATGCTGGATTATGTGATTGAAAGGAAGTTCTAATCCAGTTTCAAATCTACACCATTCAACCTTAAAGAATTTAAAATTACCGAAACCGATGAAAAACTCATCGCGGCTGCCGCAATCATCGGACTGAGCAATATTCCGAAGAAAGGGTAGAGCAGACCTGCTGCAATTGGGATTCCCAAAGTGTTATAGATAAAGGCAAAGAAGAGATTCTGTTTGATGTTTTTCAGCAATTTTTCGCTAAGGATTTTTGCTTTCGCAACTCCCAGGATATCGCCTTTTATCAAGGTAATTCCTGCACTTTCAATCGCGGCATCTGTTCCGGTACCCATTGCGATCCCCACATTTGATTGGGCCAAAGCAGGAGCATCATTGATTCCGTCGCCGGTCATTGCCACCACTTTCCCTTCGGTTTGTAATTTTTTCACTTCATTCATTTTGTCTTCGGGAAGACAGCCAGCTTGATAGGATTTGATTCCCAATTCTAAAGCGATATTTTTTGCGGTGTGCTCATTGTCACCGGTCATCATTATGATTTCAATTCCTTGTTTTTGAAGATATTGAATGGCTTCTTTTGAAGTAGATTTTAAAGGGTCTGAAAAGGTGAGGAATCCCAATACTTTCCCGCTTTTTGCGAGATAAGAAATGGTTCTCGCTTTGTCTTGATGGTGAACGACCTGTGCTTTCAAATTTTCCGGAATCTGGATCTTGAAATGATCCAACAGAGATTCATTTCCCAGCAAAACCTCTTCACCATTGATTTTTCCCCTGATTCCTTTTCCGGTGATGTTTTCAAAATCTTCCACTTTTTGGATTTGGAACTCATCAGAGGAACTTTCAGGTGTGCCTGAAATAATGAAAAGCATTTTCTTGAATTTTTCCAAAACAGCTTTAGATAATGGGTGTTCAGAATTTTGGTTTAAAGATGCTGCCAATTTTACCACTTCATACTGGTCTGAATCCAAGATGGTTTCCACTTCATCTAAACTCGGTTTTCCTTCGGTCAAAGTACCGGTTTTATCGGTAATCAGGACATTTACTTTGTGCATTTCTTCCAAGGCTTCTGCATTTTTGATTAGGATTCCATTTTTTGCACCTTTACCAATTCCGACCATCAAACTCATTGGAGTGGCCAAACCTAAAGCACATGGACAAGCGACGATCAATACGGCAACTGCGTTCACAAAAGCGTAAATCATCTTATTTTCTCCGCCGAAAATCATCCATGCAAAAAAAGTGAGAATTGAAACGCCGATCACCACAGGAACGAAGATAGCAGAGATTTTATCCACCAATTTCTGGATCGGTGCACGACTTCTACTTGCTTCAAAAACCATTTTAATGATTTGGGAAAGCAACGTTTCATCACCCACTTTTTCGGCAAGCATCGTGAACACGCCGTTTCCGTTGATGGTTCCCGAAGTTACCTTGTCATTCACCGTTTTCTCCGCCGGAATCGGTTCGCCAGTAATCATGCTTTCATCCACGGAGGAGTTCCCTTCAGTAATTTTCCCATCGACAGGGATTTTTTCACCCGGTTTTACCCGTAATAAATCACCGATTTTCACTTCTGAAAGCGGAACTTTCTTTTCGTTTCCATCTATCATCAAAGTGGCTTCGTCAGGAGAAAGATTCATCAATTCCTCAATGGCTTTTCCTGTTCGTTGATGAGCTCCTGCTTCCAGCATTTGTCCCATAATCACCAAAGTGAGAATCACGCAAACCGATTCAAAATAATAAGGATTTTTTCCTTCATGGATGAATTCGTGAGGCAAAATATTGGGGACAAAAAGCACAATCAAACTGAAGATAAATGCCGCAGCGACACCCAATGCGATCAATGAAAACATATTGAGATTCCAGGTTTTGAAGGAAATCCAACCTCGTTTCATCAAAAACCAGCCAGAGTAAAAGATAACGGGAACAGAAAACATTAATTCCAAATATCCCTGAACTTTGTTGGAGAAGGGGAAGTCGAACCACATTCCGCCCATTGATAAAATAAAGACCGGAACAGTGAATGCTACAGCGATCCAAAATTTCTTTTTCAAAATGTTGTAGGTTTCATCCTCATCTGAAGCATTTTTGGAGGGGACTGCAACCAAATCCATTCCGCAGATCGGACAACTTCCCGGTTCATCGCGAATGATTTCCGGATGCATCGGACAAGTGTATTGCATCACTTTCTTCTTTTCCGGGATTTTCACCAAATCCATTCCGCAAACCGGACAACCGACATTGGAATCATAAACTTTGTCGCCCTCACAAAACATTGGGCAATAGTATTTTCCCGCATTGTCCGAAAGTTCGAGATTGGAACTTCGGGATTCGGGATCTGTGCTTTCTGACTTCATTTTCATGCTGTCAGCCAGTATTTCCGGAGTGATTTTCTCCAAATGCATGTGGCAAACTGGACATCCTGTATCGGAAATGTAGGTTTTATCGCCTTCGCAGAACATCGGACAGAAATACTGCCCAAGCTTATCCTTAAAACTTTCGGGGAGATTCGTTTTGGAGTATTGTTGCGGTTTGTTTTTGTATTCCTCTTTTTCCTCGATGGGGACCAGATACATATTGCAAACCGGGCATCTTTTTCCCTGCTGAAAATAGACTTTCTCACCTTCACATTCCATCGGGCAATAATAGACGGAACTCGGAGAAAGGCGGTCTTTAGGCGGAATCTCTTGTTGGTGATGACTGTGTTGATGGTCGTGGCTGCGATGATCGTGGTCCATGGTCTTTGAATTTAATGGTACAAATTTCGCCATTACAAACCGGATTCAGTTACAGATTTCGGGAAAAGAGTTGCAAAATTCAGAGCAAATCCAGTGGCTGACGGTTTTTTTCTTTCTTCCGCTTGAATTCGGTTGGTGTGAATCCTGTAACGCCCTTGAATTGGCTTGAAAGATGCTGAATGCTTTTGTAGCCAAGTTTTCCAGCAATTTCCTTTAAAGAGAACTCGTTGTAAAAAAGCAGTTCCTTCACCTTTTCAATTTTCTGAAGGATGAAAAACTGTTCGAGCGTCATTTCGTGGTTTTGGGAAAAAAGCTTTGAGAGAGCGCTGTAATCTTTATGCAGCTCATTGGCAAGAAACTCGGAGAGCAAAAAGTCTTCAGCTATATCGAGTTCCGCAATTTTTTGGATGATGGTTTTCTTTATTTTTTCGAGGAGTTTTTGGGTGGCATCCTCCAAAATTTCAAACCCTTTACTTTTTAACTTTTCGGAAATCTGCTCCAGGCTCTGTTTTGAAAGCTCATTTTCGGTTTCCACTTCTCCAAGCAAAATCGATTTGATTTCAGTTTCTGAATCTTCAAAAACATCTTTTACGGCTTCGATACAGCGGTTGCAAACCATGTTTTTGATGAAGATTTTCACTCGTCCTTATTTAGTCGGTCACTGATAAATTCAATTTTGGTTTTTCCGTGTTTGGTTGGTTTTCCACTTTCATCCACTCCAACAAAAATAATTTTGTCAATGGTAATGATGGTTTGCCGCGTCATCATGTTTCGGACTTCGCACTGAAGAGTGATGGAGGTGTTCCCAAAATCAGTTGCCTCGATTCCAATTTCTATGATGTCGCCCTGTTTTGCTGAGCTTACGAAATTGATTTCGGAAATATATTTGGTCACACAGCGTGGCGTTTCCAGTTGCACGATGGCGTATAGTGCGGCTTCCTCATCAATCCATTGCAGCAGTCGCCCGCCGAATAAAGTGTGGTTTGGATTCAGATCTTCTGGTTTGATCCATTTTCTGGTATGGTAATTCATATTTCTAAATTTTAGTTTTAGCCAGCTTTTTGGCAAATAGTCTAAGGTTTTAGGTCGGTGTCATTCAAAATTTCCGTTTTCCATTTTCAAATTTTAAGTTAACGGGTGAAAACAAGATTTGTTTTGGTGGACAAAGATTCGTCGATTTTATAATTTTCCAGGTTGAAAGCTTTCACTTCATTCAGTGTTTTGGCTTTGGTTTGTGCGCAGAACCTTACCACTAAACCTCTTGCGTGCTTCGTGTAAACCACGATGTTTTGGGGTTTCCCATTTTTCATTTCATAGAAATCAAAATCGATTACCGGAGCGTTCAGTTTCTTTTTATCCACCACTTTGAAATATTCCTTGCTTGCAAGGTTTAAGATAATGTCTTTTGATTTTAATTCTGAATTGATCTGTTGGGTGACTTTTTCTCTCCAGAATTCATAAAGGTTTTTGTAATGTTCAAATTCAAAATTTCTGCCCATTTCCAGACGGTAGAGCATCACCTTATCTGATGGTTTCAGCAGTCCGTATAATCCGGAAAGTATTCGGTAATTCTTTTGAAGGTAGGTTAAGGACAATTTGTCCAGGGTTTTCGCATCCAAACCACGGTAAACTTCGCCGGTAAAGGCAAAAAGGGCAGGAGCAGATTGTTTTGAGGTGGGATTAGGTTTCCATTTTTGGTTCCTTTCCCAGTTTTCATCTGCAAGTTTTGGGGAAATTTCCATTAAATCCGATAGGTATTTCGGAGATTTTTCTTTTAAATAAGATTGAATGAATGCCGCATCTTCGATGAATTTCGGGGTAGTGGATTTCAATAGCGCAGTCGAATGCTCAATATTCATCAGTTTTGCGGGAGAGGTGAGGATTTTCATTTATTTTCTTGGATATGATTAGAAATTGTTTGGATTGTAATGAACTACGCGTTCACTTCGGAAACTAAATCTTAAGGGGAAATTGACCATGGCGCGAATCCACTTGATTTTGACATTTTACAAAATCCCTTTTCCTTCCCGAATCACTTCAGGCTCACCGGAACTCAAATCCACAATCGTAGAAGCCACGTTATCGCCATAACCCGAATCGATGACGATATCGACAAGATGGTCGTATTTCTCGGCAATCAGTTCGGGATCGGTGGAGTATTCAATAATTTCATCGTCGTCCTTAATTGAAGTGGATGCAATCGGATGTCCCAATTTTTCCACGATCAACTTTGGAATCGGATGGTCCGGAACTCTTATACCGACCGTTTTTTTTCCTTTATATGCCAAAGGCAGACTTTTGTTGGCCTCCAAAATAAAGGTAAAAGGTCCAGGAACCCTGTTTTTTAGAAATCGAAAAGTGGCGGAGTCAATCGGTCTTGTAAATTCCGAAAGGTGGCTCAAATCATTACAGATGATGGAAAACTGAGCTTTATCCAGTTTGGTTTTTTTTAGTTGCGCCAGTTTTTCCATTGCCCGAATATCGAAAATATTACAGCCTAAAGCATAAACCGTATCGGAGGGATAAATGATCAATCCGCCGTTTTTCAGCGTTTTCACCACCTCGTCGATCAGGTTTTCCTGTGGATTATCAGGATAAATTTTCAGGATTTTTGCCATATACAAATTTAGGAAAAATTGATGATAAAAGAATTTTCAAAAAAAATTTGCAGTTCTGCACGAAATTTGTATCTTTGCACCACAATATCGCGGGGTAGAGCAGTAGGTAGCTCGTCGGGCTCATAACCCGGAGGTCGCACGTTCGAGTCGTGTCCCCGCTACTAAATAAGAGACTTTGGAAACAGAGTCTCTTTTTTTGTTTACCTTGTAAAAATCTTTTGAGAAGTGAAGGAGGATCAAAAACAAAACCCGCTGACTTTATACGGTCTATGAAAACCGGAATGAGCAAAAAAGACCGGTCAAAAAGACCGGTCTTTTAAAGTTAACATCGTGGATTCTATGCTTCTAACTTTTGATAAATTCCTCCTTGGTTTTTAGGACAAATGGAATATTTTCTGATTTTGCTTGATCCTCAATTTTTTTGCGGTTTTTGGAATTAAGCTGGTCCAGTTCTTTCAGGGATTGGTCGTAAAGTTCTTTCACATTCTCGAAATTCTGAGTCTGTGCATTGGTTGGTGCCGCAAACTGATTAACTACCGAAGTGTAGAGCTCACCAAGTTTTTCCCGCAACTGGGGTTCAGCGGTACCCACATAATTATCTCCGGTGGTGACCACCATTTTTTCTTTCTGCTTCTGGAACGCATCTTTCACTTTGGTAAAGGATTTGTCTTTTTTCTCCAGCTGATCCAGTATTTTTAAGGTTTCATCCAACTCATAAACCTTGAACGCCAAATTTTCGTTCATATCAAAAAGAATTTGGGACAATTCGGCCTGTCTTTTTCGGTCATCGGCGCTAATTTTGCTTTTCGGATCGTTTTTGACTACAATGTTTTTGATATAGGTTTCTTTGTCTTTCGTCATGACGATTTTGTAGTTTCCTGCATTCACTTTCGGTGAATTGAAGCCGGCAAAAGAGATGGTTTTGGCAGCTGCAATTTTAGGAAACTTCGTGCTGTAATTCCAGTGTACCACATTGATTCCTTTTTGTTTTCCCGGTGAAAGAGTAGTCACTTTTTTTCCATCCATGTCCTGAACCTCGATAGCCATCTTTCCTAAAACATGGCGTTTCTTAAGATAGTAGGTGATTTTTGCATCGGTAGAAGGGTTTTCACCTACAAATTCCAATTCGGACGCATTGCCGCCATAACTGGAGTTTTCTTCGATAACCGCATCCGGTGTTTCAAAAAAATGGACGTCTTTGGCCAAAACTTCCGGAGTAATTTGCCTCAATACAGAAATATCGTCCAAGATGACGATTCCACGACCGTGGGTTGCCATCACCAAATCGTTTGTTTTGGGGTGGAGATCGATATAGTGAACCGCCACATTGGGCATGTTGTTCGTGAAATGTGACCAGTTTTTTCCACCATCCACGGTGATGAAAAGACCTTTTTCGGTTCCAAGGAAAAGCAAATTCTCATTCTTGAAATCCTCTTGCAGGTTTCTGGCAAATCCTTTGATATCCGAAGTTGCAATCGAAGTCCATGTCTTGCCGAAGTCTTTCGTTTTATAGACATATGGATTATAATCTCCGGTGGTGTGTCCGTCAAAAACTGCATAAGCGGTACCATCAGCGAATGAACTTGCCTCAATATGGTAAACCCAGGTGTTTTTCGGAAGGTTTGGAATATTCGGAGTCACATTGCTCCAGGTTTGACCTCCATCTTTGGTGACCTGCACGTTTCCATCATCAGTTCCTACCCAGATTATTTTTTCATTTTTAGGAGATTCGGCGACGGTGAAAATGGTGCAATGGTTTTCTGCACCTGAATTGTCTTTTGACAGTCCTCCGGAATTTTCCTGATTCTGCTTCGCCTTATTGTTGGTGGTCAAATCCGGGGAAATCTTCACCCAGGTTTTTCCCATGTCCTCGGATTTGTGCAGGAACTGGCTTCCTGCAAAAAAACGGTCCGGTTGATGCAAACTCGCTAGAATAGGTGCATTCCAGTTGAAGCGCAGTTTCGGATCGCCTTTCACCGGCAGTGGCTGCACGGTCACGATTTCCTTGGTATCGATGTTATAACGCCAAATGTTTTCCGCACCCTGCATTTCGCTGTAGATAATGTTTTTTGTGGGGTGTTTCACTACTCGAAAACCGTCTCCATATCCCACCCGGTGCCAATCACGTGATTCGATTCCGCCGTCACCTTTTGAGGGTCCATACCAGGAACCATTGTCTTGCAATCCGCCATAAATATTATAAGGCTCTTTGTTATCCAAACTTACGTGATAATATTGGGAAACCGGCAAACTTCTCACGATATCCATGGTGTTTCCTCCGTCCCATGAACGGTAAACCCCGCCATCAGTTCCCACGTAAATCCTTTCGCTATCCAAATTGTCAAAAGTAATATCGTGGATGTCGCCATGCATTGCACCAAGGTTTTTGAAGGTTTTCCCTCCGTCTCTGCTGATTGAACCGAAAAGTCCGCCTTTCGCCACCACATCAGCATTTTTGGGATCTACTACAATTCTTGAAAAATAAAATGGTCGTACCACCAAACCGAAATCGCTGTTGAGATGTTTCCATGAGTTTCCGCCGTCTTCTGAGCGATAGAGTCCACTGGTTTCGGGTTTCTCTGCCTCTAACACGGAATAAAGTATATTTGGATTGGAAGGAGCCACCGCAATTGCGATTCTGCCCAATTTGCCAGAGGGAAATCCATTGTGAATTTTTTTCCAGTTTTTGCCGCCATCCGTGGATTTGTAGAGCGCAGATTTTTCCCCGCCGGAATTGAAGGACCACGCAGTTCTTCTGAATTCCCAAAAACTCGCATACATGGTATCCGGGTTTTTTGGATCGATGGTCAAATCCGAGCATCCGGTTTTATTATCTATGCCAAATATTTTTTGCCAGGTTTTACCGCCATCGGATGTTTTGTAAATTCCGCGTTCGTCGCTATCTGACCAAAGCGATCCCAAAACACCGACCCAAACTTCGTCGCTGTTTTTTGGATTGATGATGATGGAGGAGATGCGGTCTGATTTTTCAAGCCCCATATTTTTCCAGGTTTGCCCACCATCGACAGATTTATAGATTCCATCACCAATAGAAACGCTGTTTCTGGTCCAGGTTTCGCCAGAACCCACCCAGATATTCTGGTCAGGTTTTGACGGGTCTATCGCCACAGTTCCGATGGATTGGATGTGGTCCTCATCAAAAACGGGAGTAAAGGAAGCTCCTCCATTGGTGGATTTCCAGACTCCGCCTCCCGCTGTTCCCACATAGAGAATTTTATTGTTGGTTGGGTGCATTTCCAGGTCTGTAATTCTGCCGCTCATCAAAGCTGGTCCAATGTGCCTTGCTTTGAGATCGCCAAATAATTCCTTTCCTTTCAGGGAGATTCCGGTTTCTCCCTGCGAAAAAAAGGAGACTGGAAAAGTCAGCGAAATTGCTAATGCTAATTTGATAATTTTCATTCTGTTAAGTTTTATTTTAAAAAAAAGCCACAGCGATTGCCGTGGCATCATGGATTTGTTTAAAAAATTACTGCATTGGAAATGCGAATATTTTCTTGTCAATGGTCGGATTCATGGTAATTTTGTTCACCTTCAATTCCTGCCCCATCATTTGAAGTGAGAATGGGAAATAAATGCCGTCCACTTCCTGGTAATCGCTCATTTTGGAGATGGATTTCTGTCCCTTCATGGGTCCTTCTTGGATTTCTGCTTCGGTTACAATCGGTAGATTGCTGTCCACATCGAAATAGTAAAAGGAAATGTTTTCCTGCGGCTGTCCCTGTACTTTGATTGGTTTTTTTGTCAGTTTGATTTTGTAGGCATCTGCTCCGTCTTTGGTTTCTTTGCCTAAATATTCAATTTTATATCCTTTGGCTTTATAATTAAAAAAAGGATCCGGAAAGTCTATATTCTGCTTCATGTTTTCAGTAGTCTCTGCATCTGCTTTTTCCGCTTTCATGGTCATGAAATTGGTGGACCACATTTCTTTTCCGTCAAAAGCTATCTGCGTAATTTCCTTTCCCTGAAGGTTAATGTTCATCAGCATTTCTCCATTTTTCGCGGAGAGTAGGGAAACCGGAATTTCCATTCCCTGTGCTTTTGCCACCATATCCATTTTTAAGCCTTCCAGCTTGCTCAGTTTTTTTCCCGGGTCAATGGTCTCCAGGTATTTGCTCACGATTTCATCAGCAGTTTGACCATAACTGTACACCGAAGCAGTGGAAATCATTGCGATGCTTAAAATTGTCTTGAAAATTTTCATATTCTTTTTTTAAAATTATGGGATTAAAGATATAAAAAAATCAAATTTGTTGAAAAAAATATTCTAGTCCAGAAATCAAGTGAACGCAAGATGGTATTTGGCGGGATGATCCAAAGAAAAAGACCGTCGCAAAACGGTCTTTTAAAATTTTTGTTTAAAATTGAATGGGTTAATCCACCATAAATTTAGCAGTTGATGTGCCCGCTTTTAGTACATAGACTCCCTTCGGCAAGTTTTTCAAGAAAACCTTATTGGAATTTTTGAAAGGTTGGGCAATGGTCTGCACCAGTTTTCCGCTGAAATCAAAAATATATGCGTTCTCAACCAGGTTCAAGTCTTTTCCTGAAACGTTTAGTTCACCGTTTTTGACGGGATTTGGATAAACGGAAAATGTGCTTTTTGAAGATCCATTTTCATTTGTTCCCATTAAAACATAGCAGGTCCAGCTGATATCGTCGATTGCGACACGGTTTGAAGTCGCTCCGTTTTGCTGCAGACGGATTTCCACTGTTCCAGGAGTATTGATGCCGGTGATGGTAGTGGTTATCGGTGCCGAACCAGCGGCGCCATACGGGATTGTTTTTCCGGTATCTACGTCATTCACAAACAGTTTCAGTGTTCCGGCGCTTCCTGAATATTTCAGCTGGGTAGTGACCGTCAATTCACCGATTCCGTTTGGCACAGAAAGTGCGGTCAGTGACCCATTTCTAATGGTCAATGCTTTTCCGTTGATGGTTTCGTCGGTTCTGGAATCTTCAGAAGTCCATGAAATTCCATTGCTTACCCAATTATAAGTGGAGTATTGGTTTGGCACGACAAGCAGATTGTCAAAATGTTCGTTGCCACAAGTAGTTCCCACAGCAAGAGTAGTTGCCGATACCTGATTACTTTGTGGAGAGATATTTCCTACCGCATCTTTTGCCACCACATAAATCGAGTAGGTGGTTGTAGGATTTAAATTGGAAATATTTGTCGAAACGGCGCTTGTGGAACCCATCAAAACATCATTAGCATAAATGTCATAAGAATCCACCCCTATATTATCTGTAGCCGCGGTCCATTCCACTGCAATATTATTTGATCCTACTGAAACTACTGAAAGATTAGTTGGCGCAGTTGGTGCAATGCTATCCGTTAAAGTAGTTCCCACTGCATTATTACTTTGAGGGGAAAGGTTTCCGGCGGCATCGGATGCCACTACATAGAATGTATATGTTGTTCCCTGGTTCAATCCTGTAACTGTAGCAGATGTGGAAATAGAGTTGGTCTTGAAACTGCCATTCACATATATTTTATACGAAGTCACCGCAACGTTGTCTGTGGAAGCATTCCACGTCAAACTTGCAGATGCGGTGGAAGTGGAAATTACCGCCAAATTGGATGGAGCTGTGGGAGCTTGGGTATCGGTGACTGCAGTTCCCCAAATGGCTTGAACCCACTCTGGATGGTCAATGAACGGGTTTCTGTTTTTCTGGAAAACGAAAGCCGCATTATTTCGCTCGATTTCTGAAGGCGAAACAGGATCTTGTATCGACCACTGCAAAAGAACGTCTCTCTCCCAAGTTTGAAGCCCCGGAAATGCCGAACCGCCCAACATGTTACCGGTTGAAAATCCCGCAAGCTGAGTTTCATATCGGGTTACGAAATAGAAAATCATTCTCGCGATATCACCTTTGAATTCATCGATCGGCTCACAAACAGTTCCACTGTATCCTGGGGAAACACTTGGTCCCACTTTAGTTCCATTTTTTGAAAGGAAGGCGGGGCTCGCAACTGCACCGTACGGATAATTGCTCCTCATTCCGTTTACTTTTCCGTCTGTTGGACGAATGTGGTGAATATCTGAAACCATCGGTGCTTTTGAATTGAAAAAACTTTGTGGAACCACGTGCTCTCTATTGTAGCAATCTCCTTCCACGCTGTAATTTCCACATTTTTTTTGTCCGTGTACATATTTGTAAGGATCAGCGGCATTGGGTCTTTCGGAATACATATCCAGCACCGAGCCGTCATTTTCATAGAAATGATCTGAATCTGTGGTTGGATATCCGTTGTAGAGCCCATCGTAGCCATTGTCTTTGTGACCGGCAGTGATGATTGCGTTAAGTTTTGTTTTCAGGGCAGCTCCTGTCAAACCTGCAGTTCCATTATAATATCCTGCTGGTTCCTGGGCAAATCCAAGAGAAAAGAGCAATGCCAAAATAATTGTAGTAAAATTCTTCATATCTAAATAAAAATTGGGACGGCAAAGTTACTCAAAAAAGGAAATCCATAATCTTATTTTTCCTCTTTTGCTTAAAATTTAACATAATTGCTAAGCCAATAAAATCTAATTAGAAAAAAATCGAATTAAGAAAATGAATCGTAATCACTATTTCAGCAGTTTTTCCATAGCGTTAAAATAAAAAAACCACCGTTCCACGATGGTTTTGAATACTGTTATTAATTTGAATCTACTGCACGATTAACTTGGCAGATTGCTTGGTATCAGTTCGCAAAATATAGGTTCCCTTCTCCAAATTATTCAGCTGAATGGTTTTAGAGGCTTTGAAATTTTGGTTAATGGTTTGAACCAGCCTTCCATCCAATGAGTAAATTTCCACAGATTTCACTTCATCCAAACCATAACCTGCCAGATGCGTGATTTGATTTTTAACCGGGTTTGGATAGACGGAAATCGACCTGTTCAAAGCAGCGGTTTCACTTGTTGACATGGTGGAAGTCCAGATCATATTTACCCATTCCGGGTGGTCAATAAAAGGATTCCGGTTTTTTTGTCTGTTATAGACTGCATTATTTCGCGCAATCTCTCTTGGCGAAACGGGATCTTGTGCTGCCCATTTCAGAAGCAGATTGATATACCACTGCTTAAAGCCTCTGTTTACAGTTCCGTCCAAAGGACTGGATGCAGTTTGGTACGGTGTAAAAGTGGTGAGTCTGTCTTCATATCGGGTCACAAAGAAAAGCTGCATTCTTGCGATATCACCTTTGAATTCATCGATCGGTTCGAAAATTGTGCCTGCATATCCAGGAAATGAACAGCTTCCCACTTTAGTTCCATTGGTGGAAGTCCAGGTTGGAGTAGAGGTTTCACCATAAGGATAATTGGAGCGCATGCTGTTGACATAGTAATCACTCGGAATCACGAAGTGAGCGTCATTTGCCATTGGAACTGCATTCTGGCCGCCGAAATAGGTTTTCGGCAAAGTATGTTCCCTATTGTAGCATGAATTTTCGTGGTTAGCACCATTTCCACATTGGTTTCCGCCTACAGAGGCTTGTCCCCAAATATATTCGTAGGCATCAGGTCCGTTTGGGTTTTCAGAATACATATCCAGAATGGTCCCGTTGTTTTCATAAAAATAGTCCCTGTCAGAAGTCTGATAAGTCAGCCATAAACCGCCAGTTCCACTGCCGTAACCTAAATCCAAAGCTCCGTTTGAAATGATTTCATTGAGCTTTGTCTTTAAGGCATAGCCGGTTAATCCCGCCGTTGCATCATAATAACCTGGTGGAATTTGCGCAAAAGTAATTGCAGCAGTTAAAATACCGATTATTAAGGTAATTTTCTTTTTCATTGATAAATAATTATTTATGCAGCAAATTTAGAGAAAAAAGAATTGCGGCAAATTTGGATTCCGGTTAAAATTTCCTTAAATATTTTTAAGGTAAGACTTATTAACTCGGGAAAATATCCAGGAAATTCCCACGCCAAATAAAGCGGCAGTAGAAGCCACAATCAGGTAATTGGCCAGCCTGATTCTCACAGGGAAAGGAAGGTCTGTGTTCGCTCCGGCCTTGAAAATGCCGGTTTCAAGCTGAAAATAGCTGATTGCTGTTCCCAACACCAATCCACAAATGATTCCGAAAGTCACGATTAGAATTCCGGTGAAAAAGTAGATGTTTCTGAGCGATTTCAAGTTCATTCCCAAGGAAACCAGCGATTTTGCCTGCTCTTTTTTGTCGAGTTGCAGTATAATGATCGCTCCCGCCAAATTGAACGTGGTGATGAAAATGACCAAAGCGAAAATCAGGTAGATAAAAAATTTTTCGGTATTGATCATCTTCCAAAAAGCAGCGTTTTCTTCACTTTTCGTCTTCAAATCGTATTTGCTTCCCAGCTGAGAGGAAAGTTTTGATTTGACGAGATCCGCATTTTCTGGATTTTTAAGCTTAATGACGATCTGGTAAGCTGATTTTTTTGGCAGGTTCAGAAGTTCCTGCGCCAGTTCCAGCGGAGAAATGATGGCATTGTCGAGTTGGTCATTACCCGGAAAAACTCCGGAAACAAAAATCTCCTTTTTATTAAAGATATCCTCTTCCTTGCTGATGATTCCGGTTCCCGGTTTTGGCATCATCAATACTGCCGCCGTTTGTCCATCGCCACCAATCGGGATTGCGAGCCGGTTATCGAGCTTGTTTTCCATCAGTACCTCATTGGAATATTTATAGGATGGATAAGCTCCGTAAAAAATATTTTTTTGAATAGGATTCACAAAAATATAGGCGGAATCCACACTTCGAAGGTTAGCAATATCGCCGTTTTCCTGGAAATTGATATATACTTTTTCCTCAATTACCTTCGAATAATGGGCGACATCCTGATTTTTGTCTAAGATCTTGGTAACCTGATCAATGTCTGGAAGTGTTTTTCCCTGCTTGCTTTTTATGGTGATATCCGCATGCAGATTTGCGATCAGATCCTGATTAAGGTCTTCCAATCCTGAAAAAACCGAAATGATGATGAACATAGCAGTGACCGCAACCATCATCGCCAAAGCGGCAAGCCACGTGATGAACGTAACTGCTGTGCTTCCTTTTTTGGCAACAAGGTAACGCGAAGCGATATAAAATGCGGTGTTCTTCAAATCAATTTTATGGATACAGAATGGAAGGAGAATCCTCCTTGTAATCAGTTACAAAACAGGATTGTCGCCTTCGCCACGCAATTCTTTTTCAATTCTTTCCACATCGTCGAGCGAAGTGTCTAGATAAAATTGCAGTTCCGGAATAATTCTCACCTGTTTCGCCATTTTCTGTCCGATAAAGTTTCGGTAATGGGATTTGTTTTCCTCGATTTCGGTCATGATCTGCTTTCGGAAATCCTGTGGGAAAATGCTCAGGTAAATTTTTGCGATACTCAAATCTGCGGTCACTTTCACTTCTGAAACACTCACCAAAAAGCTCTGTTTGCTTTCGGCTGCCTGTTTCCGGAATAATTCCGCAAAATCTTCGTGTATAATCTGTGCGACTTTTCTTTGTCTGTTGCTTTCGTTCATGCCGCAAATTTAGTATTTTTGTGTGAATGTTGGAAGTTTGGGAACTATAGTGCTTAGATCCAAATTTTATTACCTTATGTCATTAATCCTTAAAAACCGTTTATGAAAATAGAACACCTGGGAATAGCGGTGAAATCTTTGCAAGATTCCGACCACCTGTTCCAAAAGCTTTTATCAAAACAAAATTACAAGCACGAATCCGTGGAAAGGGAAGGAGTGACCACCTCCTTCTACAATGTGGGCGAAAGCAAAATCGAACTTTTGGAGGCCACCAATCCTGAAAGTCCGATTGCCAAGTTCATTGAAAAAAGAGGGGAGGGAATTCATCACATCGCATTTGGGGTTGATAATATTTATGACGAAATAGCCCGCTTAAAAGCATTAGGATTCATTTTTATTTCCGAAGAACCAAAAGAAGGAGCCGACAACAAACTGGTCGTATTTCTTCACCCAAAGTCCACAAATGGCGTTTTGGTGGAACTTTGTCAGGAAAACTCATAATTATTTTTTGTGTTAAGGGAAAAAGCCTTATTTTTGCACACCAATTGGAAAAAGTAGTGTAATGCATTACTGTTTCAGGCCTTGTAACTCAGTTGGTTAGAGTAACTGACTCATAATCAGTAGCCCGAAGCCATTTTGAAGGGAAAAACGAGGTTAAAAAAAGAGGAAACAAATTTTTAGAATTTTTTAGATATAAAAATTCATAAGGCCCTATAACTCAGTTGGTTAGAGTAGATGACTCATAATCATCAAGTCCTTGGTTCGAGCCCAAGTGGGGCCACTTTTTAAGGGATTTTGCAGCAATGTAAAATCCCTTCTTTTTTATTTTGACGAACATTTGACGAACATTTGAATTTTATTTCTCCATATATTAGCATTATAATACTTTAGTAAAAAAAATGGACACCTTTTATTTAGTTGTTTATATAGTCGTTTTAATCCTTAACATAATTTTCCCATTATATTTATTAGGAAGAATGTGGTTTGCGCTAAGTCCATTTGTCATTAATCTATATTTTTCAGAGAAGAAGAGTTGGTATAATGACTGGAATAGCACTCGTTTTATTATTGTATTTACATTATTCGTAATTTCATTTGGGATTTCTTTTTTGTGGGGTTTACCCCTTTTAGAAAAAATCAAATTTGGAGATATTGATATTACATCGATTTTTTTCTACATTTTTTTACAGAGTTTGTGCTTCGTTCTTTTAGAAGGAAAGATGGATCATTCTTTCAAACCATATGCTGCCTATAAAAAGTTTCATAAAGAAAAATATGCCGAGCGTTTTGTTTTCACAAAGAAAATTGGAACAAAAGAGACTATCTTGCTACAATCCAAAAAGATTACGGAAGAAATAAAAAACTCAAAACAAAGTTTATCAGAGGAAATACTTCAACATAAAAACGTCAGTGAAGAAATTCATCATTTGGCTACCGAAAACAATCAACTATTAAAAACTTCAGATTTCAATTTTGAAATTCGGAATACTGCTAATTTGATTTTGGCGGATGTGATGGAAGATTATTTTATTAGCAAAGATTCTGAGGAAAATCTCTCAAATTTTTTGCTTAGAAAAAGAAAGAGTGGTAAAATAATCTTTACAAAAACTGCAAGAAATGGCGTGAGTGTTCAACCAATTTTAGACTTCTTTTCAAAATATACAGATTTGATTGAAAAGTGCAAGAACGAAGAAATTAATGAAGAAAAAATAACTACACAAGTGGAAGCCATAAAAATCATCAATGAAATTGTTTTGGCAAATGATAAGCACGGAAATCCTGTAGAAATTCCAATAAATAGCAAAAACTTTTCAAAATACCTTTCTTAGTTGACTTTTTTGTTGAAAATTTCATCAAAATTCATTCGAGCTCAAAAATTTCTCATAAATTATCTTGTTGATTATCAGTTTTATAAACACGACATTTTTTCGTGTTTAGTTCAAACCATTCTAAAACATCATAAAGAATAAAGTGCTCCTATAAGTTCAATTCTTTATTTTACTTTATTTTACAAAAAACTTTTTTAGTCGCTTTTAGGTGGCGTTTCCTTCCTAGAATATCTTGGTCACAACAAAATTCAACAATATGAAAGACCAAGAAAGACTACAGTTACTTGAAGCCCAAGTTTCAGTCCTAGTTAGTTCCCAAAAGGAATTTACATCCAAAGCGCTACAACTTCTAGCTCTTAGTGCAAAGACCATTTACTCCAAAGAAGAAGCCGCATTGTTTCTAAATCTTGACCCCGATTATCTCTATCAATTGAAGTTTCACGGAAAGTTGAAAGCGTATAAAAAGAAAGGGCAAAAGAAAATTTATTTCCGGAAAGAAGATTTGGAAGAATATCTCATTTCCAATAGTGCATCGGAGGATATCGAAGATAGTAATGACTACGATGATTTTGAGGGAGATATTTTAGAAAAGTGGAAAAAATAATTGATTATGAATTCGCAAGAAGAACTCTATCAAAGCAGTAAAGGTTCGGTCACGGTTTTCGACAAAATAATAAAATATATCGGAAAGAAATACCACCTCCGCTTCAACGAAATCGCCTTGGAATTCGAGATAAAGACAGATAAGGGCGATTGGACTGAGTTGAACTTGAACTCGCTGTACATCGAACTTACTCAGGCGGGAATCAACATCGCTTTCAACAAACTTGAAATACTGATGCGAAGCCATTTGATTACGGTATTCAATCCATTCGAGAACTACTTTCAAAACCTTGAAAAATGGGATGGCGAAAACCATATCCAAAGATTGACAAGTTTTGTCAAGACAACAGATACGGAATCTTTCCAAATCCATTTTGAAAAATGGTTGGCAAGGTCAGTGTTGTGTGCATTGAAAAGAGGATACATCAACAAACAATGCTTCGTCCTTTACAATACCAAGCAAAACAGTGGAAAGACAAGTTTTTTGAGGTTTCTGATTCCACCAAGTTTGGAGAAATATTATACCGAAGATATTGGCGTTGACAAGGACGGACTCATTGCGCTCTGCAAAAACTTCATCATCAATATCGATGAACTTTCGGTGATGTCCAAAACTGATGTCAATATTTTAAAAGCATTTATTTCGAAGAATACGGTGAATGCAAGATTACCTTACGATAGAAAATCATCATTGATGTACCGAACTTCTTCATTTTGTGGTTCAACCAACCGTTCCGATTTCTTGACCGATGAAACAGGAAGTGTTCGATGGATCATTTTTGAAGTCTTGGAAATTGATTTTAATTATTCCAAAGAAATCAACATCAACCAAGTTTGGGCTCAAGCGTATCATAATGCTTTTGAAAGGAAAGATTACAATCCCGAACTCACCGCAGAGGATTTAATTGAGAATGAAAAACGAAACGAAAAATTCAAGCAAATAACGCTTGAACAGGAAATCCTCATCACACACTTTGAAAAATCAGAAAACAAAAACGATTTCCTCACCGCAACCGAAATTATGCTTGCAATGAGCAATGCTTTGGGCGTTCGGATGAACAATGTCAAAATCGGAAAAGCATTGACCGCTTTAAACTTTGAAAGGATCAAGCATTCCAAAAAGCAGGTTTACGGCTATTTAATCAAACGGAAAATTGAGGATGAAAAAAATGAATGAAAAAATAATTAAAAATCCTCCTACCTAATTACCTGCTTACCTAAAACAACTTGAAACCATTATGAATAAACACTTTTATAACAGGTAAGAATTGATGATTAGACTTACCTAAAGTTACCTAAGTATAAAAGAATAATAATTAGAAAATATTTAAAAAAAAGCAGGTAGAAAGGTAAGTCGAGGTAAGTCAAGAAAATCACTCTCAACACTTTCTGCTAAAGGCCTAGGTAAGAAGGTAGGTAAAAACACCAAAAAATTTTATAAAACAAAACACAAAAATCCCAAAACCAAAAAACACACTATTATGAATTGTAAACAAGCCAACGAAAATATCAGCATCAGGGAAATATTGGAGAGTTTTTCTCTTTTCCCGAGCAAAGACAACCGTAAAAGCGCCTTTTATTATGCCTTCGACCGAAAGGAAAGAACACCAAGTTTGGTGGTAAACTTTAACCAAAACACTGCATTCGATTTCGGAACAGGAATGAAATACGATAATGTTTCCTTGGTTCAGGGAATTAAAAAATGCTTGGTTTCCGAAGCATTGGAATATCTGAAAAGATTTGATTATTCACTTCCGACAAAACTGGAAATTGAAACCAATAATTTCAAACCAAAATCAGGATATCAGATTTTAGAAATCAGAGAAGTCGAACATCCAAGCTTGATTGAATATTTAAAATCAAGAAAACTCGATTCCCTGAAATCCGAACTCAAAGAAATCCATTATGAATTGAACGGAAAGAATTATTTCGGTTTGGGATTCAAAAATGATTCGGACGGATATGAGATTAGGAATCCCTACATCAAACTTTGTCTTGGTAAAAAAGACCTCACTTCAGTAAATAATCACTCCAAAACTTTAAGAATTTTTGAAGGGTTTTCAGATTATCTGTCGTTCAAAATTTTGGAAAAATCACTCGAAAAAGAATCTTCGGATTACATCATTTTGAATTCGGTTTCGATGATTTCCAAAGTCAAAAATCAATTCGAAAACTATCAACAAATTGAACTCTATTTGGACAATGACAGAACGGGAGATTCCGTAACTGAGATTCTAAAAAAGGAAAATTCCAATGTTTCTGACGAACGGATTTTATTTAAAAATCACAAAGACTTAAATGAGTTTTTAATCAGTGGGAACCTGCGTAAAACAGATACAGGTGGCATGCTCAAAATAGATACAGGTATAGAGGAAACAGACCTGCGTAAAATAGATACAGGTGTCGAAAGTGAAGAGGTGGGTAAAATAACTACACGCAAAATCGGCAGATAGTTAGTGCAAAAAGTACCCAATGTTTACAATAAGCGTGTCCGCTCATCGTAAAATTGGAACATTTTGGTTTTCTCCTATCGTCGAAAACTTTAAAACAGAACGCTGATTTAGAAAAAATTGAGACAAAATTTCAGTTGAAATTCAGCGAAATTTTCAATTGAATTTCAAAGAAAATCTCAATCAAAAATCAGACAAAATTCAAAAAATATTAACGGCAAAAAATAGAAATTTTTGCTTCAGAAAAGAAAAAAATCAAATGGAAAACGATCAATTAAGACAATTTGTACAGCAAATTTCAAGAGAACAGGAAAAGAAAACTGCACAGGAAAAACGAAGAAATTACTTCAAGGAAATTGGCAGAAAAGGAGGTTTAAAGAAGAAGATGTCCAACCAATTTACTAAAGTGGTTTCGACGAGATTGACGCAGAAAGAATTTGAGGAAGTAGAACAAAAAGCAAAACGATCTAAACTTCCACTTTCAAAATACTTTCGATTTCTGATCACCGAAAAAGAACTCAGAATTAATGAATTTAAGGAAGATGAAACTTTACTCGGATACGGAAATAATTTCATCAGAATCAAAAATTTATTGCGTCATCGGGAGTTTTCACAGTTGGATCATACAAAAGTGATTTTGAAAAAAATTAAAGAGGTGACGAAATTAATCCACGATTATCTCTACAATAAGATGAATGCGAGAGCACAAGAGAATCTTCAAGAAGATGAATAACAGTGCAACCACAAGACGAATTTCCAAAATCGCTGTGGAATACAACGGAAACGATAAAGGAACAGCGGAAATGGTTTACAGCAACAATCTTTTGAGCGAGGATCCCGAACTACAGTTCAAGGAAATGAAAGCCGTCGCCAACCGAAATAAGAATGTGAAGAATTGGGCTTTGACGGGATATATTTCTCCCGAAAAATCCATTGGGGACAAATTGACAAATGAAGAACTGATCGATTTGGCATTAAAAGCATTAAGAAAAGTCGGAGTTACGGATGATAACCAAATTCGTTTGGATATTCATTCTTCCACGAAGCAAAAACACATTCATTTCATTGTGAATCGAGTAAATACTTTTGGCGAGAACACGATTATCGCACATAAAATCGGAGAAATTTTTGGAAAGGCAGTCCGTGAAGTTTGTCAGGAACTGAATCTGAGAACGGACATCGAGATTGGAAAAGAGAAGAAACAGATGATGTATTACGCTTTGACAAACTCTTTGAAATATGCCAAAAACTTCGATGATCTAATGATGAAAATGCATCTGAAAGGTTATCGAGTAACACTTTCTCAAAATGTGAAAGACGGAATTTCGGGAATGCGGATTGTGCGATATGAAGACATCAATCACCAAACCGAACGACAATACAAACCCGGCTACAAACTCTCAGAAATTACCAACAAACTGAAAATTGCGGACATCAAATCGATTTTGGAATCGAATTATCAGAGAAACGAAATCATTCAAGAAAAAATGAATCAGATGCATAAAGAAAATGAAATTGAAACTTCGAAATCCGCAGTATCAAAGGAAATCGGAAAAACCATCGATGAATTCTTGAAACCAACTTATACCGCTCCCGACGACGAATTATTAAAACGCAAAAAAAGAAAATTTAGATAAAATGGAAAATCAAAACACAACACCAAACGAACCACAAAACGATATTTATGAACTGCTTAGAAAAACTATTGCAACCAATGAAGCAAATGTTCAAGCCCAAAATGAAGCAAAATCCTCTTATTTGGAAGTCAAAAAATTAATTGAATCATTTCAAGATAAGATTCCCGAAAGTGTTGAATTGAAACTCGATGAAGATTCGGCGAAACTATTTCAAGATTTAAAGAACTTATTGCAGGAATTTAAATATTGCACTCAATCGCAGAAAAATTTTTTCTTTGGAAGCATCGGCGTTTTGTTTTTAGCAGTAATCATTTTGTTTGGTACAAATTATTTTGCTTTCCAATGGTACTCCGAAAGCATCCGAGCGAAAAGTGAAATTAAGCAGGAAATTTTGGATGAAATCAAGAGAGGCGGAAAAGCGATTTACAAAATTGAAGACTACAATCAACTTAAATACAACACAGATTTGATGAACAAATGGATGAAGAAAAATCCGAGGGATGGGGAAAAGTTTATGAAATTTAAAGAGGGGTTTGAAAGTAAATGAAAATTGAAGTTCAATTTTGTCCAGTTTATTTACTAAAAAACTGGACATTTTGTTTTGGAACCCCAAAAAATATCTATTTTAAACATTGATTAATTCTGAATAATTATCTTATTTGGCTAAAGGAAACAAATTTCACTTACAGTTGTTTTTTCAATATGTGAAAACCTATTGCAAATTATTTTTTATTTTGATTAAAATAGAATGTACACAGATTAAAATTTTTTGTAAAACATTCTTCCAGTAATTTTTCTTTGACGAGCAACTTTCTTTATCTTTGAGGTTTTACATTAAGGATAAAATATGTCTGAAGAACAGAAAAGACAGTTGCAGCAGCAACTTTGGAATATCGCCAATACTTTACGCGGAAAAATGGATGCCGATGAATTTCGGGATTATATTTTGGGTTTTATTTTCTATAAATATCTTTCCGAGAAAATCCATTTTACTGCAAATAAAATACTACACGATTCAGGAGAAGAAACCGATTATAATGATGTAGATGAAAATTCCGAAGAAGGAAAAGAAATTGTAGAAGCAATTTATGAGGAAATCGTAGAAGATTTGGGTTATTTTCTGAAACCATCTGAACTTTTCAGCAATGTTGCGAAAAAAGGTTACAACAGGGTTGAAGGAGAATCCAATTTTATTTTGCCTGAACTTTCAAAAATCCTCACCAATATTGAACAATCTACACTTGGAACAAGTAGTGAAGACGATTTTGAACATCTTTTTGAGGATTTGGATTTGACTTCTTCCAAACTTGGAAAAACAGAAGACGAGAAAAATACTCTAATCTCCAAAGTATTATATCATTTGGATGAAATTGATTTCAATTTATCCGATTCCAATGCCGATGTTTTGGGTGATGCTTATGAATATTTGATTGCACAATTTGCGAGTGGTGCAGGAAAAAAAGCGGGTGAATTTTACACTCCGCAACAAGTTTCCACCATCTTATCGAGAATTGTGACCAGTAGAAGAAATCAATTGAAATCGGTTTATGATCCGACTTGCGGAAGTGGCTCTTTGCTTTTGCGTGTCGCGAGAGAAGCAAAAGTGAGCGATTTCTACGGTCAGGAAATGAACAGAACGACTTATAACCTTGCACGAATGAACATGATTCTGCACGGAGTAAGTTACAGTAATTTCGATATCAAGCAAGAAGACACTTTGGAGAAACCGCAACACATGGACAAAACTTTTGACGCCATTGTTGCAAATCCACCTTTTTCCGCAAAATGGAGTTCCAATGAACTTTTGTTGCTTGACGAGAGGTTTTCGCAATACGGAAAATTGGCTCCTG
The DNA here is from genome assembly GCF_001045435.1 of Chryseobacterium koreense CCUG 49689. Lineage (GTDB taxonomy): Bacteria > Bacteroidota > Bacteroidia > Flavobacteriales > Weeksellaceae > Kaistella > Kaistella koreensis. The sequence continues at coordinate 12,884 of NZ_LFNG01000007.1, read as the reverse complement.
CTTCCAAAGCGGATTTTGCATTTATCCAACATATGATTTATCATTTGGACGAGAACGGAATAATGGCGGTGGTAATGCCTCATGGAGTTTTGTTCAGAGGTGCAGCGGAATTAACAATTCGCAAAAATTTGATTAAAGAGAAAAATTATTTGGATGCCGTAATTGGTTTGCCTGCCAATATTTTCTATGGAACAAGTATTCCGACCTGTATTTTGGTGTTTAAGAAATGTCGCGAGCAAGATGAGGATATTTTGTTCATCGATGCGAGCAAGGAATTTGAGAAGCAAAAGAATCAGAATGTGTTGCTCAACAAGCATATAGACAAAATAGTTGAAACTTATCAAAACCGAACAGAAATTGAAAAATTCAGTCATAAAGCGAGTTTGGAAGAGGTTGCAGAAAACGATTACAATTTGAACATTCCAAGATATGTGGATACTTTTGAGGAAGAGGAAGAAATTGATATTCATGCGGTGATGAACGAACTGAAAGAATTGGAGGCGAAACGCAGCGAACTTGATGCTGAAATTAATGTGTATTTAAAAGAATTGGGGTTGGTTTTTTAAAATCCTCAAGTTTTAGAATTAATTTTTCAAAAAAGTCAAGATGAGCGATAAAGATAAAAGTGTAAAAAAATCCCCAAATTTGAGATTTCCTGAATATCAAAATTCATGGGAGACATTAAAATTGAGGGATATTTCTGAAAAAGTAAATGAAAAAAACACAAATAATGATTTGGACTTAGTTTTTTCTAATTCTGCAGTTCAAGGCATTGTTTTACAAAATGATTATTTTGAAAAGAGTATTGCTAATAGAAATAATCTGCAAGGATATTACATCGTAAAACCTCAAGACTTTGTTTATAATCCAAGGATTTCAGCAAATGCTGAAGTCGGAGCAATGAACATAAATAACACATTCAAAACCGGACTTGTTTCCCCATTATATACGGTTTTCAGAATAAAATCTGCAAAAATAACCCCTCAATTTTTAGAAATTTATTTCAAGTCTAAGCATTGGCACAGTCATATGCGAGAAATTGCTAACTACGGTGCGAGAGATGATAGAATGAATATCAAAAACGATGATTTCTATAATATGGATTTGCAAGTTCCACAAAATGATGAACAAATTAAGATTATTTCATTTTTATCTAAAATAATTTTCAGGATAGAAACCCAAAAGAAAACGATTCAAAACTTGGAGTCGCTAATGAATGGCGTAAGAGCAAAAATTTTCAATGATAATGATTTGTTTTTGGGTAATAAGAAACTTCAAGAAATTGGGACTTTTTTTTCAGGAGGAACTCCATTAACCTCAAATAAAAACTATTATGAAGGAACAATTCCTTTTATTAAATCAGGCGAAATAAATTCTCAATCGACAGAACAATTTATATCCTTGGAAGGATTGAAGAACTCATCGGCAAAATTAGTAGAAAAAGGAGATGTTTTAATTGCACTTTATGGGGCTACAAGCGGAGAAGTAGGAGTTAGCAAAATTTCAGGTGCAATAAATCAAGCCATTTTATGTATTCGAACCGAATATAATCCTGTATTTATCGTAAATTACCTAAAATTCAAAAAAGAAGAAATATTAAAAACATTTCTTCAAGGTGGACAAGGAAATTTATCCGCTGATATTATAAAGTCAATTTCAATTCCAATACCCGAAGGAGAAAAGCAAAAACTTATCGTGCAGTTGTTCAGCAATCTCGAAAAGAAACTAGAAATCGAAACCCAAATCCTCGGAAAACTCAACTTGCAAAAGAAATTCTTCCTCCAAAATCTTTTCGTTTAGAATTTTATCGGCATGAATATATAAGTTATTTATATATTTGTATTGCTTTTGCCGATAACGGCAGATTTTGATTTAAAATGAAATATATTTCAGTAAGCGAATTTGCGAGAAAATATAATCTTTCTGAAAGAACGGTTCGAAATTATTGTGCTTTAGGAAAAATTAAAGGTGCTTTTATTACAGGAAAAACATGGAATATTCCAGAAGATTCACTTCCTCCTCAAAAAAACAAATCTAATAAAAAAGAGAAAAGTATTCTGCTCAACATTTTGAAAGAGCAGAAAGAAATGACACTAAAAGGTGGAATTTATCATCGCACGCAAATTGATTTAACTTACAACTCAAACCGAATTGAGGGAAGTAAATTAACACAAGACCAAACCCGCTACATTTTTGAAACCAATACCATCGGTGCGTCTGTAGATAGCATTAATGTTGATGATATTATTGAAACTTCAAACCATTTTCGTTGCATTGATTTCATTATTGATAAAGCAAGTTCTAAACTTTCAGAATCTCTTATTAAAGAATTACATTTTCTTCTAAAATCGGGAACTTCCGATAGTCGAAAGGATTGGTTTAATGTAGGTGAATACAAAAAACTTCCAAATGAAGTTGGCGGAAATGAAACTTGTGTTCCAAAAAATGTTTCTTCCGAAATGAAAAAACTTCTTTATGAATATCATATAATCAAACATAAAACTTTAGAAAACATCATTGATTTTCATTATCGGTTTGAAATGATTCACCCGTTCCAAGACGGAAACGGTCGTGTTGGAAGATTGATTATGTTTAAAGAATGTCTTGCGAACAATATTGTTCCTTTCATCATAACAGACGAACTCAAAATGTTCTATTATCGCGGTTTGCAAGAATGGCAAAATATTCAAGAATATTTGATGGACACTTGCTTATCTGCACAAGATCGTTATAAAGAAATTTTGAATTATTTTGAGATTCCTTTTAGATAAAAAGGTTTTGAAGGAAGTATTTTTTTTGTTGTTCGAGAAGCGCTAAAATTCTTTTTTCAGTTTCAAGCTTTTCTGAGAGACTTGCCAATATATTTGATATTTTTATTTGTTCAGATTCAGTAGGTAAGTTTATTTTTAATTTTAAGAATTCATTTTTGCTCATATTATATCTCGTACTTCCTTGTGCAAGCTTCACTATTGTGTTTCTAAAAACTTTACTTCTAAAAAGGAAACTAGCAAATTTTGGATTTAGGGCTGTATGTGAAAATGTTCGGAAACCAAAGCAAAAACTGTTCATATATGTATCGTCAACTTCCTGTAGCAAAACAGAAGACATTCCGATTTCATTTGCGGTTTCAGATGATACTGTAAAAAAAGCATCACCAAATTTTACCTTGCTCTGATTTTCATTTTCATCAATTTCTACAAATCCACATTCGTTAATATCAATTGTTCTCGAATCAAAAATTTGTTTGTATTGAATGTATCTTTTTCCAGAACCAAAATCTTCTTTGCTTTTACCTGTAAGTCCATTAAATGTTTCTCCTATTTCAGCTAATTTAAAAGTTTTCCATTTTTCATAACTCCCTTTCAATTTTAATTTTTCCTCCATAAAAAGGTTAACAAGTATTTCGATTTGGGAGTTTAACTGATTAATCGTTTTCATTGAACACTCAATTCTCGAATCTAACAAAAAAAGAAAATTGGCTATTTTATTCTGCTCTTCAATTGTAGTAATATGAATCGGTAAGGATTTATATTCTTCAGCATTTATTCCAGGTTGACCAGAGCGCATCGACATTGATAATACCCATTTTTCATACTCATAAGTCAATGTTTGTGAAAAAATAAAGTAAGGATTGTTATTTTTAATGTTAAATCGAATAAGAAAACCTGCGAAAAAAACATTGCCATCGTTTTTATTATACAAGTATGATTTTCCAACACTTGCTCCCGTTCTTGTAAAAAGAACATCTCCTTCATTTAACAAATATTTGGATTCTAAATTACCTTTTGGAGAGCATAAGGGATTTGGATTAAATAGCCGTGTACTTTCATCAATATCTGTAATTCTTATATATTTATTTTCTCCATCATAATTTGTTGCAGCTGCATTCATTCCATACATTATGTTATTAGAAACATCACCTAACTTGTTTGACTCCCAATTCTCTACAAACTCAGGAAAACGAAGTTTAGGGAAATAATTTGGGGAATTTGGGGAGTCGAAAACTTTATCTTCAATGTGTGAAATTGGCGAGAAATTTCACCATTAATTTGTTTTGAAGAAGATAATTTGGAAAGCCACTAACTTTCCAATTTAAAACCTTAATTCAAACTTTATGAACAAAAAAACCATCTCCCAAATCGTCGAATTTTGGAAAGCCGACAAAAAAATGTATGTGAAAAAATCTACACTTTCAGCGTATATCTTGCTGATTGAAAATCACTTGATTCCCGAATTTGGAAGCAATTCTGAAATTGAAGAAGAACAAGTCCAAAAATTTGTCTTCCAAAAATTGGAACAGGGATTAAGTCAGAAAACAGTGAAAGACATTCTCATCGTCCTGAAAATGATTCTCAAATTTGGAGCGAAAAACAAGTGGATTCAGTTTTCGCCTTTTCAAATCCAATACCCAACAGTTCGGGAAAACCAACAGATTGAAGTGCTTTCCAGAACGCATCAGAAAAAAGTGATGAATTTTATTCAGGAGCATTTCACTTTTCGAAATCTTGGAATTTATATTTGTCTTTCGTCGGGGATTCGGATTGGGGAAATTTGCGCTCTGACTTGGGAAGATATTGATACAGACAACGGAATTATACATATTCGCAAAACCATCCAAAGAATTTATGTCATTGAAAATGGAGAACGAAGAACCGAATTGCTTTTGGATTCGCCAAAAACAAAAAATTCCATCCGTGAAATCCCGATGAGCAGAGAATTGTTGCGAATGTTGAAACCTTTCAAGAAAATCGTAAATCCAACTTTTTTCGTTTTAACCAACGATTCTAAACCGACGGAACCTCGAACCTACCGCAGTTATTACAAAAACCTGATGCGACAATTGGAAATTCCTGAAATTAAGTTTCACGGACTTCGACACAGTTTTGCTACTCGTTGCATCGAAAGCAAATGTGATTATAAAACGGTAAGCGTTTTATTAGGGCACTCCAATATTTCCACAACTTTGAATTTGTATGTGCACCCCAATTTGGAACAGAAGAAAAAAGCAATTGACCAAATGTTTCGGGCACTGAAATAAGCGTAAATTTTGTTAAATTTGTAATTAACCTTAAATCTTTGTCGGGTTCGTAATCTGACAAAGATTTTCTTGAAAACTCCATCCATGTCAAGCCAACCCGAATATATTTTAGAACAAAAACTTGTAGAACAACTTCAAGAATTGGGACACAAAAAAGTGACCATAAAAGATGAAAAAGATTTACTGAAAAATCTAAAATTCCAACTTGAAATCCATAATAAAAAGTCGTTTTCTGATAAGGAATTTGAAAAAATCCTCAATCATTTGTCGAAAGGAAATGTTTTTGAAAAAGCAAAAATACTTCGCGACCGATTTCATTTTGTAAAAGATGACGGTACTTCGGAGTGGATAGAGTTCATTAATCAGGAACATTGGTGCCAAAACCAATTTCAAGTTACCAATCAAATTTCGCAGCACGGTGAATACAAAAACCGTTACGATGTCACTATTTTAATCAACGGTCTGCCTTTGGTTCAGATTGAGTTGAAACGCCGTGGTTTGGAGATGAAAGAGGCTTTCAATCAGGTAAACCGTTATCACAAACATTCTTTTTCTTCGGGAAGCGGATTGTTCAATTATGTTCAGATTTTTGTCATCAGCAATGGTGTGAATACAAAATATTATTCTAACAATGCGAAACAATCTTTCAAACAAACTTTTTATTGGTCCGACGAAGAAAATAATACCATTCAAGCACTCGATAAATTTGCACCCGAATTTTTGGAGCCGTGTCACATCGCGAAGATGATTACGAAGTACATCGTCCTCAATCAAACCTATAAAATATTGATGGTTCTTCGTCCGTATCAATATTATGCCGTTGAAAAAATTGTGGAAAGAGTTCGGAATACTGATAAAAACGGATTTATTTGGCATACGACAGGTTCGGGGAAAACGCTGACTTCTTTTAAAGCAAGTCAGATTTTAAGGGAAATTCCAAAGGTTGAAAAAGTGGTTTTTGTGGTAGACAGGAAGGATTTGGATTATCAAACCCAAAAAGAATTTGATGCTTTTGAAAAAGGAAGTGTCGATGCGACGGAGAACACAAGACATTTGGTAAAGCAACTTTCGGATAATACCAAACTGATTGTTACGACTTTGCAAAAACTCAATACCGCAGTTACAAAGGAAAAACACGGCAAAAGAATAGAACATTTAAAAGACAAAAAAGTAGTTTTCATTTTTGATGAATGTCACCGAAGTCAGTTTGGAGAAACGCATCAAAACATCAAGAAATATTTCGAGAAAGCTCAAATGATTGGTTTCACAGGAACACCAATTTCCGAAGTGAATGCCACAGGTAAAATTGATGGAAAACCTGCAACAACCAACCGACTTTTTGAAGATTGCCTTCATAAATATGTGATTACAGATGCCATTCGTGATGAAAATGTTTTGAAATTTTCAGTAGAATATGTTGGGCGTTACAAGGAAAAAGAGGGAAGCAACACCTATATCGATACCGAAGTTGAAGGAATTGATACGCAGGAACTTTTGGAAAGCCCGCAACGATTAGATAAGATTTCAAACTATATCATCTCCGAATACAACCGCAAAACAGGCGACAAAACTTTTAATGCGATGTTTTGTGTGAGCAGTATTGATGTTCTGAAAAAATATTACGATTTGTTTCAGCAGAAAAAATTGGAAGAAACTCACAATTTGAAAATTGCCACGATTTTCAGTTATGCTGCCAACGAAGATTCCCAAGAAGCCGACGGTAATTACGAAGAACCCGATGATTTACGAATGGTTGCCGAAGCTAGACCTGAATACATTTCCACGCACAGCCGAGATGTTTTGGAACGATATATCGGACATTACAATGAAATGTTCGGAACGAATTTCACTACGAAAGACGGACAAAGTTTCTACAATTATTACAATGATGTTGCAAAGAGAGTAAGAAATCGGGAACTGGATTTGATTTTGGTGGTGAATATGTTTCTTACTGGTTTCGACAGTCCGCAACTCAACACGCTTTTTGTAGATAAAAATCTGAAATATCACGGTTTAATTCAAGCATTTTCTAGAACGAACAGAATTTTGAACGAGAAAAAATCCCAGGGTAATATTGTTTGTTTTAGAAATCTAAAATCTGCAACCGACGATGCGGTAACACTTTTCTCTAATAAAGAAGCGATTAAGGAAATCATCATTCAGCCGATTGAGGATTATATCGAACTTTTTAATCTTGCTTTACAAAAATTAAAACTTCTTGCTCCTGAAATAGAAGCTGTTGACCGTTATCAAACGGAGGAAGAAAAGTTTGAATTTATCACTGCTTTCCGTGAATTAATGCGTTTGCTGAATGTTTTGAAATCATTTTCAGATTTCAGTTTTGACCAATTGGAAATGACTGAATTTGAATTTGATGGTTATAAAAGTAAGTATCTTGATATTTGGCAAACCATCAAACCAGGTGGAACAAAGGATAAAGTAAGTATTTTAGATGATATTGATTTTGAGCTGGAACTTATTCATCGAGATGAAATCAATGTTCGGTACATCCTTTCTTTATTGGCAAATCTTAAAGAATCGAGTGATGAAAAACGGGCGCAAAAAATCAAAGAAATTAAGGAAATCATTTCGGGAGATGTGCAGTTAAGAAGCAAAAAAGAACTGATTGAAAAATTCATCGATGAAAACCTTCCTCACATCAACGACAGCGAATCTGTAAACGATGAGTTTGAAAGCTTTTGGAACAAAGAAAAAGTAGAAGCGTTTGAACGCATTGCCGCCGAAGAATCTTTAAATAAAGAAAAATTTCAGGACACCATCAACGATTTTCTCTTTACCGCCAAAACGCCAAAAATTAGTGAAGCATTGAAATTGTTGGAAATAAAACCGAAAATTACCGAACGAAATAATATTGGAAAACGCATCATCCAAAAAGTGCAGGATTTTGTGAATGTGTTTATTGATGGGGTGGAAGGATAAAGATAAACTAAAATAGGATTACAGAATTGAGCCTTGGAAAAGCTTTATTAAATTGTAATCTTAATCATTGTATTAAGGAAATGGTAGATGTGTATCAAAATATAAAATCATGGCAAAAAGATTAAGTGTTAAATTGGGAGTTAATCATTCGGATTTACTTAAATACGGAGTATTTGATGGATTCACAGATATTGACAGTAGATTACATATTGATCCGTCATTATTGAAAAATTGTAAAATTCCCGAATTCTCTGGTTCATATGAAAAGTTTAGAAAGTATTTTTCCGATACAATAAAAATTCTAAAATTCTCAAAGTTTCCTAACGATAGGTTCTTTAAGGATAGTCAAAAAAGACTTACTTTCAAAGAGATTGGAAATACCGCTCTTGGATATTCTGATAGTGGAACAAAAGGAAACGCAATTGGAAAAGTTTTGGCAGGAAATATATTAGCGACTACGAAATTAATATTAGATGCTGGAATTGAAGATCCAGAAATTTTTGAATTAATTGGGGTACTAGAGAAGGGTGTTGGCGCAGATCGAATTAGCGATATGACACTTGCCGTATTGATTCGTGATTTTCTAGAATACACTCAAAGAGTTTCGAAGGATTTGCAAATAAAAACAACAACATTTAAATATGGTAAAGATACTTTTTTGCTTCCAAGTGAATTGCGAAAACCCTTAATTTTTGTCCCAACAACAATTCTAAACGATTTGCCGATGGCAGAAAAATGGTCGGACATAGATGTTGTATGTGCATATAATGAACAATTAAGAAAAGAAGTCAGTGAAATCATCGGTGCAACATGGAAAGATGCAATGAAGATTCACAAAAGTGATTTGAGAAAATATCTCATTGATAATCCAATTGTTTTATCAGACTTAATTCAATCTTATAAAAACAAGCCGAAAAATCCATATAACTTTATAGACGATCCATTGGGAGAAGTTGTTTGGGCTGACTTATCAAGCGTTGTTGCAGAGAAATATCCTTTATTAATTCAGGTTGATCTCACATCTGAAAACATATTTGATATTGTGAAAAAAATCTGTCTTCAATTTGGTTCATTAATAGAGAATAATGGTTGGTTTGAATATTTATATAATGAACAAGGCAAGCTCAAACATGAGAGAGCATCGCAATTATTGTTTTATGGAGTATCTGAAGCTTATTGCGAAGCAAATAATTTGGATTTAAACAGAGAAACAAATGCAGGTGTTGGCTCCTTAGATTTCAAAATCTCTAAAGGATATAATGCAAAGGTAAATGTTGAAATAAAATATTCATCAAATCCAAATTTACTGAAAGGGTTTGAGCGACAATTGCCGACATATAATAGAGCTGAGAAAACAGATCATAGCATTTTATTGGTAATAAAAACCACGGAGAAAAGTTCTTCAATTGACAACCTACTAAAAGTCCAAGAAGTAATGTTGAACAAGAATCCAAATCAAAGAATACCTGAGATTATAGTTATTGATGGAACTCCAAAAAAATCTGCAAGCAAAAGAAAATAATTTATGGCAACACTTTTCAAAGACGTAAAATACAATCTTCAAGGATTAATCAACAATATTGATATGGGAACGATTGGTCTTCCCGATATTCAAAGACCATTCGTTTGGCCCGATACCAAGGTGAGGCAACTTTTCGACAGTTTGTACAAAGGTTATCCGGTTGGATATTTATTATTTTGGGAAAATGCAAACATCAATGGGATCAAAAGTATTGGAACCGAAAAGAAACAGAGAGCAGCACAATTGCTTATCGTTGATGGACAACAACGATTGACTTCACTTTATGCGGTGATTAAAGGTCAGGAAGTTATTCGTGAGAATTATACAAAAACTAAAATTGTTATCGCCTTCAATCCGTTAGAAGAAAAATTTGAAGTTCCAGATGCTGCAATACGAAGAGATCCACGATATTTTCAAAACATTTCAGAAGTTTGGAAAGCAGATGCTGATATTTTTGAAATCACTGACGAGTATATTGAAAATCTGCGAAAGTCGAGAGAATTGTCGGCTGACGAAGTGAGAACAATCCGAAGAAATTTCAACAATCTAAAAAATCTGGAAACTTATCCATTTTCAGTTTTGGAACTTTCACAAGAAATTGATGAAGAACAAGTTGCAGATGTTTTTGTGAGAATCAATTCCCAAGGAAAAACACTAAATCAGGCAGATTTTATTTTGACTTTGATGAGTGTGTTTTGGGATGAAGGCAGAACCAATTTAGAAGAATTTTGTCGTGCAGCAAGACTTCCCTCAACTACAAATGGAACTCCATTCAATTATATCATTGTTCCGAAACCAGACCAAATGCTTCGTGCTGCAGTTGGTTTGGCTTTTAGAAGAGCAAGACTTCAATACATTTATAGTATCTTAAGAGGAAAAGACTTGGAAACAGGTCTGTTTAGCGAGGAAAGAAGAGATCAACAGTTTGAGAGGTTGAAAGTTTCTCAAGCCCAAGCTTTGGATATTACTAATTGGCATGAATTCTTGAAAGCCATTAAACAAGCAGGTTACAGCAATGAAAGTTTTATAAGCTCCAACAACAACATTCTATATTCCTATGTTTTTTTCCTTATCGGAAGAATTGATTACAAAGTAGATTTGTATTTGCTGAAAAAATTGATTGCAAGATGGTTTTTCATGTGTTCCATTACAGGTCGTTACACGGGTTCACCCGAAACAGCGATGGAAATGGATTTGGCAAAACTTCGTTCTGTAAATTCTGCAGAAGAATTTTTGCACACCATCAATGAAATCATTGATTCACAACTCACGAAAGATTTTTGGGAAGTTACTTTACCAATGGATTTAGCAACATCATCTTTCCGTTCACCTTCTTTATTTGCGTATTATGCTTCGCTAAATATTCATGATGCTTACGGATTGTTTTCAAAATTGAAAGTAAATGAGTTGCTTCAATCGGGTTTACGAGCAAACAAATCTGCATTAGAAAGACATCATTTGTTTCCAAAAGCTTGGCTTATGCGAAATGGAATTACCGAACAGCGCGACTACAATCAAATTGCAAATTTTGCTTTGGTAGAATGGAGTGATAATATTGCCATTAGTGATAAAGAGCCGAAAGTTTATCTTCCATTTTATGAAGAGCGATTTGTAGCATCTGATTTAGAACGAATGAAATATTGGCATGCTTTGCCTGAAAACTGGCAAGAAATGGAATACAGAGAGTTTCTAGCTGAAAGAAGAAAGAGGATTGCGAATGTTGTAGAAGATGCTTTTGGGAAATTGTAGTTTTGTAATTTAAATGTTATTCTTCGATATAACCTACTCGTGCTAACTTTGCAACAGTAGTTGCAAAGTTAGCACGAGTAGGTAAAAGATGCAAATTTCATCACAATTTGTCACAAATATTTACTAAATTTGTGACAATAATTTTTAAAAAAGTGACGCAAAACACTCACAGTCAAATGCAAACCAAAATAAGAAAATCTTCCAAGGGAAAAATATTTTTCGCAGAAGATTTTCAAAAATTTGGTAGTGCGGATAACGTCCGTCAAGTTCTTCGTCGATTGGAAGGACAAGGAGTTTTAGTTCGCTTGGCTCATGGAATTTATTTGGTTCCAAAAAAAGATAAACTTCTGGGAATTGTTTATCCAAGCATAGAAAAAATAGCGGAAGAAATTGCAAAAAGAGATAAAGCCAGAATCGCACCTACAGGAGTAATGGCAATGTACCTTTTAGGGCTTTCCACTCAAATTCCTTTACACGCTGTATATTTAACAGATGGTGCACAAAGAGAAATCAATATAGGAAAAAGCAAAATTAAGTTCAAGAAAACCGCTCCAAGGAATTTAGCAGTAAAAGACGAATTGCTTCAATTGATCATTCAAGCATATAAAATTACAGGTGAAAAGCATATTTCAGAAGACTTTGAAGAGAAACTCATTCAATATATTAAAAGAATTGATGACAATATCTTGAATTCTCAGTTAAAATTTGCACCGGTTTGGATTCAAAAAAGAATAAAAAATATTCATCAATCATAAAATGTGGCATCAGCAACTTACGAAGGAACAAAGGATTGAAACTTTAAACCAGTTAGCTTTATCTACTGGTTATATGCCGTTTGCAATAGAAAAAGATTGGTGGGTTTGTATGGTGTTGCGTGCGGTTTTTCAATCTAAATTTAAAAATCAATAAATTTTTAAAGGCGGGACATCCTTGAGTAAAGCCTATCAGATTATCGAACGCTTTTCCGAAGATGTTGATTTGATTATTGATAGAAATTTATTGGGATTTTCTGAAGATCCCGATACGAAAACACAAATGAAGAAACTGCGTAAAACCGCAGGAAAATTTGTAATCTCTGATTTTAGAGAAGAATTAGTATCTCAATTGAAGAAATTGGGTATTTCTGAAAACGATTATGAAATCAAATATTCAGAAGTTGTTGACGACCTTAGCGATCCTAATCATTTGGAGTTAGTTTATAAAAGTGTGATTCCACAAGAAAGTTATGTTCAACAAAGGGTATTAATTGGTCTCTCCTTAAACCACCTATAATTTACTGATTATTAGTATTTTGGGTTTAAAATAGCTTGTTTTTTATTGCAAGAATTTGTATCTTAGAGCTTTAAAACCTTGCAAATATGTTGGGGAAAAATCCAGAAAAGAAGCCAGAATTATTCCGCCCAATGTTGGTGGATTTTATTGACCACGAGCATGAACTTGTTCTACTTTCAGAAAAAATAGATTGGAATTATTTTGAGAAAGAATTTTCGCCCTTGTATTCCAAAGTGGGCAATCCGAGCCATCCGATTCGGTTTATGGTGGGTTGTTTGCTACTGAAACATTTGTATAATTTGGGCGATGAGACGTTGGAAAAAGCCTGGATCATGAATCCTTATATGCAGCATTTTTGTGGCA
>NZ_LFNG01000006.1 GCF_001045435.1 Chryseobacterium koreense CCUG 49689 | reverse complement strand
ATTTTAACCCATTCAATATCGTTTTTATCCAGCCAATCCTGGAAAAGGTGCGAGGTGAACTCCGAACCGTTATCGGTGCGGATGCCCCTGGGTTTGCCATGCTTCTCGATCATTCGTTCCAAGAACAGAATCACTGCCCTGGATGGCATCGACGTTCGTACGTCTATCCCTAGGCACTTTCTGTTATACTGGTCAACAATATTCAGGGTTCGAAAACGTGATCCTCTTGCCAAGGCGTCGCTCATAAAGTCCATCGCCCACTCCTCGTTGCGCTCAAAAGGAACAGAAATAGGGTTGGCAGGGTTGTCAAACCGCTTTCTTTTCATCCTCTTGTAAAGCGAGAAGCCGTACCTCTGATAGACCCTCCTAATCTGTGAGGAGCCGTATCCCGGGTGCTTTTTACGGACCTTGACGATGACTTTCTTGCGCCCCAACCTACTGGTTCCCAATATCGATGTGATGGCTTCCCGGAGTTTTTCGTCCTTCACCGGCATCCGTTTTTTATAATATTTTGAGGTTCTTGAGCGTCCGATTACGCGGCACACCTTAGCATAACTTATCTCCGGCCTTTTCTCCCGAATATAAGCAATACAGCGCTCCTTCTGATAAGGTGTCACCACTTTTTTGAGTTGATCTCCTTCAAAATATCGATGGACAGCTGCTGGTCGGCAACAATGCGTTTAAGTCGCGCATTTTCAGACTCCAATTCCTTTACGCGCTGAAGCTCCGAGAGGGTCATGCCTCCGTACTTGCTCTTCCAGTTGTAGAATGTGGGTTCCGAGATACCGTACTCGCGGCATATCTCCGCTACTTTCTTGCCTTCCTGCTGGCTCTGGAGCACCTTTAAAATCTGTGCTTCCGTAAATCTTGATTTTTTCATTGCTTTTTCTTGACGTTAAAGTTAATACTCTAATTTTAATCTGTCTGAAAAAAGCAGCCATGTACCCTCCTAACAAAGCAACACTCATTCTAATAGCACATTGATTAAAATATCCTTCATCACAAGGCTTATCCTTATAGGGCTTAGGATAATTTGCATATATCTTTTCCCAAAGAGAAACATTATTCAATACTACTGAAAATTTTTCAGAAGCTCTAGAAATATTATCACAGTTTATAGTAACCATATAACTATTATTATCTAAAAAAAATCCATCAGAATACTTTTCCATCTTGTCTAATTTGATTTTGATATAAGAAGTGGTAGTATTCGACTGAATATTAATATTTAAGGAGGGAAACAAAACATCTTTGTTAAGATTTTTAATGTAAATTGTGGCATTATTCTTAACCAATGCTTTTGCTTCAATATAAAAGCTGAGATATATTGATTTATCATCTTTAGAGCAAGAAATGTATTTTATACTCAAAGATTTTTCAATTTCTTTTAGAAAATCTTCCATTTGGTAACTGTCTATATTTGGATACATAATTTTATTTTTTTATTAAATGATTAAGAAAAATTAGCGGTGCTTTCTGCACCGCTAAAATTTCACGGCTTATTATTTTCTCACAATGTAATTGTTCGTTTCTTTCGGTAAAGTGGTTGTATCTTTGCCTCCAGCTAATACAATATCTCTTGTCTCAAAACTCGTTGCTGTTTCCAATTCCAAAGGATTTTCACAGTTGTCAGGATTATCAGGGAAAATCGGCAACGGCTGCGTAACAGGCAATCCCGTAGATTTGTCCTGTAAAATCGTCAATGTCGCTGCCACTCAAATGCCTGCTCCATGAATTTTGCCAGTGCGGTGTAGTTGTCGTTTTTTTTTGAAATAAAAAATCCGCAAAGTGAAGACGCTTTGCGGAACGGGATTAGGAGTGCTTGGGGCAACAAGATTATTTTTTAAAAACTTTGCATAGAATTATAAAAATTGTGCAAGCTATCAAATAATAAATATTTGCCTCTAAAAAATAAAATAAATAAATTAATCCTTGATAAGGCTCATCACGATGTATATAACGTAAAACCATTATACTGATTATACTAATTAAAATTAGAAATAAAATTGATATGATAATTAACTTAATAATCTCTATTTTTTTATTAATAAATTTAATTAAAATAACAAACGATATATATATTAATAAACAAACGACTATTATTTTTTGATATTGCTCCATAATTGATTATATTTTGAGTTTAATGTTGTCATATAAATAATTTAAGCAAGATTTTTTATCTTTTATAATTGTTTCAAACATCTTGCGAGCATTCCAATGATTTATGTCCATTTTTACATTTATATTAGGACCACTACTTACTTTCCATCTTACTCCAAATTCGGCGACATCATCTGTTCCATCAGGTGTTGAGGGGTCAGCTAATATATTAATCCAAAATTTGGACTTTGGATGTGGCTTATTCTTATAAATAGACGAACCCACATAGACTAACAATCCCTCACCGACAGGGTCGAGAGTAATTAACATTTCTACATTGTATCCTTTATCAGAAAGTATTTGGGACAGATGTGCACCATTCCACCCTCCTAAACTATGTCCCACAATATATATTGAAGAATTTTTGTCTAGATTTTGTAAAACATTTTCTTCGACCCTATTTGTCTGTGATGGAACATCATAAACTTCTTCAAAACCTAAATAATAAGAATTATAATCAACTCTATTCAATATCTTATTTTCTAGATTTTTTTTTGCAGGCAAAATATTTTGGTCAGGACCAAAAATTATCCCATAACTTGTTTTATCCGCAGCACCTCCGATAAAAAATACCACTACTTTATTAGAGTTTCTTACTTTCAGATATTTTCCTCCGGCGACAGTTTCTCCGTAAGCAGAAATCTCTGCGTAAAGTTCCAACTCATTATCTTCTCCTGTTTCTTTTAACAAATCTAACCATTTTTCATTTTTCTCCAAATATAATTCTTTAGTAGTACCAAAATTATTTTTAATAATAACATCGGTGTCAAAAAGTTTTTTATTTTTGGTAATCCTGTTATATTCATAAATTCTTACCAAAAATGAGGTGTTATTTGGTACACCTTTAGTTTTTACGGCTAAATATACTTTTTCACCAAGTAAAGCCTTGCTTACAGGAATGTCATTTCCATTTGGTTTAACAGTCGTCCAATAGACTTGGATTATCATATCCTTGAGGTGTTCTTCTGTTGTACCTTGCATATTATTCAACCCCAATGCTTTAATTTTCGGGATTCCTAATGCTTTTATTTTACTCATTTTTTTTATTTTTAAATTGTTAGAAAATAGAAACGGCGGCTGTACAGCCGCCATTTCTGTAATAAATATTAATCCAAAGTACTTGTAGTTCCCGGTGTGTTCTGCATTACCACATCCTGCGGTTCTCCAAAAGCACTTTCCGTTTCCAATTCTAAAGGATTTTCGCAATTCTCCGGATCATCTGGGAAAATCGGCAAAGCGTTTTCAACTTCTAATCCGGCAGAACCGGCTTGTAAAATCGTCAATGTCGTAGGTATTCTTGTAATCCAGAACTTACCTTGCGGTTCCCCTGTCGGCTGTCGCAATTCATCTACAATACTTAAATAAAGTGGATCACCAATTACAGGCACTTCACCGCCGTTCCAGATTTTTCCGGTCGTCATAAAGAACTGTACAGCGTTTTCAAAGCCCGGTTTTACCGTTACAATTATTCTTGCCATTCCTGCCTGTAAAAAGCTGCGGAACAATGGATCCATATCTTCCGCCAGGTAAAGGTTTTGCCAATGTGCCTTGCTTGCCCAGTAGTAAGGATAGAATGTGTAATCCATGATCTGCCACTCAAACGCCTGCTCCATAAATTTTGCCAATGCGGTATAGTTGTCCAGATTGTCGCCAAACAGCATTTTAAAGCTCTGCATTTGCTGTCCGTCGTCATAGGACATGGTTTGCCCCAAAGCGGCGTAGCTCTGTAACAGATAGGCGATGCAGTTGTGTTTCAGGATATTGGCTTCGGTACTTCGGTAGAAGTTGGCTTTCTTTTCTTTGTTCTCCTTTTCCTGTTCTGCTGCGGCTTGGTTTGCCGCCGCCATATCGGCATCAAATTTTTCCTTGGCTTTGGTGTAGGCCGTAATGATATCATCAAAGCTTTTCTGCCTCCAACTATCCATAAAAGCATCAGATAATCGACATTCAATATTGAATGCAATGTTTACCGAATCAATATTAAAACACTGATATGTGAAATCATAACTTTCTGTAAAATTGGCCGGAATTGTTATGTTGGAGTCAACACTATTTGTAGTATTAAGCAATGGAATAGTGGAACCGGCAAAATCCGAGATAGACAACATGCTTCCTCCAAAAATGATTTGGCCATTATTATGGAGAAAATAAAACGGGCTGTTTCTCTCAAAACCATAATAGACTTTTACCGATTTGGCGGCATAGTTTTCCGGAATATCAAGTTTTCTATGTCTAACTTCTTCGTTTCCATCGACCTTTTCCCAGATCTTATCGAAGTAGATATTCTTGGAATTCGCAGGTAATGTATCTAATTTCACATGATACTGTTCCGCCCAATATCTGATGAGGGCTTCGTCCACATCTCCATTTGGCATCGTATGTGGTAACGGTGCTTTTCTTGGGTCAATTGGTTCATCAAAAGAGTTCCTCGCGGACTTAGTAGCCAAATCATGCAGTCTTGCGGGTTCGGGAACCATAAACTCGAACATGGTGCGTTTTCCGTAATTATAGATCTGGTTCTTCATCTTCTTGTCAATCCAGCGGTAAACTCCGGTGATGTGTTGCGGCTTCGCTTCAGATGGATTGGTCGTGGTGGTGACTTTGCCACGGTTGTCGAACTCGTGTACATTCGTCTCGGTGTACTCCTTAATAATTTTCTGAACTCTTTCCTCGGAGATTTTGGTAAGCACTCTTTCTAAAGCACGTTCGGTAATTTCCCGGGACTGCGCCACCGCTTGTCTGTTGCTTTCGTTTTGCGAATTGTTGCCTGCAAAGCTTCCGCCCATTTCAAAATACCAGGTTCCCGAAGTTCCGAATCTGGTATGGGCTTCGTAATTCTGCTGTTTCGAAATTTCTCTTGCAACCTCGGTCTGCATATCGGTCCGTGAGGTTTTTGTGGTATCCGACAATTTTTCGGTTTCCTGAGTTTTGCCGGTGGTCTCCGTAACTTCGTTGTAATCTCGTGCGGTAGAGGATTTGTGCCTCAATTCGCTCGCCATCACATTCTCAATGTTGGAGACTTCTCCGGGAACATACGCGTGAACACTTTGCTCTACTTTCAGGTAATCGGCGATTCCCAAACGTTTGATGCCGAATTGCTTAGGTTGGAACGAATTTGGAATTTGAATATTGATGCCATTCGGATTTTGGGTCTCAACCCGCAGGATTCCCACATTATTGGTATTGATTTGCGGGTCGGTGATTTCCAGAACACCCGAAGTCCCGTTCTCAAACCAGATTTCGATTTTCAGGGAGGTGATGTCCTGAAACCTATTGACCAACATGGCGGGAAGTGAAACCATATCTCCGGATACTTTGATGTCGCTTAATTTTTCATTGATGACTCCCTCCGCAATCACCGCACTTATTTCGGCAGATGATACGCCCCATGTTTCGTCTTCCACGAAAAATCCGAATTGAATGAAGCTTTGCTTGCCGGATAGATCCTGCTTCAGATAGGGTTTGAGATAATAGGCAAATGGTGCAATGTTCTGCCTATTCTGAACAGGAACTGCCGCTCCACCTACCATGGCATATTTTTGTCCATCAATCTTAGAGAGGGAAAGCATTTTGGCGTACATTGATGAGGTGCCATCCTCAATCTTCTCGAGGATTTTCTGATAAGTGCTGTATTTTCGTTCTGCTTCTTGCGGGTCTCTTTCTTCTAGGGAGATAAGTTGTGCCAATGTCTCAAAAGCATCTTCGGAGAGTTTGCTTTTTAGCAAAAGAATGTCGATTTCTTTCACATCAATTTCGAAGGGTGGCAAATCGGGTTGAGGAACCGATTCGTATGCACGTTCTTTCTCTTCTTCCGTTGTCTGAGGGGTGAAATTTGACTCTACATCTTCCATCTTTTGTCTATAAGCATCCAAAAATGGCTGTATTTGGTCTGTATAGGCTGCATAGGCAGCGGTGTAGATGTTCTGGTATTCTTCCCGGAAATCTAGCTGAAGCAGGGAGAGGTCATTTTTCAGGTTTTCCAAACTTTTTGCTTTCAATGCTAACGAAGATATCTGAACTTCTCTCGCAGCAACTGCATCAAGCTTATTTGTTTCCATTGCAGAAAATTCTCTTTCGGGATTTGTCGTTTCCGGAACTCCATTATCTTCTAAAGAAACACTGTCCATGAAAAGCACAGCAGGTAATACGATTACCGCTTCCGCAGCAATTTCAAGCGGGCTGCGTCCCGACGCTGTTTCTGCATTGAGGGCATTTAAATCAATTGCGTGGATGGCTTTGATGATTTGAGATAATGCCTCTTTCACATAAAAGTCTTTCTGGGTAACTGTCTGATAGATGAAGTGATCCCACAAAGTTTTTCGCATTTCAAACTCATTTTCGGTTGCGGTGATGCTATTCCACTCTGTTTCGGCTTCGCTGTAAATCGATTCGGATACCTGTTCTTTTTTGGCTAAAGTTTTACCCAGATGTCTTAAAGATCTGTACCTGCTCCCATCAATATCCTTTTCGGTTTTTAATTCCCGGGACTCTATGAAATTAATTGCGGCTATTTCCATGGCTTTAATCTTGGAAATCTTTTGAGCCGGTTCCCAACCGTTGATGACCTGATCAAAAAATCCGTAGATTCCCCTTTTTTCCGGTTTAAAGATAAATCCGGGGTTTTCTTGGGAGGTTTCGGCAAGCTTCGGATTTCTCAGGCTTACGAATCTGAAAAGCGTCTGTGACGCGTTGTTATTTGTATTTGTTGACATTTTGTTATATTTGCTTGGTTTTAAAAAGATTAAAATTTGAAGGGGTCTTTTTATTAGATGTTCCTTCGGTTTTAGCCTTATTTTTTAGGGTGGTTTCCGGCTTTGGATTTCCACCTTAATTTTTATTGCGAAGCATAATTTTTTTTGTTCGTTTTTTTCTAGAAGCAAATGTAGAAGCGGGATGCGACAGAAGTTGACGTATTATATTTTATTTCTGATTAACTTTTGAACCAGCTGATTCAGGGATTCTTTATTTTCATCCACATAGAACAACCCCGCCTGAATCAATGCTTCAATATTTTCTTTTCTTACATTGTCCATATTGGTCGAGGCATTTTTTAGAGATGGATTAATCCGGTAATAGTTCTTTTGGTTTCGTTGCCCGAGAGATTGGAACATCTGGTTCAGTTGGTAATCTACTGTTTCTGTGTTGGCAGAAAGCAAGATGTCGATAATAGGAGAAATCCAACCAAGACGACCTGCCTTTTCCAAGCTCTTAAAGGAATAGGGTTTCGCTTCGGCTCCCGTGCCTATCGAAATGATTACCATGTCGTTTACTGAGGGATAATTAGGTTTTTGTTTGGTGTTGAAAATTTCTGCAAAGGGCATTTTTCTCACCTCTGCGTATGCACATAATGCGGGATTGTTCGCATACATGCCGCCGTCGATCAAACTGAAAACTTGTCCGTACATCGACTTTATTTGCACAGGAGTGAAATAAGTTGGCGCAGCAGAAGTGGCCCTGCAAATATCTTTCACAAGAAAATTATCAGTATTCGTTTTTGCTTGATAGGAATTGAAAAGTTTTGCCCGGCGGTTTTCGATATCATAACTGGTAATGAGACAGGGTTTTACCAAATCCTTCAGCTCGGTTTTTCCAAAAAAATCGTTGAGGTTTCTTTCCAAAGCCTGTTGCGAAATTTTTTCATTGAATAGTCCGAACGGATTCACGAGCTGCTCCCAAAACGAGGTCTGAAAAATATGTTCGCCTTTTTCCGCATACAATTCCAAACCTTTCTGAATGGAATATTTTGGTCTGCCAATTCCATCGGGGTAAAGCAGAATTGAAGCTATCAGTCCACCGGTACTGCTACCTGCGATCAGGTCAAAATAATCTGCCAATTTTGCATCGGTAGAGTCTTGTTTTCGTAATTGTTCTTCAATATACCGGAGAATAATGCAGGAAATAATCCCCCGAATTCCGCCACCATCTAACGAGAGTATTGTGATTTTTTTCATTTGCTCAATTCTTATGAGGCAAATGTATATCGGCGTTGCGACAGAAGTCGTCGTGTTATTTTTTGTTTTGAATTTTTTGGAAATAAAAAAGAAACCGCCACATCAATCGATGCGGCGGCTTCCAAACTATATGAATATAAGATTTATTAGCTCTGGTTTACGGAGTCTTCTACGGAGGTTTTGCTTTGATCCACTTTTTGTTGAACTTGCTGTGCAACTTCGTTGGCCTTGTTTTTCAAGTCATTTCCCCACTTGTTGAAGTTGTCTTTCGCGGTGTTGATCTTGTCTTTTACCATTTGCTGCTCTTCTGGAGTAGAGTTTTTGTATTTCCACCACGCCAATGCGCCCAATCCTAGCAAAGCCAATAATCCGTTTCTTTTAGTGCTCATAATTTTTTAAGTTTTAAGTTATTTTTCAAAAATTGAATTGATAGTGAGTTGATTGTAAAAAGCGTGCCATTAAGCAGGAATGTCCACATAAAGTTTTGTTAAAATGCTCCCCATGTCCATGAGGTTTTCAAATTCCTTCTCCTATCTGTCCTCCAAAAAATCTACTTTCCCATTTTGGAGATGATACATGGCGCCCACAATCTTGATTTCTCCGCGAGCCTCCATTTCTTTCAAAATCGGACTGTTCTTACGGATCTCAGACATGGCCAAAGCAATATTCGAATGGCTGACTTTCTCCACGAAAATAGGGTTGGAAGAACTTGTTTCTCCCTGAAAACCAGTCTTGGATGAATGGACTGCCGGAGTGATCTTCTGAAGCAGCTCCGAAATATTTCCCAATTTCACATCATCAATTGCTGATTTCAATGCACCACAACTTTCATGGCCTAAAACCACGACTACCTTGGAACCTGCTACCTTGCAGGCGTATTCCATACTAGCCAAAATATCGGTATTGACTATGTTTCCCGCAACTCTTGCCACAAAAACATCGCCAATCCCGCGGTGAAAAACATCTTCTACCGGAACCCGCGAATCAATGCAGGAAAGAATGATGGCTTCCGGATATTGTCCGTTGATGGCGGCTTTGATCCGGTCGGGAGTATTTCTTGAGGTAAGCCGGTTATTGACAAATTCCTCGTTTCCTTGTTTTAGGATTCCAATCACATCGTCTGGGGTCAGCTTTGATTGCTCTTTTTTGGTAAGCACCTGATTGCTTTTAGCTTGGGCAAGGTCTGTACGGACAGATGGGGTTCCCGCACATGAAGCCATTAAACAGATCGCTGCCAACGAAATGGTAAAACTCTTGATTTTCATTTTTATAAGTTTTTGGTTAAACAGTAATGAAGTAAATCTAAGGAAATATGTTGAGGATTCGAAATTTGGGCTGAAAATAATTGAAAGGGCAGTAAAGGTGATCTCGTTGATTGGTGGACAGGATTCTGTTCTGCGTGGCAACCGAAACAATCAGTCAGTAAAGGTGATCTCGTTGATTGGTGGACGGATTATAATCGATAAAAACAAAAACCCGCAGAAAATTCTTCTGCGGGTTGGCTGTATTTTATTGGAATCCTGTTCCTTTATCCCAGAAACGGGTATCTGTAATCTTTCGGACTTACAAAAGTTTCCTTGATCGAACGAACAGAAACCCAACGCAACAAGTTCATTTTCGAACCGGCTTTGTCATTGGTTCCCGAAGCTCTCGCTCCGCCAAATGGTTGTTGTCCAACTACTGCTCCGGTCGGTTTGTCGTTGATATAGAAATTTCCGGCTGCATTTTCCAAAGCGTGGTAAGCTTCATCAATCGCATAGCGGTCTTTAGCGAAAATGGATCCGGTCAAAGAATACGGTGAAGTTTCGTCAACCAGCTTTAAAGTTTCTGCCCATTTTTTGTCTTCGTAAACGTAAACAGTTAAAATTGGTCCGAAAATCTCTTCACACATGGATGAATACTGCGGATTTGAAGTTTCGATAACGGTGGGCTCCACGAACCATCCTTTTTGATCATCGCATTTTCCACCAAATAGAACTTTCGCTTCTTTTGATTTTTTTGCGGCTTCAATGTAGGATTTACATTTGTCAAAAGATTGCTGGTGAATCACCGCGTTCACGAAATTGGAAGGGTCTTCCGGAGAACCCATTTTAATGGATTTCAGTTGGTCGCCCATGATTTTCTGAACCTCTTTCCAAAGTGATTTTGGAATATAGGCTCTGGAAGCCGCGGAACATTTCTGACCTTGATATTCAAAAGCACCTCTCACCAAAGCCGTTGCCACCTCTGCTGCATCTGCACTTGGATGCACCATCACGAAGTCTTTTCCGCCGGTTTCGCCCACGATTCTCGGGTAGGTTTTGTATTTGTGGATATGGTCACCGATCATTTTCCACATTCCCTGAAAAACAGAAGTGGATCCTGTAAAGTGAAGTCCTGTAAAATCAGGATGGGAAAGTACCTTTTTCGCAGTTTCCGCACCCGGCGTGTAAATCAGGTTGATCACGCCGTCTGGAAGACCCGCTTCCTTGAAGATTTCCATAATCACCTGCGCTGAATAAACTTGCGAATGAGACGGTTTCCAAACCACCACATTTCCCATCATCGCCATACAGCTCGGCAAATTTCCGGCAATGGCCGTGAAGTTGAACGGTGTTACTGCAAAACAGAAACCTTCCAACGGACGGTATTCTGCTCTGTTCCAAATTCCATCAGCTGAAATCGGTTGGTCCGCATAAAGTTCAGTCATGAATTCCACATTAAAGCGAAGGAAATCGATGAATTCGCACGCGGCATCAATTTCAGCCTGCATCACATTTTTTCCTTGACCAATCATGGTCGCTGCGTTTAAGCGGTCTCTGTAAGGTCCTGCCAGCAAATCGGCGGCTTTCAGGAAAATGGAGGCACGCTGTTCCCAACCCAAAGCAGCCCACTGTTTTTTGGCAGCTAGAGCCGCATCAATGGCAGCATCTACATGACTCATATCTCCTGCATAGTAAAATCCGAGATCGTGTTGGTGGTCCTGTGGAGACTGGATGGGGGTTTTGGTTTTAGTTTTCACTTCTTTTCCTCCGATGTACATGGGGATTTCCACTTTTTTCTTCCACATTTTTTTGTAGGTGGAGATCAGTGATTTCACATCGTCAGATCCTGGTTCGTAACTTCTTACGGGTTCGTTTACCGCGTAAGGAACCTGTGAAATAGCTTTCGACATATTTTTAATTTTTATTGATTTTTTGTGAATGATACAAAGTTACGGCAATTGTGGGAAAGTGGCAAAAACGAAAATCAGTGCGAAACCAGGATTTTGTCGCAAACCATTTTGCTGAGGATAATTGACCTTCCTTCGATTTGGATGGTCATGGATCGGTCGTAATTCTCAATTTTCAAAACCGTGATTTTTTTTCCCAATTCTAGATTTTTGTCGTTGAGAAAATTTAAAAAGTCGTCCTCTGAACTGGTTACAGAACTGAAAGTGACTTGATCGCCCAAGTTGCACTGGCTTAGTTTGGTGAGGTCCTGCGCGATGATGTTCCCGTCTTTGTCGGGGATGGGTTCGCCGTGTGGATCAAATTTCGGGTAGTTCAGGATTTCGTCCATCTTATCGAAGAAGAGTTCAGAATGGACATGCTCCAGTTGTTCGGCTATTTCATGCACATTTTCCCAGCCGAAATTCATTTTTTCTACCAAAAACATCTCTGTCAGTCGGTGTTTTCTTACCACTAGAGCGGCCTGCTTTTTTCCGGAGTCAGTGATGTATAATGGTTTATAGCTTTCGTATATCACCCATTTTTTCTGGGCAAATTTCTTCATCATATTATTCACGCTCGGCATTTTCACGTTCAGCAACTTGCTGAGCTCATTGATGGTCACCGTGTTTTCATCATTATTGAGATGAAAAATAGCTTTTAAATAGTTTTCTTCGGTAAGCGAAATCATAAAGTTAGATAAAGGTGAATGCAAATCTAACAATTTTACATACAAAAACGCACATTTCCAGAATGTGCGTCTCGAATCTCATTTAATTGATTATCTGTTTAAAATAATGAATGAAAAAAACTTTTTTTGAGTAGAATACTTCAGATAAGCTCTTAATGATTCGTCGTGGTTATCAGTGGTATTAATGGTGTTGAGTTGGTGTTTTGATTTGGCTGTTCAAAGATGGTAATTTATATCATCACATGAAAAAGTGTTTTCACGGATTTTTTATGGGTGAAATCACCTTTTTTCTTAATTTTACTTGATGAAGTATTCTTTCAAAAACGATTATTCCGAAGGAGCCCATCCTCAGATTTTAAAAGCACTGACAGACACTAACTTCCAACAGCAAGGCGGTTATGGTTTGGACGATTATTCCCTAAATGCAGAAAGATTGATTTTGGAAAAAATTAAAAACCCAATTTCAAAAGTTCATTTCGTTTCTGGCGGAACGCAGGCAAATTTAATTGTGATCTCTGCGTTTTTGCGGCCGCATGAAAGTGTGGTTTCTGCTTCCACCGGACATATTTTCACCAATGAAAGCGGAGCCATAGAAGCGACCGGTCACAAAGTTCATGGCGTGGAAACCGAAGACGGCAAACTTCGGCCGGAAAATATCCAAAAGGTAATCGACGTACACCAAAACAAACCCCATCAGGTAAAGCAAAAAATGGTCTATATCTCCAATTCCACTGAAATTGGAACGATTTATTGTAAAAAAGAATTGCAGGAACTTTATCATTATTGTCAGGAAAGGGACCTTATTCTTTTCATGGACGGAGCCAGATTAGGCCATGCTTTAACTGCGGAAACCAACGATTTGACTATGGAAGATCTTGCAAAATATACCGATGCTTTCTATTTGGGTGGCACCAAAAACGGTGCTTTAATAGGTGAAGCCATAGTAATCAATAATGAAAATCTTCAGGAGGAGTTTGGATTTCACCTCAAACAGAAAGGAGCAATGCTTGCAAAAGGACGTATTCTGGGAGTCCAGTTCCAGGAACTTTTGAAGGATAATCTGTATTTTGATTTGGCAGACCATGCCAACAAACAGGCGATGAAGATTAAGAAAGCATTTAGAGATAAAGGTTGCGATTTCTTATCAGAAACCTTTACAAATCAGATTTTCCCCATTTTAAGCCAAAGTCAGATTGAAAAACTTTCCGAGAATTTTGATTTTTATGTATGGAAAAAAATCGACGATGAGAAAGCGGCAATCCGATTGATCACTTCCTGGGCAACCAATGATGATGTTGTTGATTATTTTGCCAAAGAAATCGCTGGAATTTAAATGAATATTTTGCTGACAAAAATCCAAAAACCATCAACTTTTGCTGATGGTTTATTTTTTTTCTTTTTCGCCAGTCGGATTTTTGAAAACGCAATGAATTTTAATGATTGATGTATTTAAGTTAAAATAGCAATAAGTTTTAAGTTAAAATAATATTTTTATCATTAGTTTGATGATAAAGTGAAAAAATTTATGTTAAATTTGTGTTAATCTTAAAAACTAAAAATATGAAACTCAAAACAGCGGGAGTTGCTTTCTTCCTGGGAGGAATCACTTTGATCAGCGCGCAAACCAAATCTGGCGACACCATCAGTCATGACAAATTAATTGATGAGGTCATCGTCACCGGTTCCCGAAACAAAAACAGAACTGTGGTGAACAGTCCGGTTCCGGTGGATGTGATCGACATCAAAGAGGTGAGTAAAAACACGGGACAGGTGGACCTTAACCAGCTTCTACAATTTTCGGCACCTTCTTTCAACTCAAACAAACAGTCCGGCTCAGATGGGTCAGATGCCGTGGATCCGGCAACGCTTCGGGGTTTAGGTCCTGATCAGACTTTAGTTCTGCTCAATGGAAAAAGATACCATCAATCCTCGCTGGTGAATCTTTTCGGGACAAAAGGAAGGGGGAATTCCGGTACAGACATGAACACGATTCCGATTGCCGCAATCAAAAGAATTGAGGTTTTGCGTGACGGAGCTTCTGCACAATATGGTTCCGATGCGATTGCAGGTGTAATTAATGTGATTTTGAATGACCGAAATAAAGGTTTTGAAGGCGATGCTTTTTATGGCGCGAATCTTTTCAAAAGTCCAGGAAACAACGATGTGGTTTCTGATAAATCTGTGGATGGAAATACCTTCGATTTTAGCGGAAATTATGGTACAAATATTGGCTCAAAAGGGGGATTTGGGAATTTCACCGTGGAATATATCGATAAGCAATACGCTTTCCGGAATGCAAATCCGGACAAATATGATGCGCCAAGAAAAAGGTTTGGCGACGCTGCTTCCAAAAACTTCTATTTCTTTGGAAACATCGAAATCCCAATTGCGAACAGCTTGAATTTCTACTCTCATCCGGGATTTTCCTACCGAAACACAAAAGCTTATGCATGGACGAGATCTGCCGATTCTGACGGTAATATTCCGGAAATTTATCCGGATGGTTTCAACCCGATTGAAAACACAAAGATTAACGATTTTACCTTCGACAATGGTTTGAAGTTTAAAGTTGCAGACTGGGATGTAGATTTTTTCAATGCTTTTGGAAATAATAATTTCAGGTATCAAATTGAAAATACCTTAAATGCAACTCTAGGAACGAAATCAAAAACCAGTTTTGACGCAGGTGGACATGCGCTGCTACAGAATACCACCGGTTTCAACGCAGTGAAAAAATTCAATGTTCTGGAAGGGTTAAACATCGCTTTCGGTTCGGAATTCCGATTTGAGGAATTCAATATCTATAAAGGGGAAGAAGGCTCCTACGCCATGTACGACATCAATGGAAACGTGGTGAATGAAAATACCGACCCGAGTCTATATGTGACCAATCCGATTTCGGGGGAAATTCGTCCCGGTGGAAGCCAGGGTTTTCCCGGATATTCGCAGGAAGTCAACAAGAACCGTAACAATATTGCCGGCTATGTTGATACGGAATTGGATGTGACCAAAAATTGGATGGTAAGTGCAGCCGCACGATTCGAGAATTATAGTGATTTCGGGAGTACGCTGAATGGGAAGTTTTCTACAAGATACGCCATTACGCCGCAATTTGCGTTAAGAGGTTCGGTTTCCACAGGTTTCCGCGCACCTTCATTGGTTCAAAAATATTACAGTTTGCAGTTTACGAATTTTATCGCACAGCAACTCGTCACCATTCAGCTGGCCTCCAATGATAGCGATTTGGCAAAAGCAGTAGGGATTCCTCAGTTAAAACAGGAAACTTCACTCAATGGAAGCGCAGGTTTTACTTTTAATTCTTCAAAATTTACCGCAACAGTCGATGGATATTACGTAAAGGTGAAAGATAGAATCGTGCTTACAGGATATTTCGGGCAAGATGATGATGCCATAGGATCAATTTTGGCGGCAAATCACATTGACCAGGCTCAGTTCTTCACCAATGCAATCGATACTGAGACCCGCGGAGTGGATGTGATCATAACTTACCGCGAAAACATCGGTGCAGGAAGCCTAGTCGCAACTCTAGCTGGAAACTATAACAATATGGACATCACCGCGGTTCATACCTCCGGGAAACTCGTGGGAAAAGAAGAGGTTTATTTGAGTCCAAGAGAAAGAGCGTTTATACTGAGTTCTGCGCCACGTACAAAATTCAATCTAAATCTGAATTATGCAGTTAAGAAATTTAATGCGAATCTACAGATGGTGAGATTTGACAAGGTGACCTATCTCGGTTATGAAGGCCCGGATGATTTCCAAAATTATGACGCAAGAATTACAACCGATTTATCATTTGGATATCATTTTACCCCAAAATTCAGTCTGACTTTAGGCGGAAAAAACATTTTTAATGAATATCCAACTTTGCAAACTACGCAGGTTTCTGCCGGAAACACCGAGTCTGGGGGGATTTTCGACCCGGTTCAAATGGGATTTGCGGGAAGACAGGTTTTTGCGAGAGTGAATTTCAATTTCTAAGAAATCAAAATGTAAAGAAAAAGTCTGACGAAATTTCCGTCAGACTTTTTACTTGGTTATTTTTTAAAAATTTTATAGAGTTTTCCACTGTCTGAAATGGCGTATAGATTTCCATCTTGTCCATTCAGCACATCTCGGATTCTGTCTTTTTGGTCTTCCAAAAGCCATTCCTCGCCAACTACTTTATTATTTTTTATGACCAACCGGATTATTTTCTCACCACTTAAACATCCCAAAAAAAGATTATTTTTCCACTCGTCGATATTTCCGTTATAGAAAGTAATCCCACTCATGGAGACTGAAGGATCCCAATAATAGACGGGTTGTTCTGTTCCGGATTTTTGAGTGGTTCCATGGTTGATTTTTTTGCCGCTATATTCAATTCCGTAACTCACATCGCCCCATCCGTAATTTTTTCCGGAGTGGATGAGGTTCAATTCATCGCCGCCTCTCGGTCCCATTTCAGCTTCCCAAAGTTGGCCTTTCTCATCCATTGCCAAACCTTGCGGATTTCTGTGTCCGGTGGAATAAATTTCAGGTTTCCATCCCGGAATGTTAGGATTTCCCGGTGCCGGTTTTCCATCTTTCGTGATTTTTAAAACCTTTCCCAAATAGGAATCCTGTTTTTGTGCAAAAGGTCTTGTGGCCAAATCAGAACGTTCACCGGTGCTCACGAACAAATTTCCATCTTGGTCAAAAACCAATCTGCTGCCGTAATGAAGTCTTCCGTCATAAGTTGGGGTGGCTCGGAAAATCACAGTTGGTTTTTCAATCGATTTCTCATCTGCGGCGAGTTTTCCTTTTCCCACTGCCGTGTGATTTCCGCCGGAAACCGGTTCTGAGAAACTAAAGAAAATCATGCGGTTGTTTTTAAAGTCAGGATCCAGTGCCACATCCAGAAGTCCGCCCTGTCCTCGGGAATCCACTTTCGGGAAACCTTCCACTTTTGAAACTGTTTTTCCATCGGTGGAAACTATGTTCATGAACCCGGATTTTTCGGTGATGAGAAATCTTCCGTCGGGCAAATTTGCAATTCCCCAAGGTTTTCCTAAATCAGAATTAATGACTTCAACATGATAAGGCGTGGAGGTTTTCACCCCTTGAATTCTGGTTTGTCCCACAAAAGCTGATCGGTATTCTGGTGAATTCGGCTGAGAGGTTTCAGGATTGGGAAGTTTCCCGCTTTCCGAAACAGTTTCGTTTAAGTTGGTGTTTTGGGATTTCGAATTTCCGCCGCAGGAAATTAGAAGAATTAGGGCCAGAAAAGGGATGCTATGATTTAGATTGGTTTTCATTTTAGAATTGTTCGGGAGGTTATTTTGGAGAGCAAAATTTATTCCTTAAAAATAGCAAGTTTTTGGGAATTAAAATATTAAATCTAAAATCATCTTGATCTTGCACGAATTTTGTATTACATTTGTATTACAATTAATATACAAAGCATTACAAAATGATACAGGAAAAGAAACTTACCTCCATTCGTTTGAACAGAGAATTATATAAAGCGCTTCAAAAAAGGGCAAAAGAGGAAAATAGAAGTGTGAATAATTTTATTGAAACCACATTATTCGAGGTGCTCTATCGCGAACCTAATGAGGAAACACTTGCAGCAATGGATGAAGCAATTAATCATCCGGAAAAATTGGAGCAGATCACCAACATTGATGCGTTTTTGGAAAAGGTGAGAGATGGCGAAATATAAACTTTTAAGTTCGACGCAGTACAAGAAGGATTTAAAGAAAGTTTTGAATAATCCAAGATCCATGATGCTCATTTCCAAAACCTTAAAAATATTGGAACAAGATGGAGTTAATGGATTACCTACGTCGATGCTGCCTCATCAGTTAAAAGGAAGATACCTAGATAATTGGGAATGTCACATTCGTCCAGATTTACTTCTTATGTGGTTTCAATACGATGAACCCACGAAAACAATAAAACTTTTGAGAATCGGTTCGCATTCAGAATTATTTGATTAAAAACGAACTACTCGATTTTTCCTAATTTTGCATAAATAATTAAATCTAATCCTGCGCGAAACGTCCCGATACTTCGAGACATCCTCTTTTCTCTATTTTCTAACAAATATGAATTTCAACCTCCAATCAGAATACCGACCAACCGGCGACCAACCGCAAGCGATTGAAAAATTGACGAATGGCATAGAAAGCGGCGAAAAATACCAAACCCTGCTCGGAGTTACCGGTTCCGGGAAAACTTTCACCGTGGCAAATGTGGTGCAGAATGTGCAGAAACCAACTTTGGTTTTGGCACACAACAAAACTTTGGCGGCGCAACTTTTTATGGAGTTCAAGGAGTTTTTTCCTGAAAACGCGGTAGAGTATTTCGTGAGTTATTACGATTATTATCAGCCGGAAGCATTCATCGCTTCCACAAATACTTATATTGAAAAGGATTTGTCCATTAATGAAGAAGTGGAAAAACTTCGGCTTTCTGCAACGGCAAGTTTGCTTTCCGGAAGAAGAGATGTGCTGATTGTCGCCTCGGTTTCCTGCATTTACGGTATCGGAAATCCTACGGAATTCAACAAGTCGCTGATTTCCATTGAAAAAAACCAAAAACTGACCAGAACGAATTTGCTTCATTCTTTGGTCAATGCTTTGTATGCAAGGACATTGAATGAATTTCAGCGCGGAACTTTCCGGGTGAAAGGCGATGTGGTGGATATTTATCCGGCATACGCAGATAATGCAGTCCGGGTTCAGTTTTTTGGGGATGAGATTGAGGGGATTCAGAGTTTTGATCCGGTTTCCGGAAACGTGATGTCGGATTTTGACCAAATTCAGATTTATCCGGCTAATCTCTTCGTGACGTCCAAGGAAACCCAGCAAAATGCCATTCGCGAAATTCAGGACGATATGGTGAAGCAGGTTGATTTCTTTAACCGAATTGAAAAACCGTTTGAAGCAAAACGATTGCAGGAAAGGACCGAACTGGATTTGGAAATGATGAAGGAACTCGGTTACTGCAGCGGAATTGAGAATTATTCCAGGTATTTTGACGGAAGATTGCCCGGTTCCAGACCATTCTGCCTTCTGGATTATTTCCCGAAAGATTATTTGATGGTGATTGATGAAAGTCACGCCACAATTCCGCAAATCCATGCGATGTACGGCGGTGACCGAAGCAGAAAAGAGGTTTTGGTGGAGTACGGATTTCGGCTTCCGGCGGCTTTGGACAACCGGCCTTTAAAATTTGACGAGTTCGAGGGAATGCAAAACCAGGTCATCTATGTTTCTGCGACACCGGCTGATTATGAGCTGGAAAAAAGCGGCGGCGAATATATCGAACAGATCATTCGTCCGACTGGATTGCTTGATCCTGTGATTGAAGTTCGCCCGACTTTAAACCAAATCGACGACCTCATTGAGGAAATCCAGAAAAGGGTGGAAGAGGACGAAAGGGTTTTGGTGACGACGCTCACCAAAAAAATGGCGGAAGAACTCTCGAAATATTTCACGAAAGTGGGAATCAGAACGCGCTACATCCATTCTGATGTGGAAACGCTGGAACGGATTCAGATCATGCAGGATTTGCGTGTCGGGCTTTTTGATGTTTTGGTGGGGGTGAACCTTTTGCGAGAAGGTCTGGATTTGCCCGAAGTTTCGCTGGTCGCGATTTTGGATGCGGATAAAGAAGGAATGCTTCGTTCGCGCCGATCGATGATTCAAACCGTGGGTCGTGCCGCGAGAAATGTGAACGGAAAAGCGATCTTGTACGCCGATA
Source organism: Chryseobacterium koreense CCUG 49689 (assembly GCF_001045435.1). Lineage (GTDB taxonomy): Bacteria > Bacteroidota > Bacteroidia > Flavobacteriales > Weeksellaceae > Kaistella > Kaistella koreensis. The sequence continues at coordinate 303,357 of NZ_LFNG01000006.1, read as the reverse complement.
AAATGACCAAATCGATGCAGGCCACCATAGACGAAACCAATTACCGCCGGGAAAAACAGATGAAATACAATGAGGAACACGGTTTGGTTCCAACGGCTTTAAACAAAAAGATTTCCGAAATTTTGGTGGGAAGAAGCAAAGATTTCCCGGACGAAAAATATATTCAAAAAGAAATCCTGCAAAAAGTTGCCGAAGAACGTGCACAATACGGAGGGGAAGATCTGGAGAAGCTTATCACCGAGAGACAAAAGGCGATGGAAAAGGCGGCAAAAAATCTGGATTTCATTACTGCAGCAAGATTGCGGGACGAGATTGCAGCATTGAAGGGCGTTTGAGTTAATAAAAATACGGCATGTTGCAGAAAAAACTAAAACCCCACCACTTTAATCGGTTTTAAGTTTCTATCCGCAATACCCAAAAACTTTAGCAGAAAGTCAAAATATTTTTGCCAAAAATGAATTGGAGTAAAAACCAGCCACTTTAAATAAGTTAGAACCGCAGCGGTTCCCACCATTCAAAACCTATACACTTTCCTCTTCATTTTTTCCTCCCTCACTTTCCCGCGAATCGGTGCCAGCAAATCCATCAAGCCATTCAGCTTAATCTCATAAATCGTGGAAAGCTGCATTCCGAGTTTTCCTTTCGGCATTCCTTGTCGATGAAACCATTCCAGATAGGAAATCGGCAAATCGGCCAGGATCGTACCTTTGTATTTGCCAAATGGCATTTCAACTTGGCAGATTTCTTTTAATATTTCCGGATGTAATTCTTCCATCAGATGTCTAGGTTGATTTTCTTTTCGATTTCCTTCGGTTCGGGTAAAATAATTTCATTTTCGTCATTGGCAAACTCATCGCGATACACCTGGATCAGCAAAATGGTAATCGAAATCATGATCGGTCCGAAAACTAAACCCATGAATCCAAAAAGGTTGAGTCCGGCAATAATTCCGAAAACGGTATTTAAAGGATGGATGTTTTCTAGTTTTTTTAAAATAGTGAACCTCAATATGTTATCGGTTAATCCAACTACTACCAACGAATAAATTGCAAGTCCGATTCCCGGTCCCACTCTTCCTTCGGCAATCATGAAAATACAGACCGGAATCCAGACAATCGATGCGCCAACAACAGGAAGCATAGATGCGAAACAGGTTATTGCAAATAAAAGAATCGCACTCGGTGCACCGAAAATCCAGTAACCAATCAGCGCAACCAAACCTTGACCAATCGCAGTAACCGGTATTCCGATTGCGTTTGCCACCACCATTTTCTGGATTTTGTCGCCGATCAGATTGATGTTGCTTTTTTTCAAAGGTGCCGCATCTCTTACCAATCGTTCGAAAAACCGCGGTTTTTCCAGCATAAAATAAAGGATGAAGTACATGGAAGCCACCACCGTTAAAGTATTGAAAGTCCCACTCAAAGCCGCAGTGGAATACTTCCCGACATTCTCCTTGAGTTTTTCCAAATTGCCCTTGCTTAGAATGTCCAGATTGGTTTTCTGATAAACGAAAGTATGAATCTTATCGATAAAAACGTTGAATTTCTCCATGTAAACGGAAGCGTTTCCCAGTTTTTCCAGCAATAAATCCACAATAAAATAGATCGGAAGAATTAAAATGACCAAAGTCGCCAAAATCAAAACGGTTGAAGCAATCCAGGGTTTCCATTTTCTGTCCTCTTGGAGATAAAGATTGTATTTCCTGCAAATGATATAGAGCGTGATCGCACCCAAAACCGCAGGAATAAACATGGAGAGATTGAAGAAAATCAAAATTACAAGTGCGATGATGGCCACAAGAAGAAATACTTGCTTGATTTGCACCGCACTGATCTGTTGTTTTAGGTTTGACATAATTTGGTTTTTAAGAAAAAAGCAACAGAAGAACTGTTGCTTTCAAATGTACAAATATTTTAAATCTGTTCTTAACTTTTGAACTCAACCTGTTTCGGTCTTCCTAAAAATGCGGTGTAAGCAGAATACATTACCACAAGGAAAAACATGAAAGTGAGCAAAATCCCGACAAAACACAGCAGAATCCCCGATAAACTGATGAGCAAACCTAAAACCGAAGTTCCAAGCATGACTCCATAATTTTCTTTGGCAATTTGAAACGACTTGCTTATTGCATCACCAAAACTTGCATTTTCAAAGAGCAAAATTGGATACCCCAAGAGCAACAATGGCATCACGAAAAATCCAGGTAAAACACACAAAGCAAATGAAATTGCTAGAATGATGCTCGAAATAATGCTGTAAATCAATATATTAACCAGATTTTGTCGGTAGCCGATAAACAAATCTGAAATCTGAATTTGCTCCTTGAAATCATATTTATTCGCAACGTAGATCAAACCCACATAAAGCGGAGCCATCAAAACGCCCACCAATCCAGACAACCCGTAATAGACTCTCATTCCCGGAATTTCCCAAATTCTTAGCGACGAGTAGTCTCCCGAGGAATCTCGGATTTCTTCCATCATCATTTTGGAATCAAATCCTGAAATTGCCTGAATCAGCATAGAGGCAACAATGTAAATCACCATTGCCAAAAGTGCATACAGAAAAACTCCTTTGTAAGTTTCCAGGGCGTGAGAAATAATTGCACCCGTCGATTTTTGTGGTGCCGAAGGTTGATCGAATTCTTGAAAAGCGTCCATGTTATTTATTTTTAAGGTTTATCAAATATAAAATTTTTCATGAAACTTTCAGTGAATTCAAAAACAATTTTAAGAAAGCTCTTTAAAATAATGTTGATAAAGCGAATAAATCATCGCATTCCAAAAAGGAAAAGTGAAGAGGAAGCCGAATCCAAACAGCAAAATTCCGCTCAGACCAAATAATAGTGCAACAAACAGCGCGACCACCATCGTGGGAAAATCACGGCGTAATCCTTTTATGGTAATCGCAATTCCATCAAAAGTTTTCACATCCATAAAAAACATCAGCGGAACCGAAAACAAAGTGATGAAAATCCAAACCAGTCCCAACACCAAAAGCGAGTTGCCATAACTGAAGACGATAAACCAAAACAGGTAAAATCCAAAATATTTGAAAAAATTAAAACCTAAATATCCGGCGAATAAATCGTTGAGTTCGGGTTTTTCGCCCAGATCGATTTTTCGGTAGATCTTATAAAATCCCACATTCAAGGGATTGAGCAATGCAAGCAGAATGAAAACGGACAAAATGAAACTGCCCATCTGCGGCAGTGCGGCAAATTCCTTCATTTTTTCGTTCAGTGCGGGAATGTTGTTTTTGGACACTTCCAGATATTTTGCGTATTCTTCCCATAAACCAAAACGCTGGAAAAGGTAGAGATAGCCGAGAAAAAACAGCGAAAAAAACAAAAGGCTGTAAATCAGTTGAAATGAAAGCGTGCGGTTCCAATAACTGAATGCGTCTGAAAGGATCGCTTTGAGTTCGGGTTTCGGCGGGTTGTTTTGTTCCATTCCGCAAAAATAGGGAAAAGAAACAATCCCGAAGAATCTGGGCGCTTCTCGGAAAGAAGAAATAGAATCAAGACTCAGAAAAAGGATGCGGAGTTTTTTGGTAAAATCTTACTTTTGTGGGAATGAATTCAGAAGTACAGAAAAATTTCGATAGAATGGATCAACTTTCAGAAGAGGGAGTTCCGTTCTTTTTTATGGTGGATTTCTTAATGGAAAATGTGGAAGTTTTCACTGAAAATATACTGCCGGATTCAGGATTATTCATTGATTTTAAAGGTTTTAAAAACAGCAGTCTTCAGGAAAGTCCGAATAAAATATTGGAATTGCACTCATTTCCGGAAGCGATGGTGGAATACAGAAAAGGATTCGATTTCGTGCAGAAAAATCTCAATTTCGGGAATTCCTACCTCGCCAATTACACCTGCAAAACCGAAATTGAAACCAATTTTTCTTTGGAGGAAATTTTTCTTTTTTCAAAGGCAAAATACAAGGTTTTGCTCAAAGACAGGTTTGTGTTTTTTTCGCCGGAAACGTTTGTGGAGATTATAGATGATGAGGTTTTCACATTTCCAATGAAGGGAACCATAGATGCTTCCAAAGAAAATGCGGCGGAAGTTTTGAAAAACGACGTGAAGGAAAAAGCGGAACATTATACCGTGGTGGATTTGCTCAGAAACGATTTGAGCATGGTTGCAGATGAGGTGAAAGTGAATGATTTTCAACGGATTGATTTCATTGAAACCAAACAAAAAAACCTCTATGCGATGAGTTCTGAGATTTCCGGGAAACTGAAACCCGAGTTTCAGCACAAAATCGGAAGCATCATGAAAACGATTCTTCCGGCCGGTTCCATTCTGGGAGCGCCTAAACCGAAAACCTTGGAAATCATCTTGGAAGCAGAAAATTACGACCGCGGTTTCTATTGCGGAGTTTGCGGTTGGTTTGATGGGAAAAACCTGGATTCCTGCGTGATGATCAGGTTCATAGAAAAAGAAAATGGAAAATTATTCTTCAAAAGTGGTGGCGGAATCACGCATTTAAGTAAATTAGCCGACGAATACCAAGAAATGATCAACAAAATTTATGTTCCAATTCTTTGAAAGCATCAAGATAGAAGACCAGGAAATTTCCCTGCTGGATTTTCACCAAAAACGTGTGAATGAGACTTTTGCGAATTTCGGGAAGGAAGGTTCCATAGATTTGGGCAAGATTTACAAGTCGCTGAACCATGATGAAGACGGACTATTCAAACTGAGGATTTCTTATGATTTAAATAAGGGTTTTAGAACCCAATTGATTCCTTATGCGATTTCCGAAATCTCGGATTTTCAGCTGGTAGAAAACAATTCCTTCAGTTATTCCTTCAAATTTGAGGACAGAAAAGAATTTGAACGGATGAAGATTAAAGCCAAAGCAGACGAAATCATCATCGTGAAAAACAACCATATTACCGACACTTCCTTTTCCAACCTGCTTTTTCAGAAAGGGAAAGAATGGTTCACGCCATCGACTTTCCTCTTAAACGGCGTTCAAAGACAACATTTGCTGAAAGCCAAAAAGATCAAGGAAACGGAAATCACGCTGCAAAACATCCAGGAGTTTTCGCATTTTCAAATCATCAATGCGATGAACGATTTCGATGATATGTTCATCTATCCGATTTCCAGAATCACCAATCTTCCAGAAAATGGGGATTATTTGGAGCTTTAGGAGTTTTTCAAAAATTCAAAGTACCCTTTCAAAACATCGGCGTTTTCAACTTTGGAGGTATCAACCTCTAAAATTTTCGCCTTTTCATCAGGTTTAAAGAAGTTTTCCAAAACCCGCAGAAGCGTTTCCTCATCGTCCACTTTCGTATAACCAAATCCGAAATGCTTCGCCAGAAGTTCTGCGCTTTTATGGTGTTTTGTCAAGATGAATTCGTCTAAAGCGTTCGTGGAGCTTGGTCCGGGAATAATCTTGAAAATATCTCCACCGCCGTTATTGAAAATGATAATTCGGGTATACGGCGGTATGTAATTGTTCCAAAGTCCGTTGATGTCATAGAAGAAACTCAGATCTCCCGTAACCAAAACCGTCTGGTTCGGACTGCGCATAGCAAATCCCATAGCGGTGGAAGTGGAGCCATCAATTCCGCTGGTTCCTCGGTTGCAATAAACTTTGTTTTTATTAAAGTCAAAAAGTTGCGCATAGCGTATTGCAGACGAATTGCTGAAATGCAGGTTGATATTTTCCGGCAGTTTATAGGAAAGGGATTCAAAGAATTTGAAATCCGAAAAGTTGCTCAAAAGGCAATATTCCTGATGCCTCAAATCTTTTTTGTCCCGCAAAATATCCCACAAATTGTAGTACGGTTGTGGTTCTAATTTGGCGAAATTCAGCAGTTTCGCGAAGAAATTTTCGGCGGTGGCTTCAATTTTTTCGGTTAGGGAAAAGAAAGTGTCCGGATGCCAAACTTCGTCGATATGCCAATGGCTTTTCGGTTTTGCTTTTCTCAAAAACTGTTTGATTTTTTTGGAGACCACGTTTTGGCCGATCGTGATCAAAAGTTCCGGAGCGTAAGTTTTGAAATCTTCTTCCTTAAAATTATAGATATACCGGTCAATATGCGAGAAAAACTTTTCGTTCTTCAGATTAGAATTGGCTTCGCATAAAATGACCACACTGTGATTTTTAACCAGCTGAGACAATTGCATTTCCAGCTCCTCGCTGTAATCTCTGGTACCGACTAGAATCATGATTCTTTTTGCGGTATTCCATTCTGCGGCTAGGTTTGACGGGAGTTCGTAATGGGGTTTTCTGATGGTTTTTTCAATGGGCGGAAACTTTGGGATTTCCGTAATCAATTCGTAAAGAGGTTCTTCCAAAGGAATATTGATGTGGACCGGACCTTTTTTCTCGAAACAAAGTTCCACCGCTTTTTTGATGAGATCGAAATTGGTTTCATCTGCGCCTTCCTTTCCATCTTCCAAAAGTTGAAAGTCTCCATAAGAATGCTGCGCAAAAATCTCTTTTTGGCGAATGGTTTGCCCATCAAAAATATCCACAAAATCGGTTGGACGATCTGCCGTTAAAATCAAAAGCGGGATATTCTGGTAAAATGCTTCGGTAATTGCTGGATAATAATTTGCTGACGCCGAACCGCTTGTGCAAGTGATGGCAACTGGTTTCTTCTCGCTTTTCGCCATTCCCAAACCGACGAAACCGGCGCTTCGTTCGTCCACGATGCTGTAACAGTTGAAACTTTCCAGTTCCGAAAAATGGATGGCTAAAGGTGCATTTCTGGAACCCGGCGAAATCACGATATTGTGGATTCCGTACTGCTCTAAAAGATGTGCTAAAATCTGGATGCTTCGTTTGGAAGAGAACTGTTTCATTGGAAATTTTGAATGGATGCAAATTTAGTCATAATAATTCTTTTCCAACTTTTTTAAGCGGGAAATGGATTTACTTTTAATGGTCCGCCAAGTGCTTTCAGATTTTTACTGCCGCTGAAAGAAGTGGTGGTTTTCAGTTAATTTGATTAAGCTAAATCCTATTTTTTTTCGAAAAGTTAATTTTTGATCTCATTATTCCGCCGCTGATGAACGCATATTCACCAAATTGGTTGTTCGAAACAAAATCTTTGCTTTTGCCCATAAATCCCTTTATGTTGCGGATCATTTCTTCTTGTCCTCAAAATAATTTTCATGGGTGATTTCCGGAGGCTACAAAACGGGTGAAAACAATCTCAATGATCATTGTGAATTGTTTTATACAAATCATTTCAACGAGATTTCTGCTCCGGTAAATTTTCCCTATTTTTGCAGCCGTAATTTTTAAGCAAATACAATGAATCAAATTCCTAGTGTGGATTTGCGTGATTTCCTTTCGGACAACCCGGAACGCAAGCAAAAATTTGTAAATGAAATCGGAAAAGCTTACGAAGAAATCGGCTTTGTTGCCCTGAAAGGTCACTTTCTGGATGACGAGTTGGTTGATGAACTTTATGGCGAAGTAAGAAATTTTTTCAACCTTCCTGTGGAGACCAAACAACAATACGAAATCCCGGGAATCGGCGGACAGCGCGGTTATGTGGGATTCGGTAAAGAAACCGCAAAGGGTTTCAAAAAAGGTGACCTGAAGGAATTCTGGCATTTTGGACAATACCTTGACGAAGGTTCAAAATATGCCGAAGTTTATCCCGAAAATGTTACGGTAAAAGAAACCCCGAAATTCAACGAAGTTGGGAAAGTGGCCTTCCAAATGTTGGAAAAAACCGGTGTTTACGTTTTGAGGGCGCTCGCGTTGCATCTCGGATTGGATGAATTCTACTTCGACAAATTTGTGAAAGAAGGGAACTCGATTCTTCGTCCGATTCACTATCCGCCAATTACGGAAGAACCGGAAAATGCTGTTCGTGCAGCGGCACATGGCGATATCAACTTAATCACCTTGTTGATGGGCGCTCAAGGAAAAGGGCTTCAAGTTCAAAACCACGATGGAGAATGGATTGATGCGATTGCTCAACCGGATGAGTTGATGATCAATGTGGGAGATATGCTTTCCCGACATACTAACAACAAACTGAAATCCACGATTCACCAAGTGGTCAATCCGCCAAGAGAATTGTGGGGAAGCTCCAGATATTCCATTCCGTTCTTTATGCATCCGGTAAGCGAAATGCCGCTCAATGCTTTGGAAGGGACCTATGATGAAAACAACCCCAAACTTTATCCGGACACTACTGCAGGTGAATTCCTGCACGAAAGATTGGTGGAATTGGGACTTATTAAGTAAGGGTTTTCACTTTATATAGTAGAACGGGCAGAATTTTTCTGTCCGTTTTTTTTGTGATTCTTCCATAAGATTGCTGAATTTGGAAAAAGGGGCGGGATGTTAAGGCTTACTTAAATCGGAAATTATTTGTTCTATCTGTAAATTGAGTATGGGAATATCGTGGACGGCTGTTTCCCAAATATTTTCTAAATCAACGCCAAAGTATTCATGAGAGATAAAATTTCGCATTCCACGCATCAGATTCCATTCAACTTCAGGATGTTTTTCTTTGGTTTCGTCAGAGATATGGTTGGACGCCTCACCGATGATTTCAAAATTTCTAATCATGGCATCCTGTTCAATCCACTTAACTTCAAAATTTTAAAATGTTCTTGAAATTTTGACCAATTCTAAGATTTTTATGATGCAGTCTTTAATATGACCTAATCTGAACAAGTCTTTCTCAGTTTTCATAAATCACTTTTAAGTCCTCCATAATGGTAGGTTTCAATTTTGGATGCGCATATTTCTCTGAAACCAAATCAATTTTTTTATTGAGTTTTTTCTCCAGATCATCTTTGATTTGCAGAAGTTTAAATAGTCCTATTGAATTTTCAAAGACATACAGGATATCAATATCACTTTGATCATGATTTTCCCCACGGGAAAAGGAACCGAAAATCCCAATTTTTTTCGGATGAAATGGTTTTAAAGTATTGATAATGATATTAATCTGTTGTTGATTAAGCATGATAGTACAAATGTAACAAAAATTCGGACTTCAAAATAATCTGCCAAATGTCATTCCTTCAAATCTTTATTTTTTGGCAAACCAATTTAAAAACTTCGTAACTTTAGTTTTCCAAAAAATGGAGGAAATAGGTTCAAATGCAGTAGCGTCATTTCTTGAAATACCAAACGTGAAATCCATTCAAAAGTCAAACTTTAAACAAAACAGATAGTTATGAGTGCTGAAACCAAAAATTTACGAAACGTGGTCATGCTCGGACATTCCGATAGCGGGAAAACCACGCTCATTGAAGCCATGTTATTTGAAGGCGGGGAGATTAAGCGCCGCGGAACTGTGGAAACACAGAACACCGTGAGCGACAATACCGATTTGGAACACGAAAAAGGCAAAACTATTTTCTCCCACCAAATGTTTGTCAACTGGCGCAACAATAAAATCAACATCATCGACACTCCCGGATTTGACGATTTCGTAGGTGAAATCGTTTCTTCTTTGAAAGTCGCCGATACCGCAGTAATCGTCTTGAACGCAGCAAACGGTGTGGAAGTAGGAACCGAACTCGTTTGGGAATATGTGGAAAAAAACCACACGCCGACTATTTTCGTCATCAACCAGATGGATCACCCGAAGGCGGATTTCGAGAAAACTTTGGAACAGGCAAAAGAAAGATTCGGCCCGAAACTGGTTCCTATTCAGTATCCATATAATTCCGGACCCCACTTTAACCAGATCATCGATGCGCTGAGAATGGTGATGTATGAATTTCCGGAAAACGGTGGAAAACCTGAGAAAAAGCCGATCCCGGAATCTGAAATGGAAAAAGCCAACGCGATGCACAACGCTTTGGTGGAAATCGCGGCCGAAAATGAGGAGGGGTTAATGGAAAAATATTTCGAGGAAGGAAATCTTTCCGAAGAAGAATTGGCAAAAGGAATCACCATTGCCATTGCAAACCAGCAGTTTTTCCCGGTTTTCGTGACCAGCGGTTTGAAAGATATGGGAAGTGGAAGATTGATGGGATTCATCAACGATATCGCGCCGTCACCAGCAGATCGACCGGCAAGGAAATTGGAAAACGGTGAAGAAATCACATACGATCCGAACGACAAAACAACCATTTTTATCTATAAAACCTTATCCGAACCGCAAGTGGGAATGGTTTCTTATTTTAAAGTTCTGACCGGAAAATTGAAGGCAGGAGACGAACTGGTCAATGCAAACAATGGCGAAACAGAAAGAATCTCGCAAATATTTTTGGCTAAAGGAAAAGACAGGATTCCTGTAAATGAACTGGTCGCCGGAGATTTGGGAGCCACCGTGAAATTGAAATACGGACACTCCAACAATACTTTGAATACAAAAGGTCTGGATCGAAAAATCCGCCCGATGGAATTCCCGGAAAGCAGAATCAGAAAAGCTGTTTCCACAGATTCTTCAGCAGATATGGAAAAATTGGTGACCGCACTCAACCGAATTTCTGAGGAAGACCCCACTTTGAGGGTAGAACAATCTGCGGAATTGAAACAAACTTTGCTTCACGGTCAAGGTCAGTTGCACCTGGATTTGGTGAAACAAAGACTGCAGGACGAATTTGGCGTGAAAATGAATTTCAGTAATCCTAAGATTCCGTATAGAGAGACGATTACCTCTAAAGCTGATGCCGATTATCGCCACAAAAAGCAATCCGGTGGAGCAGGACAGTTCGGGGAAATCCACATGCGTGTTGAAAATTTCTACGAAGGAATGGAAGAGCCAACCGGAATGAGCATCCGCCAAAAAGAAATCGAGGATTTACCATGGGGCGGAAAACTCGCTTTCTACTGGTGCATCGTGGGCGGAGCAATCGATAACCGATACATCGGTGCCATTAAGAAAGGAATTATGCAGCAGATGAAAGAAGGTCCTTTAACCGGCTCTCACTGCCAAAATATTCGTGTTTCTGTTTATGACGGAAAAATGCACAGTGTGGATTCCAACGATATTTCCTTCCAACTCGCGGCTTCCGGAGCGTTTAAAACTGCTTTCCACTTGGCGAAACCTCAACTCTTGGAACCGATGTATGCTGTGGAAATCCTTTGTCCGGACGAAGATACTGGTGATGTAATGGGAGATTTGCAAACCAGACGCGCCGTGATTTCCGGAATGGATTCCGAAGGACATTACCAAAAAATTCTGGCAAATGTTCCTTTAGCCGAAATGCATGATTATGGTTCCACACTTCGCTCCATTACGGGAGGAAGAGCCAAATTCAAAATGAAGTTTTCGGATTATCAACTGGTTCCGCCAAATGTGCAGCAGGAACTGGTGAAACAACATGCTGTAGAAAGTGTGGAAGTTTAACCCGAATAGTTTTATTGAATCCTCTGAGCATTTTTCTCGGAGGATTTTTTTATGCTTAAATTTAATTAAGACAAATTTGTCCTATTTAAAAAATTATCTTTACCTTTGTCGGGTAGAATTAGAGATATGCTTTCGAAAACATGTGAATATGCGTTAAGGGCGATGATTTACATCGCGCAGCAATCCAAAGACGGAACCATGGTAAATATCAAAGAAATTTCGGAGAAGATTAATTCTCCCGAGCTTTTCATCGCGAAGATTCTGCAGGGATTGAGCAGGCAGGGATTTTTGCAATCTGCAAAAGGGAGATACGGCGGATTTTATATCTCGGATAAAGCGGCGGAATTTTCTTTGGCAGACATCGTGGAAGCCATTGACGGAGATAAAATGTTTCACGGTTGTGGTCTCGGTTTGGCATTCTGCTCGGAATCCAATCCTTGTCCGATACACAATGAATACAAGGAAGCGAGAGACCAACTCTATAAAATCTATGGAAAGGTCACTTTAAGCAGATTCAGAAATGAAGATGTGGACGAAGTTTTGCAATTAAAAAGAGGATGAAAAATTTTTAAACCTAAAAAGGATAAAATGGTCTTATTTTTTTTGATTAATTTTTTAATGGAAAGACCCATAAATATCGAATAAACCAATTTTTAAACAAATAAATCTAAACAACAATGGCAACACTGGAAACTTTGGACGTTACCAAAATAGAACCTCGCCTGAAACACCCCACCGTTTTTAAACATTTCGACGCTCTGGAAGCAGGTGAAAGTTTCATCATAGAAAACGACCATGATCCGAAACCTTTATATTACGAGCTTCTTGCCGAAAGAGGAAATATTTTCACCTGGGAATATCTGCAGAAGGGACCGGAATGGTTTATGGTGCAGATCGCGAAAAATCCTGCCGAAGAAACCAAAGAGGAAGCGAAACCTGAACCGAAGGAAACTTTGGACGTGACCAAAATTGAACCAAAATTCAAGCATCCGACGATCTTTCAACATTTCGATGCACTGAATCCCGGCGAAAGTTTCATCATTGATAATGACCATGATCCAAAACCGCTGTATTATGAACTTTTGGCGGAAAGAGGAAATATCTTTACCTGGGAATACCTTCAAAAGGGTCCGGAATGGTACAAAGTGTTAATCGCAAAAAATCCGGCAGAAAAACAAACTGCTAAAGGTGCGATTCCCGAAAAGGATGTGAAAAAGGCGGAATTGCTCAAAGAAAAAGGAGTGAAATTCGGCTGCAGCGATTCCGGTTCAAATTCGGCTAAAAGTGATGATTTCGATGAATGGGAGCTTGATGAACTTGCAGACTATATCGTGGAAAAACACCATCAGTACATCAAAGATAACGCGGAAGCACTGAATGGTTTGGCGATCAAGGTTTCCGAACACCATGGAACAGATCATCCGGAGCTTCACCGGGTTGCAACCCAGACTCACCATTTCCTCCAGGATTTATTGGATCACATTGCCAACGAAGAAGGCGTGCTTTTCCCGGTCATCAAACAAGGTTTGGCGAAAAGAAGAAATCCGGAAGAAAAAACGACTTATGAAGTCGGGACTTTGGATTTGCCGATCAGGGTTTTATTAAAGGATCACGAAATTGCAAATGAGGACCTGAATTTGATCAGGAGAATCACCCACAATTTCACGCCTCCTAAGAATGCATGTAACTCATTTTCCTTCCTTTATGGAAAACTTAAAGAATTTGAGGCAGATTTAAACGAGCACTTCCGGCTGGAAAACGATTACCTGTTTCCAAAAGCTTTGGAGCTGGATCGGCAACTTACGGAAGTTTAATTAAAAAGCGTTGTTAGCGCTTGAAGCGCTAACAACGCTCTACCAACAGCAAAATCAATTATTGTGAAAAAGAAAATAGCCGTCATCGGCGGTGGATTTGCGGGACTTCAGTTCGTGAAACACATTGATAACAAGCATTACGATGTGCTTTTGCTGGATAAGTCCAATCACCACCAGTTTCAGCCGTTGTTTTATCAGGTCGCGGCTGCGCAGCTGGAACCTTCGAGCATCTCGTTTCCTTTCCGGAAAATTTTTCAGAAAAGGGAAGGAGTCCGTATTCAGATGGCAGAAGTAAATTCGGTAAATCCTGATCAACAAACAATTTCAACCGATGCCGGAGCATTTGGATATGATTATTTGGTCATTGCAACCGGCTGCAAAACCAATTATTTCAACAACTCGGAACTGGAAAAATCCGCATTGCCACTGAAAAGCACTTTTGAGGCAATCCAGATCAGAAACAGGGTCTTAAGGAATTTCGAGCGCATCAATTCCACCCAAGATTACAACAGCGGTCTAAACAATATCGTGATCGTGGGAGCCGGACCGACCGGTGTGGAATTGGCCGGTGCTTTTGCAGAAATGAAAAAGAATATCCTTCCAAAAGATTATCCGGAAATCGACACTTCGAAAATCAGGATTATCCTGGTCGAAGGAAGTGGAAAAACGCTTGGAAATATGAGCGAACTGGCTCAAACGGCCTCTTTGGAATATTTGAAAAAACTAGGAGTGGAGGTCTTGCTCAACCGTTTTGTGGACCGGTATGAACATGGAAATCTGATCTTGAAAGACGGCTATGCCATCAAATCCGAAAATGTAATTTGGGCGGCAGGAGTTACCGGAAATATCATCGAGGGTTTTTCAAAGGAAATCATTCAGGGAAATAGATATTTGGTCGATGATTTCAACAAAATAGAAGGATTCGAAAATATTTTTGCGGTGGGAGACATTGCGATGCAGATTTCCGAAAAATATCCAAAAGGTCACCCGCAAGTGGCAAATGTTGCCATCAATCAGGCGAAGAATCTGGCCTTGAATTTTAATAAAATCATTAAAGGGAAAACGATAAAACCTTTCCTGTACAAAGATCAGGGAAGCATGGCGACCGTTGGCAAATACAAAGCCGCGGTGGATTTGCCCCTGTTCAGTTTTAAGGGATTTTTCGCATGGGTTTTCTGGATGTTCCTGCATTTAATGCTGATTCTGAGCGTTCGGAATAAACTCATCATCTTCATCAATTGGATGTGGACTTTCTTTACCAATGATTCTTCACTACGCCTTATAATTGCGGAAAAGGGGAGTTTAAAGCTTAAAAAACCACAATGGATTTATCAATAGATGATTCAAATTGTGGTATTTAAAGGCAAATATTAAGGCAAAAAAAATGATATGGAAAAAAAACCCATCAAACGAAACGAAAACATCGTCCCGATTTCCCGTGAACATCACGCTACACTGCTATTTTGCTGGAAACTCAGAAAAGGCGTGAAAGCCGAAGTGCAACCCGAGCGAATGAACAGGTACATCAACTGGTTTTGGAAACATCATCTGGAGCACCATTTCCAGTCTGAAGAACAGTTGCTTTTCCTTGATGTGGAAGATGAAATGGTGAACCGTGGATTGAATGAACACAGACTGATTATTGCTAAAATCAACGAAATCAATGTGAGAACCGAGGAAAAAAGTTATCCGCTTTATCTGGAACTCGCAGATTTGATAGATGACCACACCAGATTCGAGGAGCGGCAGCTTTTCCCATATCTGGAAAATAAACTTTCAGTAGAGGAACTCCAAAAAATCGGGGAAATCCTTCACGGTGAGGAACACAACGCTTTGGAAGACTATGACGATGAATTTTGGGCGAAAGAACAGATTCAAAAATAATAGCGCGAAAACGGACCATAAAATCGAAAATTGAAGATGAAAATAATTACGGCAAAAACAAAAATATCCGAGTTGATTAAAGAGAATTCGCAATCTGTGGAAGCCATCGCCTCCATTGCAAAACCACTGGAAAAACTGAAGAATCCGATTTTAAGAAAAATCATGGCTTCCCGGGTAACCATTGCGGAAGCTGCGAAAATGGGCGGCGCGAAAGTGGAAGACTTCAAAAGGGTGCTTGCTCCGCTCGGATTTGTTTTCGAGGGAATGGAATCGCCAAAAGAGGAAACTTCGCACGAGCCGAGACCGGGCTGGCTACAAAACGCCCCGAAAGAAGATATCGATTTTTATGATGTTCGTCCGATTATTGATGACGGAGCCGATCCGCTGAAGGAAATTCTGCACCGCTTCAAGGAAGTTCCAAACGGGAAGATTCTTTGTGTGGTCAATAATTTCGTTCCTACTCCTTTGATCCATCTTTTGAAGCAGCAGAAAGCCGAAGATTCCTTTGTGGAAAACATTTCCGACAAAGAATTCCACACCTATTTCCTGAAGAAAAAGAAAGAGGAGGAACCGGCTTCCGAAACCGCAGACAGCAAAGTGATAATGCACGATGCGGCACATTTCGACGAGGTTCTTTCCAGATTTGAAGAAGGCCAACTCACCAAGATTGATGTGCGCGAACTGGAAATGCCCGGTCCCATGCAGGCGATTCTCGGCGAACTGGAAACGCTTCCTGCCGGAAACGCGCTGTACATAGACCACAAAAGGATTCCTGTGTACCTTTTGGAAGAGTTGGCAGAAAAAGATTTTGAGGTCCACATTCACAATATCGAAGAGGGAAATGTGAGGATGCTCATTTTTTACAAAAAATAATTTCTAAACCGAATTCAAAAAGTGGCAGAAATCAACATCGGTAAAGCACCGGGAAACAGCGCAATTCTTCCGTTTTATGCAACAGGAGCAGTGGTTTTTCTGGTTCTTTGCGTGGTGATGTTTTTGACGCCGGAATCCTTTACCCGGCATTATTTCACCCCGCATTTATTGACCATTGTGCACCTCGCCGCTTTGGGATGGGGAACGATGATTATTTTTGGGGCGGTTCATCAGTTGCTGCCCGTGATTTGCGAGCAGGATCTCTACAGCGAAAAAATGGCTTCCTTAAGTTGGTACACCCTCACTTTGGGTATTATTTTGCTCACCTGGAAATTTTGGAACCTCGATGTGGGTTGGGTGATGATTTCGGGTGGTTCGCTCATCGTTTTTTCGGTGGTGCTTTTTGTGGTGAATGTGCTGAAAACCGCCAGGATTTGCGCCAGATATTCCGCCCAGAAAATGTTCATTACCGGTTCGGCAATTTGGTTGCTTTTCACGGTTTCTGTGGGGCTTTTGTTGGCAATCAACCTGAAGATGAGGTCGTCCATTTTTCCGATCAGCCATTTGGAGGTGCTGAAACTTCATGCGCACATGGGAATTGCGGGATGGTTTCTGCAGCTCATTGCGGGCGTTTCCACCAAACTGGTTCCCATGTTTTTGTTGGGGAAATCTACCAAAGAATATTTGCTGAAAAGGGCATTCTTTTTTCAAAACCTCGGGTTAATTTTATTTTTGATAGACGGCTTTTTCTTCCAGATCACCTGGCGGATTTTCATTGAAGCAGGTCTCGTTTTTCTCGGAATCGTCTTTTGGCTGACGTATCTTTATGATGCCTACAAAAACCGTTTGCGAAAAAGGGTCGAACTCCTGATGAAGCATGCCTTTCTTTCCTTTTTAAGTTTAATAATAGCGGTGCTTATCATTCCCGTGGTTTATTATTCCGAAGGTTACCGATGGGTGATGGTTTATGGGACGCTGATTTTCCTGGGTTGGATCACCAATATTATTTTAGGAAAAACCTTCAAGACCTTGCCTTTCATCATTTGGAATGGCCATTACAAACACCTTTCGGGGAAGGTGAAAGTGCCGCTCCCGAAGCATTTGTATAGCGAGCGACTCACCATTTGGCAGTTCCGGATTTTTATCGCGGCGATGCTCACTTTCGCTTTAGGACTGATTTTGCAGCATTTAGTCGTCATCAGAATCGGCCTTTTCCTGTGGGTGGTTTTGGCGGTGATTTATAATGTGAATGTCTTTAAATTACTCTTACACAAAACAAAAAAATTAGCATGACTTTCGACGAAAACGATAAAAATTACGACTTCCAAAGACGCGCAGAAATGGTGCTCTATGAAGTGATGGATCCTGAATTAATGGTCAATATCATCGATTTGGGATTGGTGTATGACATTGATTTCCCGGCTGAAGATAAAGTGCACGTGTTGATGACTTTGACCTCGCCATTTTGTCCGATGGGTGACGCCATCAAAATGGGGGTGACCAACGCCCTGGAAAAAGAATTTCCGGAAATAGAAGTGGAAATAGAACTCACCTTCGAACCCGCCTGGAACTATGATTTTGTCTCCCCGGAAGGCATGATGGAGCTGCAGAATCGGTAGCTGGTTTTTTGAAATGGGCAAATCACGCATAACTTCGCTTTTATTGAAATAAGAAAACCGGCAATTTTTTCGTTTACCTCAAAAAGTTATATGAAAAACATTTTGATTTTTCTGCTGGCAGCGCTGTCTCCATGCTGTTTTGCACAAAAGGAATTCACTTTCAATATCAATGGTGCCGAGCGAAAAGCGCTGATTTATGAACCAGACAAAACCGGCGAAAAAATTCCCGTGGTCTTTGTCTTTCACGGACATGGCGGCAACGCAAAGCACGCATCGGGAACCATGCCTTTCCAAAAATATTTTCCGGAAGCTTTGGTGGTCTTCATGCAGGGCATCCCCGGGACTTCGGGCTATGTGATCGATAAAAAGGGACTGCTGAACGGTTGGCAAATGTTCCCGAACGAAAATGGAAACCGGGATGTGCTTTTTTTCGACGAGGTTTTAAAGCAATTGCAGAACAAATTCCACTTGGATTCCGATAGGATTTACTTGGCGGGCCATTCCAACGGTGCGCGTTTCGTGAATGTTTTGTGGAAAGAAAGAGGCGACAAGATCGCGGCCATCTGCTCCGTGGCCGCACAGGGAGGTTTGATGGTGAAGAATGCAAAGCCTGTTTCGATCTGGATGAGCATGGGCAAAAATGATCCGCTGGTTCCGTACCGCATGCAGAAACAGTCCATCGATATCGTGGCGTCCAATTTGAAAACGGACGCTAAAACCGCCGTGGTAAAAGGGGACCAAACTTTTTATAAGGGAATCAATGATACGGAACTTGTCGTGGAAGAACGCAATGCCGGACACGAATTTCCCAAAGAATCCCTCCCCGAAATGGTGGCGTTTTTCAAAAGGCATCACAGGTAGAACATCAAATAGGGTGTTTTCACGGGTGTTTAGTTGACTGGGTTATAGTATTTTCTTAATGCTAACCATTAAAACTTATAGTTATGCCTTTAACAAATCTCAACAATGCACATCTCACCCCGGCTGAGATCGCTGCCGCAGAAGACGCCCTCACCCAATTGGAAACTACCCTCGCAATGCTGACGGTGACCCTGACTCCCCATGAGCGCATGATCTACGGAAGCATCAACGAGCAAAACAAACTCCTGGTCAACAAGGTGTGGGATTACCGCCAGAATATGCCCAACCTTTCGGTGCCGGATCTGGATTGGACGGAGTTTGAAAACGATTACAAAAGCCGCTTGGTAATGGAAAATCTGGAGAACCGTTTGGGTGCCTTGCAGGAAAAAATCAAAAACACCAAAATCTTGCACGATCACGACAATTACCAAAGCGCGCTGGAAGATTACGCCTACACCGTTTACAGGGCCGGCTCCCAGGTGGCGGGTTACGAAACGAAGATGAACGAGCTGAAGCAGTTCTTTTTGTCGAGAGGCAACAGAAAACCCCCTGGTGAACAGCCGAGTGGCGAATAACTGGCCAACATTTCACTACCATATCCCTGCCTCGTGCGGGGATTTTTTATGCAATCGTGGTTCCGAGGCAACACAACGCGGTTGCAGACCGGGAATTCGTGGTTCGGGACCGGGACATCGTGGTTTGGAACCGGGAATTTGGGGTTATAGACCGGGAATTTGTGGTTTGGGACCGGGAATTTGGGGTTGTGGACGTCAAGGATGGGTATGTGGACGTATCATTTGGTGTTGGAAAGTAAACTGGCTAAGTAGCGGGCGCAAAGTGGGGAGGCTTTGGTAATTGAAGCTTTGTAAATGCAAAAAAAGATCCGTTCAGCAATGCCAAACGGATTTTGTGGTTTTTACTACTTTATTGTTTTTGTCCAATTCTTGAATTAACAACATTCCACTTTTCTAGATCTCTTTTAAGGATGTAAATATTTTCCTGAAAATAACCAAGTTTATCCCACTTTGTAACTACAATAAAAGCCATCTGATCATTGCTGAGGAAAATTGGACTTGAAACCTGAAAGGTGTTTTTATTACTTTTTGCAGTGTTATATTTCAATTTAGGATTAATATCTTTTATAATATTTATTCTATTCAGCTCATAGGTATTATTAAGAATTTTTAAAGAATCAGTTTTAGTGTAATTTGGGTAAGCGTTTAAAATCTCTTCTATATCAACAGAAGGATATTGATAGATTATATTATCACGCTCATTCGATGAATATACTGTGAGCGGGAGTATTTCTGGATTAATTTTATTCGTTAGCGAATGGTAAATACAGATGCTTTGAACTATTCTGTTTAATTCTTCGTTTTGTTGTGTTTCAGAATTATTACAGCCAAAAAATAAAATAAGTGAAAAGGTGATGAAAAATCTTATCATTGATAAGGGTGTAAATTAGCAGCAACTCTCAAATATCCAACTAAAAACTCAATCCACCAAACAATAATTACCTACAACATAGCGAATTAAAAAATCCGCTCAGCAATGCCGAACGGATCAAATGCCTAAACCATGTTTGTGATGATCTTCGTGGGTGCTCTTGAAAGCAATGATATTTATCGTGCGCTGCGTTACTTTATAATAAATGTAAAATTGATTGAGCATCGTGATTTTTAAAACAGAAAGTTCGGTATTGGTCGTTTTGCCCAGATGAGGATTAGAGATCAGAATTTCCTCAAATCTTTCTACTTCCTGCATTATTTTCAGCGAATATTCGGTGGATTTGTTGTGCTCAATCCAATATTCCAGGGTCGAATAATACTCCTGTTCCGCTTCGGGCATCCACCTTATCTTGAACATATTTCTCTTGCCTTATTGCGGATTTCGGTACTGTCTTTTCCCAATCCCTGTTTCAGCTCTTCCAGTCCTTTCTGTATGCTTGGCAAATGTTCCGCCGGAATTTCTTCCTCTTCACTTTCTATCTTAACCACTTCAATATCCAATGATTGCAGCAGCTTTTTTAAGGTTGCCAGACTGAAATTATTTGGGTTGTTGATCGTAATGGTTGTCATGTCGGTATATTATTTATTCAAAATTACGCAAAAAAAAACATTGCTGAAGCTCAAAACATCAGCAATGCTCCTCATGATTTTCTCTAAATTTTAAGCTTCCTCCAGTTTCACGGTGAAGTGTCTCAGGATTTCAGATTCCCACGTGATGTGATACCCTTTCAGAATCTCGTCTCGTCGGTCGAAAACGTTTTTCACCGCTGCCGCGATATAATCCATGTGGTTGTTCGTGTAGGTTCTGCGCGGGATGGCGAGGCGAACCAGTTCCAGTTTTGGGTAGCGGTTTTCTCTGGTGTCCGGATCGCGGTCTGCCAAAATGGTCCCGATTTCCACCGTGCGGATTCCCGCTTCCTTGTAGATTTCGTTGGCCAGGGTTTGTGCGGGGTATTCCGCTCTTTTTACGTTGGGCAAAAACTTTAAGGCATCGATGAAAACGGCATGTCCGCCAATCGGCTTCTGGATTGGGATTCCGTATTCAATCATCTTGTTTCCGAGATATTCCACCTGCGATATGCGGCTTTCCAGATAGGGGAATTCCGTGGCTTCATTCAAGCCAACCGCCAATGCGGCCATGTCTCTTCCCGCCATGCCGCCATAGGTGATGAACCCTTCATAGATGATGGTGAAATTGGATGCGGCGCGGTAGATTTTTTCATCGTTTAGGGCGATAAATCCGCCGATATTGACCAAGCCGTCTTTTTTGGAACTCATCGTCATTCCCACTCCATAAGAAAATACCTCTCGCGCGGTTTCCTTTATCGAACGGTTTTCCTGGCCTTTTTCTCTTTGTCTGATGAAATAGGCGTTCTCTGCAAAACGCGCGGAATCGAAATAAATCGGGATTCCGTAACGGTCTGAAAGTTCTTTCACGGCCCTCATGTTTTCCAGGGAAACCGGTTGTCCGCCGGAAGAATTGCAGGTAATGGTAATTAAACAGAACGGAATTTTTTCTTTCGGATAGATTTGGTAAACGTGCTCCAATTTTGCCAGGTCTATATTTCCCTTGAATGGATATAGGTTTTCAATATCGAAAGCTTCGTCCACCGTGCAGTCGATGGCATGTGCTTTTCTGAATTCAATGTGTCCCTTTGTAGTGTCAAAATGCGAGTTTCCGGGAACCACGTCGCCCTCTTTCACCAAAACTGAAAACAGCACGTTTTCGGCGGCTCTTCCTTGGTGCGTGGGGAGCAGGTATTGGTAGCCGGAAATTTTTTGCACGGTTTCATGCAGCTGCTGGAAGCTTCTGGAGCCGGCGTAGCTTTCGTCGCCCGTCATCAGGGCGCCCCATTGTTGGTCGCTCATGGCGCCGGTTCCGGAATCGGTTAACAGATCGATAAATACCTGCGATGATTTCAGGTTGAATAAATTGTAATTGGCTTCTTTCAGCCATTGTTCTCTTTGTTCGCGGGTGGATTGTTGGATTTCTTCCACCATTTTTATTCTGAAAGGTTCAGCGTATGGGAGTTTCATAAATAATGAATAATTAATAAATAATGATTGGAAATTGAGAGTTTTAAACAAAAATTGGGGCTACTGCCGTTTCTTTGTTCATTATTAATTGTTCATTATTTCATTCCGGTGCCTTGAAAACATTGTCATCAGAATGGAAACCTGCAACGCCGCCGCTCACGGCAAACTTCATCGCTTGCGCTGCGGAAACATTTTCGAGATGCACGATATTGGTGGCCAAAACAAAAACCACCCAACCGGAAACCGCATAAGAATGCGGCAGATAAACCGAAACGTAATCCGGATAACCCACTGAGCTCAAATCATTTTGGGTTAAAAATCCCACGCGCCAAATCTCCGGATTTTCACCGGTCTTGATGAGTACGGGTTGGTTGAATTTCTTTTTGTCGCCCACGAATGAGGTCATCACATCTTTCAGCGAGGTGTAGATGAATTTGATTCCCGGGGTGTGCTCCAGGAGATAATCGAAACTGTCGACCACCACACGCCCGATAATGAATTTATTGCCTAAATATCCGATGAGTGTGGTCCCCAGAATCACAATCAGAAAGGTGATTCCGGGATACAGTTTCTCCGAAAGGGCGGGGATGATGTTATCGATAGTCGAAACAATGTACCAGATGATCCACACGGTGAGCGCAAACGGCCCGATAATGAGCAATCCCTGAAAAAATGATTTTGCCAGAGTGTTGAGAAGTTGTTCGAATCGGGTACGGTCCATTGACGTTTTCAGACTTATTGTTAATGATGGTAAAAATACTAAAAATCCGAAAACCTGGGCTAAAAAATACTATCCGTGGATGGTTTCTTTTTTACCGTAAGACTGAATGACTTTGGATTCATACTCCAGCCATTCTTCCCAGCGCTGGTTGACTTTTTCGGGATCGCCCAATTTTCTGGCAAAACCGATGAAGGTGGTGTAGTGATTGGCCTCGGAAATCATGAGTTCCTTATAGAAAACTTTCAGTTCTTCGTCTTTGATGTTTTCAGTCAAAACCTTGAAGCGTTCGCAGCTTCGGGCTTCAATCATCGCGGCGAAGAGCATGCGGTCGATAATCCTTTCGTCTCGGGTACCGCCTTGTCGGACGAATTTCATGAGTTCGCCTACATAATCGTCTTTTCTTTCCCTGCCGAATTCGTAACCCCGTTTTTTAATGATCTCGTGAACCATTTGAAAATGTTCCAGCTCTTCCTGTGCAATCGCTAAAAGTTCGCTCACGATTTCAGGATATTCGGGAAGCATCGTGATCAATGTGATGGCGTTGGTGGTAGCTTTTTGTTCGCACCATGCGTGGTCGGTGAGGATTTCTGAGAGATTTCCTTCGGCGATATTTGCCCATCGCGGATCGGTCAATAATTTCAGTTTAAACATGTGGAAAACTTTTCGGTAAAAATAGTGATTCTATTTGAGGTCACCTGTGCTCTTTTCCTCGCGTCAGGATTGTCAAAAATACGGATATTGGGATTCTGATTTGAATAATTGATAAATAAAGGTCTAAAATATTGGCATAAAACTTGAAAGTAGAATAAACAACATTAAAATATTAAATTATGAACACGCATGTTATTTCCAAAAAAATTGAAAATCTGGGGATTTTCTTACTTACTTTTTTCTTCAGCATCCTTGCTTTGGCACAAGAAGAAACGCCTAAAGTAGATGTAACCACCACTTCCACCAAAACCACCACCACCGAGGAATGGTTTACCAATCCGGTTTACTGGGTGATTGGAGCGCTGCTTTTCATCATTTTGATCGCAGTAATTGTGAGAGGCGGCGGAAAGAAAGAATAATTTGCCGCTATGGTCAATCCATTGCCGTTTCAGTTTATTGCTGAAGCGGTTTTTTTTCGCAGAAATTCCAAAACTTTCCAGCCGAAATCATCCAGTTTTTTGGCGCCTTCGGCAATGATGACGGCTAAAAGGAGATTGATGCAAAATATCAGAATCATCAAAATCCACCACGCCATATATTCTTTTAAAGGAACCGCGATGAAATAGACCAAAGACGAACTCATTCCCTGTGCGAAATAATAGAAAATCGCATTTTTCCCGATATAGGTGACGAAGTTGTCCTTCTCGATTTTCAAGCGGTTGTACAAAACAAAAAGCGTCAACAAAGAGAAAGAGGACCAGAAAATGTAGAGCAGTTTCGGCGGGAATTTGGCTTTGTTCATCTTCATGAAAAAATCTTTGCCGAAATTCCAGAACAGGATGACCAAAATTGCAATTAAAACTCCATACAGCGCAGGAATCCACTTTTTCGGAATTTGTTTTCCTTTCAGCTGATGGGCTACTAAAAACAATCCGAGATAAAACGCCACATAGCCGACTTGTCCATTAGGATAATACCATGGCAAAATATTGAAAAGTAAGGTCAAACCGAAACAAAGCGCGATAAACCATTTGACGTGTTTTGGAAAAAACCTTAAAATCAAAACACCGAAAACCGTTAAAATGAAATACACCTTCAAATACCAGAAACTTCCCATCACCACAGGAAAAGTGTCCGCCATTGTATATTGATGCAGATACCAGTTCCCGAGATTTTGCCATTGCGGTTCGGTGGAAATATTTTTTGGGGTATATTTTGCACCAAATGTGGAATAGAAATCTTTCATCCAATCCAAACCAAAGAAATTCAGCCCGAAAACTTTAAAGAAATAATCAAGGAAAAACAAAAACGTCACGAAAATCATATAGGTGATCTGCAGCTTCAGCAAGCGGTACATCGTTTTTTCCACATTGCCACCGGAAGTCAGCCCGCTCAGCGCATAAAACAGCGGAACATCCACCAGCAAAGACAAAACCCGCAATTCTGTAGGGACATAAAACTGACCGGACCAGAAAACGGTGTGGATGAAAATAATGGCAATGGTCGCCATTCCTTTTGCAAAATCAATGTAGAGATCCCGTTTCATTCGTTTATTTTTTCAAATATATGAAATTGGAAGTTTCCTTAGGAATAAAAGTTTTTTTGAATTTAATCTTAAATTTTCTAATGATATTCAAGCCAATTGAAACTCATTCAAACCAAATCAAGCCGAACATTTTCATATCTTTGTCACTCAGAAAAAACCAATCAAAATATGAATACTTACGCCGGAATTCCAGAAGAAAACGCGACCCTTGAAAACGCAAAAGTAATGCTTGTCACCGTTCCTTATGATGGAACTTCAACCTGGGGAAAAGGTGCCGACAAAGGCCCGGAACTCTTCCTGGATGCCTCAGAAAACATGGAGCTTTTCGATATTGAAACCAGAACCGAACCTTATCTGGAAGGAGTTTACCTCGCGGGTGAAGTTTCTGAAAAATCTTCTCCGGAAGCAATGACGGAAGCGGTTTATCAGAAAACCAAAGAATTGCTGAATCACGAGGGAAAATTGTTCACGCTTTTCGGAGGCGAACATTCCGTTTCCATCGGCTCAATTCGTGCAGTTGGCGAAAAATATGAAAACCTGACGGTTTTGCAACTGGATGCGCACACCGATTTGAGACCGGATTTCCACGGTTCCACTTGCAATCACGCTTGTGCGGTTTACGAAGCCAGCAAAAAGCATAATTTGGTACAGGTGGGAATTCGATCATGCGACATTGAAGAAATGGAGCACGTGAAGGAAGAGCAATGTTTTTGGGCGCACCAGATCGCCGTCAATGAAAACTGGGTGAATGACGTTCTGGAAAAAGTTTCCGGCAATGTTTATATCACCATCGATTTGGATGCTTTCGATCCATCCATCGCGCCATCCACAGGAACTCCGGAACCGGGCGGATTGCAGTGGTATCCCACTTTGGAATTATTGAGAAAGGTTTTTGAGAAATGCAATGTGGTGGCTTTTGACATTGTGGAACTGATGGATTCGCCGATGCCGAAACCGACTGCGTTTTTGGCCGCGAAACTGTACTACAAAATGTTGGCGTATTACCACATCAGTAAATCGTAAAAACGCAATTCATTACGTCTAAAGACATGGTCCTAAACTGAACGCTTTTAATTTTGCAGAAATTAAAAGCGTTTATTCAATGAGATTTCTTAGAGGAGATTCATGAACAGTTCAGTAGGGGCGGATTTTATCCCGATTTCCGGCATAGCCAGGATTTGACTTTCTATGGTGAATTTAATTCTCCGTATTTTATGAGTATGCATCACCTTTTCGACCAAGAATCCGACCCGGAAACAAACCTCCTTCCAAGAGATGGAACGGTGAACTATTATGGCAAAATATTAGATCCTGAAAAAGCAGATTATTTTTTCGAGCAACTGCTGAAAAAGATCAACTGGAAAAACGACGAAGCCATAATTTTTGGGAAAAAGATTTTAACCAAGAGAAAAGTGGCGTGGTATGGAAATGAAGATTTTGAATACACCTATTCGAAATCCACCAAAAAAGCTTTGCCATGGATTCCTGAATTGTTGGAGCTGAAAAAACGGGTCGAGGAAATCTCCGGTGAAACCTACAATTCCTGTCTTTTAAACCTGTACCACGACGGAACCGAAGGAATGGCCTATCACAGCGATGGCGAAAAAGACCTGAAGAAAAATGGCGCCATCGCTTCACTGAGTTTCGGTGCGGAAAGAAAGTTTTCCTTTAAACACAAAGAAACCAAAGAGAAAGTGGAACTGGTTTTGGAACACGGCAGTCTTTTGGTGATGAAAGACGAAACTCAAACCTTTTGGCTTCACCGGCTGCCACCGACCAAAAAAATATTTTCGCCCAGAATCAACCTCACTTTCCGCACGATTACGGAAAAATAATTACCTCGCAAAATCTGGTCGGACGAGTAATTTCAGCGCGGTTTTTTTCGATTGATCTTTAAAAGAAAACCATTTCGAAATCCCCAAATTAGTTGGAATTTTTCAGATACTTTAAGAAAAATTTATATTTTTTTACCAAATTGGCACATAAATTATTGCTAAATTTGAGCATAAGTTTTTTATTAACATTAAATAATCCAACTATGAAAAAAACACTCGCTATGGCAGTTTTGGCACTGGCTGTGTCATTCGGTACAATTGCCTGTAAGAAAAAAATTTCCGATGCCGAACTTCAAACCACGGCAACCACTGTAGTAACTTCTAATCCGAGTGCTTCCGTGGAAGTGAAAGACGGAACTGCACATTTGAGCGGAACTTTCGCGGACGAAGCTTCAAAAGATGCGATGATCGCCTCCCTAAAAGCAATTCCGGGAATTAAAGACGTGATGGACATGGCAACCATCGCTCCTCCAGTGGTAGAAACCGTTTCCGCTGTGGATCCCGAAGTTCAGCAAAAAGTGGCTGATGCCGTGAAAGATTTCCCTTCAGTGAAAGTGGAAGTGGTGAATGGAGAACTTACCCTTACCGGAAACGTTTCTCCAGAACAGGCAAAAAAGATCAAAATGTCTGTAGATGCTTTGAAAGCAGGAAAAGTCAATTACAATTACACCGTAAAATAATTTAAGATGAGTGCATTACAAGATAAATACGCCGGAGTAATCTCCGCAGCGCAATCTGCAGGAATTTCGAACCTGCAGGTTACCGAACAAAACGGGATTCTTTACGTGTCCGGGAATGCAGCCAATTCCGCGGCCAAAGATGCCGTTTGGAACGCATTGGGAGCAATTGATTCCACCTATACCGCTTCTGATATCAATGTAGATGTGCAGGTTTCCGGATTGGCAGCCGGCACCTCATTAACCGTGGCTACCGAAGATTCCAACCTCAACATCAGACAGGAACCATCCACCGAAGCCGCGATCATAGGAAAAGCCGCAAAAGGTGAAAACGTAACCTTGGTAGAACAAACTTCTGACGACTGGTGGAAGGTGAAAACCGCTTCAGGAACAGAAGGCTATGCTTACGCCAGATATTTGCAGGCATAATCTAAAACAAAATCCAAATCAAACCTCTGCATTTCCAGGGGTTTTTTTGTTTCCCCAAAATTCATTACACCCGATCATCTTCCTCGTGAAATTTTTTTTGGGGCCATCCCGAAAAATTTCGCCACGCCACATCCAACCCAAAAATTTTCGGGACCGCGCTATCCACTGCAATCTTTTTGTTTTTCCCCAGCAGTTCCCCATGCCAAAAAACAAAAAGGATTTCCGTTACTATCGCTTGTCCGGGATTCCGCATGTTCCCAAAAACATCCTGAACAATGGAAAACCACCCTTCTTTTCGCAGGATTCCCGCACTCCGCTGCCAAAAATCATGCAAAGCGCAATTTCCACCCAACCAAAAAAAATCTATATTTGTAACCTTTGAAAAATAAATCAAAACAAATGAAAGGTCAAAACAAACTCTTCATCGCCATTGTCATCGGTTTGATTCTGGGCGTGATCATGGGCGGAGTGGTGCACACGCAATATCCTGAAAGCATAGATTCTTTCTCGAAAAACATCAAACTTTTGGGAACCGTTTTCATCAGATTGGTTCAGATGATTATCGCGCCGCTGGTTTTCACGACACTGGTAGTGGGGATTGCCAAAATGAGCGATATGCGCATGATCGGAAGAGTGGGTACAAAAGCGATGCTCTGGTTTATTTCCGCATCACTGGTTTCACTGTTCATCGGGTTGATTTTTGTAAACTGGCTGGAACCGGGACATGTCACGCAACTTCCGATTCAGGACCATTCTTCAGCAGAAGATTTGATCAAGTCCAGCAAGGGATTTTCAATGGATGATTTCGTAAAGCATATTTTCCCGAAAAGTATTTTCGAGGCATTCGCCACAAATGAAGTCTTGCAGATTGTGGTTTTTTCAATCATGTTCGGAATCGCTCTAGCAAATATGGGCGAAGAATACACCAAGCCCATCATCAAAGCGTTTGATATTTGTGCACACGCCATCCTGAAAATGGTGGGTTACATCATGTGGGTTGCACCATTGGGAGTTCTGGGCGCAATTGCCGCAGTGGTTGCCACAAACGGATTTCAAATTTTTAAGGTTTATGCCATTTATCTCCGGGATTTCTTTTTCGCACTGGGTGTTTTGTGGTTAGTGCTTTGCATCGTGGGATATTTCATCCTCGGAAACAGACTATTTGAATTGTTCCGCAGAATCAAAGAACCTTTACTCATCGCATTTTCCACCACGAGTTCAGAAGCGGTATTCCCGAAACTGGTGGAGGAACTAGAGCGATTTGGCTGTAACAATAGGGTGGTGTCGTTCATTTTGCCTTTAGGATATTCCTTCAACTTAGACGGAAGTATGATGTATATGACTTTCGCAGCGATCTTCATTGCCCAGATTTATGGAATCGACATGACCATCGGCCAACAAATCACAATGCTTTTGGTTTTAATGTTGACTTCCAAAGGAATCGCCGGAGTGCCAAGAGCGAGTCTGGTCATCATTGTCGCAACCTGTACCATGTTTGGGATTCCGCCCGAAGGAATCGCATTGATCCTCCCGATCGACCATTTCTGCGATATGGGAAGAAGCATGACCAATGTTCTCGGAAATGCGTTGGCCACTTCTGCCGTCTCCAAATGGGAGGGGCAACTTGATAATCACGGCGGCGAACTGTAAAATCAAATTTACTTTAAATAAAATATTATAATGACTGCTGAAAAGGCGGTCATTTTATTTGAAAGACAAAAGTCATAGATTTTATTCATTCTAAATAAGAAAAAATTTGCCTAAATTTGTCACTCAATTTTTAGAAGAAAATTATGTTGACGAAAGCAAAAGTTCAGGATTTCCTGAAAGAGATAGAAGTGGACGATTTGGTTCACAATTTCCAGGTGATGGGAAACGACGTGTATATCGATATGACCGCACATTCACCCGCAATGCACGAAAAGAAGAAGTTGGAAGTGGCCATGAAGCAGGCGTTTGCAACAGAGTTCGGTGAAGAGGTGGTCTTGAAATTGAAAATCGCTTCTCCAGAACCAACCGAAGTTCAGCAAAATCAAATTAAAGGGAAGCAAATCCCCGGTATTCAGAATATTATCGCCATCGCTTCCGGTAAAGGAGGTGTTGGGAAATCTACTGTTACCACCAATATCGCGGTCACTTTGGCTAAAATGGGATTCAAAGTTGGCGTTTTAGACGCCGATATTTATGGGCCATCCATTCCGACCATGCTGGATACTTTCGGCGACAAACCATTATCCATAGAAGTAGATGGAAAAAACCTGATGAAACCCATTGAGAATTACGGCGTGAAAATGCTTTCGATAGGGTATTTCTCCGGTGCAAATCAGGCCGTAGTTTGGCGTGGACCAATGGCTTCAAAAGCATTGAATCAGATGATCAGAGATGCACATTGGGGTGAGCTGGACTTTCTTTTGATCGACCTTCCTCCGGGAACAGGAGACATCCATTTATCCATCGTTCAAGAAGTTCCCGTCACTGGAGCGGTAATTGTCTCAACACCGCAACATATCGCATTAGCCGATGTAAGAAAAGGAATCGCAATGTTTACCATGGACAGTATCAATATCCCGGTTTTGGGGCTGATAGAAAATATGGCATATTTCACTCCGGAAGAATTACCGGACCATAAATATTATATCTTCGGAAATCAGGGAGCTCAATTTCTTGCGGAAGATTTGGGAATCCCGGTTCTGGGCGAAATCCCATTAATCCAAAGCATCCGTGAATCGGGTGATGTGGGCCGCCCTGCAGCATTGCAGGATGGATCAAAGATTGCCGAAATCTACACCAAAACCACTCAAAATATGATCGAAAGTTTGGTGGAAAGAAATAAAAACCTGCCTCCAACTGAAGCGGTGAAGATTACCACCATGGCCGGATGTTCGCCGAAGAAATAGTGGCAGCGTTGGCGATTGGAGGAGTGAATGGAATAGAGGTTTAGGGAACCGATAGATGGAAGATGTATCCGGAAGCTTGTATCTCGAAAAAAAAGAAAGAATTATGAAAAATATAAAATACGAAGAAACCGTAACGAAGGTTTTGGATGCACTGGAAAGTATCCGACCATTTTTGAACAAAGATGGTGGAGATATTGAACTGGTGGATGTAAAGGGAAAAACGGTTTTTGTAAAACTGGTCGGGAATTGCAACGGTTGCCCCATGAGTTTCTCCACGATGAGGTTAGGGGTGGAAAACACCATTAAGCAGTTCGTTCCGGAAATTGTTGAGGTTCTGAATGTTGAATAAACTTCCGCTACTATAAAGAAAGGCAGTTCATTTTGAACTGTTTTTTTTATTTCAAATCCATTTTTGAAATTAAATTAATATTTTAGCAGATTAAACTTTACTGTATGATTGCCATTGTTGACGGCGGCTCCACAAAATGCGACTGGGTGATTCTGGACAAGTTCGGGAAGATTTTCCTGAAAACGGAAACCATCGGCTTTAATCCCAATATCATAGACGCTGAAATGATCGTTCCCGAAATCGAGAAAAACAATAATCTGCTTTCGATCAGGGATTCTTTGCAAAAGGTGTTTTTTTACGGATCTGGTTGTGGCGTTCCTGAAAATGTAGCTTTGGTGGAAAATGAGTTTCAGAAAGTTTTTAAAAACGCTGAAATCACGGTGAAAGAAGATCTTACTGCGGCGGCTTATGCGGCTTATAACGGAAAACCGGCGATTGTCTGCATTCTCGGCACAGGTTCCAATTCCTGCTATTTCGATGGAAAAACCGTAAAACGAGAGTTGCCCTCGCTCGGGTTTTTAATCGGTGACGAAGGGAGTGGAAGCGCAATCGGGAAGCTGCTTCTGCGGAGGTATTTCATGAAAAAACTTCCTTCAGATTTGCATCATGCTTTCGTGGAAAAATACAACCTCACCATTGAAGATGCCATTAAAAACATGTATCATAATCCCAGAGCGAACGCTTATTTAGCAGATTTCAACCGATTTGTAGTGCAGCATAAAAGTCATCCGTATTTTCAGAACATGCTTTTCGACGAGATGAAGAATTTTCTCGATTACCAGGTTTTGCCTTATGATGAAGCAAGAGAGGCCGAAATCAATTTCATCGGCTCCATTGCGTTTTACTATGAGGATTTTATTCGTGCAGCTGCAGCAGAATTAAATCTCACGGTTGGAAACATCGTGCAGAAACCCATTGAAAGTTTGGTGGATTATCACAAAAAATACATCCTGAATCTGGATTAACCCTTAATTTTTCAGTGTTTTTGAAAATCTCTACCATGTGGCGAATAGTAATTCGTTTCAATTTCCGAACTTTGCATCCGCAATTTTGAATTTTCAAAATCACAATCAGAATTTTGAGTCCATTCTTTTGGAACTCAAAATGTTTTTCTAATACTTTAAACCAAAGTCCTATGCCCAACAAAAATAAAAGAGACGAAAAAAACTTTAACCAAGCCGCTTTGGATTATCATAAAGCAGAACCTAAAGGAAAAATAGAGGTGATTCCTTCTAAACCCCATTCCACAGCGAGAGATCTGTCTTTGGCATATTCTCCCGGTGTGGCAATTCCTTGTCTGGAGATTGAAAAAAATCCGAAAACCGTCTACGACTATACTGGAAAAGGGAATTTGGTCGCGGTAATTTCAAACGGAACCGCAGTTCTGGGTTTGGGAAATATTGGTGCAGAAGCATCAAAGCCCGTGATGGAGGGAAAAGGACTTTTGTTCAAAATCTTCGCCGACATCAATGTTTTCGATATTGAGATCGATGAAAAAGATCCCGACAAATTCATCGAAATTGTAAAAGGAATTGCTCCGACTTTTGGCGGAATCAACCTGGAAGACATCAAAGCTCCGGAAGCGTTCTACATCGAACAGCGCCTGAAAGACGAACTCGATATTCCATTGATGCACGATGACCAACACGGAACCGCGATTATTTCTGCGGCTGCGCTGATCAATGCGCTGGAAATTGCCAACAAAAAAATAGATGAGGTGAAAATGGTCGTGAACGGCGCAGGAGCTGCCGCCATCGCGTGTACGAAACTCTACATCGAGCTCGGTCTGAAAAAGGAAAATATCCTGATGTGCGACTCAAAAGGCGTCATCAATCATAAAAGAGAAAATCTCACCCCGGAAAAAATTGATTTCATCGCAGAAACCGATCTTGAAACCCTGGAAGATGCACTGAAAGGAGCTGACGTTTTTGTGGGGCTTTCCAAAGGAAATGTGATGACTCCGGAAATGCTGAAATCCATGGCGGACAATCCGGTGGTTTTCGGACTGGCAAATCCAGATCCGGAAATCGAGTATAATTTGGCGATGGAAACCAGACCAGACACCATCATGGCAACCGGAAGAAGCGATTATCCTAATCAGGTGAATAATGTTCTCGGTTTTCCATATATTTTCCGAGGTGCGCTGGATGTTCAGGCCACTTCAATCAATGAGGCCATGAAATTGGCAGCGGTTCGCGCAATTGCAGATCTGGCGAAAGAACCTGTTCCGGAAGCGGTGATTTTGGCTTATAACTTAAAGGGATTGAATTTCGGGAGAGAATACTTTATTCCTAAACCTTTTGACAACCGACTGATTACGAAGGTTTCTATCGCGGTTGCAAAAGCTGCGATGGAAAGCGGAATCGCCGGAAAACCAATTGAGGATTTCGAGGATTATGAAAATGCACTTTTGGACAGAATGGGTCGCGATGAAAAACTCATCCGAATGATGCAAAACCGGGCACGATCTAACCCGAAAAGAGTCACCCTTGGAAACGCCGAAGAATACAATGTTTTGAAAGCTGCCCAGATTCTGTACGAAGAAGGAATTGCACAGCCGATTCTTTTGGGCGAGAAAAAATTCATCAAGGAACAGATGAAGAAGTTCGGAATCGATCTGAAGGTTCCAATCGTGGATCCAATGGATGACGACCAGGAAGAATACCGTATCAAATACCGCGAAACCCTTTGGAAAATGCGCCAGCGAAAAGGAATGAACGAGTACAAAGCGAAAAGGTATGTCCGCCAAAGAGATTATTTCGGTCCGCTGATGCTTCACCACGGTGATACGGATGCCTTGATCGTTGGTTTTTCTAAGAACTATTCTTCGGTTTTAAAACCGATCCTGAAAATCGTGGAAAAAGAAAAAGGAGTGGATAAGATTTCTTCCATGATGATGATTCTCACGGAAAAGAAACCGATTTTCTTCGCCGATGCGTCAATTATTCAAAATCCAACGGCCGATGATTTGGTGAACATCGCAAAAATGGCGGAAATGACTGTGAAAACTTTCGCCATCGAACCAAGGATTGCCATGCTTTCCTTCGAAAATTTCGCCGCGATTTCCGATACATCAAAAAAAGTGGCAAAAGCGGTCTCCCTTCTTCACGAGAAATACCCAAACATGATTGTGGATGGGGAAATTCAGCCGGATTTCGCCATGAATTCCGATCACCTTGCGGATTATCCGTTTTCAAAATTGGGAACTACGCCGGCAAATGTGTTTATCTTCCCCAATTTGGAGAGTGCCAATATTTCCTACAAAATAATTCGCGGAATGAAAGTCGCACAAGTGGTCGGACCCATTCTGATGGGATTGAAAAAGCCGGTTCACGTGTTACAGATGCGCGCAAGTGTGGATGAAATTGTGAATTTGGCAACGATTGCGGTTTTGGACGCACAACGCCGTGAAAATATGTGATCCGCCAGAGGAAAAGTAAAATTTATGCTGGAATTGGGTTTTCATCGAAATTGATTTTTTTGGTTTCATTTTAAAATATTATATTTATCCCCATTTTAAAAAACACAAATCTTAAACTCCATCCGTAATGATTTATTCTCTAAAGGGCGTTGTGCAGCAACTCAACCCAACCTCCGCCGTGGTCGATGTGAATGGAGTAGGATATTTTGTGGGAATCAGCTTGCAGACTAGCGAGAAATTGGTTTTGGGAAAAGAAACCTTTCTGAATATTCAGCAGATTATCCGTGAAGATGAACATTTGCTTTTCGGGTTTAACACCATTTTGGAAAAAGAAATGTTTAATCTGTTAATTAGTGTTAACGGAGTAGGTCCGGTTTCCGCCCTCATCATGCTGTCTTCACTTTCGCTGGAAGAAATTTCATCGGCCATCCTTACCGGAAGAAGTTTGGTTTTGCAAAAAGTGAAGGGAATCGGTACAAAAACGGCTGAAAGAATCATCGTCGATTTGCGTGATAAAGTCCAAAAATTCAAGGTTTCCGATGAAAATATTTCTACATTTGCAGATAATAAAGTGAAAGAAGAATCGTTATCTGCATTAGAGGTTTTGGGAATTCCTAAGAAGATGAGCGAGAAGATTGCAGACCGGATCCTGAAGCAAAATCCAGATCTTTCCGTGGAAGAATTGGTGAAACAAATATTAAAAAATATTTAACATTTGGAGAAGAAAACTATTTTTCAGCATAAATTATTCGCATTTCTATTTCTATGTTTTTCCTTTGCTTCAGTCTTTGCACAGGTGAAACCAGCAGACAGTGCATCAGTTCGCCAGGATTTTCCCCTGCCAAACCCCCTTCACTATGAGGCGTTTTATGATGTTCACAGTGGGATGTACATTCTGTACCCGAAAGTTGGTAATATGGTGGTCGGGACACCCGTTTCCATGACTACGGATGAATATCATCAATATGTGTTAAGCAATCAGCTTGCAGCTTACTACAGAGAAAAATCGGCGCTCAACAATCTCGGTTACCGAAAAGATCAATCGGATGCGGTGAAGAAGGGACTTCTACCTACTTTAAATATTAAGAATAAACTTTTCGAAACCCTATTTGGAGGCACCAAAATCGAGCTGATTCCACAAGGTTTCGCTTCTTTTGATCTTGGCATCCTTTATCAAAAAATAGACAATCCATTAATTTTACCACAAAACCGGACCAGTTTCGCAATAGACATTCGGCAGAGAATCCAGTTGGGATTATTGGGAAAAGTAGGTGAGAACCTTCAGCTCAAAGCCAATTACGACACCCAAAGTGGATTTGCCTTTGAAAACAAAATGAATTTGGTTTGGCAGGCAAAAGGAACTTGGAAAGATTTGATGAGCAAAGGTCTGAATGACAAAACCACAGGTGGAGAGGATAAAATCATCAAAAGAATAGAATTCGGAAATGTGAATATGCCGCTATCGACCAGTTTAATCCGCGGTTCGGAATCACTTTTTGGTCTGAAAACCGAATTCCAATTGGGAAAAACTTATGGTACTGTGGTATTCTCCCAACAACAAGGTGAAGCTCGGACAATCGTGGCACAGGGAGGAGGCGTGATGAACACCTTCAAATTAAACGCGATTGATTATGAGGATAACCAGCACTACTTCATGGGGCATTATTTCTTTAATAGTTATGACAATGCACTTTTGAATTACCCGCAAGTGAATTCCAGAATCAATATCACAAGAATTGAAGCTTGGGTTTTGGATCAGGGATCGGGGAATCTTCAGGATCAGAAAGGAATTCTTGGTATTCGTGATTTGGGAGAGGGAGCAAGTGGATATCCGGATAACTCGCAGAACAACCTTTACCAGAGTATAACCGCTTTGGGGCCTGCAATTCGTGATGTGAATACCGCATACAATGCCATCAACGGACAGAGTTTCCCAAATGCGAACGGTGTTCCGGAAACCTATACCGATGGCGAACAGTTCATCTTTAACCGAAAAGCAAGAAAACTGAATCCAAACGAGTATAAATTCCATGCACAGCTTGGTTACCTTTCACTTAATCAAAGGCTTAATGACAACCAGTTGTTGGCGGTTGCATATTCCTATACCTTAAACGGAGA
This sequence comes from Chryseobacterium koreense CCUG 49689, assembly GCF_001045435.1. Classification (GTDB taxonomy): domain Bacteria; phylum Bacteroidota; class Bacteroidia; order Flavobacteriales; family Weeksellaceae; genus Kaistella; species Kaistella koreensis. The sequence goes on along the minus strand of NZ_LFNG01000006.1, from coordinate 266,813 downwards.
CAGCAAGGTGTATAAAGTCGGTGAGTTTTCTGAGGATGGATCAGTCTTGGTTACCAAAGTTTTGAAACCCAATACCACGGTGAAAACCACTTCGCCAATGTGGAATTTGATGATGAAGAATATTTATTCCCTCAATTCAAATGCGGTTTCTGCCGACGGTTTCTTGCTCAATGTCTATTACCGCGACGCTCAAAATGGCAAGGTGAATTATTTGCCATCCACGTCGGGCAACCCGGATGTGGACGGACAAAACTTATTGAAACTGTTCAATTGGGACCGACTGAACATCAATGGAGACTTGCAGCAAAACGGAGGCTCCACCGGCGATGGGATTTTCGACTTTGTGCCTAATATCACCATTGACCCCGAAAATGGAAAGGTGATCTTCACAAAGAAAAAACCATTTGGGGAGTATTTGCAAACCAAGTTGGGAAGCAATGATCCGAAATTTGTGTTCAACGACCTCTATGACCAGCTTAAGCAAGTCGCAACCCAAAACAACCTAGCCTTGCGATACACCATGGAAGGTCGCTATAAAGGTTCACAAGGAAGCGGAATTTCGCTCGGTGCAATTAATGTTCCGCAAGGTTCGGTGAAAGTGACTGCAAACGGAGTGCTCCTGCAAGAAGGAATAGACTACACGGTGGATTATATGCTGGGAACGGTGAACATCATCAATGAGGCGGTGAAACAATCTGGTCAGGCGATCAATATTTCCCTGGAAAACCAGTTGACTTTTAATACGCAGAGAAAAAGGTTCTTAGGATTAAACTTAGAAAGGAAATTTAACGAACATTTGACCATTGGTGCAACCGTTGTCAATTATGCCGAAACGCCTTTAACCCAAAAGGTCAATTTCGGTCAGGAGGCGGTCAACAACACGATGGCTGGGTTCAACATGCTCTATAATAACGAATTGCCATTCCTCACCAGATTGACGGATAAGATTCCATTGATCAACACAGAAGCACCATCAAATCTAAATTTTATGGCAGAAGCTGCCTATTTGATGCCGGGACAGAGCAAAGGAACAAATGACCAGTCCTATATTGATGATTTTGAACAAACTACTTCCAAAATATCCTTGAAGGAACCGGGATTATGGGCACTTGCTTCAAAACCGGAGAAAAACCCCGAACCTATTTTCTCCACTGCGGGCCTCAATGATAATTTAGATTATGGAAACGGAAGAGGTTTGCTTACATGGTACAACATTGATCCAAGATTTTATGGTGTAGGTGGAAGCGCACCAAAAGGAATTAATGCACAAGCGGTTTCCAACCACACCTCAAGGCGGGTGCAAATGAGGGAACTCTACAATAGCAGGGATTTTGTAGCAGGAGAGCAGATTTTCACCAATACTCTGGATATTTCCTATTTTCCAAATGAAAGAGGCCCATACAACGTCAACAAAGCAACGGAAACTCCGCTCCAAAGATGGGGTGGATTGATGAGGTCTATTTCTGTGTCCAATTTTATCAACTCCAATATCGAATATGTGGAATTTTGGATGATGGACCCTTATGCAGATGGAAATACTTTTGGAAACAATCCTAAACTTTTACTGCATCTTGGAAATGTTTCAGAAGATGTGTTGAAGGATGGAAAACTTCAATACGAAAACGGATTGCCAACTCCCACTATTCCGGCAAATACCAGTAACACCAATTGGGGAACCCAGCCCAACCAATTTCCGATTCTTTATGCGTTTTCTACAGAAGGAGCTGACAGAAGCGCACAGGATTTAGGCTATGACGGATTGGATGCTGATGGTGAAGCTGCTAAATTCGGAACTAATTTTGTGAATCCGGTGACCAATAATATGGATCCGGCTTCCGATGATTTCGTATTTTATTTATCCGACAAATTCCAGGGTGATCAGGCTTCATCTGTGACAGAACGATACAAATATTTTAGAGGTCCGGAAGGGAACTCTCAATCCAACTCTTTGGAGGTTGCTACCCAAACTCCGGATGCAGAGGACGTGAACCGCGATTACAACCTGGATCAAAACGAAAATTATAACCAGTACACCATCAAACTAGATAAATCCAATATGGTTTTGGGCCAAAACTTTATCGTGGATGTGAAAGAAGTGGAAGCCAAATTCCAAAACGGACAGACCGGAACCAATAAATGGTACCTATTCCGGGTTCCGGTGAGCCAATTTGATCCCAACTCTGTAGGCGGGGTAGCGGATCCATCAATTCTTAATAATGTGCGCTTCGCCAGAATGTTGTTGACCGGTTTTGAGCAGAATGCCACCCTCCGTTTCGGTACTTTGGATTTGGTAAGAAGTGATTGGAGAAAATATACCAAAGATATCGCGACCAACCTCCCAGATCCTGAAGGAACCACCATGGTAACTGACCAAAATCTGGACGTGGGAAGTGTCAACTTAGAAGAAAACGGATTAAATGAACCTCCTTACGTTCTTCCTCCGGGAATCGACCGACAAGTTTTAAGTGGGAATTCCGGAGCACAAAGACAAAATGAATCTTCACTTTATATGAAGGCCGCTCCATTGATGGCAAAAACTTCAAGAGGAGTTTTCAAAAATGTGGCATTAGACATGAGAAGATACAAAAAGCTTGAACTTTTCGTGCATGCCGAAAACCTTCGAGATGTATCTTCTTCCGCATACGACCCGGACGCGAAATTCTTCATCAGATTCGGTAGTGACGCGACTGACAACTATTACGAATATGAAGCTTCCTTAAAATATACTTCCAAAACTGCGAGATCACCACTTGAAATCTGGCCATTAGAAAACACGGTGAATCTGGAAATTCAAAATTTCGTGGATGCGAAAATGAGAAGGGACCAGAATACGCCAAGTGCGATTGACCAAAGAAGTGAAGATGCAGAATTTGGCGCCGCTGATCCGAACAAAAAAATATTCATCAAAGGGCGTCCGAGTTTAGGAAATGTCACCACAATCATGTTGGGTGTGCGGAACAAAGATGCCGCTATTGCCAAAGAAGTGGTACTGTGGGTCAATGAAATCCGCCTTTCTGAAATCGAGAATAAAGGTGGATGGGCAGGAAATGCAAGCGTAAACTTTAACCTGGGAGATTTTGCAATCGTGAATGCGAATGCTTCCCATTCCACAGTGGGATTTGGCGCGATTACCGAAAAACCTTCGGAAAGATCACAATCTGCGCACACGGCTTTCACCATCAATACTTCAGTGAATGCTGATAAATTCTTGCCTGAAAAAGCAGGAATGAAAATTCCGGTGAACTATTCCTATACCCAAACCATTGAAGATCCCAAATACAACCCTCTGGATAATGACGTGACTTTTGATAAAGCTTTAAACAAAGATGAGCTGAAGAAAGTCGCCAGAACTTTCACCCAGCAGAGAAGTATCGGTGTGGTAAATATGCGTAAAGAACGGATGAACCCCAATAAAAAACCGAAATTCTATGATGTGGAAAACCTTTCTGCAACAGTGGTTTACAACGACGATTATTTCCGTGACGTGTACACCAAAAAGAATTACAGACAGTATTTGAAAGGATATATTGATTATAATTATTCGTTCAAACCTTGGGTTCTGCGTCCTTTCAATAAAATGGTAAGCGATACCGCAAAATCGGCTAAATACCTCAGATGGTTTAAAGAATTCAACCTTAATCCTGTTCCCACAAGGCTTTCCTTCAGAACTGAACTTGACCGTAATTACAACGAACTTCAATTTAGAAATATAGAAGCTATTTTGAGTGGGAATGCGGGACAGGAATTCGATGTGATTAGAAACAGGAACTTCTTCTTCGGGTGGCAATATGGATTGGGATTCAACTTCACCAAATCGCTGAAGATGGAGATCAATTCTGCGATGCGTACTTTGAATGATAATGTGAATCCACTGGAAATGAACGACAAATCCATTTTTGCCAATCCTTTCAGGGCAGGAAGACCGGTGCTTTACAACCACAGAGTTCAGCTCAACTACAAGTTCCCGTTTGAATATTTGCCATACCTCGATTTCATGAGCGCAGAAGTCGGTTATGGATTTACCTACAACTGGAATGCCAGAAGTACCGTAATGACCCAGTTCATCAACCCGGATACCAATCAGCCGGAAAGTTTGGGAAGTATTGGTCAAAATACCAACAACATCATCGGAACCGCCGCGGTGGATATGCCAAAATTCTTCAGCAAATTCAAGTATTTCCAAAAAATGAACTCGAAAATGCAGAAAAGAAAACAGGAAATTGACTCCTTGAACAATGCCTATAACGCAATGTGGCAAAAGAAAAATGCCAAGAAAACATTTAAAAATTATAAGTTTAAAAATAAGCTTAATCCGCTACAAAGTATTGCTTATGCGTTGACTTCAATTAAGCAACTCGATATTTCTTATAATGAAAGTAATGGAACAGTACTTCCGGGTTTGCTTTCTGCACCTAATTTCTTTGGATATGGACAAACTATAGGTGGTCCAACTTATGGATTCCTCATGGGTTCGCAAGCAGATATTCGAAGGACGGTCATTGAAAATGGTTGGATTTCCAATTCAAATTACATGAATGATGCGTATTCTCAGATGAAGAACCAAAACTTCCTTGCGAACGTGCAGATTATGCCGGTGAACGATTTCAGAATTGACTTGAATGTGATGAAGAATTACAACAGCAATTTTGTGCAGGGCGGTTACAACGTAGATGCAGATCCAATTAAGGACGGATTCCAGTTCTCTTTTGGTAGTGATATTATTTCCTATTCCAGAACCGCATGGACTTTCGGAACTTCTTTCTCGGGAGGAACTTCCATCTATGACAATTTGATTGCCAATGCCAAACACATCTCCTTGCAGATGGGAGGTGCGGTGAATCCCGATGGTTTCACAGATGGTCATTCCTTGGCAAATGCCTATGTTTTGGTTCCTGCTTTCCAGGCGGCAGTAGAAGGGAAAACTCCGAATGGTCCGGTTACCGATGCCAAGAAATCCGGTTTCCCACTTCCCAACTGGAGAGTTGTTTATTCGGGATTAAAAAATATCCCAATCGTCAACAGTCAGTTCTCCAAATTTGATATTCTGCACGGATATACTTCAACATATACCGCAAGTGGAATCCAGTCCAGCATTAATTACTACAATTACCAAAATAACGGAGGTCCAAACCGAGATTCTTTCGGGGATTTCTATAATCCGTATTCCTTCTCACAGGTTGGTTATGTGGAAGCTTTTTCGCCGCTGATCGGAGCAGATGTCACGATGAGAAACAATATGCAGTTCCGTGTTTCCTACAATCGGGACCGAACCGTAATGTTGGGATTAATCAACCATACTTTGACAGAAGACATCGGAAAGGAATATATTTTCGGATTTGGATACCTATTGAAAGATTTACCGATGAAAGTTTCCTTCAAAGGAAAAGAGCGAACCATCAAAAGTGATTTGAACATGCGTGCCGATTTCTCATTGAGGGACAGCGAGACCAGACTTACCAACATTCTGCAAAGCGATTCACAGATCACCGGTGGCCAAAGAATGATGAGCATCAAGGTTTCTGCTGATTACAACATGTCCAAAAATTTGAATCTGCGTCTGTTCTACGACCAGTTATTGACCCGATACAAGATTTCCACATCATTCCCATTGTCCTCCATTCGGGCTGGTTTGACGGCGACATTTACCTTCAGTGGACAAGGTGGATTTTAATTAAAGACAAAACTCAGGATTTCGATTCTGAGTTTTTTCTTTAGTGCTTATTCATTCTATTTTTTTTTACCCAATCTTCCTTCGCTTTTGGGAATGGGTTTTATTTTAATATTTAAAATCCCTAATTTTGCCTTTTCATCATTAAAAATATGAATCCAGAATTCGAAAATGACGACGACCTCTTCACCGGAAAAGACCACACTCCTTTGCGGAAAGACGCTTTCGAGAAATCACCCGCAGAAAAAATCGAAATCATTCAGGAACATTTCCGCGCCATTATGGAGACTTTGGGAATGGACATGAGTGATGATTCGCTGAAGGATTCCCCAAAACGAGTGGCAAAAATGTACGTGAATGAAATTTTTGGCGGACTTTTACCAGAAAACAAACCTGGAATTTCCACCTTCTCAAACAAGTACAAATACCGGCAAATGCTCGTAGAAAAAGACATCACGGTATATTCATTTTGCGAACACCATTTCTTGCCAATCATCGGGAAAGCGCATGTAGCCTATATTTCGAATGGGGAAGTGATTGGGCTTTCAAAAATCAACAGGATTGTGGATTATTATGCAAAACGGCCGCAAGTTCAGGAAAGACTGACTATGCAGATTGTGGATGCGCTGAAAGAAGCTCTGGGAACTAAAGATGTTGCCTGTATCATTGATGCAAAACACCTTTGCGTGAATTGTCGCGGAATAAAAGATACGGCAAGTTCCACCATCACCGCGGAATTAAGTGGAATCTTCAGAACCAACCCGATTACAAGGCAGGAATTTCTGCATTATGTGGGAAGCCACGCAAAATTTGATTAATTCTTTTGTTCCAAGTTCCAAGTTTAAGGTTCCAAGTTCTTGGACGTGCTTAACTTGAAACTTGAAACCTGAAACTTGAAACCTGAAACAAACTAAGAGATGAACCTCAAAATATACAACTCCCTCTCCGGCGAAAAAGAGACCTTCAAGCCCATCCACGAAAATAATGTCGGGATGTATGTCTGCGGACCCACCGTTTACAGTAACGTGCATCTCGGAAATGTGCGTACTTTCATGTCTTTCGATTTTATTTATCGTACCTTGATTTTTCTTGGCTATAAAGTTCGGTATGTGCGAAACATTACGGATGCCGGACATTTAACCGATGATGGCGATGTGGACAACGACCGATTCGTAAAGCAATCCCGCCTGGAAAAACTTGAGCCCATGGAAATCGTGCAGAAATACACGGTAGATTTCCATAAGGTTTTGGATGCCTTCAATTTGCTTCCACCCACGATTGAGCCCACCGCAACCGGACATATTCTGGAGCAAATCGAACTGGCCCAAAAATTAATTAATACCGGATTTGCTTACGAAAGCAATGGTTCCGTTTATTTCGATGTGTTGGAATACAACAAACGCGGACTGAATTACGGCGAACTTTCCCGAAGAAATATTGAGGAACTTTTTGCCAACACTAGAGATTTGGACGGACAAAACGAAAAGAAAAATCCGCAGGATTTCGCTTTGTGGAAATCGGCTTCTCCGGCGCACATCATGCGGTGGAATTCTCCGTGGGGAGAAGGTTTCCCAGGATGGCATCTAGAATGTACCGCGATGTCAACGAAATATTTAGGTGAAAATTTCGACATCCACGGTGGTGGAATGGATTTGAAATTTCCGCACCACGAATGTGAAGTCGCACAGGGAAAAGCATGCAATGGAACCGCTCCGGTCAATTACTGGATGCATGCCAATATGCTGACCATGAATGGACAGCGAATGAGCAAATCCACCGGAAATTATATTTTACCGATGGAATTGGTTTCCGGGAAAAATGATTTCTTCGAAAAGCCTTTTCATCCTGCAATCGTGCGTTTCAACTTTATGCAGGCACATTACCGCAGCGTTTTGGATATTTCCAATGAAGCGATGGTGGCGAGTGAAAAAGGTTATCAACGATTGATGGAAGCCGTGAAGTTGCTTTCAGGTTTCCCGTTTCAGGTTTCAGCTTCTTCAAGTTTTGACCTAAAATCTTGGAAAGAGAAATGCTACGATGCTTTGACCGACGATTTCAATTCCCCGATTCTGATTTCCCATTTGTTCGAGGCTGTTAATTTCATCTTTAAGCTAAAGGATGGAAAAGAAACCATCACTTCCGAAGATTTGGAAGAACTGAAAAAACTGATGCACGGTTTCGTGTTTGAAGTGCTCGGCTTACAAAACATCGAGGAAAACAACAACGAAAAACTCGATCAGGCGTTACAGGTTTTAATCGAGCTCCGAAACCAAGCGAGAAAATCCAAAAACTTCGAACTTTCAGACCAAATCCGTGATCGGTTGCTTGCCGAAGGAATTGAGTTGAAAGATGGAAGGGATGGAACGACTTATAGTTTGAGTTAAAGGGAAAAATGCAATAAGACAGTGCCTCAATTGAAAGATTGAGGCATTTTTTGCATCATGTAATTACAGAAAAATTATGATTTTGCATTTTAAATTTAACAATTTAATCCCATACCACTTCAAAATAATTCCTAACTTAGTTCTCTCAAAATCACACTTTTAAAACTTCAAATTATGAAAAGAAAACTCTTCACTTTAACAATGTTGGCTTTTGCTGCAAGCATTTTCGCCCAACAGGATGTGTATGCACTTACCGGTAAAAACACTCAGGCGATTCAGTTTAGTGATTTCCGGGCAATTGATGTGAACCATGGTATTTCAGGACAAATCATTTTCAGTTCGGAATCTGCGCCCAATGTTTTTTCACAGGTTCAGAACAGAAATGTGACGGAAATCCAGAATACCTTCAATAATTCACAGGCAGTTTCCATGGCGTCACTCGCCTATGATCAGTTGAATGGAAAATTGATTTACATTCCTATGTTTTCTGGGAATATCTATGTTTTGGACCAAAAATCAAAAAATATCACGTTGGTGGAAAGTCAAGTCATTAAAACTACTGCTTGCGATTTGGCTTCCCATATCACCAGAATGACTACTGGCGCCGATGGAAATATCTATGCGATGAGCAATTCCGGTTCGCAGCTGATTCAGATTTCTAAAAAAGATGGAAAATATATTTCGGTTGATTTAGGATTGGTGGAGGATGATTCCGGTAACGGAGAGAATTCTTTGAAGGTGGTTACCAAGGGTTTTGGTGGCGACATGGTGGCGGATCAGGCGAACAATCTCTACGTTTTTTCGGCTTCCGGAAATGTCTTTAAACTTTCATTAAGGTCAATGACGGCCAAATTCATAGGCAAAATATCCGGGCTTCCTGAGAATTATTCCGTAAACGGAGCTGCCGTGAATGCCAGTGGAAATGTGGTGGTAGCAAGTGCAAAAGGAGAACCCATGTACGAAGTGGGAATTACAGATTTGCAGGCGAAACCCATCGCAGGAAACCTGAAGCTGCCCGTTTACGATTTGGCCAGTCCTTATTTAATCGGCGAAAGACTGACCTTGGTTTCCGCAACTGGTTCGGCTATTTATCCGACAAAAGTGACCGAAGACTATTTCAATGTGAGAATTGACGATAAGAAAATGAACGGAAACATTTCCGTGGAAGTCTATGATTTTTCAGGAGTGCAGATTTTGCAGAAAACACTGTCTAACATCCAGAAAAACAATCCGCAAAGAATTGATTTAAATAATTTGAAATCAGGAATTTATGTGGTTTCGGTTTTGGCTCAAAATGGAAAAGTAATCCTGAGTCAAAAGATTTCGGTGGAATAGATTTCAATAGAAAAATCACTACCCAAAATAGCCTTTTCAATTTCAGTTGAAGAGGCTTTTTTTCTGTTTTTAAGCGTGTTATGAAACTCTGTTTGTAATTGTCTGAAAATGAGATAATAGACCTTGTTTAATGCATTGGAAATGTGTTGGTTTTTTCAGAAATTGATGCTGTTTTTTTGTAACTTGCACCTTTAAAACATCATGTTTAAATTTTCGAGATGAAACTTTATTTTAACATCAACTTCAAAACCAAAATGGGCGAGAAATTGCAGGTTTTGGTGATGGAAGAAGGAACAGAGGATAAAATCCATTTCCTGAAATACACAGACAACGGAAACTGGAATGCGGAAGTAGATTATTTTTCAAAAACGATTTCCTATAAATACCAATTGACGGACGATGGCGGAAATATCCTGGACGAGGAGATTTCGCTGCATTATCTCAATTTTCCCCACAATTACAATGAATTCAGCATTTATGATTACTGGAATCTGAAAAATTTCCCGGAAAATTATTTGAATAATAAAATCCTTAAAAATATTTGGCAAAATTTCAAACCGGAAAAAGCTGCAGTGCTGAAGAAACATACTCATCTTTTCAGGCTGGAAGCACCGATCTATAAAACAAATTGGAGGGTGGTTCTTCTGGGAAATTGCGAAGCTTTGGAAAATTGGGAGTGGCTGAATTCAGTAGCGATGTCGCAAACGGATTTCGGAGTTTGGGAAGTTGCGGTGGAATTGCCGCAAAATCAGATCATACAGTATAAATACGGTTTGCTGAACACTGATACCGGAAAGGTTTTCGATTTGGAATACGGGAATAACCGTTTCGTTTTGGCTAATTCGGAAAAAAACATCCTTCAAATCAAGTCCGACCATTTCTTTAAATTCAAGTCTTACGAAATGTATCACGCAGCCGGAGTTGCGGTTCCTGTTTTCGCGTTGAGGAGTGAAAATGGTTTTGGCGTTGGTGAATTTTCGGATTTGAAAATCCTCGCAGATTGGGCGAAGAAAACCAATCTTTCACTCATTCAGATTTTGCCGATTAATGATACCACTGCAAATTTCACATGGACCGATTCCTATCCTTATGCAGCGATTTCAGTTTATGCGCTTCATCCTCAATACCTCTCCGTTGAAAATCTGGAATATTCATTACCGAAAAATTTAGTTGAAGAATTTAAAACCAAAAAGTCCGAACTGAATGCTTTGGATCTCATTGATTACGAGCTGATGATTTCAGGAAAATGGAAATATATAAAAGCTGTTTTTGAGGAATCGAAAGATGAAATCCTAAAAGATCGAAACTTTAAAAAATTCATCAAGGATCATGAAGGTTGGCTGCTTCCATACGCTGCTTTTTGCGTGCAAAGAGACAAATACAAAACACCGAATTTCAGTAATTGGAAAACGCACAAAAAATATATCGCCGGTAAAATAGCCGTTTTTTTCAGTCCGAAAAGCAAAGATTATGAGGAAGCGATGCTTCATTCCTGGGTTCAGTATCAGCTTCATCTCCAATTGAAAGATGCAGTGGATTACAGCCACAGTTTGGGAATTTCCCTGAAGGGAGATTTGCCGATAGGGATTTACAGATATTCCGTGGAAGCATGGACGGAACCTGAATTATTCGGCATGGATTTTCAGGCGGGAGCACCACCGGATCAGTTTACGGAATTGGGACAGAATTGGGAATTCCCGACCTATAATTGGGAAGCGATGAAAGAAAACGGCTACCAATGGTGGAAAAACCGATTCAAAGCACTGGAGCAGTATTTCGACGCGATGAGAATCGATCATATCTTAGGATTTTTCAGGATTTGGAGAATGCCGATGAGCGCTACTCAGGGAATCTTGGGATATTTTTATCCGGCAGTTCCGGTGAGAATGGAGGAGTTTCATGCCAGAAATATTCCCTTCAATTTCGAGAGGTATTGCAAACCGTTTATCAATGATGAGGTTCTTTGGGATTATTTCGGTGAGGAAAGGGAAGCAATTCATAATGAATTTATGTATAACCACTGTGATGGAACGTACACCTTGAAAGAAGAATTTGATACCCAAAGAAAACTTAAAGATTATTTCGAGGAAAATCCGCATCCATGGGCAGAAGAAAAACTGATTTCGCTCTGTGCGAATGTGCTGTTCCTGCAGGAGGATAAAGAAAATGGGGAAGCGGTGTATCACCCAAGGTTCAACATTGACAAGACCGATTCCTACAAATTTCTGAGCGATGCGGAAAAACAGGCCATTTATGATTTATACCTCGACTATTTTTTCAAAAGACAGGATGGATTGTGGTACCAAAGCGCCATGGAAAAACTTCCCGTCATTCTAAATTCAACCGATATGCTGATTTGTGGCGAGGATTTGGGTCTGGTTCCGAATTGTGTTCCCCAGGTGATGGAGCGGTTGGGAATTACCGCGTTGAAGGTTCAAAGAATGCCTTCTGATAATAGTCCGTGGTACAATCCTAAAAATTCCGGCTATATGAATGTGGTAACTGCAAGTTCGCATGATAGTTCCACGCTTCGTCAGTGGTGGCATGAAGACCGTACTTTGACCCAGAAATATTTCAACCAGCAATTGGGGCAGTACGGAACCGCACCTTGGAATCTGGAGCCAGAGTTGGCGGAAATGATCATGAAGCAGCACCTGTACAATGAGGCCATGCTCGCAGTTTTTCCGATCCAGGAATATTTTGCTACAGATTCGCATTTGGCCAATCCGGAAATGCAAAACGAGAGGATCAATGAACCGGCAGTTTTTCCACATTACTGGCGATACAGGATGCATTTGAATTTGGAAGATTTGGTGAAACAGGATGATTTCAACAGCAAGATTTCTTCCTGGATTGTGGAGTCCAACCGGATTTAGATATTTGTAAACAAAATTATTTTTAAAATTTATTCAAATATTTTGATGAAAATTGGTTGGAGTTAAAAATATTTTATCTTCTGATTATCAGTGTCATATATTATTTTTCAGGGAAGTTGAAACTTTGGTTTTAACTTCCTTTTTCTTTTTAAATCAAACAACTAAAAAATTCTCGTGAATTCTTTAATAAAAGGACTTCATGGGGGATTTGAGGGAAATTATTTGGCATGCTTTTCTAATATTGAAAGGTGAATATTTAAAAGAGACTTTAATACTATGAAAAAAATACTACTTGGACTTTCAGTGTTGTTTGCGACATTGATCTCTGCGCAGAATTATCCGGACTCCTATCCAAACAACAGCTGGGGAAACGGCAGCCAAAATTATGGCTATTACGGTGATGAAGAGGATCAATACTATTTCCCGGACGATTATTATTATCAGTACCCCTCAGATTATTATACCCCTTCTTACTATGAAGCCTATTATAATGACTATTTAAGAAGTATCAATGACGTCAATTGGAACAGGTTTTTCGCAACCTATCGATTGGCGCCGTGGCAAATCCGAGAAATCATCCACCTGAACCAAATGTTCCCGTCTTTTGCCGTTTGGGACCAGTATTACAGATACAATCCTGACCGATGGTACTATGACCGATTCTATGCTTTGGAAAGAATTTTAGGCCCTAGGATTTTCGTGGTATTTCAAAATATATATTATGGCGGTTACAGTCCGGTGGTTTATTACCAGAAATACAGGACGAGACATTATGCCAGAAATATTTATGTGGTTCCCAGATACCGGAATATCAACATCAATGTATATCGATTAGATCGGGACAGTTATCATGCAAGCAACCCGAGACAAAATTGGGGTTCGATCAACGGAATAAGAAATAGCAATTCCCCAAGAATTGGCAACACACCGAGCGCCGGAAACCAGAATGGAGGATTCAGAAATGATGCAGGAAACGGAGGTTTCAGGTCTAATGAAGGTTCGCAGCCAAGAATTGATACAGGGACCAGAAGCGGCGGTTTCAGAAATGATGTGGGAACAAAAGAAAGTTCCATCAGAAATGCCACGCCAGAAAGAAAAATAGAGAGCAGTTCTAATTTTAGGAGCAATGACGGCGCCGGATTCAGGACTCCACGAAATTCCGGTGGAAACTCCGGAATTCGATTGACATCGCGATAATTTTAGTTTTTTTAATGTTAGTAATGATGGAGGGCAGTTTCAGAAATGGGACTGCCCTTTCTCTGAGGCTAGAAATTATTTTGGCACAGAAATGGAAACTTGATCCAAACAACCAAAACAATTATTAGAAATGAAAAAATTATTGATGACACTCAGCCTTGGCGTTTTTATCTTTGGATATTCACAGTCAGATTATTACAATGATTATCAACGAAGTATCAATGCCGTAGATTGGACAGATGTGATCACTTCACTCGCTCTGTCGCAAACTCAGCAAAATCAATTATTGTCGCTGAACAGCCAATACCCGAATTACGATTCCTGGAACAGAGTTTATGGAAATAATCCTGTGAGATGGAGAACAGACCGATATTCCAAAATGGAAGAAATCATGGGGAAAGACAAGTATATGAAATTCAAAAATAAATACTACAAAGGTCAAAATCCAGTTGCGGTGTATAACAGAAACAAAAACAACTACAAAAAATACCAAAACAGCAAGTACAAAAAATACAAATCCCAAAATGACCAGGGCGAAAATTCCAATAAAATGAAAGAATATAAAAAAAGAAAAAATGACAAGGATGGAAGTTACCGGTGGATTAGAAAAAATAAGTCAAACAAAGACCGGGATTAACAAATCCAAATAAAAGGAGGAACAGAGATGTTCGTCCTTTTTTATTTTAAATTATCATTAACTTTTAATGAAATGTTTTGATGGCCGCATTTTAATTATAGTTTTGTGTGATGAAGATTTTGTATTCCATCCAGGGAACCGGCAACGGTCATGTGAGCCGCGCGCGAGAAATTATTCCGCACCTTAAGAATTATGGTGAACTGGATTTGCTTATAAGCGGAACTCAGGCTGAAGTTGGTTTGGAAGATGAGGTGAAGTTCAGGTTCCAAGGTTTTGGTTTTGTCTTTGGCAAAGATGGCGGCGTGGATTTCAAGGAAACCTGGCGAAGATTTGATTCTATTCAGTTTCTGAAGGATTTGAAAAAACTTCCGGTACATGATTATGATTTGATTATCAACGATTTCGAACCGGTTACCGCGTGGTCTTGTAAACTGAAAGGAAAAAAATCTGTGGCAATGAGTCACCAGTCGGCTTATCTTTCACCGAAAACCCCGCAGATCAAAGGTTTTCACTGGGGCAAGATCATCATGGATCATTATGCTCCCGTAAAAAAACATGTCGCGTTCCACTTTGAGAGATATGATGAGTTCATCCATACTCCGATCATCAGAAGTGAAATCAGAAACCTGAAGACCGGTAATCTGGGTCATTACACGGTTTATCTTCCCGCTTATTGCGATGAATTTATTTTAAGCAAAGTAAAAGATATTCCCAATTCTAAATGGGAGATTTTCTCAAAACATAGCGGCGAACATTATCAAAAGTTTAATGCAGAAATTTTCCCCATCAGTAATGAAAAGTTTCAAAAATCTTTAGCCGAATGTTCCGGATTGCTCACCGGAGGAGGGTTTGAAGGTCCTGCCGAAGCACTCTTCCTGAAAAAGAAAGTGCTCGCCGTCCCCATGAAAAATCAATATGAACAGCAATGTAACGCGTTGGGACTTGAAAATTTGGGTGTGCCCGTCATCTGGAAGGAAAATGAATTTGATGACAAATTGAAACATTGGGTGCAAAATGAGGATGTTATCAAGGTCAACTTTCCGGATGAGACCGCCGAAATAGTAAAAAAACTGGTGGAAAATTACGGTTAATTCATTTTTAACAAAAATTTATGAATAAACTGTTTAACCAATTATCATTCTAGCAATCAAAAAGCCAAATAACAATACTAACAAAATTATTACGAAATGAAAAAAATTGTTTTAACCGCGGCTTTCCTCACAGTAGGAGTATTCGCAATGGCACAGCAAAACGGTGGAATGATGCAGAAAGATCCTGCTCAAATGGAGCAAAAAAGAGCAGAAAATCTAAAAAAAATGCAAACTGACCTGAACCTCACTGATGCGCAGGTAAACCAGATCAAAGCCTTGCAGGACAAAAGAATGGCGGAAAGAAAAGAACAGGCTCCAGCTATGCAGGCAGAAAGAAAAGCAAGAATGGAAGCATGGAGAGCTAAAAGAGAGCAGCACATGGCGGAAATGAAACAAATTCTTACGCCGGAACAGTTCCAAAAGTGGGAGGCACAAAAAAAAGAACAAATGCAGAATAGAGGAATGAAGATGAAAGAAATGAAGATGAAAAAAATGCAAAATAACTGAACAAGTTCATAATTTTATTTTTAAGTGGGAGCGGGGATTAATTTCTCCGCTTTTTTTTATTTCACATTCCGAAATAATTGTATATTTGAGTCAACATCCAATTGAGTGGTAATCACCACTAAAACTTATGAATAAACTCTCCAGATTGTTACTGCTTTTGCTGCCTTTCGCCATTTTTTCACAAGATTTAAATGTTGCCAATATTCCTGAAAACCTCAAGGAAAACGCCAAGGCGGTAATTCGCGAGAATCGTGAAGATTATGTGTTGAAGTCTATCGATAACCTGACCATCAAAAGTTCCCGATCTACAACCATCATGAACGAGGGCGGTGACGATTTTGCCTACGTGGTCATCCATTACAATCCCACGACCAGAGTAAGCGACATCAAGGTGGAGATCCTGGATGCCCAGGGAAAAACCATTAAATCCTTTAGCAAAAGAGATTTCACGGATGTCAGCAACGGAAGCGATTCCCCGCTTTATGTGGACGATCGAGTGCTTTATTTAAAGCCGGTTTCCACGAAATATCCGTACACTGTGAAATACTCCTATGAAACCAATACTTCAAATACTGTATACATCAGCAGGTTTGCACCCTATAATTCCTTTGACATTGCATTGCAAAAAAGTGAGATGACTCTGACCAATAATTCGGGAATAAATGTCAGGACAAAGATCACCGAAACCCCTTTGGCAATCCTGAAAACTTCCCAGAATGGTAATACTTCAACTTATTCCTACGAAAATGTTCCGGCCCTTAAAGCAGAAGAACTTGCGCCCACCATTGATTATTTGGTTCCAAGGATTGAGTTTTCGCCCGAAAAGTTTACTTTGGAAGGGAAACAGGGGGATCTCAGCGATTGGAATTCCTTTGGGAAGTGGTATTACCACCAACTCATCAATCCCGTTTCAAAGATAACTCCTGAAATTTCGGCGGAAATTTCGGCACTGAATCTGCAGGGATCCACCGCGGATAAAGTAAAGACCATTTACCGGTACATGCAAGACAAAACACGCTACGTGCTGATTTCCATGGGAATTGGCGGTTGGCAGCCGATGCCGGCTTCGGAGGTGAGCAAAAAAGGTTATGGAGACTGTAAGGCTTTGACAAACTACATGCGCACCCTGCTCAACGCTGCGGGAATTCCTTCTTATTACGCCGTGATTTACAGCGATGATTCTGTGAGGAGTTTTGACCGTGATTTCCCAAAGCTTTCCGGGAACCATGTGGTTTTGATGGTTCCGACCGAAGAGGGAGAGATCTGGCTAGAAAACACTTCGCAAAAAGTAGCATTTAATCACCTGACTTATTCCTCTTACAATAGAAATGTGCTCGGTGTGAATGAAAATGGAATCAAAATCATAGATACGCCGGTTTACCGTCCGGAACAAAGCAAAGAAAAACTCACCGCAAAAATTATTTTGAAAGAAGATGGAGGTTTTAATTCTCAAGCCAACATGGAATTTACCGGTGGTCAATATGATCAAAACTTAAGGTTGTTCAGCCTTAAAAATGATGAGGTGCAGGAAGTTATGAAAAATCGACATTATCACCTCAAATTTTCAAGCCTCAAAATCGAAAACCTGAAAAACGATAAAGATTATGGGGCCATCACCTATGACCTGAACATGGAGGTGAACGGATTTTCGAAAAAGATAGGAAACGACTTGTTTTTCCAGGCAGTACCTTTTTATGAGGCAACCATGTTTTCTGCCACTGAAGAGCGAAAGCTGCCGCTGGAAATCTCATTTCCGTTCCAGGATGATTACGCCATTGAATTTGAGATTCCTGCAGGCTATAAACTGACGGAAATACCTAAATCCTCAGAATTGAGCTCAGAATTTGGTTCTTACTCCATCCATTTTGATTTAAAAGACAACAAATTGATGGTGCGCCGGATTTTAACGATAAAAAAAGGAAATTATCCCAAAGAAAAATATAAAGAATACGTCGCTTTCCGAAAAAAAACCGCCGGAAATGACAATGCTAAAGTCTTAATAACAAAGCTATGATCAAGAAATTTATCCTCATTATTCCAATTCTTTTGAATGGAATCCTTTTGTCCCAGCACAAATTCCTGAATATCCCTAAACTTTCCGATGAAGATTTAAAAAGTGAAAAATCTGAGAAATATCCAGATGCTCCTGCGGAAGTGCTGTATCGCTCCATCCACTTTTTGATAGATTATAATGGCTTTTTGACAAAAAATGTGGTGGACCGGGTGAAAATCTATAACAAGAACAACGCCTCCGAATATCTGGACCAGAAAATAACGCTTTATGACGACGGGAAAGGACTTTATGAGACTTTGAGCAACCTAAAGGCAAACACCTACAATTTCGAGAACGGCAAAAAGGTGACGACCAAAGTGGAACGGAATGAAAAATACAATTCTACCGAGGATAAAAATTACAAGGTCACCAAATTTGCATTTTCGGGCGTGAAAGACGGTTCGGTGGTGGAATGTAGTTATTCGGTTTATACTCCTTTTATGGGCTCCACACCGCGGGTTTTAATTGAGGACAAAATCCCAGTTCGCTATGTGGAATTTGTGCTTGATACCCCGAAACCTTTCGGCTACACCATCAATTACAAAGGCGATGTATCTCCTCAGCACAGACTGGTGGAGGAAGCCAACATGTATGGAAGTCCCTACTTTACTTATAGGTTTGGTTATGATGATATTCCCGCATTTAAGGATGAAAAATATGTTCAAAACAACGATAATTATAAAACCGGAGTGAAGGCGGAAATCAATTCGGTAATGAATAACGGGGTATTGAAATCTTTGGCCATAAGCTGGAAAGATATTAGAAAACGGCTCTATGATCATGACGATTTTGGTGGGCAATTGAGTAAGGATCATCTGGTAAAAGGTCTTTTGCCTGCAGCCATCAATGATTTACCGTCGAATTTGGAGAAAGCTAGGCAAGTTCTGAGATATGTGCAGCAAAACTATACCTGGAACAAGGAAGATAATGTGGTGACCGATAAAGGCATTCGTAATCTGATCAGCACCAAAGTGGGAAATTCTGCAGAAATAAATCTTCTGTTGACCATGCTTTTAAGAAGTGTGGGGGTAAAAGCAGAGCCGGTAGTGCTTTCCACCATCAAAAGGGGAGTATTGCTTGCCTACAATCCGTCTGTTAATCAGTTGAACTATGTGCTGAGCAGTTTTGAGGATAATGGCCAATTGTACCTTTTAGACGGAACCTTAAAACAGTCGGAAATCAATCTGATTTCGCCGAAAGCACTGAATTATCATGGAATCATCATGACCAAAGATGAAGCGAAACAGATCAATATTCTTTATCCGGACGTAAGTCAGAATACATACGCGGTAGATGCGAAAATGAATCCAGATGGTACTTTCGAGGGACGTTTCATAGACCGAGACAACAAATTGTTCGCTTTGGTTGCCAATGAAAAGTACCTGGAAGACAAAGAAAAATTCTCCAAAACCTATAGGGATGCCTATAAATTCCCGTATTCTAATATCACACATCAACTTCAGGAGAATGGGGATTTCGAAACAAGTTTTGATTTTTCGGCTGACACTTTTGCTGATGTTATTGGGAACAAGATCGTCTTTAATCCATTGCTCTTCCTTTACACCCAAAATCACGATTTTAACCAGACCGAACCTAGAAGGGCGCCTTTGGAATTTTATTCTGCTTTCGACCGGGTGAAAAAGGTGACCATCACTTTGCCGGAAAATTATGTTTTCGAAAATGTTCCAAAATCCAAAAAATTCAGAACCGAAGACAGCGCCTTGCAGTACAGTTATCTGGTGACGCAGGAAGGAAATAAACTGACCATAGAAACCACCGTGAAAGTGGATGATCCGGTTTTCCCTAAAGAATACTATCCTGCTTTTACCCAGATATTTGACAATATCACCAAACAGGAGGCACAGGTAGTGACCGCGGTGAAAAATTAAAATTTTAAAGACTGTTCCTTTCTTTTTTCCGGAAGGGAACTTTTTTTAGCTGCCAAAAGTTCAAACACGCGATAAATAATTAACAAAACTTTAAGCATTCCAGCAATTTACACATTTGGACATCATTCAAAATTATCGTACATTTGCAGTCCTTTTGGCGCTAAAAATTGTTCTTAAATCAGTAAAATATTGAAAATCAACTCTTTCATGAGAATGAAGGAGGTTTCGTGTTTTCTACTGTTTTCTGCGGTTTTGATGCCAAATGGAAAATCAAAAAATATTTTGCACTACTCCGTGAAAAGATATACCGGCGTTGCAGTTAGAGAAGATTTTGAGAAAAAGAAACAAGGAATTAAGACAAAAACTCTCAGTTTTCAAAACGTAAGCGCCAACTTAGGTAAGTCTATCCTCTTTTCTCTTTCCTCTATTCTACTCTGATATTTTTGCCCATGTCCGCCGAAGGCGGGAAAATATTTTTTAACCCTCATTCTTTACAAATTTTTATGAGTAAATCTAAAGCAGTCGCAAAAACTCAGCCGAGTGAAAGAATCAATTTTTCCGCAGTGAAAGGGAAAATTGAAACTCCTGACTTTTTGGACATTCAGATCCAGTCATTCAAAGAGTTTTTCCAGTTGGACACCCTTCCGGAAAATAGAGTCAATGAAACACTCTACAAAACCTTTGAAGAAAATTTCCCAATCACCGACTCCAGAAACCAATTCGTTTTGGAATTCCTGGATTACCTGGTTGATTCACCGCGCTACTCGATCGACGAGTGTGTGGAAAGAGGACTGACCTATTCAGTTCCCTTGAAAGCCAGACTTAAACTGTATTGTACCGATCCGGAACACGAAGATTTTCAGACCGTGGTGCAGGATGTTTATTTAGGTCCGGTTCCTTACATGACTCCTTCCGGATCATTCATTATCAATGGTGCGGAACGTGTAATTGTTACCCAGCTTCACCGTTCTCCGGGTGTGTTCTTTGGTCAGACTTATCACGCCAATGGAACCAAACTGTATTATTCCAGAATTATCCCTTTCAAAGGATCTTGGATGGAATTTACTACCGACATCAACAACGTGATGTATGCTTACATCGACCGTAAGAAAAAATTACCGTTGACCACTTTGCTTAGAGCAATCGGATACGAATCCGATAAAGATATCCTTCAAATTTTCGACCTTGCTGAAGAAGTGAAAGTTTCTAAAGCAGCATTGAAAAAAGTGGAAGGAAGAACTTTGGCCGCGAGAGTTTTGAACACCTGGTTCGAAGATTTCGTGGACGAAGATACCGGTGAGGTAGTTTCCATCGAAAGAAACGAAATCATCTTGGATAGGGAAACCGTTCTTGAAAAAGAGCACCTGGATTTGATCTTGGAAGCGGGTGTGAAATCCATCCTGATCCACAAAGAAAATTCAAACGAGTTCTCCATCATCCAAAATACTTTGCAAAAAGACCCTACCAACTCTGAAAAAGAAGCGGTAGAATATATTTACCGTCAGCTGAGAAACGCTGATCCGCCAGATGAGGAAACTGCAAGAGGAATCATCGAGAAATTATTCTTCTCCGAGCAGCGATATTCATTAGGTGAAGTAGGCCGTTACAGACTGAACAAAAAATTAGGATTAAATATTCCTGAAAAAACGGAAGTTTTAACTAAAGAAGATATCATCTCCATCGTTCGCCACTTAATCGAATTGGTGAATTCCAAAGCGGAAGTGGATGATATTGACCACTTGTCCAACAGAAGAATCAAAACTGTTGGTGAGCAATTGGCGGGTCAGTTCGGTGTTGGTCTTTCTAGAATTGCCAGAACAATCCGTGAAAGAATGAACGTTAGAGATAACGAAATCTTTACGCCTATCGATTTGGTTAATGCCAAAACTTTGACCTCTGTGATCAATTCGTTCTTCGGAACCAACCAGTTGTCCCAGTTCATGGACCAAACCAACCCACTTTCGGAAATCACTCACAAGAGAAGACTTTCCGCATTAGGACCTGGTGGACTTTCCAGAGAGAGAGCAGGTTTCGAGGTTCGTGACGTTCACCATACGCACTACGGAAGAATTTGCCCAATTGAAACTCCGGAAGGACCAAACATCGGTTTGATTTCTTCACTAGGTATCTATGCGAAAATCAACAACTTAGGATTTATTGAAACTCCATACCGAAAAGTAAAAGACGGAAAAGTTGACTTGAAGAGTGCGCCGATTTTCCTTAATGCAGAAGATGAAGAGAATAAAGTAATCGCACAGGCCAACGTGGAAATGGAAGATGACGGAACCATCTCTACAGATAGGGTTATTGCCCGACTTGATGGAGATTATCCGGTGGTGGAACCTTCAGAAGTGAACTTGATCGATGTGGCGCCAAACCAGATTTCCGGTATTTCCGCTTCATTGATTACTTTCTTGGAACATGATGATGCGAACCGTGCATTGATGGGATCCAACATGATGCGTCAAGCAGTTCCGCTATTGAAGCCGCAAGCTCCGATTGTGGGAACAGGTCTTGAAAAACAGGTCGCAAAAGATTCCAGAATATTGATCAATGCTGAAGGAAATGGAGTGGTGGAATATGTGGATGCAGATACGATCACCATTAAATATGAAAGAAGTGAAGACGAAGATTTGGTTTCGTTCGAATCCGCTACGAAATCCTATAAGTTGACCAAATTCAGAAAAACCAACCAATCCACTACGATTACTTTGAGACCGAACGTAAGAGTTGGTGACAAGGTGACCAAAGGACAGGTTCTTTGTGATGGATATGCAACCGAAAACGGAGAATTGGCATTGGGTAGAAACTGCGTGGTAGCGTTCATGCCTTGGAAAGGTTACAACTTCGAGGATGCAATCGTGATCAACGAAAAAGTAGTTCGTGAGGACTGGTTTACTTCAATCCACGTGGATGAATATTCTCTGGAAGTTCGTGATACCAAATTGGGTATGGAAGAATTGACCTCAGATATTCCAAACGTTTCTGAGGAAGCAACCAAAGATCTGGACGAAAACGGAATGATCAGAATTGGTGCGGAAGTGAAACCTGGCGACATCATGATTGGTAAAATCACGCCAAAAGGGGAATCCGATCCAACTCCTGAAGAAAAACTATTGAGAGCGATTTTCGGTGACAAAGCCGGTGATGTGAAAGATGCTTCCCTGAAAGCCGATTCATCATTGCGAGGTGTTGTGATCAACAAAAAATTGTTCTCCAGAAATATCAAAGACAAAAAGAAAAGAACCGAGGAAAAACTGAAGCTTGAAGAAATCGAAAATACCTACAAAGCAAAATTCGATGACTTAAGAAACACCCTCCTCGAAAAACTCGGAACTCTGGTAAACGGTAAAACTTCTCAAGGAGTAAATAACGACCTTAATGAAGAAATCATCGGAAAAGGAGTGAAGTTCACCACCAAATTGCTTCAGAGTGTTGAAGATTACGTCAACGTAAGTGGAGCAGATTGGACCGTTGATGCAGATAAAAACGAGTTGATCAAGCAATTGATCCACAACTACAAGATCAAGTACAATGACATCATGGGAGTGAAAAACCGTGAGAAATTTGCAATTTCAATCGGGGACGAACTTCCTGCAGGAATCATTAAATTGGCCAAAGTATATATCGCTAAGAAACGTAAGTTGAATGTTGGTGATAAAATGGCGGGTCGTCACGGAAACAAGGGTATCGTATCCAGAATCGTTCGTGAGGAAGACATGCCATTCTTGGAAGACGGGACTCCGGTTGACATCGTGTTGAACCCACTTGGTGTACCTTCACGTATGAACATCGGCCAGATTTACGAAACCGTTCTTGGCTGGGCCGGTCAGAAATTAGGATTGAAATTCGCAACTCCGATTTTCGATGGTGCTGAATTGGAAGAAATCAACGAGTACACTGACAAAGCAGGACTTCCAAGATACGGAAGCACTTATCTTTATGATGGTGGAACCGGTGAAAGATTCTCACAGCCGGCGACAGTGGGTGTAATCTACATGTTGAAATTAGGCCACATGGTAGATGACAAAATGCACGCACGTTCCATCGGACCTTACTCATTGATTACGCAGCAACCACTCGGTGGTAAAGCGCAATTCGGTGGGCAGCGTTTCGGGGAGATGGAAGTTTGGGCGCTTGAAGCGTTCGGAGCATCAAATATTTTACGCGAAATCTTGACCGTGAAATCTGATGACGTGATTGGTAGAGCAAAAACTTACGAAGCCATCGCAAAAGGAGAGGCTATGCCGGAACCTGGTATTCCAGAATCCTTCAACGTTCTTCTGCACGAACTTCAAGGTTTAGGTTTAGATGTAAGATTAGAAGAATAATTTTAAATTTTAATTCAAAAACAAAATTTGAAATTATCAATACAGGCGGGATTTCCTGCATGGAATGTAGTCGAAATGAGCCCGTCCTAAAAATTGACAATTACAAATGGCTTTGGCCAAAACCTAATTTAAACGGTTTTAGTTTAAAGATTTAAAAACCTGAAACTTTAATCCTGAAACCTTAAACAAAAAAAAGTATGTCAAATAAGAATAAAACAAGTAATTTCAGTAAAATTACGATCGGTCTTGCTTCTCCCGAATCGATTCTTCAGGAATCAAGAGGTGAAGTTCTAAAGCCCGAAACCATCAACTACAGAACGCACAAACCAGAACGTGACGGACTTTTCTGCGAGAAAATATTCGGTCCCGTGAAGGATTACGAATGTGCATGTGGAAAATACAAAAGAATCCGTTACAAGGGAATCGTTTGTGACAGATGCGGGGTGGAAGTTACCGAAAAGAAAGTGCGTAGAGAAAGAATCGGGCACATCAACTTGGTGGTTCCTGTAGCACACATCTGGTATTTCCGTTCATTGCCAAACAAAATTGGTTACCTTCTTGGATTGCCTTCCAAAAAGTTGGATATGATTATCTATTACGAAAGATATGTCGTAATTCAACCCGGAATCGCGAAAAAGGCGGATGGTTCCGATTTCGAGGACATGGAATTTTTAACCGAAGAAGAATATCTGGATATCCTGGATACGCTTCCTGTTGAAAACCAATATCTTGATGATTCCGATCCCAACAAGTTCGTTGCCAAAATGGGTGCCGAAGCTGTGGAGGAATTATTGAGAAGAATCGATTTGGACGCATTGTCATTCGACCTTCGTCACAAAGCGCACAACGAATCTTCAAAACAAAGAAGAACCGAAGCGTTGAAGAGACTGAACGTGGTAGAAGCACTTCGTGGAGCCAACACCAGAATGATCAACCGTCCGGAATGGATGATCATGAGAGTTCTTCCGGTAATTCCACCAGAATTAAGACCACTCGTTCCATTGGATGGTGGCCGTTTCGCAACTTCGGATTTGAACGACCTTTACAGAAGGGTTATCATTAGAAACAACCGTTTGAAGAGACTTTTGGAAATCAAAGCTCCGGAAGTAATCCTGAGAAACGAAAAGAGAATGTTGCAGGAATCTGTGGATTCACTATTCGACAACACCAGAAAATCTTCCGCGGTAAAATCTGAATCCAACCGACCATTGAAATCGCTTTCAGATTCACTGAAAGGAAAACAAGGGCGTTTCCGTCAGAACTTATTAGGAAAAAGGGTGGATTATTCCGCACGTTCGGTAATCGTCGTGGGTCCAAACCTTCAGCTTCACGAATGTGGTATTCCTAAAGATATGGCGGCGGAATTGTACAAACCGTTTATCATCAGAAAACTCATCGAGAGAGGAATCGTTAAAACCGTAAAATCTGCAAAACGAATTATCGACAGAAAAGAACCTGTTGTTTATGATATTTTGGAGAACGTGATGAAAGGTCACCCGGTACTTTTGAACAGGGCACCTACGCTTCACAGACTCGGTATTCAGGCGTTCCAGCCAAAAATGATCGAAGGTAAGGCAATCCAACTTCACCCATTGGTAACCACGGCGTTCAACGCTGACTTTGATGGTGACCAAATGGCGGTCCACTTACCTTTAGGACCGGAAGCGATTTTGGAAGCACAACTCCTGATGCTCGGTTCACAAAACATCTTGAACCCTGCAAACGGTTCTCCAATTACCGTTCCTTCTCAGGACATGGTTCTTGGACTTTACTTCATGACCAAACAACTGGATTCTACAGAAACCAAAAAAGTTGTTGGTGAAGGTCTTGCTTTCTACTCTCCAGAAGAAGCGGAAATCGCGTATGCTGAAGGTAAAGCATCTTTAAATGCAAAAGTAAGATGTAAACTTCCGGTAAAAAATGAAGAAGGGGTCATTGAAACCAAACTGATTGAGACTACCGTGGGTAGAATTTTATTCAACCAAATTGTACCTAAAGAGGTTGGTTTCATCAATGAACTTTTGACTAAAAAATCATTGAGAAATGTCATCGGTAGAATCTTGGCAGATACGGATTTCCCAACTACCGTGAAATTCTTGGATGATATGAAGAACCTTGGTTATGCGAACGCTTTCAAAGGAGGTCTGTCCTTCTCATTAGGAGACATCGTGATTCCTGACGAGAAAAAGAAAATGATCGCTGCTGCGGTAGAAACTGTAGATGAAATCAAGGCAAACTATAACATGGGTCTGATTACAGACACCGAAAGATACAACCAGGTCATCGACGTTTGGACCAATACCAATGCAGGTTTGACCGAAATGATCATGAGCAGGATGAAAACCGACCAAGGTGGATTCAACTCTGTTTACATGATGCTGGATTCCGGTGCGAGGGGTTCCAAAGAACAGATCCGCCAGTTATCCGGGATGAGAGGTTTGATGGCAAAACCGCAAAAAGCAGGTTCTACCGGTGCGGAAATTATTGAAAACCCGATCGTGGCGAACTTTAAGGAAGGTCTTTCCATCTTGGAATACTTTATCTCCACTCACGGTGCCCGTAAAGGTCTTGCAGATACCGCTTTGAAAACGGCGGATGCAGGTTACTTGACCAGAAGATTGGTTGACGTGGCTCAAGACGTCATCATCACTGAAGATGATTGTGGTACTTTGAGAGGAACCGAAATCACTCCTTTGAAGAAAAATGACGAAATCGTTGAGAAAATCTCCGAAAGAATTTTGGGTAGGGTTTCTCTTCACAATATCTTCCACCCAGAAACTGATGAAATCATTCTGGAAGCTGATACCATCATTAATGAGGCGTTTGCAAAACAGATTGAAGACGCAGGAATCGAGGTGGTTGAAGTTCGTTCGCCATTGACTTGTGAGGCCAAGAAAGGAATCTGTGCAAAATGTTACGGTAGAAACTTGGCAACCGGAAAACCAATCCACATGGGAGAGGCAGTAGGAGTAATCGCTGCACAATCCATCGGTGAACCGGGAACTCAGTTGACCTTGAGAACCTTCCACCAAGGAGGTACCGCAGGAAACATCTCAGAAAATCCTTCCATCGTTGCCAGAAGAGACGGTATCGTGGAAATGGATGAGGTAAGAACTGTAACCTCGGAAATCGAAGAAGGCAAAAAAGCTGAAATCGTGGTTTCCCGTTCTACTGAATTCCGTTTGGTTGCTGACAATGCAGCCAGAACTCCATTGATGGTGACCAACTTGCCATATGGTTCAGAACTTTTCGTGAAATCTGGTGACAAAGTAACCAAAGGTCAAACGATCGCAAAATGGGATCCGTACAATGCGGTAATCATTGCGGAAACTTCCGGTAAGGTAGAATACGAGGACATTATCCAGGGAACTTCTTACCAGTTGGAAATCGATGAACAAACCGGTTTCGAGGAAAAAGTAATTTCCGAATCCAGAAATAAGAAAGCCGTTCCTACTTTGAAGGTGGTTGACTCCAAAGGGATTGAGCAAAAAGCTTACAACCTTCCTGTTGGTGCCCACTTGATGGTTAATGACGGTGAGAAAATTAAATCCGGTAAAATCTTGATCAAGATCCCGAGAAAATCTGCAAAAGCAGGGGATATCACGGGTGGTCTTCCAAGAGTTACCGAATTGTTCGAAGCAAGAAATCCATCGAACCCGGCTGTAGTAACCGAAATCGACGGGGTAGTTTCTTACGGGAAAATCAAGAGAGGTAACCGCGAATTGATCGTGGAAGCAAAAACCGGGGAAATCTCCAAATATTTGGTGAAACTTTCCAACCAGATTTTGGTTCAGGAAAACGACTTCGTGAGAGCTGGTTCGCCACTTTCCGATGGTTCCATCACTCCGGACGATATCCTTAAGATCAAAGGTCCAACCGCAGTTCAGGAATATTTGGTGAATGAAATCCAAGAAGTGTACCGACTTCAAGGGGTGAAAATCGACGACAAACACTTCGAAATCATCGTTCGTCAAATGATGACCAAAGTAGAGATCGTGGACGGTGGAGACACCCAATTCCTAGAAGGTGCTTTGGAGCACAAATACGATTTCTTGGAAGAAAACAACAGGGTTTTCGGACTGAAAGTGGTAACCGATGCAGGTGATTCCAAAGAATTCAAACCGGGTCAGATGATCACCGCAAGAGAACTCAGAGATGAAAACTCCAAGCTGAAACGTGAAGATTTAGCATTAGTAGAAGTTCGCGAAGCACTTCCGGCAACGGCAACTCCTGTGCTTCAGGGTATTACGAGAGCCGCTTTGCAAACCAAATCCTTCATGTCTGCAGCATCCTTCCAGGAAACTACTAAAGTGCTGAACGAGGCGGCAGTTTCCGGAAAAGTTGATTATCTTGGCGGTCTGAAAGAAAACGTGATCGTGGGACACAGAATTCCTGCAGGAACGGGTCTTAAAGACTACCAAAGTATTATCGTGGGTTCTAAAAAAGAATTCGAAGACATCAACTAAAAATTCAGTTCCGAGTTTTGGGTTTCAAGTTTCAGGTTTCACCGCCCACAACTTGAAACCTGGAACTTGAAACAAATAATATTAAATAACATCAAAAAATTTAGCAATGGACAACAATCAAAACCAAGATCCAAACAACATCAACATTGAATTAAACGAAATGGTAGCTGCAGGAGTTTACGCAAACCTTGCTTTGGTAAACCATTCTCCATCAGAATTCGTGGTGGACTTCATCCAATTGATGCCAGGAGTTCAGCAGGCGAAAGTAAGATCAAGAGTAATCTTGGCTCCGCTTCACGCAAAAAGAGTTCTTGCCGCATTGCAACAAAACATCGCGAACTACGAGCAACAATTCGGCGAAATCAAAGAAGTTGAGCCGTTTGTATTAGGACAGAACAACGTTCAGGCGTAATAATATCTTTGCCAAAACTTCAAACTTTGGCACAATTAAATCCCGATTCGCAAGATTCGGGATTTTTTTATGGATAAAAATTTCGATCGCAGGTGAAAAAAAATGAAAATTCATGGAATTTTCTGTGTCCAACGAAAAAGCAGGAATTTCACCAAAAATTTCGGTGAAACTCGCCAAATTGCTGAAACGTTAAAAAATCCCGAAATAAACACCAAAGAAAACTTCACCATCAAATGAATTCCTTTTTTCCGTAAATTGCTTTTCTAAATACAAATCATGCAGAAAATACTTTTCTTATTATTCATTTTCATAAGCAATACCTTCATTCCTGGAGCTTTTCATGTTGCTGAACAAAACATAGTAACCTTAAAACTGAAAATCATCGGGGTGAAAGATGGCGACACCGTGGAAGGTCTGTATTATGAATTGCCCATGAACATTCGTCTGGAGCACATTGACGCACCGGAAAAAAAGCAATCGTTTGGGACAAAAGCCAAGGAAAAACTGTCCGATCTATGTTTCGGGAAAATGGTAACTATTATCAGCAAAGGAAAAAACGGAAATTATGATTCCAGAGGAAGGATCATTGCCGAGATTTTCTTGGAAGACGGAACCAACGTGAACAAAGAAATGGTGAAAGCCGGTTTGGCTTGGCATTTTAAGAAATATTCTTCCGATGCCGAATACGCAAGATTGGAAGATGTTGCCAGGAGTAAAAAACTCGGTTTGTGGAGCGATCCGAATTCGGTTTCGCCTTGGAGCTTCCGAAAATAGTTGTGAAAACAGTGGGGAAATCTAACGGAAATAGGGTGGATTTTCATCAACTAATACTTTCGGTGAAAAAAGTTCTGCTCCTCATCTGCCTATTGCACCATTCACAGCAGTGAAAATCATGTTAAAATAATGATAAAGTGCTTATTTTTTCGTGTGTTCGCAAAGAATAAATTATTTTTGCAGGAATTTAATTTTTAATAATGAAAACTTATTTTTTAGTATTTCTTTTTGCCGTACTGGCGGTATCATGTTCAAAAAAAGTAGAAGTTTCCGGAAATTTTGCCGGAGGTTCACCATTGGAAAGAGTAGAGATTATTGAAGCATCCGGTGTGGGAACTTTGCCTTTGATTAATATGGGCGTGGATTCAAAAGGCAGCTTCAGCGGTAGTTTTGATGCTCCGAAAAATGGGATGTATCTCATTTCTTATGCCGGAAAACAGGCGATGGTTTATTTGAAAGGCGGCCAAAAATTCAATATTTCTGGTCAGGCTGCAAATTTTCCGCAACAGTTCACTGTGACTGGAGATGCGAAAAAAAATAATGACTTCATTGCTGAAACTGTGAAATTCATCCAGGAATATGCACCGAAAATCAATATGCAGGAACTGATCACGAAAGATGAAGCGGCTTTCCTGAAGGGAGTGGAGAAAATCAAGACAGATATTGGAAATAATATAGAGTCGGCTGCCAAGAAAACCTCGCCAGACAGCGATGCGGTTCAGTGGAAAAAAGACGAACTTATTGCAAGTATCCTAAGTGTGATGGCACAGTATGAAACCAATCACGGAATGGCTACCGGGAATCCAAGCTTCAAGGTGACCAAAAACTTCCTTGATTTGGAAAAGAAGTTGACCACGGACCACGACAGACTGTTGAGAAATCAGCCTATTTTCCGAAATTACCTTTTAGGGAAACTGACTAACGGATTTCAAGAATTTGCTGCTGCCCAAAACAAGGACGGAAAATCAACCTCGTCCGAGATCTTTGCAAAATATTTGGAAACTAAAAAAGATTTGTCGCAGCTGACTAAGGATTATTTGCTCGCGTTCGTTATTTCCAGCCAGGATGTTTCTCCCAATGAGTCTCCTGAAAGGGCAGAATCCATCAATAAACTGATTGAAAAAAACATCAAGGATTCTGAAGTGAAAAAAGATCTGCAGAGGATTCAGTTTGTGATCAATGGTCCAAAAATAGGCGAAGCAGCTTCCTCCGGAAAATTGGTGAAAGCAGACGGGAGCACTGACAAACTTTTTGACGGAAAAGGAAAACCAACCCTGGTGATGTTTTACGCTTCATGGAATCCCTACATCTCGGAAGCAGCGATTCCGGTACTAAAAGAAGTAGTGAATTTCTATAAATCGAAAATGAATTTCGCCTATGTGAATTTGGACGATACGAAAGAACAGTTCGTGAAAACCAGCAACGCCATGTTGAAAGGGATCCCGGGAACAAACCTTTATGCTGATGGTGGACTGAATTCTCAGATAGCCAAAGATTTCGGAATTTATGGTTTCAAAATGCCATCATTTATCGTTTTGGATAAGGACGGAAAGATTGCAAGCCGTTTCTTTTACAATTTGGGGGATCCCGAAGTAGTAAGTATTTTGGATAAAATGACCGGATTGAAAGCTCCAACAGTTGCACCGGAAGCACATCTGCAAAACGACTTGTTGGCACCAGGTGCTCGCGATTCCCAAGAACAGCCTGCTCCTACCACAAAATAAAAATACAGAAAGTAAATATTCAAATTCCCGATGGCTTTGTCTATCGGGAATTTTTATATATTTACTTAAATTTAGAATTGATGGAACATCCGCTCTTGATTCCAAAAAGATATTTACTGCCACTTGCGGTTTTTGGATTGGTTGTTGTCTTGCTCGGCGCTTACATGAGGATTGCTCATTGGGTTTTTGGTAATCTCACTGGGAGTATCGTCATCGACTTAGGAATTGTTTTTTCTGCAATTTCTTGGGTCATCGTGATTACAGATATTTTTAGAAACAGAAGTAAATATTCGGTATTTTGGATTGCGGGAATGATTTTTTTCGGAAGCATCACCACGATATTTTACCTCATTAAAAGAAATGAAAAAACAGATTAAATATGACATCAGATCTACTTGTTTCCAAGAATATGCTTTATCCAATTGCTTTATTTGGGCTGATTTTTGGAATTGTGACCGTAACTTTTGACCTCAGAAGTTTAGGAATTCCGCTGGCAATGGGGATGGTTCTTCCTTTTTTGGCGCTAATTTGCAACTTTATTACCGTTGCGGTATTGATTGTGGATGTTTTTAAAAATAATCTTTCCGCCAAATATTTGTGGACACTGGCGTTTTTATTTGCCGGCTGTATCGCGGGAGTTTTCTATCTGATGAATCGGACGCTGTATTTGCCGATGAAATGAAGTTGCTCCACATCGCCAGTTTCGAATTTAAAGTTGCCATCTTGATGGTTTCGAAAAATTTTGAATGATAGATAAGGGATGATTCCCTTTTTTTATTTTAAAACCTTAATTTTGTCCCACTAAAATTTTCAATGAGAAAGAAGCAAAAAAACACGGTGTTGGAAAACATCAAACTGGTTTCCGCAGGAGCGAAAGGAGTTGCAGTGGGAAAAACGGAAGAAGGGAAAACCGTTTTGGTTTCAGGTGCTGTTCCCGGTGACGTGGTAAATGTGCGGGTGAAGAAATCCAAATCAAAATATGTGGAAGGCGAAGCGTTGGAAATCTTGGAAAAGTCGCCATTCCGAACTGAACCAAAATGCATCCATTTCGGAGTTTGTGGGGGCTGCAAATGGCAGAATCTTTCTTACGAAAAACAACTCGAATTCAAGCAGGAAGAAGTATATAACCATATCAAGAGAATCGGGGGAATTGAAGATTTTGAAACCTTGCCGATTTTGGGAAGCGAGGAACAATATTTTTACCGAAATAAAATGGAGTTTTCTTTTTCCAATGCGCGTTGGCTCACTTTTGATGAGGTGAGTTCCGGCGAAGACTTTGGCGATAAAAATGCACTGGGTTTCCATATTCCCGGAATGTGGAGCAAAATTTTGGACCTGAAGGAATGTTGGCTGCAGGAAGAACCATCGAATGCGATTCGTCTCGCTGTGAAAAATTATGCGGTGGAAAACGGACTGGAATTTTTCGATGTGAAAAACCAGGAAGGTTTCTTGCGAACTTTGATGATGCGCCAAAATTCAAAGGGAGAATGGATGGTTTTGTTTCAGCTTTTCCGTGAAGAAAAAGAGCAACGCGAGCAATTGTTTGATTTTCTCTTGAATCAGTTCCCGCAAATTAAAACTTTGGTTTTCGCCATTAATTCAAAGCCAAATGATTCCATTTATGACCAAGATGTTCAGACCTATTTCGGGGAAGGATTTTTAATGGAAGAAATGGATGGATTGAAGTTCAAGATCGGCCCGAAATCATTTTTCCAGACCAATTATAAGCAGGCATTAAACCTTTATCGAAAAACCTTGGAATTTGCCGATTTGAAAGGTGATGAGGTGGTTTATGATTTATACACGGGAACCGGAACAATTGCACAATATGTTGCCCGAAATGCAAAGCAGGTCATCGGGATAGAATCTGTGCAGGAAGCGATTGACGCGGCAAAAGAACATGCGGAATTAAATGGGCTTACCAATTGCTCGTTCTATTGTGGCGACATGAAGGATATCTTTAATGACGAATTTTTGGCCAGCCATCCAAAAGCAGATGTTTTGATTACCGATCCGCCTAGAGACGGGATGCATCAAAAAGTAGTAGAACAAATTCTGAAACTTTCACCCGAAAAAATTGTCTATGTGAGCTGCAACTCGGCGACTCAGGCTAGAGATTTGGCTTTGATGAAAGACGAGTATCAATTGGTGAAAATCCTTCCGGTGGATATGTTTCCCCAAACTCACCATGTAGAAAATATCGCACTTTTGGTGAAAATCGTGAAATAGTCTGTAAGCGGTCGCAAATTAGTACATTTGAATCATGAAATTTCTGAAAATATTTTTATGGTCGGTTTTTCTATTATCACTTTTTTCCTGTGGAAGTGACGACGATATCTGCATCGGCGGGGAAGCAACTCCGAGAATGAAACTGAAATTCAAGACCAAATCTACCGGAAAAATGAAGACATTGGATTCGCTTTATGTAAAGGTGAACTATGGAAACGGTTGGCTTCCGGTGGTTGCAAAAGCGAAAGTGGATTCGGTATTTATTCCGCTTCGGGTGGATGAAAGCCCATTTACTGAGATTTTGGTCGGCGTAAAAAAAGCAGAAATTAACTCAAAAGTCAAAGTTAATTACACCACTGCCACTCAATATGTTTCACCCGCTTGCGGAATTAAGAAAATTTACGAAAATGTGACTGCTCAGTTGGAGGTTTCAGATGCCGTAATTGACCTTGAGCAAAATCAAACCCAAATTACCGATGAAAACAAAACGCATCTTTTCCTTCTTTTTTAGTTTTCTTTTCATTTTGAGTTTTGCACAGATTCAGCAGGATTCCACGAAATTAAAATGGAAATATCAACCCAATTTCTTGGTTGGAGCAGATCTTTTGAATGCTGGGACTGGATTTTTTTCTGACCGTAAACTTTATCAGGGTTTTGTTTCATCGCGTTTGACCAAAAATATTCATGCCGTCGTGGATGCTGGTTTTGAAAGAAATATTTACCAAAAAAATGGATATGATGCCACAGTAAACGGGCCTTTTCTGAAATTGGGAGCATTCTATATGCTCGCGAGTGACCGAGAAAATCAGATGAACGGCTTCTATCTGGGTGGCAAATTGGCCGGAGCTTTTTACAGCCAGGAATACCGAGCGGTTCCGGTTCGCGGATATGGCGGAAGTGAGACATCGGTCGCCTATCCAGCGAGTTCGCAAAGCTCTTTTTGGTTGGAGGGAACCATTGGTGGAAGAGTTCAGCTTTTTGAGACTCCTTTTTATATTGATGTCAATATTCAGCCGGGATATCTCCTGTATTCCACGAAACAGGACGATATTCAACCGATGATTGTTCCGGGTTTTGGGAAAAGTTCTGGCAGGTTTAATCTGGGTTTTGCCTGGAATATTGCGTACTTCTTTTAACGAAAAATGCGGTTTCTGCATTTTTTTTCTACCTGATTATTTTTATCGAATTGCCATGAATTTCCCTTGCTGGAAATCATATCTGCCAAAATTGATATGCAATGGATACATTTTAGTATTGCTAATTTTTCCCCCTAAAAATTACTTCAAATTTTTTAAATTAAAAACTATCATTGTGTTATGTTTAATTTTATACCCTTTGTGGTGTGTATTTGGCAACATAATGTTTGACTTTATAGTGATAATATGGAAAATATTCCCAGATATTAACATTTTTATTTTGATAGAGAGTGAAAAAAGCTATACATTTGGATGATATTTAAAAAATAATGTTTAATTCTATGAAGAAAATTTTTACTTCTTTGCTTTGTGGAATGATGAGTACCGCCGCCATTGCGCAGTGGAGTCCTACATCAATGCAAG
Source organism: Chryseobacterium koreense CCUG 49689 (assembly GCF_001045435.1). Lineage (GTDB taxonomy): Bacteria > Bacteroidota > Bacteroidia > Flavobacteriales > Weeksellaceae > Kaistella > Kaistella koreensis. Next base: position 231,681 of record NZ_LFNG01000006.1, on the reverse strand, counting down.
GAGAGAGAATCCGCCCGACATCTAATGTCACGAGTTATTATTCCTTGGATCTTACTGCCATGAGATCTATGCTTTCTAAAGCGCAGGAAACAGGCAAGAATTCGACTGCCGTTGAGGTCAAGTTACCAACTTTAGATGGAAAAATCCAAAGATTTGCAGTGTACAGTGCGCCTGTAGCAGTGAAATCATTAGCGGAAAAGTATGATTTGGGTTCTTATGTAGGGGTGGGGATTGATGATCCTACTGCTTATGTGAGATTCAGCTTGTCTCAAAATGATTTTCAATCGATGATGCTGAGAAATGGCGCCTATGAATTTATCGAGCCACAAAACGCGGCGAAAACGGTTTACGGAGTGCTTCCAAAAACAAATAAAGTCGCCTCGGACAATGCATTTTTCTGTTCAAGTACTGAACCTGCATTGAGCAAAGCCCAGATTGATAAACTGTATATGTCTGGAAAAAGTTTTGGAAACAATCCTACCAATTTCGGCAAGTCATCTGACAAGAAATTCAGAACCATGCGTCTTGCAATGTCTGTAACTGGGGAATATACCCAGTATTTTGGTGGAACAGTAGCTGGAGCATTGACTGCCATTAATGCGACTTTGACCAGATGTAATTTTGTTTTCGAGAAAGATTTTGCGTTGCAACTTTTGCTGCAGGATTTCCCGCAATTGATTTACACGAATCCGAATACAGATCCATATTCGCCTGCTGCTACCGGAGCTGGTGGCGCATGGAATCTCGAACTGCAGAATACCCTTACCAACACCATTGGTAATGCTGCTTATGATATCGGGCATTTGTTCGGTGCTACCGGAGGGGGTGGAAACGCCGGATGTATCGGTTGTGTATGTGTGAATCCTGTTAATTCAAGTTCGAAAGCAAAAGGTTCCGCATTTACTTCTCCTGCAGATGGAAAACCATTTGGAGATAACTTCGATATTGACTATGTTGCACACGAAATGGGCCATCAGCTTGGTGCAAACCACACATTCTCTATGAGTCTTGAAGGAACCGGCCAAAACGTAGAGCCAGGTTCGGGTTCAACCATTATGGGATATGCAGGTATTACTGGCGCGACGGATGTGCAGCCACACTCTGATGCCTATTTTCACATCAATTCAATTATTCAGGTGCAGAATAATCTTGCATTAAAAACCTGCGACGTGGAAACTTCGATCAATAATAGTCCGCCGGTGATTACGCCAATGCCAGCAGTGACCATCCCAAAAGGAACTGCATTTGTACTAACTGCACAGGCTACAGATCTTGAAGGAGATCCACTGACCTATACTTGGGAAGAGGTCGATAATGCTACAGTAGCGATTACCAAAACCAATTTGGGAACTACAACAAGTGGTGCGAGCTTCCGCTCAATCACTGGAACAGCAAGTCCAACAAGATATTTCCCTAAGTTCGCAACGGTAATGGCTGGAACGCTGAGTGATCCAAACGGATGGGAAGCTGTTTCCTCTGTAGCAAGATCTTCAAACTATAGAGTAACTGTAAGAGACAATAACCCCGATCCACTACAGCAACAAACGCAAGAAGCTCTTCAATCTGTGACCGTTCATGGCAATGGACCATTCAAAATTACTTCTACAAAAGTTTATAATAATGCTCCCGGTGCAGTGACTTGGGACGTGGTTGGAACAAATGCTGCACCTTTCAATGTGGCAAATGTAAAAATTGACTACACCACAGATAACGGTGCGACTTGGACTGTACTGGCTGCTTCAACCCCTAATGATGGGTCTGAAAACTTCCAGTTTACCCAAACAACCGGATCCACTTTGAAAATTAGAATTTCAGCTATTGGTAACGTATTTTATGCGGTACAGCAAGTGACCGTGGCCGCGATGGATCCTTGTACCGGAGCTGCTCCTACAGGACTTACGGTTACAAATATTGTTACTGATGGCGCAACTGTTTCTTGGAGCGCAATGGCTAACGCAACCTATATCGTGAGATATAAAAAAGCAACAGACACCAACTGGACCGAAGTTCCGGTTGCAACCAACCTCTACAATATTACTGGATTGGAGGAAGGAACAGCCTATAACGTGCAGGTAGCTGCTGTTTGTTCAGGAACTACAGGAACTTATACCGCGGTGACCAACTTCAATACCTCTATGTTGCAGTATTGTACTTTGGCTTCTACCAATTCTAATGACGAGTTCATTTCTAATGTGAAAGTAACGCCGGAAGGTGGTACGCCGGTGATGAACAGCAACTCCGGGGCATCAACATATACCAATTATATGGCAGACCCAACTAGACTAATCAACTTGGTGGCTGGAACGACCAATAATGTCATTTCAGTTTCAAAAACTTGGACCTCAACGCAGTACAACGAAGCTGTATCAGTTTGGATCGATTTTGACCGAAGCGGCACATTTGATTCCAATGAAGTCATTATGTCAACCAACCCAGACAAAATCACGCCAGTTACTGAGATTTTTGAAGTTCCTTCAAATGCTTACGTAGGACCAAAACCAGTAGGAATGAGAGTTGCTTTGAGATACAGTACGCCGCAAACCTCTCCTTGTGGAACTTACACTTTTGGCGAGGTAGAGGATTATGCCGTGAACATCACATCCAATCTTGCGGTGAATGACGCTGTCAAAGCCGAAGGAGTAAAAGTATTCCCTAACCCGGCAGTGGATTTGTTGAACATCGTGAAAATTTCTGACAAAGCGACTTATGCCATTACCAATATGGCTGGCCAAGTGGTTTCTAAAGGACAGGTAACCGGGAACAAAGTTCAGGTTTCTAACTTGGAGAAAGGAGTTTACATGATCTCCATCAATGACAATGGACAGGTAAGCCAAGTGAAATTTATCAAAAGATAATTAAAATCAAATAAATGCATGATCCCCGAAGTTTTGCTTCGGGGATTTTTTGTGCAGCAGGGAAAAATTCAAAATGCATTAACGGAATTTCTCAATATTTAACCTAACTTTAACCGTATTGCATCATCCAATAGTCGGATTTTACATAAAAATTCGATTATTTTTGCTGCTCGTATGAAGAAAACTTTTTTACTGATGATCGTCTTTTTCTTTTGGAAGGCGAATGCTCAATTTTTTTCCGGTGAAATATTGATCAGGGATCAATCCATCTATTATCTGAATCAGATCTATGTCACCAATATTACCGAGCATAACACCGTTTATACCGATTATTACGGATCATTCAGAATACCTGCGAAACCAGGAGACATCATCCGGTTTACCTCTATTGTCACAGATCGTAAAGATATGGTGGTCACGGCTGAAAATTTAGAAAATTCCCGAAATATCGTTGAGCTGAAAGTCGCTTATTATGACATCCAGGAAGTCGTGATCAGCAAATTCAAACCCACCGGAAATTTAAGGAAGGATGTGGCATCTCTAAAAAATGGAGAAAAAGAACTTGCATTGCAAAAAGTGATCGGATTGCCCGCTCCGAAAGGAAACGGTTTACCTCCAGAACTTCCGGTCGCAAGTCTGGCAAATGGTGGACTCAGCTTCAGTTTAGAGAGCATATATGATATCTTATCCGGAGAAAGAAAGAAGAAAGAGAGGGCTCAAGAATACGAGAAAATGAACTACGCGGTTACTGCTGTGAAAAACTACTTCGGAAAAACCTATTTCAGTAATTTAAAGATTCCCGATAACCTGGTAGACAATTTTCTGCAATTTGTCTATACTTCCGATAATTTCTATTCCATGGTGGAAAACAAGAAAATTGAGGTAGTGGGAATTTATATTGAGAAATATCTCCCTGTTTACCAGCGGCGTTTGAGAAATTCCCATTTAATAGACGCTGCCAAATAGGATCTGCTTCTAAAAAAAATTAGCTATTTTTGGCGGAATAATTTGAACTGTTTATTCGGGGATCAGCCTATGAAGAATTTTTCGAAAATCACCTTTTTCCTCATGGTTTTTTGTGCCACCTCTTTTTATTCGCAAGAAAAAATGAAGGACTACTCCCGCATTATGGGCAGCACAAATGTTTACGAAATCGAAGCGTTTCTTCGGGATGCACATCCAGACGACCCGAAAAGGATTATTCTGAGACCACGACTGATCAAAATGTTGAGGGAATATATTAAGAATGCAAAACCTGGTGACCAGAGGGTTAAGGAATTTCAAGAAAAAATTTCTCTGCTCGTGAAAAAGGGATCCACCAGAATTAGCTTTGATGAAATGAATGCGAAAATCAAACAGGCGCAGATTGCCAAATTTCAACGAGAGCTTGCGGAAAAAGGAACAGGAACTTACACCACGAAAGTTTACGGGACCCATTCTGCAACAGGTTCAGAATCACCGAAAGAGCAAGCTTCTGCTGAAGATATTTCCTCCAAAGGAATGTCGGACGAGGAAAATGAAGAATTCAAAATGCTGATGAGTGAAAATCCGGTTGAACATAAAAATAGAACGGTAAAAATTCTGAACTCCCTTTTTGATAACGATCCCAATAGCGCTGAAAGCATTGTGATGATTACGAACAAGTCAAAATGCAATATGATCATGCGCATTGAAGGAGTGGGCTATACCAAATATAGGCTTCCGATTCCGGCAAATGGTGATAATACTATTGTGGTGAAAAAGGGTGATTATCTCTTTTCCGCCATGGTGTGCGGCTCCCAGTATTCTTCCCAGAAAACGGTGCAAAAAGCAATCATGGTTTCCTTGGGGGACAATTAACCGATCCGTTGAGCTTGCATACCAAAAGGAAATTTTTATCTCACTGTATCATGCAATTTTTTTAGCAGCAGTCAGGAATCTTCCGTAGTTCTAATATTTTTTTTTACATTTGTCCGCTTTGATTTTTAAATGGGTAAAAATAAACTGGCAAGATTTGCCGAAAACAAGACGCTAGAAAACGTTTTTCAGCCAACTCGTGAGGAAGCGCTGAACAATCACTACTTAAAGGGAAAATGGAGGTCTGATGTTTTTAAGAATGAACATCCGATCGTCCTGGAGCTAGGTTGTGGAAAAGGAGAATATTCCGTGGGTTTAGCAAGAGCTTTTCCGGACAAAAACTTTATCGGGATCGATATTAAAGGGGCCAGATTTTGGTTTGGCGCAAAAGAAGCGATTGAAGGGAGGTTAAGAAATGTAGCTTTCCTAAGAACCCAAATTGAACTGGTGGATTGCTTTTTTGACCATGATGAGGTAGATGAAATCTGGATCACCTTTCCCGACCCGCAAATCAAGTACCGAAGGACAAAACACAGAATGACCCACCCTGATTTCCTGGAACGGTACAAGAAGATTTTGAAAAAAGACGGCGTCATCCATTTGAAAACAGACTCCGAGTTCCTGCATGGTTACACGCTGGGATTGCTTCAAGGTGCAGGACACGAGATAATTTCCGCACACCACGATATTTATGGAGCACCAGAATACGAACCGGGAACACCTCTTCTTCGCGAAATAAAAACCTATTATGAAGGCTTGTTTTCAGCGAAGGGGAAAACAATTACCTATACCAAATTTAGGCTAAGTAATTCATCGGCTGATCCAGAGAAATAGGAAGTAGATTACTTTCCAAGATAAGAATTATACATCCAGACTTCTTTTTCCTGTTCGGTAATGTAGTCGCTCATCTGCGAATTGGTTCCCTCATCACCTGCTTTTTCCGTAAGATCTAGCACGTCTCGCTGCAAATCGATGATGATTTTGAAGGAAGCCAAGATGTTTTCAACACATTTTGTCCCGTCACTGACTTCTTTGCTTTCTTTGATGGAAGAAAGTTTCAGGTAATCGGAATAATTGTGGTTTGGAACTCCCCCCAAAGTGAGAATCCTTTCGGCGATCTCGTCAATCTTTACCACTAAATTATTGTAAAGTTCCTCGAATTTTGGATGAAGGGTGAAGAATTGTTCTCCCTTGATGTTCCAGTGGGCACCTCTCGTATTTTGGTAGAAGATAGAATAATCTGCTAAAAGGATGTTCAGTTGTTCCGCGATTTTCAAACAATCGGCTTCTTTTAGGCCAATAATATTAGAATTTTTCATAACTTTTTATTTTATACAAAAGTACGAAAATGGAGTCGCATTAAAAAAAATAAGCAATAGTCAAAAACAATCAAGGTTATACAAAAAGATGTCTAAAATCTATTATTGCTTGATGAATTTGAAAGATTTCACACCGTCCGAAGTCTTGATAGATAAAATATAGTTTCCGGAGGGAAGATTAGAAACGTTGATCCGCCTGCTGTTTTCAGAAAAGATCACCTTTCCGCTAAGATCAAAGACGAAGACCTTTTCGATATCATTCCTGTTTGTTTTAATATTCAGAAAATCCTTGGTCGGATTCGGATAAACGATCAGATCTCGGGAAACCTCTTGAGTTGCCAGTGCATTGGCCAGAGTTACAGGTTCCCGGTAAAATGCAACTTCCATCAATGCTTGCGGAAGTGCTTCGAAATAATAGGCTTCACAGGTATAATCTGCGAAGTCACTGTCGGTTACATTGCTGATGTAATAAGATTCTGTGGTCGAGGCGGTTTTCTCGTCCAAATTTTTGAACCAGGTGAACAAATACTCGTCTCCGGTGAGTTCCTGCGGAAGCACTGCAGATGCACCCACTGATGCGGAGATGGTTTTCAGCTCATCATATCTCTGTGGAGAATAGGTGAAGTCTGCCATTTCCTTATTTTTCAAAAGAAAATTCCGAATTTCCGATTTCGTGTACCGGTTGTTATCGATGAAGGTTAAGGCGGGAATCAGGTCCGGAATCGTGCCCGTCATTTGATTTCCGACCAGTGAAAACATTTGCAGCATCGGCAGCTGAAGCAGGGTTTCGGGAAAAGCGGTAATTTCGTTTTTATCCAAATACAGTTGCTCCAATTTTTTCAAGAGTCGAATGGTTTGAAAACCAGATGAAATCTTATTGTCTCCTAAATTGAGGTGAACCAAATTGCTGAGCTGCGAGAATTCTGCAGGAATGGCGGTGATTTGGTTGCTTCTTAGCGAAAGCCATTCCAATTTTTTTAAAGGTGAAAGTGCTGCGGAAAAATTCGTGGTGAATAAATTATTGCTCAAGTCCAGTGTTTGCAGCGTGGTCAGATTTCCAACTTCGGTGGGGATTTTGATCAGCTGATTTCCCGATAGGTTTAATTCCAATATTTGGATCAAAGTAGATAAGTTCCCAAAATTTTGTGCAATCGCATTATTGCTTAGGTTGAGTACCTTCAGGGAAGTGAGCGTGGAGATTTTTTGTGGAACAGCAGTCAAGCCGGTATGTGATAGGTCCAAAACCAACAACTGTGGAAAGTTTCCGAGCAGCATGTTGAGGTCTGCAAATTGAAAATTGTTGTTTCCTACGGAGATTTCCGTCAACTTTGAAAGGGGCAGAATTGCCGCGGTGGGATCTCCTGTAAAACGGTTGTTGCTTATATCCAGGCGAATCAGGTTTTGCAGGGAAGAAATCGCCGGAGAAACATCCCCCGAAAGTTGATTGGAACTCAGGTCAAGTTTTTCCAGTTTTGGCAGACTTGCAACTGAAGTAGGAAAACTGCCTTTCAAAGCATTTCCGCGCAGGTTCAGTTCTGTTACACTGCCGCTTTTTACCTTCACGCCGAACCACGTTTTGGGATCTCTGGTCATGTCCCAAGTTTGGCTCCACTGTTCCCCGGAAGTAGCGTTGTAAATACTGATCAGCGCGTTTCTTTCCGCATTGGAGATGCTCCATTGCTGGGAGAAATACAGTTGAGATAATAGAAGAAAAAGTAGAATTTTTTTCACCCTGATTGTGTTTTTTTTAGAACTACAAATATATATTAAAAGTTGAAAAGAGAAATTAATTTCTAAAATTTTGCATATTTGCGGAATGAAGCGGCATTTAATTTTGCTTTTATTGATTTTCACCACTATTACGGGCGGGTATTTTTTTTGGAGTTGGAGTCTGCTGCCGGATGGCGAACGTTTTATTTATCCACTGGACGATGCCTATATCCATTTGGCGATCGCGAAAAATTTCGCACTGAATGGGGCGTGGTCGATTAATTCCACAGGATTTGACAGTGCTTCGTCGTCAATTCTATATACTTTATTGCTTTCCACATTGATCAAAATTTTTGGGGTCTGGGAATTTTATCCTTTGATCATCAATATTATAGCCGGATATTTGGCGGTATATTGGTTTTACAGGTACTTCAGGGATTTTTACTCCAAATCTGAAATGGTGTGGGCGGTCATTCTGCTTTTGCCCTTTTCTTTATTATATGCAATGACGCTGATTGGTATGGAGCACACGATCCACATGTTTCTGATGGTTTTGGGGGTTTACTGGATCCGCAAAAATGTGGATTCCAATTTTGAAAGGAGGGATTTCATTAAACTTTTAATCATCGTCTTTTTTATTTCAATTGTTCGCTTCGAAAGTATTTTTTTTACCGCAGCGCTCGCTTTTGCTTTATTGCTGCGGAAGGACTTTTTAAAAGGATTGATTATTTCTGTTGTCGGATTTCTTCCGATTCTTGTTTTTGGTTTGATTTCTTTAAAGAATGGCGGTTATTTTTTCCCCAACTCTGTACTGATCAAAGGAAATGTTCCGGGTGGGACGGGTATTCTTGAAAAAGGTTTCACGATGGTTAAGGATGGAATTCTTCTCAACCGCAGTTTTTATAAATGCCTGTTTTTTCCTTTAGTCCTTATTTTGATTGACCTGGTCAGAAAATACAGATCGGGAAAGCTGAGCGATTTTTTCAGGAAAGAAACTTTAGTCATTGCCATCGTTTTGATGGCTTTGATGCACAGTGTTTTCGCAATATTGAAATACAGATATGAGAATTACGTCATGATTTCGATGTTAATGATCATTGTGCCGATTCTCGCAGCTTTCTTTAAAAAGATTAAATCTGAACGGCGCAAAATAACGGTCGAAAATACTTTAATGGCATTTGGTGTCGCTGGAATTTTCGCGGCTTCTGTTTATCGTTTTCAGTATATGCACCATCCTTCTGTGATTGGGTCAAAAAATATTTACGAGCAGCAGGTGGAATTATCTGAATTCCTAAGGAAAAATTATCGGGGTGAAAAAATAATCGCAAATGATATAGGGGCAATATCTTATTTCAGTGGCGTGAAATTATTGGATATGGTCGGACTCGGCTCCACCGCTGTCACCCAATTCATGGTGGAACATAAAAAACTTGATCAGGAAAGATACACCAAAGAATTCCGGCTGTTTCTTATGAATTATGCAGGCGCTAATGATTTCAAGATTGCGGTAATATATCCCGAATGGTTTCCAGGAAAAACGCCTTCAACCTGGATTCCTGTTGCGTCTTGGACTGTTCCAGACAATCGTGTTGCGGCTAGAAATCGGGTGGTTTTTTATGCGTTAAGACCTGAAGAGGTGCAAAACCTTCAGATGAAGCTCATGGGTTTCCCCCGTGACAAGAACGTGGTTCAGTGGTTTTATATCAGGAAGTAATTTATTTGATTCTGTTCATTGCGTCCCGGACAAAATCATAATTCGGTTGCTGATTCACGCATTTCAATACATCCGTCCGAGATCTTTCTCTGATAAAGTCATTGTAGTCATCGCAGTTTTTGAAGATGTTGAATTCCTGGTTTTTGTAATCCCAAACCACTCCTTTTCCGGTGGTCAAAGTACCGGCGATCGCTCCTCCGGCAGCTCCGGCATTATAGGCAAGTGCTTTCGCCCAAACATTGGCAAGCGGAACTTCCGTGTAAAGGTAATTTTCACCACCGAGGAAAACTTTCGCGAAACTGTTCGGATTATCGGAATCTTGTGCTCTATCAGTTTTGTTTCGGTTTTCTAGAATGGCTTTCACATTGAAATAAAGAAAACCGTTATGAACTACCGCGAAAACATTTTTGAGCTTGGATTCTTTCATGTCAAAGAAAAAGCAGATCGTTTCATCATCGCCCAAAAGAGGTTTGTCGAAACCATAGAGCCCGCGTTTGCTGATTTTGGGATTTGAACTTGGCGTTTTGCTGATGAAGTCTTGCTTGGTTTTGTAAACGCCTTCAGGATAGCCAAAGTTTTCCTTTTTCATGGTTTTTTCTTCAAATTTTTGGGCTACCGGAGCGACTATGGTGATTTCTTTTTCTTCAATTTTTATAATGGAGGCATCGAATAACTCTTCCGGTTGATTGGTATTTGCATTAATATAGGCTGCTTTATCGTTTTTCCAGGTCAGATCCTTGAACAGGACTTTGTCATTGTTGATTAAGGTCATTTCTCCTGATCTCATGTTCTTTTTTTCAATCTGGGAAAAAGCCATCTGCGAAAAAAGGATGCAGATCAAAAAGGAAATAGTTCTCATGCCGATTTTTTTATTTAAAGGCTAATATATCAAAATTGATTCGTCAAATGGAATTGATTCCTAATGATTTGATTCAGAAAATTATTTGATAGGCAGTTTGTCAATTAAAATTTTATTCCTACTTTTGCACCCTAAAATAAAAAGCAATTAAATGCCTACTATTCAACAACTAGTAAGAAAAGGAAGAGCCACACTTGCCAAGAAGAGCAAATCGGCTGCCCTTGAATCATGTCCACAAAGACGAGGTGTGTGTACGAGAGTATATACTACCACGCCGAAGAAACCGAACTCTGCACTTAGAAAAGTTGCAAGGGTAAGACTTTCTAACGGTAAAGAAGTCAACGCTTATATCCCGGGCGAAGGACACAATCTTCAAGAGCACTCGATAGTATTGGTAAGAGGCGGAAGGGTGAAAGACCTACCGGGAGTACGTTATCACATTGTTCGTGGAGCTTTGGATACCGCAGGAGTTAACGGAAGAACTCAGAGAAGATCTAAGTATGGAGCTAAAAGACCAAAACCAGGTCAAGCTGCAGCAGCACCTGCAAAAGGTAAGAAAAAGTAATCATTAATTATTAAGAAACGAAACAATGAGAAAGACAAAAGCGAAAAAAAGACCGTTGTTACCGGATCCAAAATTTAATGATCAACTGGTGACGAGATTCGTAAACAATTTGATGCTTGACGGAAAAAAGTCAATCGCATTCAAAATTTTCTATGATGCACTAGACATCGTGGAAGCTAAAAAAGGTGAAAACGAAAAGTCTTCCCTTGAAATCTGGAAAGATGCTTTGACCAACGTAATGCCTCACGTAGAAGTACGTTCAAGAAGAATCGGTGGTGCAAACTTCCAGATTCCGATGCCGATCAGAGCGGATAGAAAAATCTCTATGGCAATGAAATGGCTCATCAAATATTCTAAAGCAAGAAATGATAAATCGATGGCTCAGAAATTGGCTGCCGAAGTAATCGCTGCTGCTAAAGAAGAAGGTGCTGCGTACAAAAAGAAAACAGACACTCACAGAATGGCTGAAGCAAACAAAGCATTTTCACATTTTAAATTCTAATCTGAAATGGCAAGAGACCTTAAATATACAAGAAACATCGGTATCGCTGCTCACATTGACGCAGGGAAAACCACCACTACAGAAAGAATTTTATTTTACACCGGTAAAACCCACAAATTGGGAGAAACCCACGAAGGTGCATCACAGATGGACTGGATGGAGCAGGAAGCAGAAAGAGGTATCACCATTACTTCGGCTGCAACTACTTGTTCTTGGAATTTCCCAACTTCTCAGGGACAACTTTTGCCTGAATCTAAACCTTACCACTTCAACATCATCGATACACCGGGACACGTGGACTTCACTGTAGAAGTAAACCGTTCCCTAAGAGTATTGGATGGATTGGTATTCCTTTTCTCTGCTGTTGACGGAGTTGAGCCACAATCCGAAACCAACTGGAGATTGGCAGACAACTACAAAGTGGCGAGAATGGGATTCGTAAACAAAATGGACAGACAAGGAGCCGACTTCTTAATGGTAGTAAACCAAGTGAAAGAAATGTTGGGTTCAAACGCTGTTCCAATCGTTTTGCCAATCGGTTCAGAAGAAGATTTCAAAGGAGTAGTTGATCTCATCAAGAACAGAGCAATCGTTTGGGACGATGCGGGTCAAGGGGCAACTTACCAAGTGGTTCCAATTCCGGAAGATATGAAGGAAGATGTTCATACTTACCGTGAAAAATTGGTTGAAGCGGTGGCTGATTATGATGATACTTTGATGGAGAAATTCTTCGAAGATCCAGATTCAATCACTGAAGAGGAAATCAACGAAGCTTTGAGAAAAGCAACCATCGATATGTCTATCATCCCGATGACTTGTGGTTCTTCATTCAAAAATAAAGGAGTTCAGTTCATGCTGGATGCAGTTTGTAAATACCTTCCTTCTCCAATGGATAAAGAAGCGATCGACGGAACTGACCCAAGAACTGATGAGCCGATTACAAGAAAACCTTCTGTTAGCGAACCTTTCGCTGCTTTGGCTTTCAAAATTGCAACCGATCCATTCGTAGGAAGACTGGCTTTCTTTAGAGCATATTCCGGAAGACTTGATGCAGGTTCTTATGTTTTGAACACCAGATCTGGCAACAAAGAAAGAATTTCCAGAATCTATCAGATGCACGCAAACAAACAAAATCCGGTGGAATATATTGAAGCAGGAGATATCGGTGCAGCTGTAGGATTTAAAGATATTAAAACAGGTGATACCTTGTCTGACGAAAAAAACCCAATCGTTTTGGAATCGATGATCTTCCCGGATCCGGTAATCGGTATCGCGGTGGAGCCAAAAACGAAAGCAGACCAAGATAAAATGGGTAACGCTCTTGCTAAATTGGCCGAAGAAGATCCAACTTTCCAGGTGAAAACTGACGAAGCTTCTGGACAAACGATTATTTCCGGTATGGGTGAACTTCACCTGGACATCATCGTGGACCGTATGAGAAGAGAGTTCAAAGTGGAAGTCAATCAAGGTCAACCACAGGTGGAGTACAAAGAAAACCTTACTGCTACAACCAATCACAGAGAAGTTTACAAGAAACAATCCGGTGGACGTGGTAAATTTGCGGATATCGTTTTCGAATTGGGTCCAACTGATGACGGAAAACCTGGTTTGGTATTCGTGAATGAAATCAAGGGTGGTAACATTCCAAAAGAATTCATCCCTTCCGTTGAAAAAGGATTCAGAGAATCTATGAAAAACGGTCCATTGGCAGGTTTCGAAATTGAAGGAATTAAAGTTACCCTTAAAGACGGATCTTTCCACGCAGTGGACTCCGATCAGTTATCTTTCGAATTGGCTGCAAAAATGGGATTCCGTGAAGCTGGTAAGAAAGCCAAACCGGTAATCATGGAGCCAATCATGAAGCTGGAAGTAGTGACTCCGGAAGAATACATGGGAGATATCGTGGGTGACCTTAACAGAAGAAGAGGAACCGTGAACGGTATGGACGATAGAAATAACGCCAAAGTAATCAAAGCTTTCGTGCCACTTTCTGAAATGTTCGGATACGTAACCTCATTGAGAACGCTTTCCTCAGGTAGAGCAACCTCTTCAATGGAATTCGAAAAATACGAAGCAGCGCCAACCAACGTTGCCGAAGAAGTAGTCGCAAAAGCTAAAGGTTAATTTTAAAAATTAGATCAAAATGTCACAACGAATCAGAATAAAATTAAAATCTTACGATTACAATTTGGTGGACAAATCTGCTGAGAAAATCGTAAAAACGGTAAAAGCGACCGGTGCTGTAGTAAACGGACCCATCCCTTTGCCAACGAACAAGAGAATCTTCACCGTGTTGAGATCTCCGCACGTAAACAAAAAAGCAAGAGAACAGTTCCAGCTTTCTGCACACAAAAGATTGATGGACATCTATTCCTCTTCTTCTAAAACTGTAGATGCTCTTATGAAACTGGAGCTTCCTTCAGGAGTTGACGTGGAAATCAAAGTGTGATGATGGAGCAGAAAATTCTGAAGTCCGAAGATGGAAGACTAACTGCGAAATAATTATAATGAATCCGCTCTCGAAAGAGGGCGGATTTTTGTATTCAAAATAGTCAACTGCACATTTCCTCCGAATCGGTGTTTTAGCGAAAGTATGTTGACGATCAGTAAGGGTTTCGTATTCCGGATTTCGTCTTGAAATCTAAAATCCTTTTCCATAAAATGAAGTGATGTCAAAGTAATAACTTTTAGTGGAACCATCCGGCTTGGTCACCATGATGATGTCATAAAATCTGCCTTTGTTCACACTGAGCGACTGGCTTTTTAATATGCAGCCGGTGCAATTTGCTCTCACATATTGATACTCCTCCGGAATGCTGCCTATTTTGATGGCATTTTCATAGGAGGATCCGTCTTTTTTACTCGCGGTTTCCTTTTTTGCATTTCCGGTTTTCGTGTCTATGAATTCATATTCACTGTTTTCCATTCCGATTGCTATTTTTTCGCTCTTAAATTTCACACGCTTTGGATCCAGAAAGGTATAGCTGTAAACATCTGTTTTCCCGTCATAATCGTGGAATTCATAATATTTCCCGTTTTCGGTCCACCATTCACCTTCTTCTTGGGTGGAATCTGTCATTTTACCTTGCGTGAATTTGAAATTGATGGTGTAGGTTCCGTCATCCATTCTTTTCATTTCCCAGGACTTGAAGAGGCCGTCTATTTGATGGTCTTTTTCGGAGCCGGTCCAGACTCCGGCCAATCTGGTGTCTAATTGTTTTCCGTTTGCAAGGGTTTTGATCTGTGGCGAACATCCTATTAAAAACAGGCCGAAAATTGACAGTAGAAATATTTTCTTCCTTCTTTAAATATTTATTTAAAAGTAGGCAAAAATTAGGGAAAGCTTCACAATTAAATTTTAAAAATATTTTTATCTCTCTCATTGTCAATTCAAAAAATCTTCATACATTTGCACACTCAATTTAGGGAAGAAGTGTGCCTATTTCGAACGTAGAAATCACTGCAATCTCTGATTGACAATGAAGAACTTAATAGATATATATAAATAATGTCAGGTATTATTGGTAAAAAAGTCGGGATGACTTCCCTGTTTAACGAAGAAGGAAAAAACATTCCTTGTACCGTTATTCAAGCGGGTCCATGCTCGGTTTTACAGGTCAGAACCATAGAGAAAGATGGGTACAAAGCTGCCCAGCTTGGTTTCGATGACAAGAGTGAAAAGAACGTTGGTAAAGCGTTGGCCGGCCATTTCAAAAAGGCGGGTGTGACTCCAAAAGCTAAACTTGTAGAATTCTACAATGAATTCGTAGACGAGTTGAAAGTTGGAGATGAAGTAAAGGTGGATCTCTTCTCTGAAGGAGAATATGTGGATGTTACCGGAACTTCTAAAGGTAAAGGTTTTCAGGGTGTTGTAAAGAGACACAACTTCGGTGGTGTAATGCAGGCAACACACGGACAGCACAACAGATTAAGAGCTCCAGGTTCTATCGGTGCAGGTTCCGACCCGTCCAGAGTTTTCAAAGGAATGAGAATGGCGGGTAGAATGGGTGGCAAGCAAGTTACCGTTCAAAACCTTGAAGTGTTAAAAGTGGATGAAGAACAAAATCTTTTAGTAGTAAAAGGTGCTGTTCCGGGAGCTAAAAATTCTTATGTAATTATCAGAAAATGGAACTAGTAGTATTAAATACATCAGGAAAGGAAACCGGAAGAACAGTTACTCTGGACGATTCCATCTTCGGGATTGAGCCAAACCAGCACGCGGTTTACTTAGAAGTGAAACAGTACCTTGCTGCGCAAAGACAAGGAACTCATAAATCAAAAGAAAGAAGCGAAATCACCGCTTCTACCAGAAAGCTTAAAAAGCAAAAAGGTTCAGGTTCTGCAAGATATGGTGACATCAAATCACCTACTTTCAAAGGTGGAGGTAGAGTATTTGGTCCAAAACCAAGAGACTACAGATTCAAACTGAACAAAGCTTTGAAAAGATTGGCTAAAAAATCTGTGCTTTCTCAAAAATTGAAAGATAATTCTATTAAAGTTTTGGAGGCTTTCACTTTCGATGCCCCTAAAACCAAAGAATTTATCAACTTGAACAACGCACTTGGTTTCGAAGGGAAAAAGTCTCTGTACATTTTGCCTGAAGCTAACAAGAACGTTTACCTATCATCTAGAAATTTACCGAAAACCAAAGTTCTGACTTACAATGAAATCAGTTCTTATGACTTGGTACATGCAGGTGAGATTGTATTCTTAGAAGGTGCTATCGAAAAATTCCAGGAAAATTTAAGAAAATAAATCATGTCTATTATCATTAAACCAGTTATTTCAGAAAAAGCAAACTATCTTACTGATTTAAGAGGGACTTACAGCTTCTTGGTTCAACCAAAAGCTAACAAAATCCAGATTAAAAAAGCGATAGAAGATGCTTACGGTGTGAAAGTGGCGGAAGTAAACACCATGATTTACGCTCCTACCGTTTCTTCGAAATACACCAAAAAAGGACTACAGGTTGGGAAAACCAACAAATTGAAAAAAGCGGTAGTGAAGCTTGCAGAAGGCGAAGTTATCGATATTTTAGCAGTGTAAATAGCAACCGGCAAATAGCCAATAGCAATAAGCAATAAATAATTTAAACAATAGTAATGTCTGTTAGAAAATTAAAACCTATCACCCCGGGACAGAGATTCAGAGTTGTAAACAACTTTGAGGAAATTACTACCAACAAACCAGAGAAATCTTTGGTAGTGGGTATTAAAAAGTCAGGTGGACGTAACAATACAGGTAAGATGACCATGCGTTACACCGGAGGTGGACACAAAAAGAAATACAGAATTATCGACTTCAAGAGAAATAAATTTGATGTTGAAGGTACGATTAAAACTGTAGAGTACGATCCAAACAGAACTGCTTTCATCGCACTTGTGGAATACACAGACGGAGAGAAGAGATACATCATCGCTCCAAACGGTATCAAAGTGGATCAGAAAGTGATTTCTTCTGAAAGTGCAGAACCAAACGTTGGTAATGCAATGAAATTGAAAAACATCCCTTTAGGAACTGTGATTTCTTGTGTGGAATTGAAACCTGGACAAGGTGCAATTTTAGCTAGATCTGCAGGTTCTTCAGCTCAGTTGGTTTCAAGAGACAAGAAGTATGTGATCATCAAATTGCCTTCAGGTGAATCCAGAATGATTCTTTCTGAATGCATGGCAATGATTGGTTCCATCTCCAACTCAGACCACCAATTGACTGTGTCTGGAAAAGCAGGTAGAAGCAGATGGTTGGGTAGAAGACCAAGAACCAGAGCAGTAGTAATGAACCCGGTTGATCACCCAATGGGAGGTGGTGAAGGTCGTTCTTCTGGAGGTCACCCAAGATCAAGAAACGGTAAACCAGCTAAAGGTTACAAAACAAGAAAGAAAAACAAAGAGTCTAACCGATATATCTTATCTAAAAGAAAATAATTATGGCAAGATCACTTAAAAAAGGACCTTTCATTCATCATACTTTAGATAAGAAGGTTCAGGCAAACATAGAGTCTGGTAAGAAGACAGTAATTAAAACGTGGTCCAGAGCGTCAATGATCTCTCCGGATTTCGTGGGACAAACCATCGCGGTGCACAACGGGAAATCTTTTATCCCGGTTTACGTTACTGAAAACATGGTGGGTCACAAGTTAGGCGAATTTTCTCCGACAAGATCTTTCAGAGGTCACGGTGGTAACAAAAATAAAGGAGGTAGATAATCATGGGATCAAGAAAAAGAGAAAGTGCTTTGGCACGTAAAATAGCAAACCAAGATGTGGTAAAAGCGTTGCACAACGACTGCCCGTCTTCTCCCAGAAAAATGAGATTGGTTGCAGACATCATCAGAGGTGTAGAGGTAGACAAAGCTTTGGCTATCCTGAAATTCTCAAAGAAAGAAGCATCCAACAAATTAGAGAAAGTGTTACTTTCTGCAATGGCAAACTGGCAAATGAAAAATGAAGGTGCAGACATTGAAGAAGCAGGACTTATCGTGAAGGAAATTCATGTGGACAGTGCAAGACAATTGAAGAGACTAAGACCGGCACCGCAAGGAAGAGGTTACAGAATCAGAAAAAGAAGCAACCACATCACATTAATTTTAGGTACTAAAGATAATAAATAAGGTATGGGACAGAAGACAAATCCAATTGGTAACAGATTAGGAATCATCAGAGGATGGGATTCTAACTGGTTCGGCGGAAACGATTATGGAGACAGAATCGCGGAAGACTACAAAATCAGAAGATACCTTGAAGCAAGATTATCTAAAGGTGGGATTTCAAAAATCTTTATTGAAAGAACCCTGAAGTTAGTGACCGTAACCATCACCACTGCAAGACCAGGTTTAATCATCGGGAAAGGTGGTCAGGAAGTTGACAAATTGAAAGAAGAGTTGAAAAAGATTACCGACAAGGATATCCAAATCAACATCTTCGAAATCAAAAGACCGGAACTAGACGCAGTATTGGTTGCAGACAGCATCGCAAAACAAATCGAAAACCGTATCTCTTACAGAAGAGCTGTGAAAATGGCAATGGCTTCCACAATGAGAATGGGCGCTGAAGGAATCAAAGTAATGATCTCCGGAAGATTAAATGGTGCTGAAATGGCAAGAAGCGAATCCTTTAAAGAAGGAAGAATCCCATTGTCAACATTCCGTGCAGATATAGATTACCACATCGGTGAAGCCTTGACACAATACGGAAAACTAGGTGTGAAAGTTTGGATCATGAAAGGCGAAGTTTACGGTAAAAGAGAATTGAGCCCACTAGTAGGACAACAGAAAAAAGGACCTTCAGGAAGAGGAGAAAGAAGCGAGAGAGGTGAAAGAGGGGACAGAGAAAGAAAACCTAGAAGAAATAATAACAACTAAAATTTTAGATGAGGATTTTTGGAATTTAAATTACCGTTACTTTTTTAAATCTGAAATCTGAAGTCTGAAATCTAAATCTAAAATTTAAAGAAATGTTACAACCAAGAAGAACTAAATTCCGTAAAGTTCACAAAATGAAGATGAAGGGGATTGCCCAAAGAGGGAATCAACTTGCTTACGGAACTTTCGGGATCAAGGCAACAGAAGGTGCTTGGATTACTGCAAGACAAATCGAAGCCGCGCGTATCGCCGCTACGAGATATATGAAGAGAGAAGGTCAGCTATGGATCAAAATCTTCCCGGATAAACCAATTACCAAAAAACCAGCCGAAGTACGTATGGGTAAAGGTAAAGGTGCCGTGGAATATTGGGTAGCCGTAGTGAAACCAGGTAAAATCATGTTCGAAGTGGGTGGTGTTCCTTACGAAGTAGCGAAAGAAGCACTCAGACTTGCCGCACAGAAATTACCGGTAGTTACCAAATTTGTAGTCGCTAACGATTTTGTTCAACCTCAATAATCTTAAAGAAATGAAGAAAGCAGACATCAAAAATCTAAGCGCGGGAGACATCCAAAACAAATTAGCTGAGGTAAGAGCAGATTTCCAGAAATTGAAATTGGCCCACAAAATCAGCCCGGTTGAAAATCCAATCCAAATCAGAGATTTGAGAAAAACAATCGCGAGACTGGAAACAGAATTAACACTTAAACAACAATAAGAATTTCATTTTATCATGGATAGAAATTTAAGAAAAGAAAGAATCGGAATCGTTTCTAGCAATAAGATGGAAAAAACCATTGTTGTAAGTGAAACGATGAGAATGAAACACCCGATGTACGGTAAATTCGTTTTGAAAACGAAAAAATATACCGCTCATGACGAGAACAACGAGTGCAGCGAAGGCGACAAAGTTTTGATTACCGAAACCAGACCTTTGAGCAAAAGTAAAAGATGGAGATTAGTAAGAATCATTGAAAAAGCTAAGTAATGTTACAAACAGAATCAAGATTAAAAGTTGCTGATAACACAGGTGCAAAAGAAGTACTTGTAATCAGAGTTCTAGGTGGAACTAGAAGAAGATATGCTTCAGTTGGTGATAAGATCGTAGTGACTATCAAAGATTCAACACCACAAGGAAACGCTAAAAAAGGTACAGTTTCTAAAGCTGTAGTCGTGAGAACTAAAAAAGCGGTAAGAAGAAAAGACGGTTCATACATCAAATTCGACGATAATGCTTGCGTACTTTTGAACGCAGCAGGAGAAATGAGAGGAACACGTGTTTTCGGACCGGTTGCTAGAGAACTGAGAGACAAGGAATACATGAAAGTAATTTCATTGGCACCTGAAGTACTTTAATTTTTTAAAATTTTAAGAAAATGACTAAAGTTAAAATTAAAAGAGGAGATAACGTAATCGTTACTACCGGAAAAAATAAAGGAAACAAGGGCGAAGTTCTTGAAGTAATCAAGAAAGAAGGCAAAGACCCAAGAGTGATCATTGCAGGATTGAACATCGTGAAAAGACACACGAAACCATCCGCAGGAAATCCTCAAGGGGGAATTGTAGAAAAAGAGGCATCTATCAATATTTCCAACGTAGCACTTTTGGATGACAAAGGAAAAGCTACCAAAGTTGGCTATAAAGTGGAAGGTGACAAAAAAGTAAGAGTTGCTAAAACAACCGGTAAAACAATATAATTTGTAAATGACAATGGAATTTATAGCAAGACCTAAAAAAATATACAAAGAGAAAATTGTTCCTGCAATGATGGAAGAATTTGGGTACAAATCTGTAATGCAGGTACCTAAATTAGAAAAAATCGTTGTATCACAAGGTTTGGGAGCTGCTACAGCTGACAAGAAGATTGTGGACTATGCAGTGGAAGAATTAACAGCAATTACCGGCCAAAAAGCAGTTGGAACAATCTCTAAAAAAGACGAGGCAGCATTCAAATTGAGAAAAGGAATGCCGGTGGGAGCAAGAGTGACTTTGAGAGCTGAAAGAATGTACGAGTTTCTTGATAGATTGACTTCTTCAGCATTGCCACGAATCAGAGATTTCAACGGAATCAAAGCTGACGGTTTCGACGGAAGAGGAAATTACAACTTGGGGATTACCGAGCAAATCATTTTCCCAGAGATCGTGATCGACAAAGTGAAGAAAATCCAAGGGATGGACATTACTTTTGTAACTTCCGCGAAAACTGACAAAGAAGCAAAATCATTATTAACTCACTTCGGTTTACCTTTCAAAAAGAACTAAGAAATGGCTAAAGAATCAATGAAAGCGCGTGAGCGCAAAAGAGAAGCTACAGTTGCAAAATATGCTGAGAAAAGAAAAGCTTTGAAAGAAGCCGGAGATTACGAAGCATTACAAAAACTTCCGAAAGATGCGTCACCAGTTAGATTGCACAATAGATGCAAATTAACCGGAAGACCAAGAGGATACATGAGAACCTTCGGTATTTCCAGAGTAACTTTCCGTGAAATGGCAAACGCAGGACTCATCCCGGGTGTTAAAAAAGCAAGTTGGTAATAATTATTAACTAATCTAGACAGCCAAGTTGACCTAAGATAAAAGAAAAAAGAATAGAGAGCATCGCTTTAAGTCTTGTCTCTTTGTTCTTTGATCTTTAATCTTGATCAAAACTGATTGTCCTTAACCAATAACAACAAATAGAAAAATGGTAACAGATCCAATTTCAGATTTCCTGACCAGAGTAAGGAACGCACAAAGCGCAGGCCACAAAGTGGTGGAAATTCCTGCATCGAAAATCAAAAAGGAGATTACGAAAATTTTGTTTGACCAGGGTTATATCTTGAACTACAAGTTCGAGGACAACGCTGTTCAGGGAAATATCAAAATCGCTTTGAAGTATGACAAACAAACCAACAAACCAGCAATCAAAAGCATTCAACGTGCATCAAGGCCAGGTTTGAGACAATACAAAGGTTCGGACGAACTTCCAAGAGTATTGAACGGTTTGGGAGTGGCTATCATCTCTACTTCCAGAGGAGTAATGACTGATAAAAAAGCCAGACAAGAAAAAGTTGGTGGAGAAGTAATCTGCTATGTATATTAATTTTTAATCCAAGGAAAATGTCAAGAATTGGTAAAGCAATTATAGAGATTCCCGCAGGAGTTACCATTACTGAGAAGGATGGACTGGTTACTGTGAAAGGCCCGAAAGGGGAGCTTACACAGCAATTGAGCGAGGGAATCACTCTAAAACAAGAAGACGGAACACTAACTTTAGATAGACCGTCTGAATCAAAACAACACAAAGCATTGCACGGTCTTTACAGAGCGTTAATCAATAATATGGTTCAAGGAACTGCTACTGGGTGGACCAAGCAGCTTGAACTCGTAGGGGTTGGATACAGAGCTTCACATTCAGGTCAGAAACTTGAATTGGCTTTGGGATTCTCTCACGGGATCGTATTGGATCTTCCAAAAGAAGTAGGTGTGGAAACACTTTCTGAAAAAGGTAAAAACCCAATTATCACGTTGACGTCTTATGACAAGCAACTTTTGGGAATGGTAGCCGCTAAGATCAGATCATTCAGAAAACCTGAACCTTACAAAGGAAAAGGAATCAGATTCGTAGGAGAAATTGTTAGACGTAAAGCTGGTAAATCTGCTTAATAAAATTTAAGAAAATGGCACTGAATAAAGTACAAAAAAGAGACAGAATCAAAAGAAGAGTTCGTGGAAAAATTTCCGGCTCTGCTGAATTGCCAAGATTATCCGTTTACAAAAGTAACAAGGAAATTTACGCGCAATTGATCGATGATAAAGACGGTAAAACTTTGGCTTCAGCTTCTTCAAGAACATTGAACGCTAAAGGAACTAAAGTAGAAATTTCCGCAGAAGTAGGTAAAGCAATCGCTGAAAAAGCCAAAGCTGCAGGAATTGAAACCATAGTGTTTGACAGAAACGGATTCGTGTACCACGGTAGAGTGAAAGCTCTTGCTGATGGCGCTAGAGAAGGTGGACTAAAATTCTAATCAATAAATTTCGGATAATATGTTAGGACTAGATAATATAGAAAAAGTAAAACCGGGAGGATTAGAATTGAAAGATCGTCTCGTGGCTGTAAATAGAGTAACAAAAGTAACCAAAGGTGGTCGTGCATTCGGATTTTCTGCAATCGTGGTTGTAGGTGACGAAGAGGGAACTGTAGGTTACGGTTTGGGAAAATCTAAAGAAGTTGCTTCCGCAATCGCAAAAGCAGTGGAAGACGCTAAGAAAAATTTGGTAAAAGTTCCGGTAATCAACCATACCATCCCTCACCAAACTTCCGCTAGATACGGTGGTGCAGATATCTTCCTGAGACCTGCAACTCACGGTACCGGTGTAATCGCGGGTGGAACTGTGCGTATGGTGGTAGAAGCAGCTGGAATTAAAGATATTCTTTCAAAATCTAAAGGATCTTCAAACCCGCACAACGTGGTGAAAGCAACTTTCAAAGCGTTGTTGGACATCAGAAGACCTGAAGAAATCGCTAAATTGAGAGGTGTTTCATTAAATAAAGTGTTTAACGGTTAATAAATAAGCAATGGCAAAAATTCAGGTAAAACAAGTAAGAAGCGCTATTGGTAGAACAAAAACCCAAAAAAGAACGCTTGAAGCATTAGGATTAAAAAAACTTCACCAAGTTGTAGAGCACGAGGCAACTCCTGCAATCCTTGGAATGGTAGCGGCGGTAAGCCACTTAGTTGAAGTTCAAAAATAAGAAAATGGACACGAGATCGGAGACTGAAAATATTAAAGTCTCCTGTCTCTAATCTTTAAATCTCAAATCTAAACAAAATGAATTTAAATAATTTAAAGCCGGCATCAGGTTCCACCCACAGCCAAAAAAGAATTGGTAGAGGACAAGGAAGCGGATACGGGGGAACTTCTACAAAAGGTCACAAAGGTCAGAAATCAAGAGCCGGTTACTCCCAAAAAATCGGGTTCGAAGGTGGTCAGATGCCTTTGCAAAGAAGATTGCCTAAATTCGGTTTCAACAATGTAAACAGAAAAGAATACAGAGGAATCAATCTAGATACCATCCAGCTTTTGGCAGATGCTAAGAACATCACCGAAATTACAAAAGATATCTTGGTGGAAAACGGAT
Source organism: Chryseobacterium koreense CCUG 49689 (assembly GCF_001045435.1). Classification (GTDB taxonomy): domain Bacteria; phylum Bacteroidota; class Bacteroidia; order Flavobacteriales; family Weeksellaceae; genus Kaistella; species Kaistella koreensis. Next base: position 207,841 of record NZ_LFNG01000006.1, on the reverse strand, counting down.
TGGCAAAAAAATCTGAAATCGTGAAAATCATGGGTAGAGGTGAATTGAAAACAGGCGTTTCGATCTCTGCAGACAAATTCACAAAATCCGCAGAAGAAGCAATTTCTAAAGCAGGAGGAAAAGCAATTACCCTTTAATTTTTACCAATGAAAGAATTTATACAAACACTGAAAAACATTTGGACTCTTAAGGAACTCAGAGAAAAAATTCTTTTTACGCTCGGTATTATCCTCGTGTATAGATTCGCATCTTATATTTCCCTACCTGCGATCAACATGACGGAGGTGGGAAGTTTATTGGAGCATTATAAAAACCAGGGTGGCAACAAACAGGGAGCAGGTCTTCTTGGGTTGCTTTCCTCGTTTACAGGGGGTGCGTTTTCCAGAGCGTCAATTATGGCACTCGGAATCATGCCCTATATTTCTGCATCCATCATCGTGCAGCTGATGGGGATGGCAATTCCTTATCTTCAGAAACTTCAGAAGGATGGCGAAAGCGGCAGAAATACCCTTAACCAGATCACAAGATGGTTAACTATTGCAGTTTGTTTGGTGCAGGCACCTTCTTACCTTACCTCTATTACCCAGATGTTCTTGCCGCATGCGCAATTTGCTTCGGCATACTATGTTCATCCGCAGTCAATTATGTTTTGGCTTCCAAGTATAGTGATCTTGGTCGCGGGATCTGTATTTGCGATGTGGTTGGGTGAAAAAATTACGGATAAGGGAATTGGAAACGGTATCTCCATCCTTATCATGGTGGGAATCCTGGCAAACTTACCATCTTCTTTTCTTCAGGAATTGGCAACGCAGACCGGAAAAGGCGGATTGGGAACAATCATGATCCTGATCGAAGTATTATTCTGGATGTTGGTGGTATTATTGGGAATTCTACTTTCCGTAGCGGTGAGAAAAATTCCAATTCAATATGTTAGCAGAGCACAGGCGAGAGGAGGAATGAACAGAAACTTAATGCAGGGTGCTAGACAATGGATTCCATTAAAAGTGAATGCAGCCGGAGTAATGCCGATCATCTTTGCACAGGCACTGATGTTCGTTCCGGGGTTATTGACCAAAGTGGATGAGTCCAACACTTTCTTGGCTGGTTTCAAAGACGTGTTCAGCTGGCAATACAATGTTTTGTTTGCAGTGCTGATCGTTATTTTCACCTTCTTCTATACTGCGATCACCATTCCGGTGAATCAGATGGCAGATGACCTGAAAAGAAACGGTGGATTGATCCCGAAAGTAAGACCCGGTAAAGAAACATCTGATTATCTGGATGATATTTTATCTAAAATTACCTTTCCAGGTTCAATTTTATTAGCTATCTTTGCAGTCCTTCCGGCGTTTATACACGGATGGCTTGTTCAGACTGATGGATTTGCCCTGTTTTTCGGTGGCACCTCCCTTCTAATTATGGTCGGCGTAACCCTGGATACCGTTCAGCAAATTAACACGTATTTGTTGAACCATCACTATGATGGGTTAATGCAGTCTAAATTATCCAGAACAAGCAATTCATAATTAAAAGGTTAATGGCAAAACAAAAACATATCGAACAAGATGGCGTGATCGTGGAGGCACTTTCAAACGCCATGTTTCGTGTTGAACTTGAAAATGGACACGTGCTCATCGCGCATATTTCAGGCAAGATGAGAATGCACTACATCAAGCTATTACCCGGAGATAAAGTGAAATTGGAACTATCTCCTTACGATCTTTCGAAAGGGAGAATTACTTTCAGATATTAATCTGAACGAAATAGAAGAATACTTTTAAACAATAAAATGCGAAACGCCGAAAGCCGAAAGCCAAAAGCCGATTGCGAAAATTAGAAACAATGAAAGTTAGAGCATCTATCAAAAAAAGAAGTGCTGATTGCAAAATCGTTCGCAGAAAAGGCGTTCTGTTTGTAATCAACAAGAAGAACCCAAAATTTAAACAAAGACAAGGCTAAAATTAAATTATGGCGAGAATTTCAGGTATTGATTTACCAAAAAACAAAAGGGGCGTAATCGGTCTTACTTACATCTACGGAATCGGAAGAAGTACCGCTGCTCAAATTTTGAAGAACGCTGGAATCAGCGAAGACAAGAAAGTCAACGAATGGAATGACGATGAATTGGCATTGATCAGAAACTACATCACCGACAACATTAAAGTGGAAGGTGAATTGCGTTCTGAAGTACAATTGAACATCAAGCGATTGATGGATATTGGTTGCCAACGAGGAATACGTCACAGACTGGGATTACCTTTAAGAGGCCAAAGAACTAAAAACAATTCTAGAACCCGAAAAGGAAGAAGAAAAACTGTTGCTAACAAGAAAAAAGCAAGTAAATAATCTTTAGAATTAATTATGGCAAAACAGACTAAAGTCGTTAAAAAAAGAAAAGTAAAAGTTGAAGCGATCGGAGAAGCACATATCCAGGCATCATTCAACAACATTATTATTTCTTTGACAAATAAAAACGGAGAAGTAATCTCTTGGGCATCTGCCGGTAAAATGGGATTCAGAGGTTCTAAGAAGAATACTCCATTCGCAGCACAGATGGCTGCAGAAAATTGCTCTCAAGTTGCGCACGAAGCAGGACTCAGAAGAGTAAAGGTGTTTGTGAAAGGTCCGGGAGCAGGTAGAGAATCTGCGATCAGAACCATCCACAATTCAGGAATTGAAGTAAGTGAAATCGTTGACGTGACTCCAATGCCACACAACGGATGCAGACCACCAAAAAGAAGAAGAGTATAACAATCTTAGTTCCAAGTTTCAAGTTCCAAGTTCCATGGCGAACCTGAAACCTGAAACCTGAAACACTTAAACAAAAATTTTATGGCAAGATATATTGGACCAAAAACTAAGATTGCAAGAAAATTTGGTGCTGCAATCTTCGGAGACGATAAAAACTTCGAAAAAAGAAAGAACCAACCACCGGGACAACACGGCCCGAACAAAAGAAGAGGCGCAAAAAAGTCCGAGTATGCAGTTCAGTTGACTGAAAAGCAGAAAGCAAAATACACCTACGGTATTTTGGAAAGACAATTTGCTAATTTATACGAAAAAGCGCAAAGAGCAAAAGGCGTTACAGGTGAAGTCCTTTTACAATTATGTGAGTCTAGATTAGACAACGTGGTGTACAGATTCGGTTTTGCAAAAACCAGAGCTGCTGCAAGACAGTTGGTCTCTCACAGACACATAACTGTGAACGGAGAATTGGTAAACATTCCTTCATATTCATTGAAAGCAGGTGATGTGGTGGCAATCAGAGAGAAATCAAAATCTCTGGAAGTGATTGCCGATTCATTGGCTTCAAAGTCAAATTATGAGTGGTTGCAATACAACGACGAGAAAAAAGAAGGTACTTTCGTATCAGCTCCGGAAAGAATCCAAATTCCGGAAGATATTAAAGAACAACTGATCGTCGAACTTTACTCTAAATAATAATTTTTTCAAATTTTTGCTCAACCCAAATTATATGGCAATTTTAACATTTATTAAACCCGATAAAGTAATCCTGCTCAATTCCGATGACTTCAAAGGACAATTTGAATTCAGACCATTGGAACCGGGTTTTGGACTTACCATCGGTAATGCTTTGAGAAGAGTTTTGCTTTCTTCTCTAGAAGGATATGCTATCTCATCTATTAAAATAGAAGGCGTAGAGCACGAATTTTCAACCATTCCGGGAGTAATTGAAGACGTTACAGAAATTATTCTGAACCTGAAACAATTAAGAGTTAAAGCTAAATCTGAAAACGCATCCGCGGAGCAGGTTACCGCTAAAATTTCCGGTCAAACCATCGTGACTGCAGGTGATTTAGGAAAATCAATTCAAGGATTCGAAGTATTGAACCCTGATTTGGTGATCTGCACTCCAAACAAAAGCGTGAAGTTTGAAATGTCTTTCCAAATCGAGAAAGGAAGAGGTTACGTTCCATCAGAACAAAACAAGTCCGCAAACGCTCCTATCGGAACCATTGCCATAGACTCTATCTTCACCCCGATCAAAAAAGTGCAGTACAGCGTTGAAAACTATCGTGTAGAGCAAAAAACAGACTACGAAAAACTCGTTTTGGATATTGAAACTGATGGTTCCATCAGTCCTCAAAATGCATTGACGGAGGCTTCCAAGATATTGATCTATCACTTCATGTTGTTCTCTGATGAGAGAATCACTTTGGAAACCGAAGCCGTGAAAGCATCCATCCAATATGACGAAGAAACTCTTCACACAAGACAATTGCTTAAATCTAAATTGACAGATATGGATCTTTCGGTTAGAGCATTGAACTGTTTGAAAGCTGCCGAAGTGGAAACATTGGGCGAGCTGGTTTCTTATACCAAGTCTGATTTGATGAAATTCAGAAATTTCGGTAAAAAATCTTTAACAGAATTAGAAGAATTAGTGCATGCAAAAGGTCTGAACTTCGGTTTCGACGTTGCTAAATATAAATTAGACGCTGATAAATAAAAAACAATGAGACACGGTAAAAAAATCAATCACTTAGGAAGAACAGCTTCGCACAGAAAAGCAATGCTTTCTAATATGGCTTGTTCTCTTATTGAGCATAAAAGAATCAACACTACTGTTGCCAAAGCAAAAGCTTTGAGAGTATATGTTGAACCTCTACTTACAAAGTCGAAAGAAGATACAACACACAACAGAAGAACGGTTTTCTCTTACCTGCAAAGCAAAGAAGCAGTTGCTGAATTATTCAGAACGGTTGCTCCGAAAATTGCAGAAAGAAACGGTGGGTACACCAGAATCATCAAAACCGGATTCAGACCGGGAGACGCTGCAGATACTGCAATGATCGAACTTGTAGATTTCAACGAACTTTACAACCCGAATGCTGAAGAGAAAAAAGCAACCAGAAGAAGCAGAAGAGCTGCGGCTCCTAAAAAAGAAGCAGTTGCTACCATTCCTGCAAAGGAAGAAGCAAAAGCTGAGGAACCGGTTGCAGAAGCTCCTGCAGCGGAAATTCCAGCTGCTGAAGCAACTGACGCTACAGAAGAAAAAACGGAAGAATAAGAACTTCGGTTTTCCAAATAAAAATCCGCCCGGAATTTCTGGGCGGATTTTTTGTTTGGGGTTTGGAGTTTGAGGCCTGTCTGCCGACAGGTAGATTTGAAGTTTGAAGTTTCAAAAACACAAGTAGTGATTTACAGAAAAGGAAAAAAATAGAATTTCTTTATTTATCGGAGCGATGCCTATTGCTATTGTCTTTAGCCGAATTTTTAAACAGCATTTTTATATTTCCAAAAAAAGATGTTTTGGAAATTAAACAAAGAATTTTTGAAATTGATGAAAAATTAATGATCATTAATAATTTTTTTTAACAGAAATTTATATATTTGTTTATATAATTAAAAACACATTATCATTAAAAAATTCTACACTATTTTTTTATTTATTTTCATTAAAGTATTATTTGCACAAAGCTATTACTATTACAAAAGTCAAAAAATGTATCTAAGTTTAGATAAAACAGAGATTAGCATTTATACGAATAATAATTTTTTAGCAAATACTGTTTCGTCTAATAATATTCAACCAATAGTCATAAACACAATCAGCCAAACGGAAAAAGAGGCAGATATAAAGTTTATAAATCCTCCTAGTAATGTTGATTATTTCTCCAAAGTCAATGAACTTAAATCCAATGTAGATATCAATTCGGTTCAACCTGTATTTACAAATTCTACAGGTGACAAATTGTATCTTTCAAGCTATACTTTTGTTAAGCTTAAAAATAGCAATGATATTAATATTTTGCAAAATTATGCAAACAACAAAAATTTTACAATCATTGCTCCGAATCAGTTCATGCCACTTTGGATCAAAATAAAATGCGACAAAAATACTTTGGGTAATTCATTAGAAGTATCAAATTACGGTAAGTGGTCTACTTTTTTGACAGTTTGTAAATATAGTTTTTTCAATTGAAATTTGCATCTGCCAACCGAAACGGAATCGGGCTCTGCTGGGGAGCAACCCGAGAGGGATAGGTTGGCCGACGAAATATAGTTTTCAAAGGCACTGCTTTTAGCGGTGCTTTTTTCTGAACTATATTTCAGAAGTCTATGCCTTAAAAAACCCTTATGCGGCTTCATATTCCGATGGGGTTTTAAAGTCCAGTGCTTCGTGTGGCCGTTCATGGTTGTAATCTTCCATCCATAGTTCCGTAAGGTCTTTTACGTCCTGAAGAGAGAAAAACAGGTGGGCGTCCAACACGTCTTCTCTGTAGGTTTTGTTAAACCGCTCGATAATGGCATTTTGCTGTGGTTTTCCTTTCTGGATTTTAACCCATTCAATATCGTTTTTATCCAGCCAATCCTGGAAAAGGTGCGAGGTGAACTCCGAACCGTTATCGGTGCGGATGCCCCTGGGTTTGCCATGCTTCTCGATCATTCGTTCCAAGAACAGAATCACTGCCCTGGATGGCATCGACGTTCGTACGTCTATCCCCGGTCCTTTTCAGCGGAGAGAACAAAGTTCATTGACATCACAAATAACAACCAAAAAAGTAAGGAAAAACTAGAGCGTCAATTTTTTTTGAGCGAGTCAGACAAACATACAATGGAGAGTTTGATCCTGGCTCAGGATGAACGCTAGCGGGAGGCCTAACACATGCAAGCCGAGCGGTATGGATAGCTTGCTATCCAGAGAGCGGCGTACGGGTGCGTAACACGTGTGCAACCTGCCTTTATCTGGGGGATAGCCTTTCGAAAGGAAGATTAATACCCCATAATATGGTGTCCGGCATCGGTCGCCATTGAAAGCCTCGGCGGATAGAGATGGGCACGCGCAAGATTAGATAGTTGGCGGGGTAACGGCCCACCAAGTCGATGATCTTTAGGGGTCCTGAGAGGGAGATCCCCCACACTGGTACTGAGACACGGACCAGACTCCTACGGGAGGCAGCAGTGAGGAATATTGGACAATGGGTGGAAGCCTGATCCAGCCATCCCGCGTGAAGGATGACGGTCCTATGGATTGTAAACTTCTTTTGTACAGGGATAAACCTGCCCTCGTGAGGGCAGCTGAAGGTACTGTACGAATAAGCACCGGCTAACTCCGTGCCAGCAGCCGCGGTAATACGGAGGGTGCGAGCGTTATCCGGATTTATTGGGTTTAAAGGGTCCGTAGGCGGGCCTGTAAGTCAGTGGTGAAATCTCATAGCTTAACTATGAAACTGCCATTGATACTGCAGGCCTTGAGTAAATTTGAAGTGGCTGGAATAAGTAGTGTAGCGGTGAAATGCATAGATATTACTTAGAACACCGATTGCGAAGGCAGGTCACTAAGATTTAACTGACGCTGATGGACGAAAGCGTGGGGAGCGAACAGGATTAGATACCCTGGTAGTCCACGCCGTAAACGATGCTAACTCGTTTTTGGATCTTCGGGTTCAGAGACCAAGCGAAAGTGATAAGTTAGCCACCTGGGGAGTACGTCCGCAAGGATGAAACTCAAAGGAATTGACGGGGGCCCGCACAAGCGGTGGATTATGTGGTTTAATTCGATGATACGCGAGGAACCTTACCAAGACTTAAATGGGAATTGACAGATTTAGAAATAGATCCTCCTTCGGGCAATTTTCAAGGTGCTGCATGGTTGTCGTCAGCTCGTGCCGTGAGGTGTTAGGTTAAGTCCTGCAACGAGCGCAACCCCTGCCAACAGTTGCCATCATTCAGTTGGGGACTCTGTTGGGACTGCCTACGCAAGTAGAGAGGAAGGTGGGGATGACGTCAAATCATCACGGCCCTTACGTCTTGGGCCACACACGTAATACAATGGCCGGTACAGAGGGCAGCTACCTGGTGACAGGATGCGAATCTCGAAAGCCGGTCTCAGTTCGGATTGGAGTCTGCAACTCGACTCTATGAAGCTGGAATCGCTAGTAATCGCGCATCAGCCATGGCGCGGTGAATACGTTCCCGGGCCTTGTACACACCGCCCGTCAAGCCATGGAAGTCTGGGGTACCTGAAGTCGGTGACCGTAATAGGAGCTGCCTAGGGTAAAACAGGTAACTAGGGCTAAGTCGTAACAAGGTAGCCGTACCGGAAGGTGCGGCTGGAACATCTCATTTTAGAGCGTCCTAGGACGTTAAACAAGAAAGGGCACTTCGATGTGCCGTGCACTCGCTCAAAAGATGCTCTAGTTTTTTTACTTTGGTTGGTATTTAAAAAAATAAACCCACTAGGAATTAGTAACAGGGAGGGGAGATTGAGTATGGAGGAGAGGAAGGAGACAGGTAGATTTTGCTGCCTGCAGGCCTTCACCTATTACTCATAGCGAAGTCTCGTAGCTCAGCTGGTTAGAGCGCTACACTGATAATGTAGAGGTCGGCAGTTCGAGCCTGCCCGAGACTACTAATTAAAATAGACGGGAAGAAGAAAGAGAAAAGAAAAAAGATAAGTCTTTGTTCTTTATTCTTTGCTCTCCAGGTCTAACTAGGGGGAATTAGCTCAGCTGGCTAGAGCGCCTGCCTTGCACGCAGGAGGTCAAGGGTTCGACTCCCTTATTCTCCACAGTCTCGGAGGCCTGGTTTAAAGGTTGCGGATGGAGCCAAAAACAACATTCGCTCATCAGGTTGAAGAGGAGACACAAAGATCATTGACATCGACGGTAAAGACATCACAAAGAGAAAACCGAGCGCCTTCGGGCGCCGAGTATAAAAATATACTAATATAACAATTAGGAAAGAAATCGTTAAGGGCGTATGGCGGATGCCTAGGCTTTCAGAGGCGAAGAAGGACGTGGTAAGCTGCGAAAAGCTGCGGGGATCGGCACACACGAATTGATCCGCAGATGTCCGAATGGGGCAACCCGGCTGGTTGAAGACCAGTCACCCGCCGTAAGGCGGGGGCAAACCCGGAGAACTGAAACATCTAAGTACCCGGAGGAAAAGAAATCGAAGAGATTCCGTAAGTAGTGGCGAGCGAAAGCGGATTAGCCCAAAAGTCTTTATATGTTTAGAAGAACGTTCTGGAAAGAACGGCCGCAGAGGGTGACAGCCCCGTAATCGAAAGGCATATTTTGATGATAAATGAGTAGGGCGGGACACGTGAAATCCTGTCTGAATATGGGGGGACCATCCTCCAAGGCTAAATACTCCTGAAAGACCGATAGTGAACAAGTACTGTGAAGGAAAGGTGAAAAGCACTCCGAACAGGAGGGTGAAAGAGAACCTGAAACCGTACGCCTACAAGCGGTCGGAGTCCCGAATTTTCGGGATGACGGCGTGCCTTTTGCATAATGAGCCTACGAGTTAATTTTACTGGCGAGCTTAAGCACTTCAGGTGCGGAGGCGGAGCGAAAGCGAGTCTGAATAGGGCGCATAGTCAGTAGGATTAGACGCGAAACCTTGTGATCTACCCATGGGCAGGTTGAAGCTTTGGTAACACAAAGTGGAGGACCGAACCGGTTGACGTTGAAAAGTCTTCGGATGACTTGTGGGTAGGGGTGAAAGGCCAATCAAACTGGGAGATAGCTCGTACTCCCCGAAATGCATTTAGGTGCAGCGTCGCGATAAGTTTATTAGAGGTAGAGCTACTGATTGGATGCGGGGGTTTCATCGCCTACCAATTCCTGACAAACTCCGAATGCTAATAAATGATGCGCGGCAGTGAGGGCATGGGTGCTAAGGTCCATGTCCGAGAGGGAAAGAACCCGGACCAACAGCTAAGGTCCCCAAATATATGCTAAGTTGAGACAACGCGGTTGGACTGCATTGACAGCTAGGATGTTGGCTTGGAAGCAGCCATTCATTTAAAGAGTGCGTAACAGCTCACTAGTCGAGCGGTCCGGCATGGATAATAATCGGGCATAAGCATATTACCGAAGCTATGGATTCCCCGCTATGCGGGGTCTGGTAGGGGAGCATTCTATCGGCGCAGAAGCGGTACCGCGAGGTTCCGTGGAGCTTATAGAAAAGAAAATGTAGGCATAAGTAACGATAAAGGGGGCGAGAAACCCCCTCACCGAAAGACCAAGGTTTCCCCAGCCATGCTAATCAGCTGGGGGTTAGTCGGGACCTAACGCGAACCCGAGAGGGGAAGTGGATGGACAACGGGTTAATATTCCCGTACTTGCTCACACTAAAAAGGGGACGGATCGCCGTACCTGCTGGAGACTGACGGAATAGTCAAGGCCTAGCCTCCGGGCGAAGCTGCTGCAGGGAAAGCGGTTCCAAGAAAAGCCGAAGTGAAGCAACCCGTACCAAAACCGACACAGGTGGTCGAGGAGAGAATCCTAAGGTGCTCGAGTGAGTCGTGGCTAAGGAACTAGGCAAAATAGTCTCGTAACTTCGGAAGAAGGGACGCCAGCCGCAAGGCTGGCCTCAGTAAAGAGGCCCAGGCGACTGTTTATCAAAAACACAGGACTCTGCTAAATCGAAAGATGCTGTATAGGGTCTGACACCTGCCCGGTGCTGGAAGGTTAAGGAAGGAAGTTAGCGCAAGCGAAGCTTTTGACTGAAGCCCCAGTAAACGGCGGCCGTAACTATAACGGTCCTAAGGTAGCGAAATTCCTTGTCGGGTAAGTTCCGACCTGCACGAATGGTGTAACGATCTGGGCACTGTCTCAGCCACGAGCTCGGTGAAATTGTAGTATCGGTGAAGATGCCGATTACCCGCAATGGGACGAAAAGACCCTGTGAACCTTTACTATAACTTCGTGTTGACTCTGAGTAAGCAATGTGTAGGATAGGTGGGAGGCTTCGAAGCGTGTACGCCAGTATGCGTGGAGCCGTCGTTGAAATACCACCCTTTGCTTACTTGGAGCCTAACCCCGGATTCCGGGGGACACCGCGTGGTGGGTAGTTTGACTGGGGTGGTCGCCTCCAAAAGAGTAACGGAGGCTTTCAAAGGTACCCTCAGCACGCTTGGTAACCGTGCGCAGAGTGTAATGGCATAAGGGTGCTTGACTGCGAGACCAACAAGTCGACCAGGTGCGAAAGCAGGACATAGTGATCCGGTGGTTCCGCATGGAAGGGCCATCGCTCATAGGATAAAAGGTACTCCGGGGATAACAGGCTAGTCTCCCCCAAGAGCTCACATCGACGGGGAGGTTCGGCACCTCGATGTCGGCTCGTCACATCCTGGGGCTGGAGAAGGTCCCAAGGGTTGGGCTGTTCGCCCATTAAAGTGGCACGCGAGCTGGGTTCAGAACGTCGTGAGACAGTTCGGTCTCTATCTATTGCGGGCGTTAGATGTTTGGGAGGGCTTGAATCTAGTACGAGAGGACCGATTTGAACGAACCTCTGGTGTATCTGTTGTGCCGCCAGGCGCACCGCAGAGTAGCTACGTTCGGTATGGATAAGCACTGAAGGCATATAAGTGCGAAACCTGCCTCGAGATGAGACATCTTTTAAGGGTCGTGGGAGATGACCACGTCGATAGGCTGCAGGTGTAAAGCCGGCAACGGCATAGCCGAGCAGTACTAATTACCCGTAGATTTATGGCCTGATTGGGCGCCGGGAGGCGCGCTCAAGGTTTGCTCTTTGTGACACACTTTACCGTCAATATATTTAGGGTGGCTATAGCGGAGGGGCTCACCCGTTCCCATTCCGAACACGGAAGTTAAGCCCTCCAGCGCCGATGGTACTGCGACAAGCGGGAGAGTAGGCCGCCGCCAGTTTTTTTTCAAGTCCCCGACCGGAAATGGTCGGGGATTTTTTGTTTCTTGCAAGTGGAAATATTCTGATTATTCTTTATGTAAATGTTTTTATCTTTGATGAACGTCGGCTTATGATGTTTAATAGCTCAGATGAGTCGAGATGATTAGAGCAGCTGGGTAAATCTAATTTATAAGAGTATGAAAAAGCTTTTAATGCTAGTAGTTATTAATATTATTGTTAGTTGCCACTCCAATGTTCAGAGACATAAAAGGAGTGAATTATTTCATACGATTGTGCAGGCTTATATTGAATATAGAAATTCTGAAAGAGAATTTAATAGGGAAGAAAACATTTTAACAATTAGCGCTAACACAAGTGAAAATACAGAAGACGCATTTGGTTTAGATATCGGTTTTGTTAATCCGAAATTATTATATGGTGTCAATTATACGAAAGTATATTTAATTGACGGATACCGATTAATTATAGACGAGTCACTCAATAAATCTGAGATACTAAAAAAGTCATTTAAGGAGACCAAATTCGAAAACCTCAATTTAGCAGTTAAGCACATTGACTACAGTGTAAAAAATTGGTATCTTATATTTAATGATGATTATGAGATCATCGGAATTCCAGCGCCCTATCAAAAATCGGAAGTAATAAAGAAATTGCTGATGAAAAAAAATGTGAAGTTTAGGAATCTTTAGATTCCACTATGAAAGAAAAGTTGTATAAAAAACAATAAACTGCTTACCAACTGAAACCGCTTTCCGCAATCTCTAAATTTTTGAACAAATTCCAGTTCAAATCTCTCTGTTCAGAAAAACATTGCATTTAAGAAATTTACTTTTCCAAACCTGCAAAATTTCAAAAGAAAATCCACGCTTCAAAACTAGCCCCGATGGAAGCGGCTACCCCACAGCAAGCGGTGGGATTTGCGGCTGTGCGAGGAGTAATAGCGGACAGCGGGACCGCCTGTGAAAGAAAACCCAACTCTTGTTGCTCCTAAAAAATCAGAACCTTGTTAGGATCCCCCAGTGAATCTTCGTGTCGCTGAATTTTATGGGATTGCCAAATTCATTACCATTAGAAATCTGGAAACTCATCAAGCCGATCGGTAAAAAGAAATTAAACCCAAACCCAAAACTATAAAACTTTGGTTTTAAGGACAGCGTCTTGTTGTTCAATTGCGCATATTGCCCGAAAATATCGAAGAATGCCTGATTGCCGGTGACATACCGATATTCTGCGTTTCCGTAGTAATAAAAGTCGGCGTAAAGGGAGTTTTCATTGAAACCACGCAAGGAATTCCAGCCACCAAATCGCAGAAGTTCATTTGCTGCAAATTCGTTTTTGGAGCTGATCATTGCAGTTTCACCTTTTAAGTTGAGATAGTGATTGGCTTTGATATGAAAATTTCGTTCGCCAAATAAGTAGAAATTATTTTGCGCAACATTCTGATTTTCCTTCGAATAATTGGTTGAAATATAATCCGCTTCTGCGCGAATCCTGGTTCGGTACAGAAAAAGTTCTATTTCCGAAGGTTCAAGGTATTCATAAAAAGCACCGATTCCTTTTTTGTTGTAATCTTTTCCGCCTGTATAAAGGGAATCCATAACGGTAGATGTTTCAAAAGTTCCGCGAACACCTAATTTTTGCCTGTTGTTTAAGTGAATATAAAATCCGGGAATGAATTTCACATTGGCAAAAGTGGAATCCTGTCGGAAAATATTCACGTTGATATTCGTTCCCACATTCGAGCCGAAAAGGTAAGGAATATCGGTTTTCAGGTCGAAAGTTTGTCCACGATCCGGATTTCTTTGCCAATAAATATTGATGCTTTCGAAACTGTTGAACATATTTCTGAAGTTCACATTGATGCTGCCGTTAAAGGTGAATTTGTCTGTTTTATCATTTCCAAAACCAATGATTCCATCAAAAGTATTAGACTTCTTCTTTTGGGTAAAAAGAAAAATTTGGGTAGAATCCTTCGTGAACAGCGTTTGCGGTGGCTTATCCAAAAGTAGAAAGGGGTGGTTCTGCAAGGATTTGTTGATCTGGACCAGATTTTTGTCTTCATAAATTTTGCCCCTAAATTCTTTTTCCAAATTTTTCACGAAGCGTTTCGGCAGTTTTTCGTAGCCGCGAAACTCGAATGAGTCAATTTTCCGCTGATTTCCGGGAATTACGGAGACCTGTACCTGTGGAATTCCATCTTTCATTCCAATGAATTTTGACTTTACCCGGTTGAAAGCATATCCCCGGTTACGATAGTTTTCACTGATTTCTTTTTTTAAGGAATCTAAATTTTTTGTGAAGAACGATCTCTGAAGTTTAGCGTTTTTCTGGATTTCATCTGAAAGATTGACATGTACTTCATTGAAGTCTTTGCCTTTATCGTAATATATTTCGGTTTTATTTCCGTCTTGGGTAACTTTTTTTAGCTCCGTCAAATAGAAACTATTTTGCGAAAGCGAGTCCAAAAATCTCACAGCGGCGGCGGAATCTTTAACCAAAACCTTTTTGCTGGTCTGCACATCCACCACCCAGAATTCTTTTTGCTGTGCATTGAAAAGCAGGCTGGAAGATAACAGTATAAATATTATCAGGAATTTCATTAAAAAGTATTCAAGAATTGAACAGAAAATTACAACAAATATTATTTCGAAATTTTGCGATGATCCAAATATACTTAAATACGGCGCAGATCAACAATTCTTTTTTAATTTATCCACTATAAGTTAAATTTAAAAAGTCCAAAAGGGGTTCACGATTTTTTTTGAATAAAATTTACTTGATGATGAAATATATTTGTAATTTTGATATCGCAACGAAAAGCAGTAAACATTATTTAAATTTCAAATGTTCAACTTATGAAAAATCTTTTTACCATTTTTATGCTGGTTTTCTTAGGAAATTCCGCATTCTCTCAATCCTGGACTATTAACTATTGTTCCAGTGCACCCAATCTTAATTTAGGGAGCAATTCTTATGGCCCGATGAATACGGTGGCGACTGCAAATGCTACCAATCGTACAGCAGTTATTTACCCGTCAAGTCAACTGACAGGTATTGCCGGAAAAGAGCTCTCCATAATGTATTTTTACAAAGTGACTTTGCCGGCGATGTTAGGTAGCTCTGCTAATTTTAAGCTATATCTTGCAGAAACCACCGCAACCGATTGGGGTACCGCCGCGCTCGATTGGGCAACAGCAACTTCTACCGCCACTAAAGTTTTTGATGGTGATCCGCAACCTATTGCCGATGGTACAGCTGGTTGGAAGGGGTTTAATTTTTCCACGCTTTTCACTTACTCAGGAACTAAAAATCTTGCAGTTTTTATGGAATATACAAATCCATCTGCTTCGAACAGCTTCACCTGGGCTTATGAATATACAGCTTCATGCATCAGTACTACAAATAATAATACGACAAAATACGTCAATAATACTACCGGTACTCCGGGTACAAGCTTATCGAGCGCAAATTATCGAAGACCTTATATTGGCTTTACCTGGACAGGTGCTTGTTCCAGTGCAGTTTCCGTTTTGGCAACTACTAATGTCACTGCGAACAGTGCAACGATAAATTGGTCGGCTGGAAATCCGGCTCCTTCAAATGGATACAGCTATTATTACAGTACTTCCAACACCACTCCAACTTCAAGCACAACCCCATCTGGAACTGTTGGTGCAGGAATAACAACAGCAGATATTAGTGGTTTGATTGAAGCAACTAAGTACTATTTCTGGATTCGTCCAGAGTGCGGCAGCAACTCCGGAGACTGGAGTGCAATGGGATCTTTCAATACTTCTTGTTTATCAACTGCATTACCTTGGACAGAGAATTTTGATTCCTACACTGCTGCCGTCGGAAATCTTCCGCCATGTTGGGCGCAACAAGCAGCAGCGACCGGAAATGCACAGTATTCAATTGCGAATGCCGCAACACATACCTATAATGATCCTAAATCTGCTCCTAATTATGTAACTATTTATTATCATAATAATGTGGAATATTACCTGTGGACTCCTGGATTTAGCATGACCGCGAATAGTACCTATAAACTGAAATTTAGTTGGGCAGGAGACGGTGTTTCAGGATGGAGCGGAAAGGTATATGCGAATAATGCCCAAAATCCTACAGGTGCGACCACTTTAAACACTTTTGTTACTCCTTCTACAACTACCTCTGCGACTTACAAGGACGTAAGTGTTGATTTCACTCCATCCACTACTGGTGTCTATTACTTTGGTATTGGGACCAATTCCACCACAACTTCTCCATGGTGGTTAGGTTTTGACGATTTCAGTGTTACTGATAATGTATTGGCAACTAATAATTCAAATCTAGATCAAGCGGTTCAGATATTTCCGAATCCTACTAAAGACGTGTTGAATGTAAAAGGTATGATACCAACTGAAGTTTCGATTTTTACAGCGGATGGTAGAACTGTTCCTGTAAAATTTGAAGGAAGTGTCATCGATACGAAAAACCTCTCTGCAGGAAATTATGTTATTCAGATGAAGGACAAAAATGGTAATACCACAACAAAACGCTTTATTAAGAAGTAACATTCTTTAAATTTCTTACTTCCGCCACAAAAACTTGTGGCGGATTTTTTTGTGCGGAATGTATCCTGAAATTTTTCTTTAGAATCCTTTTTTCTATCTTTAGCCTCTTAATGGATTTCTTGACAATTTAGAACACGAAATTGACAAGAATCAACATTAATTATTATGAAAAAAGTAGGTTTGTTTTTCGGTTCTTTTAACCCAATCCATATCGGGCATTTGATTTTGGCCAACTATATCCTGGAAAATTCGGATATGGAGGAACTTTGGTTCGTAGTGAGTCCGCAAAATCCCTTTAAAGACAAGAAATCTTTGCTAAAGGATCACAATCGGTTTGATATGGTGCAACTTGCAGTAAAGAATTACCCGAAAATGCGCGCTTCTAATGTAGAGTTTTCATTGCCGAAACCGAGCTATACGATTGACACGCTGACTTATCTCCACGAGAAATTTCCGGACTATACTTTCGCATTGATCATGGGTGAAGATAATCTGGACGGACTTAAAAAGTGGAAAAACTCGGAAACTTTAATTAAAAATCATCAGATTATTGTGTATCCTCGCGTTTTCAATGGCGAGAAACGGAATCACGAATATCTGCAGCACGAAAATATTCATTTAATTAAAGCACCCGTGGTTGAACTTTCTGCCACAGAAATCAGGGAGATGATTAAGCTGGGAAAAAATGTGCGGCCGATGTTGCCGCCAGAAGTTTTTGAATATTTGGACGGATCTTCTTTTTATAGGTGATGAAAGATAAGAGCTGGAAGACCGAAGTCGGCAGATGGAAGACTTTTGTCTTAATTAGTTTAAGCGAATGAATTATAATAAATACATAATTTCTCTTGTTATTTTTATTTGTTGTCAGCATTTTCTGTTGGGGCAGATCAGTGATAGTATTCGCATAAAAATGGTGGAGGAGTTGAAAAAAAATTACTACTCAAAATGTGACATTGATGAAAAAAGAGCTGCGGAAGATGCTAAAACGAAAACAATTTATTACATCAATCTTCCAGCACCAAGTTCTTACAATTTCTTGCAAGGAGTTGAATTAGAGGAAATTTTAAAAAAGGACGACATTATTTTCGGCGGAAGCTGGATGGGGAGTGACCTACCTTTTCATTACACACAGCAAGAATGCTATAAATATTTCATGACGAAAAATGCTGAAGAAAAATTTGGCGAAAAATATTTTGAGGCAAAAATTGACGAAGCTCTAAAGATTTTTATTAAAAATAATCCCGAGCGAATTTTTGACTCCCGCTTTGATGAACTGGACCATAAACCAATATTATTGGGGACCGA
Source organism: Chryseobacterium koreense CCUG 49689 (assembly GCF_001045435.1). Lineage (GTDB taxonomy): Bacteria > Bacteroidota > Bacteroidia > Flavobacteriales > Weeksellaceae > Kaistella > Kaistella koreensis. The sequence goes on along the minus strand of NZ_LFNG01000006.1, from coordinate 190,334 downwards.
AACATTTCAAGAACAGCGTAATATTATTGAGGATGGATTTTGGAAAAAGTATAATCTGCCAAAAGGATATGCAAATCGAAAAACTGATGAGCTTTATTCTTATGTCAGCGCGTATTTTATTTTGGACCAAAATGGAAAGATTTCTAATTTGCAAGTGGAGGCAGAATTTCAAAACCCAAAAAACAGTAAATTCAGACAATATTTTGAAGAAAGTTTAAAAAAGTATATAACAACCTTAAAATGGCAAGCTAAAACTTATCAAGGATATAATGTAAAAAGTAGGGACTATGTGAGTATCTATTTGCCTTAATAAAATCCTAAAGTAATCGCCGCTCTAAATCATGAATTTCATAGAAAAGTATCTGTCAAAATATTCCGAAGAAAAAATCATCAAATGGTTCAAAAAAGTTTGTGAATTAGAAGCCATTTCGTGGGCACTTTTGTTTTCGGCGATGATCTGGATCCGCTATGATCGAGATGGTTTGCTGCCCATTATTTACATTGCGACCATCGGAAATATCCACGGTTTGTTTTTTACCCTTTACCTTTTGCTGATTCTTCCTGCAAGAAAGATTTTCAAGTGGGACGATGAAGATTTCGTCTTTGCTTTGATTTCGGCATTTTTCCCTTTCGCCACCATCTGGATAGAAAAGAAGCTGGCTCGTTTCGACCGGGAATAATTTCATTTTTTTAGTTAAAAAGATTAATATAGCCCAAAGTGGCTAATAAAGAGTAGTTTACAAGAACCGAAAGTGCTATCGGTAACGATTTAGTAATGGTGCTTACTGCACTCGCTTTCATCTGATTACCTTGTAAATCATTATTGCAAATTTAATAAAAAAAGGGTTAAGTCGTAGTGTACTTAACCCTTTTTCTGCTTTTCCAATATACATCAAAAAGCGTAATTGGAAATAAATCTTTCCCAATATGGGGACACAATGTGATAATGGTTTACATATTATTTCCAAGTTTTGGTATATCAATTAAAATGTGGTTCCGAAACAAGTAGTGATAACTTTTAACAGACTAAGCTATGGAAATCGTGTTGAGTAAAATATTATCGCAAATTCAGCATCAGGAAGATAATCTTTCTTCTCAAATTATGCAAACTGCTGATGAGGCTTACCAAATGACCTTATTCCTGAAGGAAATGCTATTTACCATAAAGATGAAAGTCTTACAAACCGGATTTAAGGATGAACAGCAGGAAATCAATTTTTTCAAGAACATTAAACCGCAGATTTTAGGAAAACTAATTTATTACAATAAAGTATTCCGTATTGAAACCACCTGTCCTGTAAGTACCGGGAGAATACATCAAAGCTATTTTGAAAACCAACTGAAAATCCTGAAATCCGAATATAAGGAAAGCATATCCAATGAAGATTTTTACAGGTACTACCGTGCAGGCAGAACAGACCGTGACCACAGTTATTTCAGGCTCGGAAAAGTCAATTACCACGATGGTTTAAAGAGTGCCGTATTTGAAATTGACCTTAGCTTTTCAACCTACTACGATAACAAAGTTGCCCACATTATAGCCAATGAATTACTCTATACTTTTTTGCTTACCAAAATCAATCCTGAAAAAAATCCCGATACCATTTTAATGAACGGGGATGCAAGCAAAGACATTTCGTGGACTAATTCACAAAATGCACTGATAGAATTGATTTACGCCCTGTATGCTTCCAATTCTATTGCATACGGTAAAATAGGCATCAGAAAATTAGCTCTGATTTTTCAAATCTTATTCCGAACGCCCTTGAACGATATACACCATTCTTTCCACCGAATGAAAACAAGGGCAGGCTCCCGGACGGCGTTTTTAGACCAACTCAAAATTTCCCTCGAAGAGTATATGGATAAAGACCTTTAGCCGTAACAGCAAAAGTGTTTCAAAGCAGTACATTTTGTGTACTGCTTTTTTTGTCCATATCTGCCAATTGGCAAAAGTTGGCAAAAAGCTACAACAAAATAACTGAAACACGCTAAAACCCTTATTAAACAAGGATTTTCCTCATTGCAAAAAAAAATCAAAAAAGTGCCAAACCAATGGGTAAGCATTGGCAGACAAACACTGCCACACTTCTGAATTTTGCCCTGTGAACATTAAACAGCAGTGCAATGAATATTATAACAGTTGACGAAGAAGTGTGGAAGCACCTCAATGAGCGGTTGAAAGCCATTAGCGAATATATCCTCAAACTGGAAGATACAAGCTACGATAGTTTGTGGCTCAACAATCACGAAGTCTGCCAGTATCTCCACATCAGCGAAAAAACATTGTGGCGTATGCGCACCAATGGGCAGATAGCCTTTTCAAAAATGTACGGGCAGTATTACTATACGATTGGTGCTATCAAGGAAATGCTCAACGCTAACGCTGTGCAGACCACCGATGAATATGTAGAGCAGCTTATGGCGAAAGGCAAAAGCTATATCGAAAAAGGCAGAAAGCTGAAATCAGGTAATAATTAAAAGCGTACCCGTATGAATATCGACAAAATGGAATTTGTGGCGTGGATGGAACGCATAATGGATAGGCTGGACATTCTTGGCAATCACATAGACGATTTACAAAAGAAGCGCAACAGCATAGACGGCGAAGAATTACTGGACAATCAGGATTTATTGCAAATGCTGAAAATCAGTAACCGTTCCCTGCAACGGTATCGCTCCATAGGCAAGCTCCCTTATTATACCATTAGCGGAAAACTGTATTACAAACTGTCTGATGTGCATCAGTTCATCAGGGAAAGTTTTAACCCTCCCTTGCCCAAACTGGATGCCAATAAATGACAAACGCTGCCTTTGAATGCCACATAACGCAAATCAGTGAAGGCTTCCTTTACATTCGACCGTGAAATTTTAAAATTTTCAGACTATGAGCGAAGAAACAACAAATAAACAGGAAATGCCCGAACAGCTTTCGGACATCTTACTCGTACTGGATAAAGAGAAAATGAAAATCCAGGCGGTAAAGAGTATAGGCGAAAACGGGAAAATGGAAACCGTTGACCCTACCAAGAAGAACCAAAATCAGTTTATGCGTGTGGACAAAAGCGGCGATTTCTTTTCCAACTTCTTTTCCAATTTTTTCAGCCAGTTAAAGAACCCTACAAACTTTACTTTCTTCAAAGTGCCTGCCCCTGTTGCTGCTGAAAAAGCAGAGGAACTGCAAAAGCACGTAGATAAGCCCACTCCACAGGGCGAAAAAGTGCTGAAAGAACACGAAGTGAAAGCAGAACCCCAACCGGATAAAAAACAAGAAAATCAAAATAATATGGCAACAGCACAAACAACAACGGAAACAAGCGAATACCGCTACAAGCCGGAGCAGATTGATTGGGACACAATGAAAAACCTCGGATTAAGCAAAGAATATCTTGAAAAAAGAAACCTGCTCGACCCTTTGTTACGGGGTTACAAAACCAATGAACTTTTACCGATAGGTATTAACCTCGGTGGTTCTATCCTCCGCACGGATGCCCGCCTGTCTTTGCAGCAAGCCGAAGACGGCAATGTTATCGTGGCAATACACGGTATCAAAAGAGAACCTAACCTGCACTTTGAGTTTTTCGGACACAAGTTTACGGACGAAGACAAGAAAAACCTGCTTGAAACGGGCAATATGGGGCGTGTGGTCAATCTCGTAAATTCCAAAACAGGCGAACTGATGCCGTCCATTATCAGCATTGACAGGCTGACCAATGATGTGATTGCGCTACGCACGGAGTTTATAAAAATCCCCGATGAAATTAAAGGCGTAAAGCTGAATGAGGAACAAAAGCAAACGCTGATGGAGGGCAAACCACTCTATTTAGAGGGTATGATTTCCACAAAAGGAACGGAGTTCTCGGCAACTGTACAATTCAATGCAGATAAACGATACGTTGAGTTCCTGTTTGACAGAAGCAACAACAATCAGCAAGCGCAAAAGAACCAACAGAACACCCAACAAAGCAATCAGCAAAGCCAACCGCAGGAAGCTCCAAAAACTTTCAGGGGCAAAGAACTGGATGATGAGCAGTACAACAAGTTCAAAGCCGGACAAACCATATATGTTGAACTGAAAGACAAAAAAGACCAACCGTATAAGGGCTATATCACTTTTGATAAAGATACCGGCAAGACCAAATTTGAGTTTCCAGGTCAGTATAAAGCACGGGTAGAGCCTGCCGAAAGCCATAAAACGCAAACTGCCGTCAATTCGGAGGGCAAGACCAACGAAGCGACCAAGAACGTCCAAGAGCCTTTGAAGTCCGGTCAGCAAACTCCGAAAAACAAACAGCAGCAGGAACAACAGGAAAAACCCAAAGCTCCTGCGAAATCCAAAGGCGTAAAAAGATAATCAAGTATGAAAACAATTATTGCAGAAAAACCAAGCGTAGCAAGAGAGATAGCCGGCTTGTTGGGAGCATCCGATAAAAAGGATGGCTACCTTACAGGTAACGGCTATTTTGTTACGTGGGCATTCGGTCATTTAATTGGACTGGGAATGCCAGAAGATTACGGCATTTCGGGATTTGACAAAGCATCCCTGCCGATATTGCCTAACCCGTTTTTATTGACCGTCCGCAAGGTCAAAAAAGACAAAGGATACACAGCCGATACTGGCGCATTAAAGCAACTGAAAGTCATTGAGCAGCTTTTTAAGCAAAGCAACAGCATCATTGTTGCTACCGATGCAGGTCGTGAGGGCGAACTCATTTTCAGGTACATTTATGAATACCTGAAATGCAACAAGCCTTTTGAACGCCTTTGGATAAGTTCGCTTACCGAAAAGGCAATAAAGCAGGGCTTCGACAACCTGAAAGACGGGACAGCATTTGACGGACTGTATCAGGCAGCGCAAGGCAGAAGCCGTGCCGACTGGCTTGTGGGCATCAATGCTACGCAGGCATTGAGCATTGCCGCAGGTAACGGTATTTATTCGCTCGGAAGAGTGCAAACGCCCACACTGGCTTTGATATGCAAACGCTACCTCGACAATAAGAATTTCACGGTAAAGAAATACTGGCAGATACAATTAACCCACAATAAAGCGCAGATTGATTTCAAAAGCATTTCCGCTACTAAATGGGAAGAAAAGCAGCTTGCAGATGATACCCTTAAAGCTATTAAGCGTGGCGCAACGGCAACCGTTACCTCGGTAGAAACCAAAAGCGTTACAGAACAACCGCCCTTGCTTTTTGACCTGACAGGCTTACAAAAGGAAGCCAACAAAAGGCTGAAATTATCTGCTGAAGCAACCCTCAATATTGCGCAAAGCCTGTATGAAAAGAAGTTTATCACGTACCCCCGTACCGGAAGCAAATATATCCCTGAAGATATGTGGGTAGAAATTCCAAACCTTGTGCGGGCATTGCAGAACCGTGAGGATTGCAAGCAAGCCCTTACCAAAATCAAATGGGGACGGTTCAACAAACGTATCGTGAATGACCTCCGTGTAACGGACCATCACGGTTTGTTGATTACGGACAAAGTGCCGTCGGTACTCAACGCAGACGAAGACAAGATTTACAATATGATTGCACTTCGATTGCTCGAAGCCATATCGCAAGCCTGTATTAAAGAAATAACCGATGTATCATTACAGGTATTGCATTACGACTTTACGGCAAAAGGCTGTAAAATTCAGGAAGCAGGTTGGCGTTCCATTAAAGGCAGTTTTACAGACGATGGCGAAGAGCCAGCACAGGAACTACCTGAACTGCATAAAGGCGACGAACTTGCGATAAAGGAGGCCGCCGTTTTGGAAAAGCAGACCAAACCGCCAGTGCTTTACACAGAAGCCGGGCTTTTGTCGGCTATGGAAACCGCAGGGAAAGAAATCGAGAACGAGGAAGAGCGCAAAGCACTGAAAAATATCGGTATCGGTACGCCTGCAACAAGAGCCGCCATTATCGAAACCCTGTTTACCCGTAATTATATCCAACGGGATAAGCGTTCTTTAATCCCTACGGAAAAAGGATTGCAGGTTTATGAGTTGGTCAAAGAACGTAAGATTGCGGATGTGGCAATGACCGCCGAATGGGAATTGGCATTACAGAAAATTGAGAACAACGAAGCGAATGCCGGAACGTTCCAAAAGGAAATGGAAACCTATGCCAAATCTATTACTGATGAATTGCTGCAAACTACTATTGCAAGCACCAATCAGCCGAAACTGACCTGCCCTAAATGCAAAAGTCAGCAGCTTATTATCCGTGACAAGATTGTGAAATGCCCTGATGAGGCTTGTAACTGGGTACAGTTCCGCACTGTCTGCGGTGTACAAATCAGCATCGAAAACATAACAAGCCTTGTCAATAAAGGCAAAACCTCTCTTATCAAAGGAATGACAAGCAAAGCCGGAAAGAAATTCGATGCTTACATCATTCTGAAAGAGAACGCAGAAAGTTCCTTTGAGTTTGAGAAAAACAAAAGCAGTAAACGCAATGGAAAATAAACCGTCAATCGTACCCAAAGAAATCAGAAACCTGATTTATACCATTCGGGGCAAACAGGTAATGTTGGATAGCGACCTCGCTGCCTTATATCAGGTGGAAACAAAGAACCTAAACAAAGCCGTAAAAAGAAATATTGAGCGATTTCCTGTGTAATTCTGCTTTCAACTGACCGAAGAGGAAGTGGAAAACTTGAGGTTCCAAATTGGAACCTCAAGTTTAAATTACGGCGGCAGGCGTTATTTGCCCTATGTTTTTACCGAACAAGGCGTTGCAATGGCATCTGCCATACTCCGTTCTGATATAGCCGTTAAAATGAGTGTTGAAATAATGGAAGCCTTTGTAGAAATGCGGCGTATGCTCATTAGCAACGCTTCTTTGTTTCATCGTTTGGATAATATCGAGTTAAAGCAACTGGAAGCCGACCAAAAATTTGAAGAGATTTTTAAGGCTTTGGAAAGCGACAAGCTCCACAGCGAAAAAGGAATTTTCTACAACGGGCAGGTGTTTGATGCCTACGCCTTTGTTTCCGATACTATCCGAAGTGCCAAAAGCTCTATTATTCTGCTTGATAATTATGTGGATGATACGGTGCTTACTTTGTTGGGTAAACGTAAAACTAATGTAACCGCTACAATCCTTACCAAAAGCATCAGCAATCAGCTACGGTTAGATTTACAACGCTACAACAGCCAATACCCTCCGGTAGATATTGAGGTTTTTTCCGATGCCCACGACCGCTTTTTAATTATTGACCATACGGAACTTTACCATATCGGAGCATCACTGAAAGACCTCGGCAAAAAATGGTTTGCCTTTTCGAGAATGGATATTGAAGTCGGCAGGATGCTTCAAATCCTTAATCCATAATAAAAACCCTCTGAATTAGAGGGTTTGTTTTCCAATCTATACTATAATTGTAATTGGGCTGTAATACTCTTATAATAAACTTTTAGTGCATCACGCTCATCCTTACCAACATAACTATTGTGAGCAACTAAACAGCGTATCTTGTACAATTCATCAACCATTACATTCAGCCAATGTTCATTCTGTTTAGGGAAATACTTTCCGAAAATTGCCCAATTCCCAACTATTATTTTTCCTAACTCTATAAAATCGCAATAAAACAAATCGCTATTACCTCGTATGGGTAAATATTTGCTCTCTTGTTCGCTTTTCTTTAATTTATCTATTGTTTCTTGTACTTTTCTTGGAATATTTACTATTTCCGTCTTCATAATTTCTTCAATAAATATTCTTAACGAATTTTCAATACAATACAAATACAAATAAACCTCCGACATTTCTCGCCCTTTTTGTTGTACATCTTGGGGCAAAAGGTTTAAATGACCAAAGTTTACATTTTGTTGTATTTCCTCTATACTATCCAATAGGGAATTTTCATCCGAAATTAAAGGGTAGAATATCTCATTAATATATTTTCTTCGTTCTGCATACCCACCTTTAGCTTGCATTTCTCTTCTAAATTCTTGAAGTGTAACACAAATTTTAAATTCTTTGGGTTGATTAGTTTTGAACTTAGAAGATTTATTCAGTTCATTTTTTAACCTTTTATATTCAGCTTCATTTTCACTTGTTATAGTAACATCAGTGGACGCTCCTGTAAGGAGTATTTTTAAACGTTCAATATTTTCTGTATAATTCATTTACACTATCATTTCTATATATTATTCAGCTTATTCTTCAGTGGTACGTAGTTCCTCTTCTTCTTCGAGCATAAAATCAAGGAATAATAATTCTGCTTTTGCTGTATCATCTTCAAATTTCAAGTCCCAACGCTGCTCCATAAATTCCAATAATTTATTACCTCTATCGAGGATAGTATCAGAGTTCCAAACATCATATCCTGAAACTTCGATTTCAGAGTGTGAACCATCAGAATAACCCTGTCTTATTTTCTCCTTTTTGTCATTATATTTTGCACTCTTCTTGTCTTCAAAACAATCATTTTGGAGGCTTGAATTTATACTTTGTGACAATGGTAAAAGATTTCCTAAACTTCCTTGAAAAAAAGGTAGCTGTGATTTTTTGTAACCTTTAAAACTGTCTTTCCAGATTTTATGTGTGGGAGTTTGAGGATAAATATGTTCAACGGAAACTTTATCTTTTTCACTCTTTACAAATAATTTCCAATCAATCTTCTGGCTACCTCTTTGTCTTACTTTTTCCATTTCATATTCATATAAGAAATATCGAAGCCCATTCCAGTAATAAAACCCGCCTCCGCTTTTGAATTTCTTATCAATGAACTTTTGGAAATATGTATAATCGAAATAGGTTTCTTCCGAATTTTCAGGTGTATAAAAACAGTAATTCATTCTATCATTCAATCGTTGAATGATACTGTTGATTGTCAATTCTCCATTTCGCAACTGCCTTGCTGCACGATAAAATTCACTATTTCTATATGTCGAAAAGGCTCGGCTAAGCCTGAATGTAATAAATATAAAACGTTCAATTGCTTTAAGTAATTCAACTCGCTTATCCGAATTAATGTCCTTGTTTAAAAAAGCTACAGTTACAAGTGGACGGAAATAAATTATACCTATTCTGTTCAGTCGGTCTATCCACAGACTTTCCTGTGCGGTTAAGTCTAAATTGTTTACCGGATTATGGGTATTATACCAATGAACAGCAGCGGATTTTAAGCTATTTACGTAATCTTCAATTTCTTTTGGAGAAAGTTGGGAACGCATCACTATTATTTCCTCTTCTCCATTTGCCTCGACTTCTTCTTGGTCGGTATCTTCATCTTCCCTGACTTCTTCAAATTCCTGTATTGAACTAAGTCTTACTTCAGTTTTAGCATAAATATTTTGTGGTGTAAACTTCTGTTCTAATAAAAACCTGATATAGTCGTCGCCTTTTTCCCTTGTGTATTGAAAATACATAATCCAGTGAGCCACTAAAAAATCATCATCGTTAAGTGGATTTTTTTTATTTCTTCCAAGTTGATAATAAACTTCTTTCCAAGCATCATTGATTTTTTCACGCAAAGAAATGCGCTCGTCATTTTTTAATTCTTTTTCATCGTACAAAGTGGTTAGATAAATCAGGCGATTTTTAAGAAGCTCTAAATTTGACAGCTTCTTTCCACGATTGTTCATCGTTTCAAATGCAACGAAAACATCAAAATCATCACTTATTTCATAGACATTAAACATCATATTCTGTGTAACCTTTTTGAACAATGCCTCGATTTCGCTCAAACCATATTTATCAAAATAATTTTGCAGATTTTCTTTGAAAAAGCGTTTGGCATTTTCAAGGTTGAGTGTATAAAAAGTTTCCTGAATTGTTCCGCTATCGGGTTCCAAAAAGATTTTATGCCGTAGAAATTTGAAACTTGGATTATCAACCTCGTATCCAAACTTGTATGTTTTGATAATGAATTGCGGTGGTTTTTCGACTACTAAATATTCTTCCTTAATTGCTTTTAGACTGAAAGAGCCAAGATAAATTTCTTCATCCTTTTTATCCTTGTTTTCAGGTATAGCTTTGAGTTGTTCCGAAATGGCTTGTATGAAAATCACAAATGTTGTTAGGCGTTGTTGTCCATCAACAATATGAAAAGGCTTAAAACCCCTATCTTCAATTAGCCAACGCTCATCATTCCAATTATTCCAAATGTTTTTATCTACTTTCTTTAATGAGAGTAGTCCTGTATAATGAAACCTATCAGTTGGAAGATTTACTAAATCCTCCCAAAAATCTCTTAGTTGTCGTGTTGTCCAAGCGTAGCCACGCTGGTAATCAGGAATTTTAAAAATTCTGTCTTTAAAAATACTTTTTAGAGGTTCTAATTCATTCATATTTCTTACCTGTCGATTAATTGTTTGCTCTGATAGCACAAAAATACAAATTAAATCCCTGGCTATTAATTCCATTACGCCAAATCCTGCCTTTCAAAGCCAAACCCTGCAACATTATCAAAGGCATTTGCTCCTGCTTATAATTTTAGGATTTAAGTAAAATTCTAAACAAAATAAGTATGGATGTACAGCAAAAAGACCTGTCGTATTTCAGGTTACGACTGCAAGAATTATTAAACAGCAGCTTTCCCGAAAAGGCGCACGACCAAAAATTTATTGACCAACGGTCTTCGTGGGCTGCCAATGCTTATGAGGGTGCTTTCCGTTCGGGAAACGCCGTTGAGCAATGCGACGAAATAGCCAACTACATACTTTTTGAGGGCTTGCACTTCTCCAAGTTCGATACGGTTTTCAAAGTGGTATGCAATGAGTTTGATACCATAATGGCAGACGAGGAACTGCGACCGTTCGCCCTTAAAATGTTTCCCGTTTGTGAGCCTGTTTTCGCAGGATATGAATTAACTGATGATTTCGCCAACGGAAATGAGTTTGATGTACTCTATACCGAACTGACCGGAACCATCTCAATATGGATTGAGGAAAATGGGCTTCAGTAAGCGGTTCCATCTCCAACAGAATATTGATGCCCTGCGAATTGTTTTTAAACTGGAAAAGGAGAAACGGCAAGCCACCGTAGGCGAAAGACTGCTAATGATGCGATACAGCGGATTTGGCGGTCTTAAATTCGTTCTGAACCCCGTAGAAAGCGAAATAGACATCAATCATTGGAGAAAAACAGAACACGACCTTTTTCCACTTACGCAGGAACTCCACCAACTACTCAAAGAAAATTCCGAAGATGATAAGCAATACCGCAGGTATGTGGACAGTATGAAAAGTTCCGTACTGACGGCTTTTTATACACCGCCAAAAGTTATAGATGCCATTTCGTCCGCCTTGCGGGATAATGGTCTGCACATTGACAAATTCCTCGAACCCTCCGCAGGTATAGGTTCATTCATACAATCCTTTTCGGAAAATCAGAAAGCCAGTGTTACCGCTTATGAAAAGGACTTGCTTACAGGCAAGATTTTAAAGCAGCTTTACCCCGAAAGTAATATCCGTATAAACGGTTTTGAGGAAATCCCCGAAAGGGAACAAAACAGCTATGATGTAGTTGCCAGTAATATCCCTTTTGGCGACACTTCCGTATTTGACCTTTCTTATTCCCGTAGTAGAAACAGCGCAAAGGAACAAGCTGCCCGAAGCATACACAATTATTTTTTTCTGAAAGGTGCTGATATGCTCCGTGAGGGCGGGTTATTGGCTTATATTACTTCGCAGGGCATCCTCAATAGCCCTAAAAACGAACCCATACGCAGGGCGTTAATGCAGGATAATAATTTGGTTTCGGTTGTGAGATTACCCAACAACCTGTTTACCGAATATGCAGGTACGGAAGTGGGCAGCGACCTGATTATCCTGCAAAAAAATACGGCAAAAGAAAATCTGAACGAAGCGGAAGAACTGTTTTGCCAAAGCAAGCCAACCGAATACAATACTCCTGGCAATGCGCTCTTTCAAGATAGTGCAAGAATTATCCATACCGACCAAAAATTAGATACCGACCCATACGGTCAACCTGCCTTAATCTATACGCATAAAGACGGTGTTGAGGGGATTGCCAAAGATTTAAAACAAATGCTTTCCGAAGATTTTGGAAAGCACCTGAATTTGAATTTATACAGAGGCGAACGTGACGAAGAGCCTGTTATACAAATCCCGATTGAACCAAAGGTTACACCTCCGGTTATTGAGCCTGTAATCATTCAGCAAAAACCGCAAGCTGTACCCACTCCGGCAGTCCATCAGGAAAGCCCGCAGGAATTAAAGCAACTAAGTATTTTTGACCTGTTTGAAAGTGCAGGCGAACCTGTAATGGTTCTTGCTCCGCCTAAAAGAACCACCCAAACCAAAAGGCAAAGCACCAAAAAAAGAAGAGGCACAATAGGTCGTCAGCCCGACCTGTTCAGCAGTGCAAGGCAGCAACCTAATACGCTATTAAAATCTAATGGTGCTGCCAATGGAACAACCCAAGTTAACGGTAAAAAACAGGAAGCCATCGGCGACCTGTTTTCACAGATAAACGGTAATGGCCAGTCTGATAAGACAGCCATTACCGCTACCAATATTAATGCTATTCCTGAACCTGCCCCGTACACTGGCGAACTGCAATCGTTCCATCGTAACGATTGCCTTGTGGTGGATAACGGTTGGGTGGGTTATCTGCAAGATGTGCAAAAGAACGAAGAAAAGGCAGCAGCAATCTTTCATCCATTGCAGTTGCCGACCTCACAGAAAGCAAGAGCCGAAGCCTACATAGCCGTAAGGGACAGTTACATCAACCTATACCAAAAAGAAGCAGAAAAGCAGACCGAACACAGGGAAGAACGGGAAACGCTGAACCTCCTGTACGATGCCTTTACCAAAAAATACGGCAATCTCAATGCTGCCGATAATGCCAAGCTGATAAAGACAGACAGCGCAGGTAAAGAAATTCCCTATCTGGAGCGTATCATCGGCGGCGTAATCCACAAAGCGGATATATTCAGCCGTCCCGTTAGTTTTTCTACTACCACATTAGCAACCGATAATCCCGAAGAGGCTTTAGCCGCCTCGCTGAACAAATACGGAAACGTGGATTTGGGCTTTATGTCCGAAATCAGCAGCCTGCCTGCCGATACCTTGAAAGAAGCCCTGCACGGTCGGCTGTTCTACAATCCGCTACAACTGGAATACGAAATAGCCGAACGTTGGATAGCAGGCAACGTAGTTGAGAAAGCCGATGAAGTAAGAGCCTATCTCGAAAACAATCCTGATGATACCGAAGCCAAAGAGAGCCTTACCGCTTTAGAGGAAGCCCGACCAAAACGTATCGAATTTGAGGAACTGGATTTTAACCTCGGAGAGCGGTGGATACCTACCGGAATTTATGCCCGCTTCGCTTCGCACCTGTTCGATGCGGACGTGCTGGTTCATTATTCCGAAAGCTCCGACGACTTTTCCGTGAAGTGTCATCAGGGCAATATGCACATTTGGGAAAAATATGCGGTCAAAGCGGAAAGCCGCACGTTTGACGGTATTGCTCTGCTCAAACACGCCCTTGTCAATACCACGCCTGATATTACCAAAAAAGTAATGGTTGGCGACCAAGAGGTCAAAGTACGGGATATGGAAGCCATACAAATGGCGAACACCAAGATTGACGAAATCCGTACCGCCTTTACCGATTGGCTACAAGCACAAAACGATGAGTTTAAAAACAGGCTGACCGACCAGTACAACGATACCTTTAACTGCTTCGTTCGCCCGAACTATGACGGAAGCCATCAGGAATTTCCGGGGTTAGACCGTAAGGGAGCAGGCATTGAAGACCTCTATTCGAGCCAAAAGGACACCGTTTGGATGATAAAACTGAATAACGGTGCTATCTGCGACCACGAAGTAGGCGCAGGAAAAACGCTGATAATGTGTACCGCAGCGCAGGAAATGAAGCGTTTGGGATTAGCCCATAAGCCAATGATTATCGGATTGAAAGCGAATATACCTGCCATTGCCGAAGACTACCGCAAAGCCTATCCGCACGCTAAAATCCTTTATCCAGGTATTGATGATTTTACGCCAAAGAAACGCCTGCGTATTTTCGGGGATATTAAAAATAACGATTGGGATTGTGTGCTACTCACACACGACCAGTTCGGAATGATACCGCAGTCGCCCGAAATACAAAAGGAAATCCTCGAAATAGAATTAGATAGCGTAGAGCGTAACCTCGATGCCCTGAAATCGCAAGGCAAGGAAGTGACAAGGGGAATGCTCGCCGGAGTAATCAAGCGGAAAGAAAATCTTGAAGTAAAGCTGAAAACGCTGCAACACGATATTGAAAACCGCAAAGATGATATTGTGGACTTTAAGATGATGGGCATAGACCATTTGTTTGTGGACGAAAGCCACCAGTTCAAAAACCTGATGTTCAATACCCGTCATACACGGGTTGCCGGACTGGGTAACGTGGACGGCAGCCAAAAGGCACTGAACTTGCTTTTTGCAATCCGCACTATTCAGGAGCGTACCAATGCGGATATGGGTGCAACCTTTCTTTCGGGTACAACTATCAGCAATTCATTAACGGAGCTGTACCTGCTGTTCAAATACCTGCGCCCCCGTGCATTGGAAAAACAGGGTATTCATTCTTTTGATGCGTGGGCGGCTATCTATGCAAGGAAAACGACCGATTATGAATTTTCGGTAGCTAACAATATCGTAGCGAAAGAACGTTTCCGCTACTTTATCAAAGTGCCGGAACTGGCGCAGTTCTATTCTGAAATCACGGATTACAGAACGGCAAAGGATATTGGCATAGACCGCCCCAACAAGAACGAGGTATTGTACAATATTCCGCCAACGCCCGACCAAGAAGCCTTTATACAAAGCCTGATGGCTTTTGCCAAAACGGGCGATGCAACTTTGCTCGGTAGAGAACCATTATCGCAAAGGGAAGAAAAAGCAAAGATGCTCATTGCTACGGACTACGCCCGTAAGATGTCGCTCGATATGCGTATGGTAAGCCGTATATATGAAGACCATCCCGACAACAAGGCTTCGCATTGTGCGACAAATATCGCCAAGTATTACAACCAGTTCAATGCACAGAAAGGAACGCAGTTCGTTTTCTCGGATTTGGGGACCTATAAGCCGGGCGAATGGAATGTGTACTCTGAAATCAAACGCAAGCTCGTGGAAGACCACGGCATACCTGCACACGAAGTAAGGTTTATTCAGGAAGCGAAAAATGATAAGCAACGTAAGGAACTTATCAACGGGATGAACGAGGGAAAAATCCGTGTGCTGTTCGGTTCTACGAGTATGTTGGGTACGGGTGTCAATGCACAGAAAAGAGCCGTTGCCGTGCATCATTTAGATACACCTTGGCGACCGTCGGACCTTGCCCAAAGGGACGGGCGGGCAATCAGAAAAGGCAATGAGATTGCCAAATTCTTTGCCGATAATAAAGTGGCTGTGATTATCTATGCAGTTGAAAAATCGTTGGACAGTTACAAATTCAACCTGCTGTATAATAAGCAGCTTTTCATCGACCAGTTAAAGACTAACAACCTGACCAAAAGAACGATTGACGAGGGAAGTATGGACGAAAAATCGGGAATGAACTTTTCGGAATATGTGGCAATCCTGTCAGGAAATACAGACCTGTTGGATAAAGCCAAACTGGAAAAACAGATTGCCGGACTGGAAAGCGAAAAGCAGGCGTTCAACCGTTCTAAATACAGTGCGAAATATAAATTGGAAGACTATACGGCAGAATTGGACAAAGCCAAATCTCGTTTTGACCGCATGAGCTTAGATTGGAATAATCTGCAAAGGCGTGTTCAAAAATGTCCAGACGGTTCTATTGCCAATCCTATTCAATTAGAGGGCTTATCGGCTAATGCAGATGTAAAACAAATCGGTGCTAAGCTCAATCAGCTAGCAGAAAAAGTCCGTACAGGTGGCGATTATGAAGAAATCGGCAGTTTGTATGGTTTTCAGCTCTTGGTAAAAACCGAAATTTCTCAAAAAGAAGGCATTGATATTCGGGTAAACCGCTTTTTTGTACAGGGCGAGGGAAACATTAAATACACGCACAACAACGGTGCAATGGCTAAAGACCCCGAAACAGCAGCAATCAATTTTTTAAGAGCTTTGGAAAAATTACCTTCTTATATCAAGAAAGAAAAGGAAAATATAGACGAGTTTCAAAAAGATCTGCCTGTTCTTCAGCAGGTGGTTAATGGCACATGGTCTAAGGAAAATAGATTAAGTGAACTTAAAACAGAACTCGCTGCTGTCGAAAGAAAAATACAATTGTCCATTGAGCCTGTTAATCAGATTGAAGAACCTGCTGAACAAGTCGAAAAAAAGGAAAATCAGAAGATTTCAGAAAGTATTATCAGAACGAAAAGTGTTCATTTACCAAGAGGTATATTGTGAATGTAAATGGATTAATAAAGAAAACGGGAATCTGTAAGTTTCCGTTTTCTTTTTAATTTCTAATCTTCTTCCTGTTCGTCCATCCGTTTTATTAATGCATCACGCAAGTTGTCAAGGAATTTTGTTCTATTTATCTTTCGGGCTTTCAATTCCATAAATGTATGGTAGAAGTCGCCCAAATCAACATTGAAAATACTTTCAAATGTTTTAGCTATTATTTTAATATCAGTATGATCAAATGCACCTTGAGCATGTAAGGCATATATCAATTCAGTTAATGCCGTTTTACTTCCTCGCCAATTTAAGTTAGGTAACTCTATTGATTTACTTTTATGTACCGGTCTGTGAAGTTGGTCTTCAAGATATACTTGTATCAGATCATTGGCTATAATTTTAGCTGCTTTGTAATCGTGAGATGTAGAAAATCTATGATCGGTTTCAAAATAGATTGTATCCAAACTTAGTTTTAGATCGTGTTTACCACGAACAAATAATTTATCGTCAATAAAAGAATTATTGGTTCTATAGTATTTATAAAATTCAAGGTTATTTTCAAAATACTTTTTAAGTTTTTTTAATTCTTCATTCAAATATTTTTTTAATGCCTTTGTGTCATTAGGTTTTTTCATTTCTATCTTGTAGATAGCATTATGAAAGATAAGTTTTGCAACAATAGCTGGTTTTTGATATTTGAAAAAATGAATTTCGTCGTTAATATTCTTAAATCCATTTTTTAATACAAACTCTTTAATTTTAGATAGAGCATTTACGATAAGTTTTATTACCTCTTCAATACGTTGGATAGGACAATTAGCTTCAATTTCAAGATCCCTAATTTCGTCTTCTAGCTTGTTTAGTGTTTCTTCGTAAAATTTATTCATTAAACTATATTAAGATATTAATATTTTTCTTATATACTTTATAAATGATTTGTTTTAACAATCGTGTGCTTCATTTCTCATCTTATTTAATTTTCTGACAATCAAATAACTGAATTTCAACTAAAATATAACTGTATTAACATTTTATTCATTATGATAAGATTGAATGTAAAAAACGTCGCCTATTCAGTTATTAAGAACTATTTCTAATCACATGCTTCTCTTCAAACATTGTTTCGAAGGAAAGAGCTATAAGGAATTATTAAAAAAAAATAACTCGAATAAGATAAAGCCTTGCGAAAGTGGTGTTTCGAAAGGCTCAATTATTTGTAATAGTTATTTCGGATATATAGCCTATTGTTCTATCAATGTTTCATTTTCATTCCACCAACTTTACCTGTTTTGCTCAGCGCAATTTTTAAAGACTTTATAAGTTCCTCCGCATTTCCAATTGCCCAATAGTGTAAGAAAAATACGTGTGGCTTTTCCTGCACCATGTGATTATGAACAGCAACCACTTCAATTCCATTTTCAATAAGCGCCTTAATCACTGGAGCTACTTCATCCTCTAGCATAGCAAAATCTCCTGCGATTGCAGCCTTTTCCTCTGTTCCTTGAATGGCAATCCAGGTATTATAACCAAAGAAAGTTGAGATTGGTATTCCATGCTCTGTAATGGGCGCATCTGGGCGACCAATGGTATATTTGTAAACGCCATTATTCATCTCTCCTGTGATACCCAAGATAGCGTCCAATTTTTTTGTGTCAATCGTGTTTTCAACCTTTCTCCCTGCAAAAGTACCTTTCAATGGATCTGCACCTCGCATTTCTTTAACTTTATTCAATACTGCTTTTGCCTTCATTGCCATCTGTTCAGCGGGACCACTTCCTCCGATATGCATATACATGACGTTCGGATGATTTCTAACGAAATGGTTATGTATCGCCGTAATGGTAAGTCCCTGCTTTATAACCTCGAACTGTACTTGTTTCAGATCAGTTTCTGTAATTACGATATCACCCATGATCATTGCACCATCGGTACTTGGCGTAAATGCTATCCACGTACCCAAACCCATTGGCGGTATGATTTTAAATCCGTCAACCTCTATATCCAAATCATTCTGAGGCACCGTTATTTTAAACTCTCCATTGTTTTCGACGCCTTTCATTTCCAAAATAGCCTCTATTTTTGCTATATCTAATTTTTTTACTGAGGCGTTATGCATCATTTTAACTTGCCCCTTCTTCTGTGCATAAATAGAATTGCTACAAGCAAGCGTAATAATTGTTGAAAATGCGACCAACTTAATAATACTAATTGTCTTTTTCATAACTTTAATTTATTTAAAATTTATACTACTATTTTTTAATTAACGGGATTATCCGTGTATCTGTTTTCAGTTCTTCCGATCCTTTTAACACCAAAGTATCTCCTTTTTGGACATCACCAAAAATTTCAGTTCTATCTCCCATATTAAATCCAGGGCGAACATCGATCCAATGCGTTACTCCATTTGACACTTTAATTACAAACTTTTTCTCCAAGGTAGTAACCACCGCTGATGCCGGAACTACAATTCCTTCCTGTTGTCTTAAAAATGATAATTTTGCATCCGCATAACTGCCTGGCTTTAATTTATTATCCGTATTACCAATTTCAAATTCCCAAATCTCGCTTCGACTATCATGATCTATTCGTCCTGCTTTCCGTACCAGTTTTGCCTCAAATTTCTTATCAGGCAATGACCTTGTAGACACTTCAGCAACACCATTAGATAAAACAGCATCCGTGTATATTTCTGGAACTGAAACCTGCAAACGCAGAACACTATTATCTGATATTTCAAATAACGGCTTATCATTGGGAGACCCCACAAAAGAACCTGTTACAATATTTCTTTTTGTAATAACTCCACTATACGGAGCAACAATAGCAAGATAGTTGCCAATTTGTTTAGCCGATGCAACAGATGACTGATTAGCCTTATACTCAAGGCTATCGGCCATCATTTGATTTTTCACACGCTGCAATTCGCCAGTAGCAATCACACCGTCAGTTCGAGAAGCAGAATAAATCCGTTCAAAATAATCTTTACTGGATAAGTAACGTGCCCGTGAAGCATTAGCTTTATCGTTCAGCTCTTGGATACGTGTATTTAATTCCGGCGCCTCAATCAAAGCCAAAACCTGTCCTTTGCTAACCTTAGAACCAATATCCACCAGCATTTTACGTACATAGCCCGGCACCTTTGCCCTTATTTGGGCATCTTCTAGTGGAAGCAGCTCCGCAGGAAGAGCAAGTATTTTTTTAACCGTATCGGTTTCAATTGTAAATACATTGACCGAGTCAATTTTATTTTCATTAACATCACTATTTTTTTCCTGACCATTTTGAGTGCAGGCAGCAACGAATAGCAGAAGTGATACACTCGCAACTGCATTAATTATCGGTAATTTATGTTTAAATATTCTTGTCATAATATAGAGAATTTGTATCGTTTGGATCAAGAGATACGGATATTTGCTTCTTTTTTCTTAACATTTCATAAACTAATGGAACCAGCCAAAGACTAATTACTGTACTAAATAACAATCCCCCTATCACGGCAATGCCCAAAGGTGCAGTTTGCTGTCCGCTTTCACCCAAACCAAGAGACATCGGTATCATTCCGGCAATCATTGCTGTACTTGTCATAATAATAGGGCGGAAACGGCTAAGTGCCGCCTGCACACCAATCAAGTTATTATCTTCTTGATTCTTTCGGATACTTTCAGCACTTGCTACAATCAAAATAGAATTAGATACCGCGACTCCGACAGCCATTATACAACCCATAAATGACTGAATGTTTATAGTATTACCAGTAAGCCACAGCAGCAGCATAGAACCTGCCAACACACCAGGAAGCACAGATAACACTGAAAGACTTAATTGTAGAGATTGAAAATAAGCAGTCAACATCAGACCAATTACGACAATCGCCAGTAAAAGTCCGTTAGACAGTTCACCAGTTGTTTGATTCAGCATTTCCGATTGTCCTCGCAAATACACCTTAACACCCTGAGGCTGCTCACCCAATCTCTGTATTGCCTCATTGATATCCTTCACTGCACTACCAAGGTCTTTTTTGTGAATATTAGCCGTAAGCGTGATAAACCGCTGTTGATTAATCCGATCATATTCACCTATAGTATTCCCTGTTTTCCAATCAGCTACATCTCTTAGATAAACTGTGTTATCTCCAGATTTTCCCACCGGTATCTGATTCACCTGTTCCGGATTATTCATTACAAACTGCGGGTATTCTACCTGCACCTGATAAGCATTTCCAGAAGCTTTATCCAACCAATACACCGGCTGCGTATAACGGCTCGAAGAAGTACCTTCTGCGACAGACCTTCCCGCCTCATCAACGGTCAGACCCATTTGACCTAGTCGAATACGATCATAATTGATATGCATAGTCGGGTAATCCAATGGCTGCGCCAACTGCAAATCACGCAGATAAGAAATAGAGCCAAGAGATTTTTTTAACCGATCAGCCAATTCTCTACTCTGTGTCAGATTTTTTCCCTGAACCACAATCTCAACAGGGTTACTGGCGCCCATACTCATGACCTGATCCACCAAGTCAGCAGGTTCAAACGACAATTGAGCACCAGGTAGACTTTTTGTAACCGACCCACGTAATCGTTCTTTCAAATCTTCGATTTCCACACCAGAACCCTTTTTCAAATTCACTTTTATAACAGCTTCATGAGGACCACTCGTGTATAAAAAGATAGGGTTAATCGCAAATGTAGGTGGTTGTAAACCCACAAATGACGAAGTAATAGCTACATTATCTTTTCCTGCCTCATCAGCTAATAATTGCAAAGTCTTTTTAGTTGCTTCCTCCGTACGTTCTATCCGTGTACCCGTAGGCATTCGCAACCTCAACTGAAGCTGTCCTGCATCCACCTTAGGGAAGATTTCCGACCCCGCCTGCCTATACCCAACGAAAGCTGCCAGCAGTAGAAGCACAAGAACAATGGGAACAGCCAATTTTCGCATTGGAAATGTTCTCTGAATTGTCTTGGATAGACTTTCTTTAAGTTTATCCAATCGTGGCTCCGGATGTTGTTTATAAGTATCTTTTAACATCCAGTTAGATAACACAGGAACCAACGTTTGTGACAATAGGAAAGATGCAATCATCGCAAATCCCACAGCCAATGAAAGTGGAAGAAACATCGAACGCGGTACGCCAGTCATCAGCACAGAAGGTACGAAAACAGCTAAAATGCTCAATAAAATCAATATTTTGGGAGTAGCGATTTCTTTACAAGCATCCCATATTGCTCTCGATTTTGATTTCCCTAATTCAAGATGATGATGTATATTTTCAATGGTCACCGTCGATTCATCCACCAATATACCGACCGCCAAAGCAAGTCCCCCTAAAGTCATGATATTAATAGTCTGTCCCGTGAGGTAAAGACACATAACCGACACTAACAACGCCAGAGGAATAGTAACAATCACAATGATGGCACTACGCAGATCCCGTAAAAAAAGCAACACCATCAGTCCCGTTAGTAAAGCACCAAGAGCACCTTCAACAAGCAAGCTTTTTAAAGAGTTTACAACATATCCAGACTGATCAAATTCATAAGATACCTTTATATCATCAGGGATAGCCGATTGCATATCAGGTAGCGCTTTCTTGATAGCTTGTACCACATCCCACGTAGAAGCATCCGCTCGCTTAGTGACTGGAATATATACTGAACGCTTACCATTGATCAACGCATAACCAGTTCCTACGTCAGCGCCATTATCCACAGAAGCCACATCTCTTACCAGTACGGAAGTACCATCAACATTTTTGACCGCAACATTTTCAAGCTCTTTAAAATTATCAACTACACTATTGGTTGCCGTAATTACAGCTTTATCTGCCGTACGCATTGTTCCAGCTGGCAGTATAGAATTATTTTTCGCAATTGCAACGGCTATTTCGTCCGGTGTCAAGTTATAACTTCTTACTCTTTCCGGATCCGCTTTGATAACGATTGTTCGTTGATTTCCCCCAAATGGAGGCGGAGCCGATACTCCTTGTAAAGCCGCAAACATAGGTCGCACCTTAAATAAAGCCAAATCCTGAATTTCATTGAGCGATTTTGTCTCACTCCTGAATACCAGTTGACCTACAGGAACAGACCCAGCATCATACCGCATGACGAATGGAGGCAATGTACCAGGAGGCATAAAGGACCGAGATCTATTCACATAAGAAATAACCTCCGCCATCGCATTGGCCATATTCGTACCATCATAAAACTGAAGCTTAATTAAACTCAATCCCTGAATAGATTTACTCTCGACAGCTTTAATTCCCGTGACGTACAGAAAGTGATACTCATAGTAAGAAGTAACATACCCTTCCATTTGCTGAGGTGATAATCCGCCATAAGTTTGAGCAACATAAATAGTAGGCGCATTTACCGCTGGAAAGATGTCAACTGGTGTCTTCTTGATGGAAAGTATAGAAAAAATCACGATCCCAACGACCAACACCATAATCGCAATAGGCTTGCGAAGTGCCAGTTGAATTAATTTTATCATATCCCTTATTTCATTTCATTTAAAAAAATATTCACATCACCTTTTACAGCAGCTTCCAGCAACTGAGCCTTCCAAGTATCCCAATAAGCTTGCTTAACATCAAGTTCAGATTTCAATAAGGTATACTGAGCCTGTATCAGGTCCGAAAAATTAACCAAACCAGTATTATACCTAATCTGCATAGCTTGGAAAGCTGCTTGTGCAGACCTTAACTGCTCCTTGGTTTCAGACACCACCTGAAGACTATGATCAAGTGTAGTATTGGCAATCTGTTGCTGAGAGAAGAGTTGAGAACGTTCATTCTGCAAAAGTTCTTCAGCACCCTTTGATAAAGAGGATTGATGTGCTAATAGCCGTTTAGCTTCACCATACTTCATAATCGGAAAAGTAAGTTGTAACCCTACACTGTAATTATATCGAGTAAGGTTCAACCCCTCCCAAGCATGTAAACTGCCATCAGCCAGAAAACCAGAACCCCTAGCAAAACCTGCTCCCCATACATTTATTTTAGGTAGATATGATTTTTTAATCTGCTGTTCCTTTGACTGGCTTAATTCAAATTGGCTTTGCGAATATTTGATAATTGGATGTAAATCAAGATTACTATCCGTCAATATTCTACTTGAAGGTAATGTCGACAAAAAAGCAGAATCCCGAGGAACAGGTAGATTCTCGATTACAATTAAACGAGCCAGATTCCATTGCAAAATCTCCAACTGTTTATGCGAATTGATGTATTCCACTTTCGCTTTTGATAATTCAGACTGAAACAATTCAGTATCGACACCAGCTTTTATCCCGCTGCTAGTCAATACACGACTTTGCTTTAGATTTGCTTCCACACGCTTAATATTCTGTTGATGTATATGCAGATTAGCATTCGCCAACAGGATATCCAGATAACTACTGATGATATTGATAGCGTGCTGAAACTGTTCTTTTTGTAATAAAGATTTCTGAACAGTAGCCTCAGCGACAGCGGTATTTATACGGGCATCTCTTTCACCAAAAGTAACCGCCTGCCAATTCAACAATATTCCTGCTGCACTTCCTGTGCCCGGTTCAAATTTATTCTCGGTAGACGGAGGACCTGAGATGGGCAATATCCCGTTTGGATTAAAAACACCTATCAGGTTATTAGCCGTAGAAATCCCTGCCTGATAACTAGCATCAAGAGTCGGCAACCTGCTATATTTTACCACATCTACATGCTTTTCTGCCGCTATTGCGTCAAACGTTCTGGCTCGGAGAAGATGATAATTCTGATTGCCCAAAACGATAACATCGTTCAGACTTAGTAACGTATCTTGCTGCGCCGAAGCCTGGGTTACAGAAATCGCCATTATAAAAATGGGCAGACATTTCTTTTTAAAAATACTTTGCAACATAATATTTATCAGCTATTGATAATTTTGATTATGTAGCAAAGCTATAATGTGATTTTGGAGAGATTTTGGAGAAACAATCAGCTAAAGCAAATTTCTACATTATGCCAACCATTTATATAATTGTATTTTACAGTGTAACCATATAATTGACAGATTTGCTTTACCAGCGCCAATCCTAAACCTGTAGTATTCTTTTGATAAGTGTTCTTCCGGAAGCGTTCAAATAAGGCTTCTGGATCTATGAGCAAAGGATTCCCTGTATTTTCTATTTTTACCTTACTGTCTTCTATACTAATTCTTATTTCTTTTTTTTCATTATTATGTACGATAGCATTATTGATAATATTTGAAACAAGGATTTCAATCAATGTTCGATTAGCGGTAACCGTAATATGGTCAACAACTGTACTTGTCATACGAGGACAATCATCTATGTATGCTTCACAGTTTCCTGATATTTCCTGAACAACCTCATTTACATTTATACGTTCAGTCTCAGGAAATTGATTATTCTCAATTTTGGCAAGTAATAACAAAGTCTTGTTCATCTCACTCAAGCGATTTGTTGCATTTGTTATATCACCTAGCAATAGCGCTTCCTTCTCATCAATATTTGGATAATTAATAAGTAATTCAAGCTTGGCCCGGATAATAGCAAGTGGTGTCTGGCTTTCGTGCGAAGCATTTTCAACAAACTGCTTTTGATTATGATAGGCTCTATTTACATTTTCAACCAGTTTATTGAGTGATTCATTAAGCCTGTCAAATTCAGTAGTTCCAGTTAACGCAGGAAGTCGCAACTCATTGTTCCTGTTAAGATCAAACTTTTCAGCAGCATCTATACTTGAAAAGAAAGGTTGCCAAAGCCTAACAGAGCTTTTTCGGCTTACCAGGACAATCGTAATCAATAAAACCAAAAGGATAATCGCTTCCGAAAAAAATACCTTGGCAATAAGATGAGCTGTCTCCGTTGAAGAAATATAGGTCGAGACAAGATAAGAAGCATTCTTCCATTGATATTCTTTTGTTAATACCTTAAAAGGAAGTTTCTTTCCTTCCATTTCATAGAATAGGGCGGTATCTCTAGGGATATTTAATACCACCTCACTTGATGTATTTTTCTCTTCAATACTATATTCACCGGTTATGTGTCGTTCTAGATTTCCCGATGTAGCCATAAAGCTGTTCCATACATTTTGTTGTTTTAGCAAAAGATACTTCTCCTCAGCGTGGTGAGCATGTCCTTTCAACACAAAATAAAAGATAGCCGAACTGATAACTAGGATAAGTGGAAGCCAAATCAACAATGATTTGGTATGACGTTGTAAAAGTGGGCTACTCATAATGAAATCTTATATCCTAATCCATAAACTGTCTGTATCAACTCATCACAATCTCTTTCTTTCAATTTACGTTTTAGGTTTTTTATTTGAGAGTAAACAAAATCAAACGACGGCATATTATCGGTGCGGTCTCCATACAAATGCTCTGCTATAGCCTGCCTGCTAACCACCCGGTTAGCATTATTGAGCAGATAAGCCAGTAGATCAAATTCGCTTCTGGTAAACTGAAGTTCTTCCCCATGACAGGTAATTTGTCTATTTAAAAGATTAAGCTGTAAACTACCCACTTCAAGTACCGCGCTACCTTGATTATACTTTCTACGGATCAAAGCTTTTACCCTGGCATTTAGTTCAGACAAATGAAAAGGTTTGGTAACATAGTCGTCTGCTCCCAACAATAACCCATCAATTTTGTCATCCAGGGAATCACGAGCGGAGATGATAATGACACCATCTTGCTTTTTATCCTCTCTAATATGTTGTAATAGTTTTAATCCGTTTCCATCAGGAAGATTGATATCAAGGATAATACAATCATAATCGAAAGATTCCACTCGTTCGATCCCTTCATAAAACGTTGTGACTCCCTCGCAACGGAAATATTCCTGCTTGAAATATTCCAAAATGCTTTGTAACAAATCGGATTCGTCTTCGATTACCAATAGCCTCATTTGATTCGATTTGTACAAATTTAAACAATAATTTTGGAGAGAATTTGGATACTAACGTTAGACATACTTAAAATATCAATAACGCTCCCCATAATTATAGCAATTTAATGTAGCTTTGAGGAGTATTAAAAGATATTATAAAACTTAACTAAATACATTCGTAGCTAAAAACGTCTGTTTTTTTGAGTAAAACAAAGCCTTGCAAAATTTATTTTTTACAAGGCTTTATGTGTTTTTCTTCAATATTATTACAATTGATATTTCAGTAATTCTGCAATTACATCTTGATACTCTTTTTCGGTAAGTAAATAATTATTACTAGCTTGGTAGTAGTAACTGGCTTCTAAGAAATATTGAATGGTTGTAATTTCTCCGAATCGCAAAGCTTTATCTAGTAACTGAATGCTGTTGATACTTTCTAAAACCGTTTGGTATTCGTCGAGTGTTTTTTGTAAGTTGGTGTATTTTTCATAAAGGCTTTTTATGTTGTAATAATGCTCCACTTTATGTTCATTCAACTGTACTTCGTTCATTTCCAACTCAGCCATACTTTGTTTTACACGGTTTTTATTTTCCCATAGAGGGATAGACATCCCAATACGAGCTCCGTGAAAATTTTGTCCCAAAATACCTTGATAGTGATAACCTGCTTCAAATTTTGGTAAAGCCATTGCCTTGGTAACCTGAATTTGTTGTTGGGCAATTGTTGTTTGTTGTTGCAATAGTTTTCTTGTTGGATCTTGAGCTTCGATGATTTCTTCTAGCTCTTCAAAAGAAGGTATTGCAATAACTTCAGGATATTCCGATTCATTAAAAATAACATCAATACCACCATTGAGTTCTGTTAATTTTTGCTGAAGCTGATTAATTGAAGATGTATTCAACTTCAAATCTTTATTAATTTCAATTAACTGTAATTTTGCTTTGTTGACATCTAAAATATTTCCTTCACCTCTATTTAATTTGGTTTGAAAATCCGAAAGAAACTTTTCAGTTTTGGTTTTTCTTTCTTTGATTTTTTCTTGCAATTTATTCCGGTAAATAAGTTCTATAGCCGATTTTTTCGCTTCTAACAAAATATCTTGTTTAGTAGCAAGTAATGCGAAATCTCCTTGTTTACTCTTTTCGTTGGCTAAATTTTTCTTTTTACCGTACACTGTAGGAAAATCAAATCTTTGTATCACACTAATATCGGTTTGATTTCCAGCCACTGCACTGGGGGTACCACGCATATAATCGTAACTTATTGTAGGATCATACAAGGTATTTCCTGTTTTGAATTGCAATTTTTGAGCTTCCCAATATTTGGATTGACTTTGTAAAGTTTTGTTATTCTTACTAATATCAGTCAGGATTGTTTCCAACCCTGACTGTGCTTCTGCGTTGGCTACCCAAAGACAGGCAACCAACAAAGCGATGCTATTTATTTTCATTTTGTAGCTTCTTTTTTGTTCGATAAATAATAGACTGCTGGTACAATGAAGATATTCAGAATGGTAGAAGTAAGTAAACCACCTAAAATAACTTTTGCCATTGGACTTTGAATCTCGTTACCTGGTAAATCTCCAGCAATAGCTAGCGGAATAAGTGCTAAACCTGCGGTTAAAGCAGTCATTAAAATAGGGCTTAACCTATCTTTAGAACCTTGTATTACGGTATCAAAAAGCGTATATCCTTCTTCACGAAGTGTATTGTAATGCGATATTAATAAAATCCCATTACGTGTTGCCACCCCAAATAAAGTGATAAAACCAATGATTGCAGGAATACTTAAAATTCCGCTGGTGAAATAAATACTGAACACCCCGCCAATTAAAGCTAATGGTAAGTTTATCAGAATGATAGCCGCTAATTTTACGGTTTTAAATTCTCTGAATAAGATTAAGAAAATGATTAAAATAGACAGCAATGAAGTAGCTATAAGCGTTTTCGATGCTTCGGCTTCAGCTTCAAATTGACCACCATATTCGATATGATAATCTTCTGGAAGTTTTACTTTTTCATTGATAATTTTCTGAATTTCCTCTACCACACTTTTTTGATCTCTACCCGAAACATTGGCAGACACTACCGTTTTACGTTGTACATTTTCACGGTTAATGGTATTAGGACCAGTAGTACTTACGACATCAGCTACATAGTACAAAGGAATTTTTTGACCATTAGTCCCATCAATCATTGCATTTTTAATCTTGTCAATATTTCCTCTATTGGCATCATCTAAACGAAGCATCAAATCAAAGGTCTTGTTTCCCTCATATATTTCAGATACTTTTTCACCTGCAAAAGAAACATCTACAAACTCATTAAATTGGCGCTTACACCAAACACATTCATCATCGCTAAGGCAAACAGCATTGCTAATGGAATAGCGGAAGCTACTATTAATCCGGCTCTAAAATTTCCTAAAAAAAGTACTAATACAAAGATAACAATCAACGCACCTTCTATCAGGTTTTTTTCTACGGTACTCATTGCCTTGTCAACTAAAACTGAACGGTCTATATAGGGTTCAATAATAATATCATCAGGTAATGACTTTTGTATAGTAGGAAGTTTTTCTTTTATTTTTTCAATTACATTATTGGCATTTTCGCCTTTTAGCATCATTACCACACCGCCTACTGCATCAACTTCTCCATTATATGTCATAGCCCCATATCTTACAGCATTACCAAATCGTACATCTGCCACATCTTTTATAAAAATTGGAACACTGCCAGGATTATTTTTTACACTGATGTTTTTTATATCTTCTAATGATGTAACCAAACCAATACCTCTAACAAAATAAGCACTTGGTTTCTTATCAATATATGCTCCCCCTGTATTTTGGTTATTTTTTTCAAGAGCGTTGAAAATATCGGTAATACTTATATCCATAGCCTTTAAGCGATTAGGATTAACAGCAACTTCATATTGCTTTAGCTCGCCACCAAAACTATTTACTTCTGCAATTCCGGGTGTACCATACAGTTGCCTTGCAACAATCCAGTCCTGCATTGTACGAAGGTCTTTGGCATTGTATTTATTTTCACTTCCCTTTTTGGGATGTATTATATATTCGTATATCTGACCAAGCCCTGTACTGACCGGAGCCAGTTCAGGTGTCCCTATTCCGTTCGGAATTTTTTCTTCTGCTTCTTTCAGTTTTTCATTAATGAGCTGTCGGGCAAAATAAATGTCTACTTTTTCCTTAAATACAACTGTAATTACGGACAAACCAAACCTAGAAATACTTCTGGTTTCTTCTAAATCGGGAATATTAGCAATGCTTTGCTCTATCGGAAAAGTTACTAATTGTTCTACTTCCTGAGCCGCCAATGTGGGGCAAACCGTAATTATTTGCACCTGATTATTTGTAATATCGGGTACGGCATCAATGGGTAATTTTGTGGCACTCCACACTCCCCAAATAATGAGCAACAATGTCATTATTCCAATGACGAGCTTGTTCTTAATGCTAAATTTTATGATACTGTCTAACACAATTCATTTGATTAATAATTAATAATAATGGATATAAATACTTTCTGTCCGTTACAGAAAGGACAGCTAAATGTGCAATTTAGATAATACACCTATCTAATAGTAAATGAATATATCATCCATTACCAATAAATACATTTGCTGAAAATATTAAGTATTAATCTTTGGCGGCTGCCAAATGTTTCCGTGATAATTGGAAATGAAATTGAAATTTTGAAGTGGGAATTTTTGTATCTTGCTAAGACTTGGCTTTGCCTCGTTTATTTTGAACGTTTGAAACGTAAAATTCACAACGGTATGACAAGTAGCACAAGAACAAAAAGGACTGCATAAATCGCCGTTTTTCGTTTGACCATTGCTTGTATTAGAAAGCTCTGATTTTGAAGTATTACTGGTATCCATACCACACGCATCAGTACACGGCATTAAGGATAATGCCAGAAAATATATACTGAATATGAATATAAATAGTTTCATCAGCTACAAATATAAATAAATAGATTGTGCAATAGAATTGCAAAGTTGAAAAAATCTATTTGTTACATTTGTCGCATTTCCCCTTAAGAACTAAATTAGCTCCATCTAATTTAAAGTTTTGAGGAACTTCGATGTTCGGAATTTCTGTTTCAGTAAGGCAAAAAGTATGTTTGCAGTCGGTACAATAAAAATGTGTGTGCAGTTCTGATAAATTACAATTGCATCCTGATTGGCAAAGTGCGTATTTAATCACTCCGCTTCCATCATCAATGGTATGGACAAGTTTGTGTTCCAGGAATACTTTAAGTGTTCTGAAGAGAGTAATATTATCTGCTTTTTCAAACTGTTCTGCCAGCTCTTTATGACTTACTGCATATTGTTGTTTCAATAACTTTTCAACCACCAACAAACGCATAGCGGTGGGTTTTATAGCTTTTTGCTGTAAAATTTTTTCTAATTCAGTCATTGTGATTTAATTTTCTATCGTCCAATCATCATTATCGTCCTCGTCAACTGATATTTGCTCAATGATGCTGTTTGCTGCACTGTCAGAGTATGTACCATAACCATTTACGAAAACACCTTTTGCTCCATCTTTTTGGTTTCTCATCGCATATAAGATAGCCTCATCTTCCAAGTCATTAAGCCCAGTAAAACGATAAATTTTATCAATAACAATGTCCCTTAAATTAACTTTCTCTCCGTCTATTTTGTACGAAATGTTTTCTTCCAATAGATTAAAGTCTTCCGTATAACCCCTTTGTCTTAGTACTTCAATTACTTCTGATAATGTTTTTTCTGTTGATAGCATAAGTATTCTTCTTAAATTTTTGAAAATATTTTTTGAAAAAACTGAACATTTTTTTCTCTTAATTGGTTTCTAATAGCAACATTTTTTATCCTGTTGTATTGATGGACAAGGAACACTGGCATAACTACAATACACACAACAATCGCCTTGTAATGGTTTTAATCTTGTCTTGCAATTTTCACATTCATAAAAATATTGGCAAGCATCTGTTGGCATTGTTTCCTCTTTTTTGTATCCGCAATTTGGGCAAGTTATAATTGATTGTAATTTAATTTCCATTATGATATAATTTTACTTTTTAGTGATTTATAACCTGTCGAATTGATAGCTTTTTCAATTTCTATAATACTTGTTTGTTTGTTGTCAAACTTAACAATGGCATTGCCTTTCTCATAAGAAACCACAACTTCCACAATTCCTTTTAGTTTACTAACTTCCGTTTTAACGTGGTGTTCACAACCTGAACAAGTCATCCCTTTGATTGTAAACTCAACTTTCTGAATTTTGGAAGTTTGGGTAATAATTGCTTTACTTTCGGTCTTTGGAAAAAAAATGTGAGCATAAAGCGGAAATGATAAAAGTAAAGCCGCCATAACGGTAATAATTCCTAAAAATGATTTTGTTTTCATAAAGTTTGATTTTTCAGTTGTTTCACAGTTGCAGTCAATTTTCTTTTGCGGTTTCAATTTTTGATACCAAGCAAAAGCAAGCACTAAAATAGTTAACCCGATAAAATATGGACGAAAAGGTTCGAGCCAAGAGAAAGTTGAAGCAAGTCCACTTGTTCCTGCTATGAGAGCCAAAACAGGTGTAATGCAACATAATGAAGCTGCTATTGCTGTCAAAAGTCCAGTCCCAATTAGTTTTCCGTCCGTTACCATATTGTTTCTAAATTTTTTTTATCGTCAAGTATTTTAAAAAATGGGTCCAACATTTTCTCATACTCTTTTGTCAATGAGTAAAAAATGGTTTGCGCCTCTCTTTCGGTTTCAATAAGCTTTCGGTCTTTAAGTTTTCTCAAGTGCTGAGAAATCGCTGAAATTGTCATTCCAAGAATTTCACTCACATCACAAACACAAAGTCGTTTTTCTTCATAAAGAAGAAACAGAATTTTCAGTCTTACATTGTTTCCAGTCAATTCAAGTGCGTTCGACAAATAGTCAAACGAACTGTGGAGTTCCGAAACTCTTTCTTTACAGCGATTGATTTGTTTAATGTCTGCCTGTTGTCGTGTACAAGAAGTATTATCCATAATGCAAATGTAACTAATTTGTTTATTTAAGCAAATGCTAAATTATGAGTATTAAAATTTGGCATTTTATATGTTGACGTAATGGTGCTGTTACTTTTAATTCTTCTAACAATATATTAATAGAAAAATCACAAAAATATTTAGTATAATCATTCTTTCTGCACCAAATGCTGTAAGTTAGGGTCATTCTTGATACGCTCCATTTCACTAACAACAATATTCAGAATGTCTGATTTTATCTGCTTGTAATTGTTTTCTATTTCCTGCTTCATCTTATCCTCGCCCTGCTCATTTACAAAAGATAAGATTTGCGGTATTTGCTGATAGGCTTTGCTTTCTGCCGCTACCTTTTCATTGTCCACTACAATTTCGGCGTGAAATATCTTCTGCTCGATACGTTCATCAAAGTTATCTGATACAGAACCAACAAACAAACCTTGTGTAAGTGTTGAGATTTTGGAAGCCGGAATAAGGCTGTCTAACTGTGTCGAAATAGAGGTAGATTTATCATTGCGGTTAATCGTCATACTCTGGCGTTTCTGTAATACTTTACCGAAACGTTCCGAAAGGCTTTTTGCTGTTTCGCCAACCACCTGACCACTGAATATATTGCCAACGGTATTCTGAATTACCTTGCTTTCCTTATCGCCGTAATCCCTCGTCAACTGCGAAAAATCCTGAAAACCCAAACATACCGCAACCTTATTACTTCTCGCCGTTGCGATAAGATTGTCCAGTCCCCTGAAATAAATTGTGGGCAACTCATCTATGATAACGGAACTCTTTAGCTGTCCCTTTTTGTTTATCAGCTTTACAATCCTCGAATTGTATAAACCCAAAGCTGCGGAATAAATATTTTGACGGTCGGGATTGTTACCCACGCACAAAATTTTAGGTTCTTTCGGGTTGTTGATGTCAAGCGTAAAATCATCGCCCGTCATTACCCAGTAAAGTTGTGGGCTAATCATCCTTGATAGCGGAATTTTTGCCGATGCGATTTGTCCTTGTAACTGGTCTTGCGCTCCACCTTGCCACGCATCCATAAAGGGCGACAAATAATTTTCCAAATCCGGGTATGAAGTTAAAATCGTGAATACATCCGAATACTTTTTATTCAGTAATTCAATGGCGTGAGGGAACGTACAATACTTACCATCTTCGTAGATTTTCAGATACCAAATAATCGCAGCCAAAAGAATAATTGGGCTTTCCACGAAAAAATCCCCTTGCTTCTGTATCCACGACCTGTTAAGGTTTAGCATTATAGTATATGCCGCTTCGTAAGCATCAGAAATGTCCGTCATAAAATCGGGATTGAGTGGGTTGCAACGGTGGCTCTTGCGTGGGTCGTCGAAATTTATCACGTAAAATTTCGGCTGAACTTTGTATTTATCCCGATGCTTCAGTAAGTGATTATAGGCAATAGTAGAAAGGTCGTCAAACTTGAAATCGTAGATATACATACTAAAGCCTTTTTCAATCTGCTGCTTGATGTAGTTGTTTACGATGGCATAAGATTTACCGGAACCGGGAGTACCCAACACTATTGATGCCCTGAATGGATTTACAATGTTTATCCAACCGTTGTTCCATTTGCCTTTGTAGTAAAATTTGGTGGGCAGGTTAACGGAATACTCGTTTTCCATCAGTTTGGTTTCCTGCTGAAAGCTCTCATTCTCATTATTAAATACGTCGTCCATCAGGTTGGTACGAAGCAGGCGGCTCATCCATACGCCCGCCATCAGCAAGGCGATATAACCTAATGAGATAGTAAGCATATACAGGAATGTGCCTGTTGCCGGAGATAGCTTTAACAAAGGTGTGTTCAGGAAGAACAGCACAAAGCCAACGCCCAACGCCACGTAAATTTTAGTCCAGGTTATCTTTTCGTTCTTTACGCCCTTTGTCCCTAAACAGCTTAAAGCCAGTAAGACCAAAGCGAATACTTTGGTGTAAAGAGTGTGTGAAAACAAACCCGCCGTTCGGTCGAAATTGCCTAATATCTTGTTGATTACTTCCAACGTCCAACCACGTTCTAAAAAGAAACCGTAGCAGAACCAATAAAGGTGCATCAGCACCAAAAGAATACTGACTGCCCGCATAAAAGCCATTATCTTGGCAAGCCCTCTTAAATCGTCTTCTCCCTGCATTATCTAAAGTTTTAATGTTCGGGCGTGAATTTAAAGGCTCTATGGAGTGGCTCTAAGAATGTGGCAGCCAGTGGCGTTCTGTGGCAGTGTTTGGCTGAATATTACTTCTGACCTCTTTGGCGTTTTCTTTTCTTCTTCATTTTATTGGCAAAGTCCTGTTCTTCGTAATCTTCGCCCTGGGCTTCGGGAAGCAAGCCGCCCAGTGCTTCAATCAAACCGTCTTCGTGTTTTTCAGTATGTAAGAAGTCGAACAAATGATGTGGTTCTTCCGCAGGAAGATCCGCATCATTTGATGTGGATAATTTGGGTTGTAAAACGGCAGGTTCTTTAATATCGGGTTTGATGTTATTGTTCCAATAATCATTAAAGGTGTTGGCAGAAAGTTCTGTTGCCAAACGTGAACCGTTCCAAACCGCTTTGGAATTATGGTCAATAAATGTGATGCCATAAATACGCCCTGTATCATTCCGGCGCACGACTACGTTAATGCCCTGTTCCGCTAACTGCTTTTTAAATGCCTGTTCATCGCTTGTGGTTTTCAGGGCAATGGTAACGGCAGATTTTAGGGTCTGTTTGGTCGGGTTGTCTTTCAAAGCAGTTTTGCATTTCGCAAAATGCAGTTCCAAAGCCGGAAGCCCTGCGCTCTTCCCGAACAGCGAAGCCTTGAACGGATGCCCGGCTCTTTCGCCTTGCTCGTTTAAAGGAATATACAATAAACCCTGCCGTAGCTGCCCCTGCAATTCGCCCTCGATTTTCTCGGTGGTAATATTGAACAGGGAAAGCAGGGCATTGTATTCGCCCAATGTTTGGTATTGGTAGTAGTTCGGGAGGTGGCGAACGACCGAAGCAATTTGACTTTTCACATCTCCGGCTTTGTATTTTACCGGACGGAAAACCTTATCAGTTTGATTGCGCTCCTTATCCGTTGCGGGTATCAGCCCGTGTTTTCTTTCCAGTTCACGGCATACATTCATAGACCGCATTTTCTCGAATTTATCCGAAATCTTTTTGCCCTGCTCGTCCACGCAAACCGATACAATGTGTATATGGCTGCGGTCAATATCGGTATGTTTGAATACCACAAAAGGCTGTTCTCCGTAACCCATTTCCCGCATATACTGTTCTGCCATTTCCCTAAACTTATCATCGCTTACTTTATCATTCGGGTCGGGATTGAGCGAAATATGCAGCGTATGTTTCTCGGTATTTCGGTTGGCTATCAGGTAAGGCGCAAAAGATTGTGCTAATTGTGCAACGGAATAATGACCGCTTGCGGTTTCAATCATCTTGTTGGCAAACAAAATCTGCCCGTTTTCATTCTCCACTTTAAGCTGATTGTACGCCAATGCACCGTATAAATTTGCGCTTCTTCCAATTTTTGCTATCATTTCTACCGCTATTTTTTCAGGTGTTTGGCTTCAAATTCCTCACTTATTTGGATGATTTTCTGACACAGCATTGCCATTTCAGCCGTCTGTTTTTCCAGTTTGTACAGGAACGCTGCGGCTTTTTTCTCGGTGAAATTCTTGTACAACAGCTTTACAATTTGGTTATAGTTTACACCTATGGAACGGAACTGGCTATGAAAAGAGGTCAGCCGCATATAAAAATCAACCGTTCCCTTGTCAATCTGAATGGTCTTTATGGTCTTGTCAAAGATGCAGGACGTTATAAAATGTGCTTTTACCTGCATACCTGATTTATCAAAAAGGGCAAGAAAGCGGACGTGTTCCTGCTCGTTAAAAGAAATCGTATAGCGGATGGTCGCCGGGTCTTCTTTGGGGCGGCGTCCGGTCTTTTTCAATTGCTTTTTGTTGTTATCGTTCATCACTAATCCATTTTAAAATCCATACAAAACCCTGACTTCGGAAGGTGTTTTCTGCCCCCTGCAAAGGGCAAGTTGTTTTGAGCATCGGAAATCATTCCGAGATGCTCAAAACACAACTTGCCGTGTTCCGGTGAACACAAAAATCCGCCCTGCGGGACGGATTGAATGTAACAGGGAAAAACGGCTCGATGCCGTTCCCGTTACCTCCTGATATGTCAAAAGACTTTTGCATAAATCCGTTAATAAAAATCACAATACAAAGTAAAGCCCTGTTTACGATAGCGTTGCACTGTGCCACAGTGCCAAATGCTGCCTCTGAACGCCAAACACTGCCACCGCTATACAACTGAATGAATTTGATGAGTTCTTTGCCCCTGAATGTTGGCAGGCAGGCAGACAGCCCGTGCTTCAGGACAAGCAGACGGCACACATTCAAGATGGCAGGTTATCCTGCCTGCAAGATTGCAGGAATGCAAGAAAGCAAGAGCGCAGGAATGACGGAAAGCGTGACGGATGGAATGACGAACGGAACGAATGCAAGAACGCAATCTCCCCTGATAAGATGCCTGAATGAAAGCAGGGCTGCTATACAGCAAGGAAGCAGGCAATCAGCAATTCCCGCAGGCAAGCCTGATAGCTATCCTGCAAGAAAGACAGCACGAAATCAGGACTGCACGGGTGCAAGCCTGCAAGACTGAAAACAGCAAGATGTAAACTTTAAATTTTAAAAATATGGACACAAAAAAGAAACCTCTGTTCGTTGCCTTTTCTTCTCAAAAAGGCGGTGTTGGCAAAAGCACATTTACCACGCTTGTTGCAAGCACGATGCACTATCGGTTGGGCTACAACGTAGCCGTATTTGATGCGGATTTTCCGCAGCACAGCCTGATGAAAATGAAAACCCGTGATTTGGCAATGGTAATGGAAAATGAGGCTTTGAAAAAACTGGCTTATAAGCAGTTTACCACCATCAACAAAAAAGCCTATCCCATTATGCAGCACAAAGCGGATAGCGTACTCGATGCGGCGCACGAATTTGTAAACACTTCTCCCGTTCCGCTTGATGTGCTGTTCTTCGACCTGCCCGGAACTGTAAACACGCCCGGCATCCTGAAAGCATTGGCAGGTATGCACCACATTTTCACGCCCATCACGGCAGACCGTGTGGTAATGGAAAGTACGCTCATCTTCACACAGCTTTTACAGGACGTGATTATGAAAAAAGGCGAGACATCTATAGAAACCATTAATCTTTTCTGGAACCAGGTGGACGGCAGGGAAAGCACACCCTTATATGACGTGTACAATCAGCTAATCGGGCAATTGGGATTAAGCCTGATGCAAAGCCAAATCAAGAACAGCACCCGTTTTCGCAAGGAAAGCGAAGCGGACAGCAAAACGGTTTTCCGTTCTACGGTAATGCCACCCGATGAGCGTTTGATGAAAGCCTGCCAGTTAGACCTGTTCATCAGCGAATTTTTAAACATCATTCAATTGTAGTGCTATGGAGAAAGACAATAAAAGAAAAGTAACGCCGGACATTAACGAGGAAATGATGATGAACCTGATGGTAGACGGCGTTAAAAAGGACGGTTTACAGCTACCTGCCGAAGAGCAGGAAAAGGAAGCGGAACAAGATGTGGTAAAGCAGGTTGAGTTACCACAAAGTAAGCCTGTACAACGGGAAAGGAACCGCATCAAAAAAAGCCTTGACGGAAGCTACGGCGAACACTTTTTGAAAACCCATTCGATGACAAAGCGGGGCGATAAAAGCATATATATACGGCAGGAATACCACGAACGGCTATCCCGTATTGTACAGGTTATTGGTAAAGATGCCATACCCCTGTATGCTTATCTCGATAACATACTGGAGCATCATTTTGAGATGTTTGAAAAAGCCATTACCGATGATTTCAACGAAAAGTTTAAACCCATTTTTTAAAGCATCTGATTATGGAAATAGTAATTGTGATTTGCCTGCTGATAGTCATTGTCCTGCTTTTGCAGGATAAGATTGTCATTCATAAAAGGTCGGAGCAAAAGTCCAAACAGGAAAAAGTTAACCCGAACCTGCCCGATATTATGGGGCAACCCAAGCCAGTAAGAAGCCTTTCCCTGCCAAACACTGCCAATGAAAGCCAAATAACGGAACAGGAGATAAACCCTGATAATTTAGACATTGAATACGACGAAAACGAAAACGTCAGCATTCAAATTCCGCAGGAAGAACTGGACGAAGTTTTCAGCAATATGCCTGATTTGGAGGAAGAGGAAGAAGAATGGAACAGGTACGGAATATCCGGTGGCGATAACGGTTTTGCCCAAGGGGTTACCTACGACGAACTAAGCTCCGTAGGGGCATTGCTCCAAAAAGAGAATTTGGAACAGGCTCAAAAGGAAACAGCGGTAGCCATAGTTCAGAAATTACAGGGAACCGAATTATTCAGCTTACTGGAAAATTCCATTGAGGGTGCTTCCCGAAAAATTGCCGAGCTTTTGGATAGCACACTTTCATCTGAAAGCGACGACGGTTCTTCCACCTTGCGGAAAAGTGATTTGGGTGATTTTGACATTGGGGAGTTTGTATAGACTTCCCTTTTTTTTAGGAGTATAACTGCGTATTAGTGTGACATTATCTTATTATGCCTCTTGTGAGAAATGACAACATTATTCCGTCACTTGTAACTTACCTGCGTATGTTCCGTAGGGCTTACCTGAATAATCTCCAGTTTTGAAATAGTCACATAATAGTTTGACCACATTATCTATATCTTCTTCCGTTTCAAATTGGATTTTACCATCTTTTAAGTTTATCGGTGCTTTTTTCTTTTTACCCAATGTTTCCAACTTTTTTATGTTTTTAGAAGTTAAAGAATTTAGATTTCCTAATTTTTCCAACTTCATCAACTTTTTATGAATAGAAGCTTTTGTTTCTATTTTATCAGTTAGAAGCTTAATATCTCCAAAACACTGATGTTTAGATATTGATGTTGCTACGTCTTCCGCTCTCTTCTTATATTCTTCTTGTAATCCGACAAGTTGCTCAAAGTAAAATTTCTTCAATACGTAAAAAGTTTCTTCATAAAAGATACAATCTATTTGTTTGTCTAAATAAACAGTATCGCTTTTTAGCAATGAAAGTGTATTGGTATTGGTGTCAAAAAAAGTCCTTATCTGACTGCCTAAGCTTTTCTTTTCTCCGTCTTTTTCCTTTTCCACTCCTACTTTTCCGGGGGATATTTTTCTAAATGTATAAAAAGATTTATTACTGTCAATTTCAAACTCGACACAATATGCCCAAAGAGTTTCATCTTGGAGTATATCGTTTAAATCTGTGATTTTCGGTGGGCTTTGGTTTAATTGGTTATAAACAACGTCTGAAAAAGAGCCAACTTTATTCTGCATTTGATAAGTAAACAGATGTTCTGTTTCGTCAGCTATGACATCATAATCGAAAAAGTTTAAATCTTCATTATCCTGAATTTTTTTGAACTGTTTCAATGAAAGTTCATAAAGATAGTTTCTTACTTCATCCGTAATCTCTATCTGATAAACTTTAAAGTCAAACTTTTCCAAAACACGTGCGTTAGCTTTCATTCCTTCTTTGAGAATACGAGTGACAAAATACATCTTTAAGTTTTCCGCACTTGCCTGACCAATTATATCGACCAAAATGGATTTATCCATAATAAATATTTTTCGTAATTAAGTTTATTTTTATTTCTTGCCCGCTTTCCAAATCTTCATCTTTTGTTATCAAAAGAGCTTTTTTTGTTTGGCTCTTCTTGTTGTAATCAATTTGGTAAAGGGTATGAGTAATACTCAATATTGGATTTATTACAATCATATTTGATTTTGTATAAATGAAAAATATGATTATCAAGACAATGAAAATCGACGTAATGTCAAATAAGTTATTTGTGTCTTGGAAGATGAAGGGAACAATGTAAGTTGAGATGTAACTGATGCTTTCACTATTCTTGTTTTCTACTTCAACGACTTTTACAAGCTCTCCATTTGATTTTTTTATATCTAAATTTATCAATAAAAATTTCAGCCCTATATAACCGAATATTGCAGTAAGAAAAAGAAAAACGCTTAACCCAAATTTTGCTAAAGCCAGAAATACACTTTCTTGACTAAAACCTCCAAAATTCAAATAATCAATATTTTGCTTGACTTGTCGCAAAATCAATAATCCAAACAACGGAATATATGATGTAATGAACAACACAAAAATTGCGATATTATTTAGTTTTACTTTTTTCATTACATTATTTTGGAGATGGCTATATGGGAACTATCTCACACCTGCATAGTACTTTGCTCGTTCTTCTTTAAATAATCTCAATTGTTCTACCTGTTCTTGATATTGTTTATATAATCCGTTTTTCGATTTTGTTTGCTCGGGAAATGTCAGAGAAAAAGCATCTAAATCATTCGTATGGATTGCACTTTCGGGAATGACTTCCTTTATCTTATCTAATGCTTTTAAATAGTAGGTTTCGCTAATTTCGCAAGCTGTCAAACTCAATCCTGCATTATAACACGCAATTGCAATTGTTCCACTTCCCAAATGAGTATCTAAGATTTTATCTCCTTGATTAGCATACATTTTCAAAAGCCATTCGTAAAGCTCTACTGGTTTTTGTGTTGGGTGGATTTTATTTCTATTTTTTCTTACACTAAATCTGAAAATTTTTGAAGGCTTGTCTAATGATGACCAAGCCATTTCTGCCATTGAAAAATTATTCAATGTTTCGGGTTGGTTTTTATCCCAAATAATAAACCCTTTGTTGTATTCGCTTTTTAGCCAAAGTTGTCCGAAATAGTTTCCTCCCCAAATAATCTGATTTTTTGAAACCCGAAGTAACTCATTAAAGTAATCATCATTGGGTTTTACATCCCATTGACTGTACTCATCCATATTAAATTTGTAGTCGCCACCTCTTTTTGTTTTGTTTAAAATCCCATAAGGTGGGTCGACTATGGCAAGGTCAAAATAGTTGTCTGGATATCTTGCCATTAATTCCATATTATTTTCTCTCGTAATTGTAATCATCGTAAGTTTTAATTTTTTGCTGCAAACCTTGAAATAGTCAGGTCCGAAATGTTTTTACTGATGTCTTTTCCAAGATTATTGACGATGATATTATCAAAATCTTCGTAGTCAATTTCTCTCACGTCATTATCAATACAGTTGTATAAATATTCCGAAAAAGTGTTTGCCCGAATAATTACAATCGGACTTGTGCGAATATCTTGAAGTACCGCTGGAACATATCTTGGCGTAACTACAATTGTGTAAGCTCCCCCAATTTTTTCTCGGTGCCCTTCTAATCTTCCAGCATTTACACCCGAAAGTTTGTTTTTGGTCGACTTGGCATCAACGGCGAATTTTTTCTTTTTAGGAATATACAGGCATTCCAAATCAGTGTTTCCTGCTCCGCCTACTTTTTCGGCTTCTATATTGTAGAACATATTGAAACCATCTGTCAAAGCATCTTCAAAAAGATATGCTTCCGCTCCTTCGTTATTGTTTGCGTATTGTTCTATAATTTTCGGAAGATTAAGCAATTCAAATTTTATATCATCAGCTACTTCGCCAATTTCAACTAAAAGTGTCTTAGGGTAAAAACTGTAAATTTCCTTAATAACATCAATTTTCAAACGTTCAGGGTCGTTAAGCAACAGAGGCTTTGCTAAAAAAGAATATTCATTTTCTAATTGCTGAACTAACTGTTTTAAATTTTCAGGAATTGCAACCTCGTTTCTTGTTATTTTCCTAAAAGTATTGGTTGTTCCGTGTTGTAGTTTGGTTATAACAATTCCCTCTCGTTTGTTCAATACACCTGCACTTTCAAACAGACTTGAAACGTAATAATCCCATTCATAAGCAGAGTTCACATAAGCGTGTCTGTCTTCTTGAAATTTTTGAGCAATTTCTTCATCTGAAAACTTTCTTAATGCTAATAATTCATTTATTAAGACATCATATGTTTTTTGAGTAGCTTCTTTGAGAAACACAACAACGTACGCAACCTCAAAAGCATAAAGTTTGTTAGATAGTTTTGGTTCTGAAAGCAATTTATAAATCAAACGAAATGGATAAAGCTGAAATTCGCTATCCGTTCCGCTATGTGGATGGGGATATTGTACAGCCCAAAGCATTGTAAGAAATATTTTGGCTATTTTCTCTTTATCCCCAACGTTTTTCAAAAATAAGTTTCCAAGCGGACTAAATAAAAAACGGTCTTGCCCATCAACCTTGGCTTGGTAGCCAAACATATAATATGAAAGCTGATTGATTTTATGGTTTATCGCATCAAGCGGTAATTCAGGATTTCTTTCGCTATACAAACCTAACTCACGTAACTTTGAATTTAATTGCGCTTTCTCATCTTTTGAAATTCCTGTCTTGGTGTATGACTTCAAAAATTCAGCAACAACACAAAGTTTTTCAAAATCTCTTGTATGTCTGTATAAAATCCATTTCTTACTATCAATTCGTAAAGTCATATTATTGATTTATTTGAGCAACAATATTTTTAATTAACAAAGGCGGAATACATTCTCCAATACATTTTCTAATAAGTAATTCAGGTGTATTATCCGGGATATTCCAATTTTGTGGAAGAGAGGACAACAACATTAACTCCAAAGGTGTTAAAACTCTTGCATCAGAATAAGTTCCGTTTTTTAATTTTCTTCCTGGATGCACATTCAATTGTGAACTGATTGCATCATTTCGCATTGTAATGGTGGGAGCGGGTTCATCCCATTTAATTCGTCGGTATGTGGTATTGTAACTTTTTATTTTTTCTCCATTAGATTTTATAGGAAAGTATTCTTCATTTTCAAAAGCAGTTTTTCCTGTTGGGGTATGCTTCATCCACAGTACGTGATTATCCGAATGTTTTCGGGCAAAATGCCATTTTATTTTTGACTGTTCTCCTGCCTCAATACTTGGTAAAAAACCAATCTTTTCTTCGACTGTTATTTGCTTTTCAGACTTTATAGGTTGTCCCCATTTTTTGTCTTTTCGGTACAATTTTATGATTGCTCTTGTCCGTCTTTGAGCAACACCATATTCAGAAGCATCATACACATTAGCTTCAATTTTGTATTCTTTGCCGAATAATAGATTTAAAATCTCTATTACTTTTAAATGTTGATTTTGGTA
The DNA here is from genome assembly GCF_001045435.1 of Chryseobacterium koreense CCUG 49689. Taxonomy (GTDB): domain Bacteria; phylum Bacteroidota; class Bacteroidia; order Flavobacteriales; family Weeksellaceae; genus Kaistella; species Kaistella koreensis. The sequence goes on along the minus strand of NZ_LFNG01000006.1, from coordinate 146,911 downwards.
TGGCAAAACCATCTTAAAAAATGTTGGTACATTTTCTATCAGTACAAAATCGGGAGATTTTAATTTAATGAAATCAATTATTTTAAAAACAAGATAATTCCTTTCATCTTTAAGCATTTGCTCAATATTCCGATTTTTTCCTGCAACACTCATTCCTTGACAAGGTGGTGAAGCAATTAGAAAGTCTAATTTTTCAGGGGTACTTTCTACGAGTGTTTTAAAAATCTTATCGTCTAAAATGCTACCTGCAATCATTTTAGAATTTGGATACAATGCCTGATATAGGTCAGCTCTTTCCTGAACCAATTCGTTAGCAGCGATAATATTAATTCCTACTTCTTCAAAGTAAGTTTCTGCTATGCCTGCACTTGAAAATAATGATGCTCCTACCATAATTAAAACTTGAGTGTACTTTGATGTTGGTTTTTAATTCTCATATATTTTGCTTTCTCCTCAGCAGCTAAAAATAGCTTTTGAGTTTCCTCCTCCGGATAAATTAATTCTGCAATTCTTTCGCTTAGATACTCGTGTTCTAATTTTTTTAAGTCAAGACTGAAAAATGCTGAAAGTTTCGGTATTATTTCAGCAGGTACATTTCTTTTACCGTTTTCAATTTTTGATAAGGTAGATTGGTCTATGTCTAATGCAGCCGCAAGTTTAGTTAATGTTAAACCATTATCTAATCTTAGCTTGTGAATATATTCGCCAAATGTTTCTTTCATAATCTTGAAATTTATTTCTTGACACTTTTGGCAAATCTACTAATTTGGTTTCGTTTGCGAAAGCTTTCAGCTATAAACTTTGGATTTTGGCTCGTTTTGAGTGACAGATAACCGCTTCTATAGAATAAAAGTGCAAAATCCATAATAGTTATTATTGAAACGTAACCTCAAACCGTAAAAAGTTTGGCTTTTTTTTATGCTCAAATGCTTGTTGCAAAGCCACTCACAGCCAAACACTTCCTTTGACTGCCACTTTCTCATAACGCCTCTTTTTCCACAAGACATTTGTCCCGAAAGCTCGCAAGGTGCGGGATAAACAGTAACAAATTAATGTGTTTCAATTATGGAAAAACAGAGAAAAAAAGTTTGGCTGGCAGCCTTGGCAATGCTGTCAGCAATTGGTGCGTTCGCACAGGGAAACGGCTCGGCAGGTATCAACGAGGCTACCCAAATGGTAACCTCTTATTTCGACCCCGCTACCCAATTAATTTACGCCATCGGTGCGGTAGTTGGGTTAATCGGGGGCGTTAAGGTGTACAACAAATTCAGTTCGGGCGACCCCGACACGAGCAAGACTGCGGCAAGCTGGTTTGGTGCGTGTATCTTCTTAATTGTTGCGGCTACCATCCTGCGCTCATTCTTCCTTTAATCCTTTGCCTTATGAATTACAATATCAATAAAGGCATCGGAAGAACGGTGGAATTTAAAGGGTTGAAAGCACAATACCTGTTCATTTTCGCAGGCGGACTACTCGGTACGCTTATCCTCGTGATGATAATGTATATGGCTGGCGTAAACTCTTACGTCTGCCTGTTCCTGGGCGCAGGCGGGGCTTCGCTCATTGTGTGGCAGACCTTTTCACTGAACAGGAAGTACGGCGAACACGGGCTGATGAAAATTGCAGCCAATAAACGGCATCCCCGCTACATCATCTGCCGCAAGCCTGTACACCGCTATTTAAAATTCACGCCTAAACAGAATGCCGTATGAGAAATGTAGCAAAGACCACCACACTGGAAAACAAATTTCCATTGTTGGCAGTAGAGAACAACTGCATCTTATCCAAAGATGCGGATATTACCGCCTGTTTTGAAGTGCGGTTGCCGGAACTGTTTACGGTAGCTTCTGCGGAATACGAAGCCATACACTCCGCCTGGCACAAAGCGATTAAAACCTTGCCTGATTTTACGGTCATTCACAAACAGGACTGGTACATTAAGGAAAGTTATGCACCTGATTTGGCAATCGAAGACCAGAGCTTTTTATCGAAGTCTTATCAACGCCATTTCAATGAGCGACCTTTCCTGAACCACTATTGTTACCTATTCCTCACGAAGACCACTAAGGAAAGAATGCGGATGCAAAGCAATTTCAGTTCGCTTTGCAAAGGTATGCTGATACCAAAGGAAATCAGAAACAAGGAAATGATACACCGCTTTATGGAGGCGGTTGCCCAGTTTGAGCGTATCGTGAACGATAGCGGTTTTGTAACCCTGAAACGACTGACGGAAGATGAAATCATCGGCACGGAAGATACACAGGGATTACTGGAACAGTATCTCACGCTTTCGAGGGAAGCCGGAACACCGATGCAGGACATCGCACTCGGAACAGAAGAAGTGCGCATCGGCAACAAAAGGTTAAGCCTGCACACGCTTTCCGATACGGACGACCTGCCAGGAACGGTATCGGCAGATACCCGTTTTGAAAAGCTATCTACCGACCGGAGCGACTGCCGCCTGTCATTCGCCGCACCTGTGGGATTGTTACTTAGCTGCAACCACATCTACAACCAGTATTTGTTTATCGACAACAGCGAAGACAACCTGCAAAAGTTTGAGAAGTCCGCACGGAATATGCACTCACTGGCAAGGTACAGCCGTGCCAACCAAATCAACAAAGAGTGGATAGAAAAGTATTTGAACGAAGCCCACAGCTTCGGGCTGTCTTCTATCCGTGCGCACTTCAATATTATGGCGTGGTCGGAAGACCCTGCGGAACTGAAGCAGCTAAAGAACGATTGCGGTAGTGCATTGGCACTGATGGAGTGTAAGCCACGCCACAACACAACGGACGTGGCTACCTTGTATTGGGCAGGGATGCCGGGCAATGCGGGCGACTTTCCGAGTGAGGAAAGTTTTTACACGTTCATTGAGCCTGCGCTGTGCTTCTTCACGGAAGAAACCAACTACCACAATTCGCCCTCGCCGTTTGGTATCAAGATGGCTGACAGGCTTACAGGAAAACCTATCCATTTGGATATTTCCGACCTGCCTATGAAACGGGGTATCATCACGAACCGGAACAAGTTTATACTTGGTCCATCGGGTTCGGGTAAATCGTTCTTCACAAACCATATGGTACGGCAGTATTACGAACAGGGCGCACACGTACTGTTGGTAGATACGGGTAACTCTTATCAGGGCTTATGCGAACTCATCAAAGGAAAGACCAAAGGCGAAGACGGTGTTTACTTCACTTATACCGAAGATAACCCGATTGCCTTTAACCCTTTCTATACCGATGATGGCGTGTTCGACATTGAGAAGCGGGAAAGTATCAAGACTTTGATACTGACCTTATGGAAACGTGATGATGAACCGCCAACCCGTTCGGAAGAAGTTGCTCTTTCCAATGCTGTGTCGGGCTATATCGAGCGTATCAAGACGGAAGATGTGTACCCGTCATTCAACGGTTTCTATGAGTATGTAAAAGGCGACTACCGCAAGGTTCTGGAAGAAAAGCAGGTCAGGGAAAAAGACTTTGACATTGCCAATTTCCTGAACGTACTCGAACCCTATTACAAAGGTGGCGAATACGATTACCTGCTGAACTCCAACAAGCAGTTAGACCTGCTTTCCAAACGCTTTATCGTGTTTGAGATTGATGCCATTAAAGACCACAAAATCCTCTTTCCCATTGTGACCATCATCATTATGGAGGTGTTTATCAACAAAATGCGCCGACTGAAAGGTATTCGCAAACTTATCCTCATAGAAGAGGCTTGGAAAGCCATTGCGAAGGAAGGAATGGCAGAATACATCAAGTATTTGTTTAAGACCGTCCGCAAATTTTTCGGAGAAGCGATTGTCGTAACGCAAGAGGTCGATGATATTATCCAGTCGCCCATTGTCAAGGAAAGTATCATCAATAACTCCGACTGTAAAATCCTGCTTGACCAACGCAAGTATATGAACAAGTTTGATGATATACAGGCGATGTTGGGGCTTACGGACAAAGAGAAAGGGCAGGTACTTTCCATCAATATGAACAACGATGCAAGCCGACTTTACAAAGAGGTTTGGATTGGCTTAGGTGGTACGCACTCGGCAGTCTATGCCACCGAAGTTAGTTTGGAGGAATACCTCGCCTACACGACAGAAGAAACCGAAAAAATGGAAGTAATGCAGCTTGCTTCCGAACTGGATGGTAATGTAGAACTCGCCATTAAGCATATCGCAATGCAAAGGCGGGACAATTCAAATCAATAGTCATTAACAATTTAAAAATTCAGAAACAATGAAAAAAGTATTGTATCTGGTGTGTACGGCACTGATGCTCGCCGTAGCACCGTCAGCAAAAGCCCAGTGGGTTGTAACCGACCCGGCTAATTTGGCTTCGGGCATTATCAACTCTGCAAACGAAATCGTGCAGACTTCTTCCACCGTAAGCAACGTGATAAAGAACTTCAACGAAGTGAAAAAAGTTTACGACCAGGGCAAGGAATATTACGACAAGCTGAAAGCTATCAACAACCTTGTGAAAGATGCCCGTAAAGTGCAACAAACGGTATTGTTGGTAGGCGATGTTTCCGAAATGTACGTGAACAACTTCGGCAAGATGATGAACGACCCAAATTTCACACCGCAGGAACTGACCGCTATCGGCAACGGTTATTCGGCACTGCTCAATGAAAGTACCGAACTGCTGAAAGAACTGAAGCAGATTATAACCTCATCAAGCCTTTCGCTCAATGACAAAGAGCGTATGGATGTGATTGACCGTGTGTACAAAGAGGTAAAGGATTACCACAGCCTTGTACGCTACTACACCAACAAGAACATTTCTGTAAGCTACCTAAGAGCGAAAAAGAAAAACGATGCCCAAAGAGTGCTTGAACTCTACGGAACTGCTAACCAAAAATACTGGTAAACTATGGAATGGGATAATCTTCACGAACTCCTGCGGTCGCTTTATGATGATATGATGCCGCTTGCAGGCGATATGGCGGCAATCGCTAAAGGTTTGGCGGGATTGGGAGCATTGTTCTATGTGGCATTAAAGGTTTGGCAGGCTTTAAGCCGTGCCGAACCTATTGATATGTTCCCTTTGCTGCGCCCGTTCGCTTTGGGGCTTTGCATAATGTTCTTTCCGACCATCGTTTTGGGAACCATCAATGCGGTATTAAGCCCGGTGGTAGTAGGAACCCACCAAATACTCGAAGACCAGGTGCTTGACCTGAACAAGCTGCAACAGCAGAAAGACCAGTTGGAATACGAGGCAATGGTAAGGAACCCCGAAACCGCCTATATGGTATCAGACGAAGAGTTTGACAAAAAACTGGACGAACTGGGATGGTCGCCCTCCGACATTGGTACAATGGCGGGTATGTATATGGACAGGCAAGCCTACAAGATAGAGAAAGCCATAAAGGATTGGTTTCGCAATCTATTGGAAATACTCTTTCAGGCGGCGGCTTTGGTCATTGATACCATACGAACGTTTTTCCTGATAGTCCTCTCCATACTCGGACCAATAGCCTTTGCTATTTCCGTATGGGACGGATTTCAGTCTACGCTCACGCAATGGCTCACGAGGTACGTCAGCGTTTACCTGTGGCTTCCCGTTTCGGATTTGTTCAGCTCAATGTTGGCAAGAATACAATCCCTCATTTTAGAACGGGATATAGCAATGCTTGCCGACCCCACCTATATACCTGATACGAGCAATACCGTGTACATCATTTTTATGATTATCGGCATCATCGGGTACTTTACTATCCCGACAGTAACAGGTTGGTTAATCCAAGCCGGAGGCGCAGGAAACTTTACCCGCAATGTAAACTCCACAGCAATGAAAGCCGGAAACATCGCCGGAGCAGGCGCAGGCTCAACAGTTGGAAACATCGGCGGTAAACTGATGAATAAATAATCATTAATCATTCTAAAAAATGGAATTTAAAACGCTAAGAAATATCGAAAACAGCTTTAGGCAGATAAGATTATATGCCATTGTGTTTGCGGTTCTCTGCATTAGCGTGGTAGGTTACGCCGTATGGCGTTCCTACCGCTTTGCAGAAGAACAACGCCAAAAAATCTATGTACTGGATAACGGCAAATCCCTGATGCTTGCCTTGTCGCAGGATGCGAGCATCAACCGCCCGGTTGAAGCAAGGGAACACGTCAGGAGATTTCACGAACTGTTCTTTACGCTTGCACCCGACAAGAACGCTATTGAAAGCAATATGAAACGTGCGTTCAACCTTGCCGATAAAAGTGCTTTTGATTACTACAAAGACTTGTCGGAAAAGGGTTATTACAGCCGTATCATTTCGGGGAACGTACAGCAACGCATAGAGGTGGATAGTGTCGTGTGCAACTTCGACAACTACCCGTATGCAGTGCGTACCTATGCCAAACAGTTCATTATCCGGTCAAGCAACGTAACCAGGCGCAACTTGATTACTTCCTGCTATCTCGTCAACTCCGTTCGTTCCGACAACAATCCGCAGGGCTTCAATATTGAAAAATTTGCAGTCGTGGAAAATAAGGATATAGAGGTTATCGAACGCTAAAAAAACAATCTTATGGAAGCATTATCAGATTTAAGCACGTTCGCAAAAATCCTTACCGATAAAGGATATAATGGGTATTTCCATACGCAGGGTTCGTATGCCGGAAAGCTGAAAGACAGTATCAGCGAACACCTCGAAAGCTGCCAAAAAGGGGCAGATACTTTGCCTAAGCAGGACTTACTGCTGACAGGCTACCTGCAATGGTCTGGCGATGACAAGCCCCGTGTAGAATGCAGTATGTGGGTAAAGTACCTGAATGGCAAATTCTCATTGAGCCGTATGGAGGTAGCGAAGAAAGACGGCTTTGGGCAATTACTCAAAAAATCGGAACTGGCAAACCTGTCCGTAATGTCCGCACCCAAATTAACGGAAGCGGTCGCACTGGTTAACGATGCGCCGAAGCAACAGGCGGGTAAAAGTCCTAAGCGTTTCAAGCTGTAACACAGAAATAGTAAGGCTATGAAAAAATTAAGAGCAAATATGGACAGGTACTTTGACAAGCTGGACGAACGTTGGCGGGCGTTGCCCTTGCGCAAACAGCACCAATATACGCTGTACTTCTTTGTGGGTTATCTGCTGCTTACCGTAGCGGTCATTGGCAAAGTGATGTACGATACCTCAAAGTCCGGTAACGGTATGGTCATAGAGCATATCGAAAACCCTGTCCTTAAAAGTAAAAACCCTGCAAGGTTGCAGGATAGTGTATCAACAATTTTAAAAAATCAGATTTATGAAAGAAAATGAAAAAAGGGTCAGCTTTCTCGTTGAGGGAGAAGACCAAAACGGAGCATCAAATCTGCCGGATAATAAAAAGAGCAATAAGGATAAGCTCAAAAAGCCAATCATTTTCCTTTTGATGGGCGTGGTATTTCTCGGCTGTATGTACCTCATATTTAAACCGTCTAAAGATAAAAAGGCAGTTGAAAATATCGGGCTGAATGATGCTGTACCGCAGGCTACCGGAGCAGGGATGCCCGATGATAAAAGCAAGGCGTATGAGCAGGAAATGCTCGAACGCAAAGAGCAGGAAAAGCGCAATGCACTGACCACGCTTTCTGATTATTGGAATACTGAAGATACTGCATCTGCTGACAATGAAGAAAGTTTACCTGAAGAAGATGAAGAAAGCAACGGCTTTGGGGGTGGTGGCAGAAAATCGGGACGAAACGGAAATTCTGTATTGAACAGTTACCGTAATGCACAAAGCACGTTGGGTTCATTTTATCAGGACAACAATTCGGAAACAATGGAATTGCGTAAGCAAGTGGACGAACTAAAAGCAAAGTTGTCGGAAAAAGATGTGCCACCTGTGGCCACCGTTGACGACCAACTCAAATTAATGGAGAAATCCTATGAAATGGCAGCAAAGTATCTTCCGCAAAATGCCAATACCGGAAATGCTGCTCCTGCCAATGGTGCAACTACTGGGACTGCGGGTGCTAAACAAAAAGAGCAATTTGTATCGTTCACACCAACAAGAAAGAACATTGTATCAGCCTTGTACCGTGAACCGTCGGACAGTGCCTTTGCAGCCGATTGGAGCCAAACAAAAAACCGTGGGTTTTATACCGCAGGTTCAATTGAACAGGCGGTACAGCCTAAAAACAGCATCAAAGCCTGTGTACACGAAGCCCAAACGGTAGTTGGCGAAACAGGTGTGCGTTTACGCCTGTTAGAGCCTGCTAAAACTCCGCAGCGTACCATCCCCAAAGGAACGATTGTAACGGCTAATGCAAAATTTCAGAATGGCAGGTTGCAATTAAAAGTTACCTCCGTAGAACTGGAGGGCAACATCATCCCGGTAGATATTACCATTTACGATTTGGACGGGCAACAAGGTTTGTACGTTCCGTATTCGCCGGAAATGAATGCCCTTACTGAAATGGCGGGCAATATGAGCCAGACCGGAGGAACAAGCGTAATGCTCACGCAGAATGCCGGACAGCAGGTGGCGGCTGACCTTAGCCGTGGCGTGGTACAGGGTATTTCGGGCTATTTCGCCAAGAAAGTAAGAACGCCAAAGGTTACGCTGAAAGCAGGCTATCAGGTCTTCCTTGTATCTAAAAAATAATGTTGAACTCAAATAAATAAAACAATGAAAAATCATTTAAAAACCTTTTGGGCTATTGCTCTGATACTCGGCTTTGCCGTAACAACTTATGCACAGGATAGTGCAACTGCAAAAACACCGCTTGCATTGGGCAAGATAGAACCGTACCGTATGGAAGTTACCTACGATAAAACGTCGCACCTAATTTTCCCGACCGCCATTCGTTACGTGGATTTGGGCAGCGAATACCTGATTGCGGGGAAAGCCGAAGATGCCGAAAACGTTTTGCGTGTAAAAGCATCAGTAAGGGACTTTGAGCCTGAAACGAATTTCTCCGTTATCACGAATGACGGGCGTTTTTACAGCTTCAACGTGTATTACAGCTCCTACCCGGAGGCATTGAGCTACGACCTGCTCACAATGCAAAAAGCGGTGGATAAAGCCAACGGTAACGACGTGCTTTTCGAGGAACTGGGCAACAATTCGCCCTCACTGGCAGGCTTGTTACTGGAAACCATTTACAAGAAAGACAAGCGCATTGTAAAGCATATCGGGGCTAAAAGTTTCGGCATTCAGTTTATCCTGAAAGGGATTTACATACACAACGGCAAATACTATTTCCATACGGAATTGAGAAACCGTACCAATGTGCCTTTCGAGATTGATTTTATCAATTTCAAAGTGGTGGATAAGAAAGTAGCCAAACGCACCGTAGTCCAGGAACGCCCTTTAACTCCGTTGAGAACTTACAAGCCATTGGACGGCATTGCCGGAAAATCGACCGAACAAAACGTGTTCCTGTTAGACCAGTTTACCATTGCCGATGACAAGGTGTTGCTGATTGAGATTTTCGAGAAGAACGGCGGCAGGCATCAAACATTGCAGGTCGAAAATTCCGATTTAATCAAAGCCCGTTTGATTGACGATATGCACCTGAAATTTTAATAACCCTTTAAAGCAAGAATATGAAAAAGTATATCTATACCGTGCTGCTTGTCCTGATAGGCATCACGGCTGCACAGGCACAAAGGATGCTGCCGAAGCAGAAGGGATTGGAAATAAGTGCAGGTGTATTGTCCGATGATAAGATTGGCAATGATTACTACATCAGCGCAGCAATGACGGTAAACGGCAAGAACGGTAACTATCAGCTTTGGGCGTTGGAATATACCCACCAGTACCACGAGTATAAAGACCTCCACATACCGCAGGAAACCTATTCCGCAGAGGGCGGTTACAGCTTCTTTTTGTTGGGCGATGCCCGTAAGAACATCACGCTGAATTTCGCTATAACGGGTGTGGTCGGTTACGAAAGCATCAACCGGGGCGAAGCGATGTTGTACGACGGTGCGAAGATATTAAGCGAAGATAATTTTATCTATGGAGCTGGCGGACGGCTCACATTTGAAACGTACCTGTCCGACCGATTTGTGTTAGTCCTGCAAGGGCGCACAAAGGTTTTATGGGGGACAGACTTAGAACAATTCCGACCGTCGGCAGGTGTGGGATTAAGGTTTAACTTTTAAAACGTAAAAAACAATGATAGCAATATTCAATAAATTCAGAATAGGATTACTGCCGATATACGTATTGCTGGCAATCCTCACAGCTTCGGTTTCTTTGGTATCTTGTAGCAAAGATGATGAACTTGAAATACAGAACGATTTTCCTTTCGAGGTAAACGTGATGCCAGTACCCAAAGATGTTGCCAACGGACAGACCGTAGAAATACGTATTACCATACAGCGTACAGGCAATTACAGCAACACGCAATATTTTCTCCGTTACTTCCAGTTTGATGGACAGGGAACATTGCAATACTACAATGAACCGCCGTATCAGCCCAATGACCTGTATCAATTACCAACGGAGCAGTTCAGGTTGTATTACACTTCAACATCTGCCGTATCACAGTCCTTTGATGTTTGGATTTCGGACAGTTTCGGGAATGAAAAGCAGATAACTTTTCAATTTAACAGTAGCGATTAAAAGTAGTATGTCGTTTCATAAAAACGGCTTATCTGATTGGTAAGCCGTTTTCGCATTATGTACACGTCGTTTACAGGGTGAAACAAATATTTTTCGTAAATTCAAACAGTGGAAATAAAGTGTTTTTGTTATGGTCGCATCATTGGTTATAGGTATCATATTTTTGGTTGCAGGCTTGGGACTTCGTTACTGGATTAACCGGAGAAAGTTTTACAGGCGCAGCCCTATGGGAGCAGAGGGTTTCTCATCTTATGAAAGTTCGGTTTTCATTAAATTGATTGAAAGGGTTGGTAAATGGATAGCTTACGCACTGATTATTTTCGGGCTGTTATCGCTGTGGGTTTACTCCCGTGAGAAAAAGGAAAAACAACAACAAGAGGAAGTAAAAAATGAACAGCCAAGCCCAATAACAAAGCATAATTAAATTTGTGATTTAACTATTTTTGCAGGTTAATAAATGTACTATCTGTAATATGGGACGCAACATAAATTAAATATATAAATAATGTCTATATATCAGGATATTTTAAACTGGTCACAAGGTGGCAGACAAGCGTTTGTCCAAGATGCTTTACGAAGACTTGTTACATCAACAACACTTACACAAAACGATATTGATGAACTTGTTCAATTAGTGAAAAAAGAATGCGGCGACAATACAATAGCTTTAAACCCTATTCCGCTTGACAGCACTCACATTCCAACAACAACTGCGACAATTGGAAGTTATCCCAAACTACTTAGCCTAAACAACCCGATTAATATTTGTGCCTTACACAATCAAGGAGGTTTACAATTTTCCAATACGGGTTTGACAGTAGTTTATGGCGGAAATGGTTCGGGGAAATCAAGCTACTCACGTATTTTGAGAAAGCTTTGTTGGAGCCGAAATCCAAGCGTTACACTAAAAAAGAATGTTTTCAATCCATCCTCTAATCAACAACAAGTTGATTTTGTTGTAGAAAACAATGGTTCAAACATTAGTTTTTCTTGGACAGAAAATAGTCCGAGTAACCCTATCCTTAATTCAATTTTTCTTTTTGACAATGATTGTGGAGATATTTACATCAATAATGAAAATCCTACAGAATATAAACCTGTTGGAATTGATGTTTTAGAAAAGCTGGTTTCAACTTTTGGAAGTATTTCGCAAGCATTTAGTTTGTCTGTTGCCTCATACATTACACAAAAACCAGAGTTGCCACAAAATTTACTTCAATCCTCCACAGGACAATGGTATGGAACGATAGAAAATTTACAGCGAGCTAACGTTGATTCATATATCCAATTTACTCAAACAAACATTGATAGAAAGCAAGAACTTACAAACTTAATAACAGCACAAAACCCCCAGCAAAATATTACGAATTTAAACAGTCAAAAAGGTCGAATCAGTAACTATATTCAACAATTACAACAAATAGAATCGTTATTCAACGAACAAAAAATAAACGAAGTAAGGGCAAACAGAACCACTTTTGAAAGCGTAAACGAAGCGTATCAAATTGCTACTACAGAACTACAAAATATAAACTCGTTGGAAGGGTTTGGTACAAATCCTTGGCGAACATTGTGGGAAGCAGCAAAAAATTATGCTCAAAGTTCAAATCTGTCAGACGGTCAAACTTTTCCCTCTTTAATTTCATTGGAAAAATGCGTGTTGTGCCAACAGGAACTTGATGAAGCAGCGCAACAAAGATTGACGACATTCAATCAATTCGTTTTGAATGACGTTTCAACGCAATTAAACGCAATTAACCTTACAATCCAACAAAAACATAACTTATACAATTCATTAGTTATCCCGCCTATTGAAAACCTGACAGAATTAGAACAGTTTATACCAGATTTCAGAACGAACTATACTCAATTTTCTGATTCTGTTTCCACATTCAGAAATTCAATCATCTCATTTTTACAAAATGGTGGTGAATTGAACATCAATTTACAATCTCTGACCCCAGAGATAACAAATATAATTCCGAACATTGATTCTCAAATTGCACAAAACACTCAACTTGTACAAAATAGAAATGCTTTAGTTGCTGAACTTAGTGAGCTAACTGCTAAAGAATTTTTGTTTAACAACAAGACGACAATTCTTCGATATTTCGATGAATACAAATACAAATCTTGGATAAGTCATTGTCAATCGCAACTTACGACTACTGCAATCTCACGAAAAATTGGCGAGTTAATGGAAAATCAAGCTGTGAGTTTGCAACACCAAGAGTTTATTTCACATCTTAATTTCTTTAATCGTGATTTGGCAAGTAAAGTTTTGATTTCAAAAACGAGAACCAGTCAAGGAAATACATTTCAAAAATGCGGTTTGAACGGTATCAATGATTCAATCAATTCAATTCTAAGTGAAGGTGAGCAAAAACTTATTGCCTTGTCTAATTTTTTAGCTGAATGCACGATAGACAATCGTCTGAACACAATCATATTTGATGACCCTGTTACGTCATTAGATATGGATTATAGAGATAAAATTTCAGATAAAATTGTTCAACTTTCCCAAAACCGACAGATAGTTGTATTTACTCACGATTTATCATTTTTACGCCTGCTTATAGATACACATAAAGCAATCACGTCAGTGGATTGCGCGATAATAGGAATTGACAAATACAATGGGGTAAGTGGTATTGTTACAGATGAAATTCCATATTTAGCTAAAAATGTACAAGAAAGAGTTGATTCTATCCGAAGAATATTATCCGAGCACGATGCTCTTGCATTAACTGATGCACACGGACGAGAAACCAAACTTGATTCTGCAAGAAAAAGATTTAGGATGTTGTTGGAACGCTCTGTTGAGGAAGTTTTATCCAATAAAACTTACGAGCGGTTTTCTAAAAACATTCATTTAAAAAAGGGTAATTTATCAAGCTATATCGTCACAGAGCAAACAGACGTTGACTTTCTTTTAAATTTATTCGGAAAATATTCCGTGACGGAACACGATGGAGGGACTTCAACAATTCCGCTATTACCAACTAAAACAGAAATTGACCAGGATGTTACAGATTATTCTAATTGGAAAAATGGCTTTAAAACTAAATTACGGACATTCCAAGCGACATACAATTAAATAAGTATTTCCAAATAGTAGTAAAATCGGATAACCCAAAAGGTTATCCGATTTTTTGTTTATGGCAAAAGTAAACCGCCAAACACTACCTCTCAAAGCCAAACCCTGCAACATTCCCTATCACTACTACAAGCCTTTATAAATTCGACTTCCACAGAAAAAATGAGCAGATTATGGAAGTTATCGCAATACAAAAGTCCGCATTGGACGGAATGAATAATGGGCTACGGGAACTTTTGGAACTGACCGAAAATGCCACGAGAAAATACACGCCTATTTTCAAAGAAGAGAAGTGGCTCGATAACCAAGAAGTATGTTTGATGATGAACATAACCAAACGGACTTTGCAGACCTACAAGGACAAAGGCTTATTGCCCTATTCCCGACTAAACCGTAAGAATTATTATAAACGCTCGGACGTGCAGGCTTTGCTCGAAGCCGGACAGCCGTACAATACTACCGAAAATGGATTTATTCACGAATGACAATGAAGAAATCATTGTCCATCAGGAAATGATAACGCAACTAAGAAACCGTATCGAAAGCATATTGAAAAACTACCGCCCTGTAATGAACGGCGAAATATACCTTTCGGGCGAAGATGTGTGTAAGTTGCTCCATATCAGCAAACGGACTTTACAGCAATATCGTGATGATAATATCCTGCCGTATATACAAATAGGCGGTAAGATTATTTACAAGGAAAGCGATATTCTGACAATACTGGAACAGAATTATATTTCACATAAAGCAGTTTTACCGTAACCTTTTTGTATTATATGCTATCAAAAAGGAAAGAGTTCAGTATCTTTGTTATCGAAAATATAGAAAATACTTAAAGTGTTTTTGCTTTAAGTCCCACATTGAAAACTGGTAATTTTTAAGACAACGGGACAGATAAGTAGGAACGCTCACGTCATAGGCGTGGGCGCTCGCTTATTCGTTGTCGGGTATACCAGTGCCTCAATGTCGGTAAGTGTAGTTTGCCTGCGCCTTCTTTTTTGTGCGGGGCTACATCAACACAAAAAAGGTATGATATGGAAACTGGTACAGCACAACAAAGAATTACTCTTGCCTTTATCAATGATAACAGTCCGATTTTGGATTTGACCTGTGATAACCTCGTTGCTTCAGGGCTTGAAGTATTATTTCGTTCGGAAAACATTGAAGACGGATTATCTCAATTATCAGCATTAAAAGAGCTTCCCAAAGTTTGTATTATAGACCTTGATTTTTACAACAAGAATGTGCTTGAGCAGCTTCAAAAATTAAGAACGCAATATCCAACCATTAAGCTGATTGCCCATAGCGATATTGATACAGAAAAAACAGTAAAATCTCTTTTAGAGATTGGTTTTGCAGGTTATCTGCTTATTGGCAGCGATGCAGATGATTTTAGAAAAGCCATTGAAGTAGCGACCAAGTAACTATTAGCAATCATTTTCGTATCCGAATTTCAATGATAAATTTTATTAAATTTCATATATAATACCGACAATCTTATTATTATCTAATGTAATTGTCATTTGTTCATATTTAAGATTGAACTTACTTCCTTTGTCAACTGAAGAAGGAAAATATTTTACACCAATAGTGACATTGGGCAAATTAAAATTCCAAGATGACCTAATTTTAAAATCCTTGCCGCATAATTCTTGTTCGGAAGAACTAAGGTATTCTTTGAATTTTGAAATTCCTTCGACTTCAAAAATGGTTTTCCAATTCTTACGTTTCTCAAAAATTATTTGTTCGTCAAGATGTTTCAGAATATTACTTTCATCGGAGCTATTACAAGCATTTATAAAATCACGGATGATTTTTCGAGGTAGCTTTTGAATTTCTCTGATTTCTTTCTTTTTGTTTTCAAGATATATGTTAAAATCGTTTTCTACAACATCAGATATTTTGTAAAATCCCCATTGGAAAGCCTCTTGAGGAGATTTGTAAAGTTTATCTTTTAAAATTTCAGCATTGCCATCCTCATTTTTTGTTTTGAAGTCATCTAACAACAAAAAACCTTTTTCATCGGTGGTTTTGTTAATGCCATCCACAATATTAATAAAGTAATATTCCTCTTTGTCTTCAAATAAAACTTTGATTTTAGGGCTGAATTTTTCAGGTTTGCTTGCTGAGGTTTTTACAAGATATTTCGTTTCATTTAATGGATTTTCAATCTGTCTTCCCCAACCATCAGTCGATAATTCAGACTGGTATCTCATTATTTGAATTCTATTTCTTTTCGCCCTTTTTCAAGGTTTTTAGTAAATTCATATCCTGGGAAACTATTGAGAATTGCTGTATCCAATTCCCATTCTTCATAATCGCTCGTGAAATTTATTTGATAACTAAATTCATATTCTCGTATGTAAATTGGAAATTGAAATTTGTTTTCGATAATTTTTTGTTCTATTAAATTAATATCAGGCTTTCTGTTTACTGTTATTGAAATTTCAGTTTCTATCATTACTTTGATTTAGCGATTTGTAATTGTTGACAAATTTCAAATTTAATCAATTAGAAATTGTTTGATAGCTTACAAAAAAAACAAAAGACAAAATTAACCAAGCGACGTTCTTTTGCTTCTTTTCTTTGGTTGCTGTGTGGAAAGAAAAGAAGTCATTACAAAACAAATAATGGGATACTGAATATCCCACACAATAATATCGTAACCTATTTTGATAAAATGTAAAATGGGGAAAGTGCAGAGCGGTTGCATTTTGACAAAGGGGTTACACCTATTCAATGCAAAAAGACTGTTCCGACCATCGGAAGGATCTGTCTTTTTGCCGCCCGACTTTTCGGGTCAGGCGGTTTGTTAATTTTTCGGGTTATTTAACCCTACTTTTAAAGCTAATAATTTCTCGTGTATATCTGCCCAATATGCCTGTCTTTCCTTATCGCTTTCAACGGGTGGGTTATGCTGATATTCTTTGTACCACCCAGTTTGCCAAATACCTTTTTTAAGGTCAGTAACTTCAATCCAATTTCCGTTTTTATCTCTGATTTTCATTGTGCTGAATTTTTCTGATTAAGCAATTAACTTGATTAATGAAAACTCTTCCGTCCAAAATTCTTCGCTCGTATGCTTTCCGTATGCTGTATAGTAGCCTGTACCGTTTGCCCGCAATACAAGCCTGAAACAATCCAGTCGGTTTTCAGGAACGGTAAACGTTTCCTGCTCTTGCTCGTCAAGCTCCACGAATACCCATTCCTTACCGTTTAGCATTTCTTCAATGTTCGGGTTATCGTCTTCGCCTGTACTGTAAAAATCTACTGCCGTATCATAGTAGTTCATTGAGCAGAAATAAGAATTGCCCTCTAACGGCTTAACCAGTGCAAGCCGTTTTTCCTGTTCTTTTTTCCATTCTTCGGATAGGTGGATAATTGCAAACCCGCAATTATCCCATTCGCTGTTAGTATTGGCTTTAACCAAAATATGTGCTGTCGCTTTATCTGATAGTTTCATCGTTCTAAATTTTAGTGGTGTTTAACTGATTTTCGATTTTACGTTCTAATAGGGTGTCGAGTATTTCCCATTCGCTGTCGTACTCCTTGCCCTCAAAATGGTAGGTGTCTGTGTCCTCGTCTAATTCATAGCTGCAAAAGTCCTGACTATCTAAGCAGGTGTTTGTTAGTATGCCGTCTTCAAATATTGCCTGACCATATACTAAGCATCCTAATTCCTCATACTCGTGTGTAAAGTCCACTTTTAAATGTTCGGCTATCTGCTTCACGGCTTCCGTATTTGGCGACCATTTTGTTTCATACTGGAATACGCCCGCACTTTCATTGTCCTGACTGATATTGTAGAAATAATCTCCGTGAGTGTCCTGTACGAAATCGGGTAATTGCCCGCAGTCGTCTTTCTGTTCCTGTTCAGCCATTGATTTGAATAGCTGTGTTATCTGTTCTATTGCTTCGGCTGTTCCCTCAAAAACAACCCAGTTGTTGCACCAATTAGCCATAATTATTTATCGTTTAAGGTTATCTGTAAAAATTTGTCACTCCCGAAAAGCAGGTGTATCGCCTGTTTTAATTGCGGGTCGCATTGTGCATCCTCTGTATATTCAATCAGGCATTGAATGGCGAAAATTGAATGGTGTCCGTCAAAAAAATGGTCTGTAAACCAGTTCGGGCGTTTCCAAAGTGGTTCATTTTTGTCTATCCCTTTTTGTGCATTCTGCACAAGCCTGTACCAAAATTCAGCAGTGAAAAATCCCTTTTGATACCAACCCTCACGAAAGGCGGTTTCATTTTGCAGAAAGTAGTCGCATTGCATTTTTATTGCGTTTTGCAAGTTCTCCAGTTCTTCGGGAAACATTTTGCTTAATAAACCCGCTTTATCGAGGTTATTCATTTTATTTAATGCTTTCATATCTTTTGTTTTTAGTAGGCGACCACCTTTGCAGGCAGTCGCCTTTAATGATTAATTGAAGTTGAAAATCTCTGCTCCTGAATAGACAAAGTCTGTACACAGTTCAAAGGCTTTTTGTGTCTTTAGCTGTGCTGTACCACCCATCACAATGGATTGTAGTTTGGCTTCGCCATTCCTGTAATTGCGTACATTTTGAAAATAGCCTGTAACGGCATTGTAAGCCCCGAATAATGTGCCTTTGGTAGTTGCCATTTGTTGGGTGTCGCTTATCATAGCGTATTCAAAGGCTTCATCTACGGTGTTTTTGAACACGGTGGAAACTTCATCTTCCGCACCTTTTTTGAGTAGGTTAAGCGTTTCTTTGTTCGGGCAAAGTGCCAACTGGATTAGCTTTCTTACTTCTCGGTCTGTTACCCTTACTTTAGCCCAGTCGTTAAAAATGTTCTCTAACTGGGTGCTTAGGGTGTTGGCAAGCCCCATAACCTTGTGAGCGTTTTCAAGGCGTTGTTTTGCTCCTGACGTGTGTTTGATACGCACCACGTTGGTCATACTCCGCAATGAAGCGTTAAGGGTGTTTTGGCATACGATACGGATAGGGGTAAACGCTGCGGTAATACTTCCGCTACCGTCGTGGCTTGTGGTTAAGAAGATGTACTTTTCTGTAACATCGTCGCCGTTACCTACACGGATATAGTCGGGCAGCTTGGCAGTGATAAAAATGCGTTCCCCGTTGCCCAATGCTCCTGCGGTTTCGTACAATATTCCCTCGCCTCCGCCTACAATAGCATCAAAGAAATTAAATGCCTCACGGTTTTGTACGATATGGTAGTCTTTGCCTACTACGCCTAGTGGTGTATTGGTGTCGGTGCGGAGTGTAGCGAAACTGTTAGGTACTAAGATGTCGTTGGCTTCAATCAGCCCTCCGCTGTCGCCTATGCTCATTGTTCTGCCCTGTGTGAACAGTGGGGATTTGATAACCTCGTAATCTAAGCCTGCGTGTACAATTGCTTCCTCGCTTGTTGGGTAATGCTCCACGATTTGCCCCAAACCGTGCCACGCTTTTTGTTGAACGCTGAAAAATGAATGACGTCCTGTTTGCTCGTTGAAATTGATGTTGTGTGCCATAATGCTAAAATTTTGATGTTTGAAAAAATGTTATTTACTCACTCGCTTTTCTCGTTTCCCGCTTCCCGTTGTGGTTTGCTCTGCTTCGCTTCGCATAAATTTTTCCAAAAGAAAAACCGGAAAAAAGAAAGCAGATAATCCAAGCGGGCAACAGCGATGACCAAGAAAAAAAATGATTTAATGGGGGTTCCTTTAGGGGGAAACCGTTCATTCGTTTTTTTTATTGGTGTGTGTGTGCGGTGGCTGCCCGCTATAACTTAGCTGCCTTTTTACCGGTTGATTGTGGAAATTTTCTGTTCTAAATTTTTATGGCATTAATGACCAGGCTATGATAGCCTGCAATAGAAATTTGAAAAATGGAATAGCAGGGAGCGTTAGATAAAGGTTTCGTTTTTCAATTTTCTATTTCTGAAGTAGGTAATAAGCTCTTTTACAGCGTTGGATTGCATAGAGGAAAGTAAATGTGCTTTACCTACACAAAAAGCATAGGCATAAAAAAAGCAGAACCGTTAAGTTCTGCTCATTGTGATTAGATAAAAGCCGATTATATTGCCATCATAAACGCTTCTTCCATTGCTTTGAATTTAGGGGTAACTAAATCCATATCCTTACTGATTTTTTGGCTTGTGATTTTAGCATAAATCTGTGTGGTGGAAATGTTTTTATGCCCCATCATTTTGCTAAGGCTTTCAAGCGGTACGCCCTCGGTCAAAAACATTGTTCCGAAAGTATGCCTTGCCGTGTGAAAGGTTACTTTTTGCTCGGTAATAATTTCTGCCTTTTCAACCAATTTACCTATGTGAGTATTGCAGGTGGCGTTGGTCGGAACCGGAAAGATAAATTCATTCCTTGTCGTACCCTGATATTTCTCAATGATACGTTTAGGGATTTCCATTAACCGAACATTGGAAGCAATATCTGATTTCTTTCTCCTGCTGATAATCCACTGATGACCGTCAAAGAATGATTGAATGTTGTTTCTTGTCAATTTCTTAATATCCGCATAAGCAAGTCCGGTAAAGCAACTGAAAATAAACAAGTCTTTTACCAGTTCATACCGTGGGTGCGACGGAACGCACATCATCAGCTTTTCTACATCTTCTTTAAGGATATAACCCCGGTCGGTTTCTTCCATATTGATTTCATAATCCTGAAAAGGATTATCACGTATCAAGCCCTTTTTAATAGCCAGTTCCACAAGACTTAATACAGGCATCGTATAAACCCAAACCGTATTATGCGAAGATTGTAAATCGTACCGGAGGTAAAAATCAAACTCCCGGATAAAATCGGCAGTCAATTCACGAAAAGCCATATCATCACGATGATAGCGTTCTTTTATAAACGTGGTAAGATGATTGTAAACTGTGATATATTTGTTGTAGGTGCTTTTTGAGCGTTCTTCCTTTTCGACCAGTTTTTTAAAGTTCTCATTTTGGTCGTTGAAAACTTTAAGGATAGCATCATCCATTACCCCAACACCTAAAAACGATAGCTTTACTTTTTGGGCGGTCGCAAAGCCCTCGTGCTTCAGCATATCTTCATAAATCTTGTCGATACGCCCACGTATGTTATCCAGTTTTTTATTGATGCTTAATGCCTGCGCACTTTTGCCCTGAACTCTTCCGTGTTTTAAATCCCAATTATTGGGGTCAATTTCTAACTTTGTTCCGAAAGTTTTCGGGGTTCCGTCAATGGTAATACGTGCCATAATCGGGGCATTACCGTTCTTTTTCAGTTCGTTCTTTTTCAAATAGAAAAGCAGTTTGAACGTCGATTTTTTTGTCTGTTCCATAACTCAAATGTTTAATGTTTAAAATTAAATTACATTGAGTTACAAGGGAATGTAGAAAAGGGCGCAAAAGACTGAAATATAATCAGTTAAGCCATATCATTACCTTTGTCAATCGGTAACGAATTAGTAACCTAACCTTGTCAATTTAAGCCCCAAACCTATCAGACACCGACTTCCGAACTAAGACTACTCTTTTTATAAAGCCTTGTATAGCAAAGGTTTTAACCGTTTTGCTTATTTTTGCTTTTTACTAATCTTTTTTCTGAAAAATAATCTGGAAAGATGTAATGTTTTGCATCTTAAGATTGTCATATACCTGAAGTCCTAAAATTTCATCAAAATTTTTTAAGCTGATTATCAATGCGTTGAATGAAAGAATATGTTTTTATTAGTACTTTGTATTGCATG
Source organism: Chryseobacterium koreense CCUG 49689 (assembly GCF_001045435.1). GTDB lineage: Bacteria > Bacteroidota > Bacteroidia > Flavobacteriales > Weeksellaceae > Kaistella > Kaistella koreensis. Next base: position 125,556 of record NZ_LFNG01000006.1, on the reverse strand, counting down.
ATACTAAAATAAAAACATATCTTTGCAAAAGAAATTAGTAAATGAAATAAAGAACTGATGAGATTAAGTTTTTTAGGCAATGAACTTTTTCGAGTAAATATTAAACATTAAATCAAAATTAAATTATGAAAACACTTATCCTACCCATCTTTTTGCTTGCAGCAACATTTTCGTTTGCACAAATGCAAGATTCCGCCAAAGCTAAAACGATCGATGAAGTAGTCATGACGAAAAAAGTCTTCCAAAAAAAGGCGGACCGGTTGGTTTTTGATGTTGCTTCTTCGCCGATCGCCAAAGGTTCAAACGCTTTTGACCTGCTGAAGGAAACACCGATGATTTCTGCATCAGACGATAAAACCCTGCAGATTCTTGGAAAAAATGCGGTCCTGATTTATTTGAATGGAAGAAAAAGCAATATGTCGCCAGATGCGGTGATCGAACTTTTGAAATCGATGCCATCTGAAAACATCCAGAAAATTGAGGTCATCACCATGCCGTCTTCTGAATTTGCTGTGGAAGGAAATCAGGGAATCGTGAACATCGTGCTGAAGAAAAAGCCTACAGACGGATTGAACGGGAACCTGAAAATGGAAAACAACCAGTCTTATTTTAACAGTCAAAAAGCTTCGGTTACTTTGAATTACCGAAAAGATAAGTTGGGTATTTCAACTAATTTTAATGCGGGACAAAACAACAATCGCCAGTTTCTTTCGCTGGCAAACGGGAACAAGGACTTCAGTCAAACTTCAGCCGGTAATATTGATAATTTTGGAACAAATCTGAGCGGCTACCTGAATCTGGATTTTGAGATCAACGAAAAGCAGAATCTTGGTTTTTCTTACAACAATTACACTTACCGCTCCAAAGAGCTTCACACGGATTTATTTAATGTACTGACCAATTTGAAAACGGGTGAAATCTTCCGAAACAGGACTGAAAACTTTGGCAATACAAAGTCCGATGACCACTCGTTCAACTTGAATTACGAACTGAAAACCGATGACAAAGGCAGCAAACTGAGCATCAGTTCTTCTTATCTGAAACATATCAAAAAAGAAGAAATTACAGGTTCCACCATCGAACAGGATGCGCAACAGAATAACGGTGAGCTGCTGAAACAGTTCCAGCAAAATATTCCGCTGGGAATAGACAATATTGGGATTTTGGCGGATTATGTAAAGAAAATGAACAACGATTACACTTTAAGTTTTGGTGCTAGTTTTAACCACACAAAAACCGATAGCGACACGAAATTCACCAATATCCTTCCACCGACGGGAATTGATTTGAACCAATCCAATCACTTTCTCTATACTGAGAAAATTCCGAGCGCATATATCACTTTAGAGAAAAATTTTGGTGAAAAATGGACCAGCAAAGCCGGGTTCCGATTTGAAAAAACGATGTCTGACGGAATTGTGCTGGATAAAAATATCACCATTAACCGCGACAATAATAGTTTTCTTCCTTACTTGAGTTTGAGTTACAATCCGAATCAGAAGCATAATTTTTCTTACAGTTTTTCCAGCAGGATCCAGCGTCCACCGTTTTGGGCAATTGCGCCGAACAAAATCTATTTGACAGAAACGAATTATATTCAGAACAATCCATTTGCAAAACCTGAAACTTACTACAACCAGGAATTGATGTATATGTATAAAAATGCGTATTTCTTGAACTTCAGCCATTCTTATGTGAAAGATGCATCAGAGCAGATTCCACTTCAGGGAATTAATTCGAAAGATCAGCGGGTTTTGGCGTACATCAGAACGAATTATGGTGACAAACAGGAGATGACCGCTTCACTGGGAATGCAGAAAACTTTCTTCAAAGGAATCTGGGTGGCCAATAACAGTGCATTTTTAGGACATCATCTTTACAAAGGTGAAGTAGCTGAGGACCCAACTGATACGCAGCACGAAGTTACTTTCAATAAGAATGTGATTGACTACAATACTACCTTTTACGGAGTTAATCTTCAGAATACCATTAGGTTAAGTAGTAAAAAGGATTGGTTTCTTGGCGTGAATTATTTCTATACTTCAAGTTTGATGATTGAATTGGGAAAACTGGAACCTGTACATGGATTGAATTTGTCTCTAAAGAAAACAATGGATAACTGGACGTTTAATTTGCAGGTAAGAGACGTGTTCCACACCTCAGAAATTAAGATTACCGGATATCAGAACAACGGCGACTATAATATTGTGGATCAAAGTCAATATAGAAGAAGGTTTAACTTCACCGCAACCTATACTTTTGGAAACCAGAAATTGCAGAAAATCAGAAATATCGGTGGCGCGAATGATGATGTGAAAAATAGGACGGGGAACTAACCGAAGAAAAGGACTGAAATTTCAAAACTCATATCAAATTTAAATTTTATTGTTCTCCTTAGAATCAGCATTCTTTTTAGAAATGCTGATTCTTCCTTTTAAAATTTCAAGTTGCGCTCAATTCCTAATTCCTTAATTTTGCCAAATGCAAACCGAAAAAATTATTTTAGGAATCGATCCGGGAACTGCGGTGATGGGATTTGGGATTATTTCTGTAAAAGGAAACAACATGGAACTGGTTTCCATCCACGAACTGATTCTGAAAAAATATCCCAACCACGAAACCAAACTTAAATATATTTTTGAACGAACCTTATCTTTGATCGATGAGTTTCATCCCGATGAAGTGGCGCTGGAAGCTCCCTTCTTTGGAAAAAACGTGCAGTCTATGTTGAAGTTAGGCAGGGCACAAGGTGTTGCAATGGCCGCAAGTTTGCACCGAAATATCCCAATTACAGAATATTCCCCGAAAAAAGTGAAAATGGCAATCACAGGAAACGGAAATGCCAGTAAAGAGCAAGTCGCAGGAATGTTAAAAAATCTTTTAAGATTAGCTGAGTTTCCCACGAAATATCTCGATGCTTCCGATGGTTTGGCGGTAGCGGTGTGCCACCATTTCAATATGGGAAGTATTGCCACAGATAAAAATTACACGGGATGGGAAAGTTTCCTGAAAGAAAATCCCGATCGACTGAAATAAGATAATCGCCACAATTGCAGGGCTTTGAATTGTAAATTGATTTTACAGAAATCTTACAACCAATTTACTTTGCATAACCCAATACTATCTGTAACATTGTTGCGTTTTAATGGACGAATTGTTTAATTCAATTTTTCAGAAAATGAGACCTCAAAAAATCAATCCAATTAACGCCAATCAAAAAATGAACTGGTTTCAGAAATTTCTGATGATCTGTTCAGGCGGAAATATTCATATTTTAAGAAAAACTCCAAGTGAATGGAACAAGTTTGCAGGCATTGGTGGAATCGTTTTGTTCACCGCAGTCTTTGCCACGCTTTCGGCAGGATATGCGATGTTTACCGTTTTCGATGATGCATGGATTTCTGTGGGATTTGCAATGCTGTGGGGTTTGATGATCTTCAACCTGGACCGCTATATTGTTTCCTCCATAAAAAAGACCGGAACTTGGTGGAATCAGATTTTAATGGCAATTCCGAGATTGATTTTGGCGGCGTTTTTAGGAATCATTATTTCGAAACCGTTGGAATTAAAGATTTTCGAGAAGGAAGTGAATAAGCAGCTGAACACCATTATCCAAAGAAACAAAACCCAGCTTCAGGCGGAAATGAACAGCAGGATCCTGCAGCAATCCGGTCCTTTTGAGACGGAAAAGAAACAGATCCAGACCAAAATTGGTGATTACCAAAAAGCATATGATTCGGCAGCGGTGGAACTGGAAAAAGAAATTCTAGGGAAACAGTCGGGTTTGACTTCAGGGAAAGTCGGATTTGGAACCAATGCCAAAAGAAAATCCGAACTGAAGGAACAGCGCCGCCACGATTTGGAAGACTATCAGAAGTCGATGGCTCCAAGATTGAAATATTTGGACCAAGAAATTTCAAAAGTGTACACCAATATCGAAACGGAAAGGAACAAAACCGAGACCTTCGAAGACCGATTCAATGGATTTGCTGCGAGGCTTCAGGCGTTGGATGAACTCGGAAAAAGCTCCGCGATCATCGGACTTGCCGCATCATTTATCTTAGGATTATTTATCTGTCTGGAGATTTCGCCGGTTTTGGTGAAATTGATTTCATCAGTGGGACCTTATGATTACCTTTTAGACAAAACCGAAAACGATTTCAGGCTTTATGCCAAAGAGAAAATGGAAAAAGGAAATGCTGGAACCGATTGGCGGATTGATGATTTTAAGGAAAATCTCCCAAAATAGTTGATTGGATCCTGCCATCGTATTTTCAATGGATTACGTTTAATACCGCTTCTTCATTATGGATTCGCCATTTCGCTGTTTTCCTTACAATTCCGGTGTTTAATTGCTTTTACTTAAGCATAAACATGGTAAGTTTGATAAATTAACAAAAAATTAACTTTAATATTTAGAGTTTTATATTCATAGCTTTGTAACTTTGAATTTATAGATAGGCTCTTTTACCGAGGGGTACGTGTCTGATTCAATATTTTTAACATTAAAAACTAAAGACTATGAGAAAATTTTTCTTTGCGGCCTTGTTGATGGCCGCTTTTTCATCACCACTATCGATGAAAGCGCAAGCTACTGAACCGTTTATCGGACAAATTGCTTTCGTGGCGTTTAACTTTGCTCCGGTTGGATGGGCCGAATGTAACGGACAGATTATGTCGATTGCACAAAATACCGCGTTATTTTCTCTTTTGGGAACAACTTACGGGGGTAATGGAACCACCACTTTTGCATTACCAGATATGCGGGGAAGAGTTTTGGTGCATAACGGACAAGGTCCCGGTTTATCAAATTATATTCAAGGACAAGTTGGTGGAGTAGAGAGTGTTACACTGACGCAAAATGAAATGCCTGCTCATAGTCATACCGTTAATGCGGTAACTTCGGAAGGAAATCAGAATGTCCCGACCAATGCATTGCCTGCAAACACCAAACTGCTCGATAAAGAATATTCCGACGCCACAGCAAATACCACCATGAAAGCCACCATGGTGAATCCGGCAGGTGCAGGTCAGCCGCACACGAATATCCAACCCTATTTAGCGCTGAAATGTATCATCGCTCTTCAGGGAGTTTATCCTTCTCATCCATAAGGTCATGAATACAAAATTTATCCCCTTATTTTTGTTGATGAGCAGTTTCGTGTTTTCCCAAATAACCTTTAACGGTTGTCACGGATTGCTCGATGACCAAAATTTTGTTTTCAACAACACGGGAACAGACGCGCAGAACAAGAAAATTTACATTACAACTCCGGTTGATGGCGCACAAGATTGTGGAGGAATAGGAACCTGCGAATTAAAAATCCAGTGGAATAATATGCTTACCCGGTGGGAGATCATAGCCGATAGCGGAAATGGAGATTTCGCAAGTACTTTTTTGCTTTACTATAATTCAACGGGAAATAATTTGGCAACAAACCCGCCAAGTAATAGTTTTGGAACCTGGGTTGAAAATACCGCGGTGACCAACGGGGAGTGCGGAGGAAATCTCTCCACCGGAAATTCTGTGCTTACAGGTGATGTGCATTCTTCGGGATTGTCAGTGGATCATTCCACCATCACTAAAATCCAAATTTTTCCAAATCCAGTGGCAGATGTGATTACTATCTCCGGTGTGGAGCAGGTGAATAGCGTAAATGTTTTCAACAGCAACGGACAATTGGTTAAGTCCCAGAATTTTGGAAAAAAAGTGATTGTAAAAGATTTACCTCCAGGAGTTTATGTGCTGAAGGTAATGAGTTCGAATTCCGAAATGAAAGAGTTTAAATTTATCAAAAAATAAACTTTCTGAACAAATTGAAACGGCTGCATTTGATTGCAGCCGTTTTTCTTTTAAGGGGAGTGGTCAGTTCAGTTCATTGAGTTTTTTCGCAATGGCATCTGAGTTCACGCCGGCTCCTTCTTGCTGGTCCACCATTTCTCCGTTTCGGTCAAAAATGGTAATCAGATTAGAATGGGAGAATTCAATAGGGGAAATCTGTTTGTATTTTACAGCAAGAACATTGGCAAACTCGCGAATCGATTCATCATCGCTTACCAGGAAAGTCCACGGGTCGCCGTAAATATTTCTATCTTGTGCGAATTTTTTCAGAACTTCCGGAGTGTCGTTTATGGGGTCAATGGAGATGAGGACAAGGTTGGTATTCTTGATTTTGCTTTTGTCCAATTGATTATAAACCTTCTTCATGTCGGCTACCAAAAGCGGGCAAGAAGTTTTACAGCTCGTGAAAATCATCACGATTGCCAGGTTTTTTCCCTTTAAATCTTTCAGGTGGATGGTTTTTCCATCCTGGTTTTTCCATTGGGAATCGAGGTAGAAAATGGAATCGGTAGTTTTTTTGGCCACCGGAGTTTGCTCTTCTTTTTGGCAGGAAAGAATGGCGAAGAAAGCCAACAGAATTAAAAGGAAGTTTTTCATTTTTTGACTTAAAGTTTTTACCATTAAGGAACTCAAGTTGTTAAGAACAGTTGCAACACTGATTTTTATGTCTTTCAAGGCCTTGATGTTTAACGAAATAGCGTTGTCATTTTATCGTCAGGTCTTTTGCACACCTGAAGCCGAGATTCGCAACGGTGTAATTGGCATTCAAACTTTGCCGGAAAGCGTATCTCATAAAAGAGGCATAATTCAAAATATCGGTGGAAGTGGTTGCTGCACTTGCACAAAACAGGCCTTTGTCATCATATTCCGCTGTTCTCGAATCGTTTGTGGTAAGCACCGAATTGAAATCGCCGGTCCATTCCCAAACCAGATCAAACATATTGTAAACGCCGTAATAATTAGGTTTCGACTGTTTTACCGGGTTTTTTTCCTTGAATTTCACTTCATACTGCTTGATGATGTCTGAAGAGTAGGATGGTTTTTTTCTGGCGTTCGGCGAGGTTTCATCGGCCATTGCCACAAATTCCCATTCGTCAATGGTAGGCAATCTTTTCCCGGCGCTTTTTGCGTAAGCTTTTGCGGCGAACCAGGAAACGAAAGTGACCGGAGCATCTGGGTTCATATCAGCGCCTAAAGTCTCGTCGTCTTTCCAATTCTTCAGATAGGTGGAATCTGCGAAAACCGTTTTCACATGACTTCGTTTCCATTTTGGGTTTTTCTTCACAAAATCCAGAAATTCTGCATTGGTGACAGGTCTTTCATCGATCTGGAAATCCTTTACCAAAATCAAGCTGTCCTGTTTTCCATAAAAAGGTTGGTATTTTCCTCCTTTAATGGAAATCATTTTTACGTCGGGATGGATCGCTTCTTCCTTTTGGTTTTGAAAAGTGAAGTCTTCAGAGGATGCCTGCGGTTTTTCTTTGCATGAAATAAAAAAGATTCCACTGATAATCAATAATATATGTAATATCTTAATCATAATGGAATCTTTTTATAAACAAAAACTAACTAAATAAATTATTGAATCTTATTATAGACTTTCGGATTTTTTTCTCCGGTCACTTTTAATTTTCCTATCGCACCTTTGTTGAATGCTCGGAAAATGGAGTGGTCTACCAAAATGTATTCTCCTGGTTCTTCCACTTTGAATTCCACCATCACAGCACCTCCTGCTGGAATCAAAGTAGTTTGCACATTTTCATTGATTTTGCTTCCGCCTTCTATCCTAACTCTGTCGAAGATTTCGCCGATCACGTGGAAAGAAGAAGCCAGGTTGGGTCCGCCGTTTCCTACGAACAGACGCACGGTTTCGCCCACTTTTGCCTGAAGTTCATTAGCGCCCATCAAAGCATTTTTCTTACCGTTGAAGACTACATAGGTTGGCTTTTCGTCAATTCCTTTGTCTTGGTCAAATTCCTGAAGTCCTTTTTCATCTGTTTTTCCTTTGGTATAAAACTCACCCTGCATGATATAGTATTCTCTATCCACTTTTGGCAGTCCGCCTTCTGGTTCCACCAAAATCATCCCGTACATTCCGTTTGCGATGTGCATTGGAACTGGAGCTGCCGCACAGTGGTACACATAAAGTCCCGGATTCAATGCTTTGAAATTGAAAATAGCTGTTTTTCCCGGAGCCACGTTGGTTGCTTCAGCACCTCCACCCGGACCATTTACAGCATGAAGGTCTATATTGTGTGGCATTACGCTGTTTGAATTGTTTTTAAGGTGAAGTTCCACTTCGTCACCCACTCTTACTCTGATGAAAGTTCCCGGAACAGTGTGGTTAAAAGTCCAGAATTTGTAGGTTACACCGTCTGCAAGTTCACCTTCTTCCTCGGTTGCTTCCAGGTGCACAATTACTTTTTTCGCAGCACGGTCACCAACTGGAGCGGGTACAAACGGCGGTGCAGTTACTTTTTGGGTTTCGGTTTCGCCGCTTACTTTCATGTCAATCGCAGAATTCGCAGATGAGGATTCGCTAGGATTTTGCTTGCATGCTTGGAGCGTCAGTAAACCAACGGCCAAAATAGACACAATCTTTTTCATTTAATTTTCGGTTTAATTATTTTAATTTTCTTACTCTATTTTTAATAGGACAAAAATATCCTAATTAAAATTCAGTTTAAAATTTAATGGTATGAGATTTATCAGACCGGAGCTGTGAATTTATAAAGGCTAAATGTAGGGAAATTTCTTAATATTTTCGCGGAACGCTCTCTGGATGGTTTGATTTGAATGTTTTTAAAAAAAGTGCAGAAGTTTTTACCCGCAATTTCTGGTCTTGCCACAATGCATAATTTTCAAAAGTAAATTTTTCCTGCTATATATCAGTACCCGATTTTACTGCAAGAAAAGCACGGTTCTTATCTTCGTGCTTTAAATCCTAAAAATGTCGAAAAGTGAAAATCCGCGCAGATGGTTCGTCGCAATTGCCGCCACATTTACGCATCTTGGTTTAGGGACTGTTTATTCATGGAGTTTTTTTCAGAAACCGATCGCCGATTCTTTCGGTTGGTCCCATTCGCAGACAGCATGGGCGTTTAGTTTATCCATTCTGATGTTGGGGTTTACTGCAGCATGGGCGGGAACCCAGATCGAAAAATATGGTGCGCGCCGACTTGCTTTCACGGGAGTTGTCCTTTATGGATTGGGATATATGGTCACTTACTTTGGTTTAAGGGCGGGTTCGTTGATGTTGCTTTATTTGGGTTTTGGAATTATTGGAGGGTTTGGTTTGGGTCTGGCTTATGTGACACCGGTTGCAGCGGTCTCTCGGATTTTTCCTGAAAAGCAGGGGATTGTGACGGGAATGGTCGTGATGGGATTTGGATTGGGCGCGTTTGTAATGTCAAAAATTTTAGCTCCTTTTTTTCTGGATTTCTTTCACGGTGATTTGGCAAAAGTTTTTTTGTGGAGCGGAATTGTTTTGCTGGTTCTTCTGCCTTTTTTCGCTTTAAGTCTAGGCGATTTTAAAGCAGTGGAAATTGAGAAAAGCCACAAGCCGAATATTTTTGCTGTCCTATTAAAATCTAATTATATCCTGATTTGGTTGATTTTTATGTTCAATATTGTGGCGGGAATGATTTTCCTTTCATTTCAGTCGCCGCTACTTCAGGATTTGATGAAAGCTTCCGGAGTTTCCGATCCGCAAATTCTTGAAAAAAGTGGTGCGACTTTAATTGCCGTGAGTGCTTTATTTAATGGATTTGGAAGGTTTCTCTGGGGCGGAATTTCTGACAGATTCGGTAGGATTTCAACTTTTCGGCTGATCTTTTTTATTCAAATTGTTGTTTTCGTGATGCTCATTTTCACTCAAAACACCTTGATTTTTTCTGCAGGAGTTTGCATTGTTTTGCTTTGCTATGGTGGCGGTTTCGGGGTTTTGCCATCGTTGATCAGGGAGCGTTTTGGAGCAGGGTTAATGGCACCTGTTTATGGAGCCACTTTAACAGCTTGGGGAATTGGCGGAATTTTGGGGCCACAGATCACGGCTCTGTTGAAAGATGCATTTCCAAAAGGCGCCTCGGTTTATTCTTTTGCCGTTGGATTAGCCTTGATTACCATTGGATTCGGATTATCGTTCGTATTAAAATCAAAAATGAAACCTGCCAATCAGTAGAATCAGTTTGAAAGCGTAATAATCAGCGGTTCCACGATGATTTTTTGCGAATAGTATTTTGCCCCGCAAACATTGGAATTCAGGGTATATCCTCCTTTTTCAATGACGAACTGGTTCTTGCTGTTTTTTGAAACGGGGAGATTGTAAAACTTGTTGTTTTGGGTTCCCACCAGTCGCACAATGATATCACAATTCGATTCATTGGTAATCACGGCGGCGGTTTTGGTGTCTTTTGGGTCCGTGTCGTTCAGCAAATAAGTCAATACTTGCGCGGTTACTTTCTTTTTGTCAATTTTGTCCGACGCCATCAAATCTGCAAATTCTTTACTTTCATTGGAGGTATTGTTGGTCGACTGTTTGGGATAATTTCCCGAAGCCGGGGAATTCAGCGGCAGCACTTCACAACTGGTGACAATAAGAAAAATAAGTAGGGCGGAAATTGATTTCATTAAAACTTTTTTGGAAATTCTGTATCACACAAAACTACGTGATTTTTAGCGAAAAGTGAAACGGAGCACCTGTCATTTGCAATTTTTTACCTTGCTTCACACCAGTCAAATAAATATGAATATGCTGAAAACTGTTGTGAGTAGGCACTTTCTCGTAAAAAATCTTATATTTGCGCCTTTATTAACCAATTTTTGATACTATGAAAAGAATTTTATCTTTTGTTTTCGCTGCTACATTGGCAGTGAGTGCGTATTCGCAAACTTTGTGGACAGACAACTTTGAATCCTACACCATCGGTAATCTTGGAACCCAAGGAGGGTGGGCTAGAGATGCAGAATTTGGTTCGGCTTCAGATGTGAAAATTGCAACGATTGATGGTGCGCATGGAAAATCAATGCGGATAAACACGACGTCAACCAGTGGTTCTCAATGGACTTATAAGGAGATCAATTTGGGTTTAGCGAATCCGGACAACGAGGTTTTCAGAACTGAGATCGAAATGTACACAGGAACTACCTCGGCTGAAATGCAGGTTTATGAGTCAGACGGAACTAATTTTTATACAGTTTTTGATATTTATTTGAGTCCAACCAATGGAGCTTGGCTTGCTGATCAGGCAGATTTTGATGATTTTTTGCCAGGTGAGTTATTGACTCCAAATATTGCCGCAAATACATGGTATAAAGTTATTGTTACCTATAATATTGCAGAGGGGACGATGAATGTTTCTATCAATGGGGCAAATTATGGGCCTTTCATCAAAGAAGCTTACCATTACCCAACAGAAATTGATCTGGTTTCTGACGGAGCAAACAATGCGGGATATGATAATATCGTGATTGCTGCAGATGCTGCTTTGGCTGTATCAAACGTGAACAAAACTAAAGTAAACGTTTATCCAAACCCAACCACTGATGTCTTGAACATTACTGCGGACAAAAAAGTGACTAATGTGACTTTCTTTGACATGACAGGAAGAAAAGTTAAACAAACCACTGAAAATGTAATCAATGTAGAAAGCTTGGAAAAAGGAAGCTATATTGTTAACATCACATTTGCAGACGGAACTGTGGATAGCAAGAAAGTGATTAAGGAGTAATTTCTTAAAACACCAATAAACAAAATCAGCTGCAAAATTATTTGCAGCTGATTTTATTTTAAAGCAGTCCGAAAACCGCAACCATTAATTTTTATAGAGAGTAATTCGGTGCTTCCTGTGTAATGATCACATCATGCGGATGAGATTCTTTCAGGCCGCTTCCGGTAATCATTACCATTTTGCTGTCCCGTTGCAAGGTTTCGATATCCTTTGTTCCGCAGTATCCCATTCCTGCACGGATTCCGCCGGTCAATTGAAACACCACGTCCTCGAGTTTTCCTTTATGCGGAACACGACCCTCGATTCCTTCCGGTACGAATTTTTTTGCTTCACTTTGGAAATACCTTTCCTTTCCTCCTCTTCTCATGGCAGAAAGACTTCCCATTCCCTGATACGATTTGAACTTTCTTCCTTGGAAGATGATTTCCTCACCCGGTGCTTCATCTGTTCCCGCGAGAAGTGAACCAAGCATCACTGCACTGGCTCCAGAAGCAATTGCTTTCACGATGTCCCCCGAAAGCTTTATTCCTCCATCGGCGATGACGGCTACGTTTTTCGTTTTCGCAAATTCGAAAACATTATAAATTGCAGAAAGTTGCGGAACTCCGACTCCTGCAATTACTCTGGTGGTACAGATGGAACCTGGACCTACTCCCACTTTCAGCACATTCGCACCTGCCTCGATTAAATCTTTTGCAGCTTCTGCCGTTACGATATTTCCACCCACAATATCCAATTCCGGGAAATTTTTTCTGATTTCCGAAATTTTATCCAAAACTCCGCGCGAGTGACCGTGAGCGGAATCCACCGCAATAATGTCCACTCCGGCTTTTACCAATGCGGAAACTCTGTCAATGGTATCTTCGCCGACTCCAACTCCGGCGCCCACAATCAGTCTGCCGTTTTTGTCTTTGTTTGCGTTTGGATATTCCATTTGATTGTCGATATCTTTTATGGTAATCAAACCAACCAGCTTGAAATTTTCATCCACGATTGGAAGTTTTTCCACCCGGTTTTCGAGCAGGATTTTTTTCGCCTGTTCCAAGGTGGTGTTTTTTCCCGAGGTGATGAGATGGTCTTTGGTCATCAGTTCTTCCACTTTCACTTCTAGGTTTTCCTGGTATTTCACATCCCGGTTGGTGATGATGCCGATAAGTATGTTTTCAGCATCTACCACAGGTAATCCCGATATTTTGTAGTTCGCCATCAGTTCTTTGGCCTGTTTAAGGGTGTGATCTTTTGACAAAGTCACCGGATCGGAAATCATTCCGTTTTCGGAACGTTTCACTCGATAGACTTGCGCCGCCTGTTCTGCGATCGGCATATTTTTGTGGATAAAACCAATTCCGCCAACCCGCGCCAAAGCAATCGCCATATCGGACTCGGTCACCGTGTCCATAGCTGCGGAAACGATGGGAACGTTTAATGTGATTTTGTCGGTAAGTCTTGATTTTAGGGAAACCTGGTTCGGTAAAACCTCTGAGTAAGAGGGAATGAGTAGCACGTCATCGAAAGTGATGGCTGTTTCTGTGATTTTGCTGTGAATAGACATCTTTACTTTCTGCGCGAAATTATGACATTTTTGCGAAATTTGAAAATGATTGCAGCTATTGTTAACGAAAATTATTTTTACACCTTTTAAAGAGATGAAAAAAAACCTCCCTTAAATCAAATTAAGAGAGGTTGAGTATTCAGTCTTTGGACAGAATTTTTTTTCGAATTATTTTCCGCCCAAAATATTTCCTAAGATTCCTCCAAGTCCGCCTTGCTGTTGGTTTCCACCGCTGCCAAGAACATTTCCGATAATACTTCCAAGTCCGCCTTGTTGATCACCGCCACCAAGAACGCTACCCAAAAGGTCGCCCAAACCGCCTCCCTGCGATTGCTGAGCACCACCGAGAACGCTTCCCAAAATATCGGTGATTGGATTTCCGCTGCCTTGAGCTTTTTGTTGCTGCACCTGATTGGATGCGTTTCCTAAAATCCCGCCTAACAAATCACCTAATCCGCCACCGGAAGTTACTCCGTTTTCTTGCTTTTGCTGACCGATATAGCCCATGATCAGCGGAGCTAACATTCCCAAAATAGGTCCCATCTTGTCCATGGAGATTCCCGTGCTTTGTGAAAGTTGATTCTCTACATCTGCTTTTTGTCCGCCAAAGATATGGTCCAGAATTGAACCGCCTTCAGCTTGTCTTGCAGCTGCTTGTGAAGGGTCGTTTAGAATGCTTCCGTTGTGGTCTTTGTCTAATGCATTGTTCAATGCATCTGCTTCCGCTGGACTTTCTTGCGATTTTTTTCTAAGGTAAGAAATCACTAGCGGTGCTGCCACTGCCAAAAGTGCAATTACCTGATTTCTGCTGATTCCGAATTTGTTTTCAGCGTCTGCTGCAACTTGATTTCCGGCATTTCCTGTGATGAGGTCGATTAAACTCATAGTTGGTTAGTTTTGTGTTATGATAAAAATCTGATGATTAAAGTTATCAAAAAACTTGCCGAAAAATTTTAGGGAGATCAAGAACGCCTATTAAAATTTCTTGATTTCTTCCAAAGAATAACCCTGAGAAATTTTCAGCTTGATGTATTCTTCAGCACTGATGGTCATCCAACTCATTGGTTCTGGTGCAGTTCTTTTTTCTGCCGTAAATTCTACAATTCCCACATTATTATTCATCCAGGGCAAAAGATAGTATTTTAACCCACCTTTGTAAGCCTTTTTTTCTTTGAAGTCTTTTGATTGTGGCAAACTGGAAATCATTAAAAATGAAAACAGGTAAAACAAAGGAGTGAGCAATACCAAAGGAGACCATTTTTTGACCCAGGTTAGATCCTGATATTTTCTTAAACCCATACCGACCCCAATAATAAAGATAAGGTAAGACGGAATGAAGAAAACGTAATTATCTGAAACGGCATAGAAAGTCGCAAATCCATAATGCAAGACAGCCGCGATAAATAGTGGATAAAAAATCTTCTTGTTGAATTTGTAAAGCTCGAATACCCCTATGATTCCTAAAATTGCAAAAACATTGAAGTTATAAACCAAATAGATCAATGACACCAAAAAGTCCTTTAGGTATTGTCCAAAACTTTTGTTGAGAGAGTTTCTCACCCACCCAATGTCTTCATTAGAATTGAAAGGAGAATTGAGCGGATATCCTTGGAAATAGTTAACCAAAAAAACAGCACCAAAAACCAGCAAAAAAACCAAAAATGAAAGGATTACCGTTTTTCGATTTTGTCTAAAATAGTACAGGAAAAGTAAAAATGAAGGAATGAAGAAAATGTTTTGGATATGCAGCCACAAACATAATCCAAGAAAAAAGGCAGCTGCAATGATCGCTGTGTTTCTTTTCTTTTCACATTGATAAGATAATACCAAGAAATAGAGAAATATCATAATCAACGCGGCATTCTGCGTATAAACTTCCACAATTTCAGCATTGCGCCAAAAACTGAAACTCAAACCAAAAACAAATGCGGATACTGTGGGAATCCAGGTTTTATCTGTGAGCAAGGAAACGGTTTTATACACAAAAAAAACAGTGAGCGCAGCAGAAAATATGACTACAATTCGATTGGCCAAAATGGCGTCAACTCCTGTGATTTTCCTAATTAATATCGCCGTATTGATATAGAGTGGGTGAGAAGTCGAGCTGAAAACCGTTTCCAACTCTCCTTTTTCTGTGTTCAAAACAAAGCCAACACAATCCGCAAAAGGAATCCGTGTGAAACTCCCCAAAGCGTAAATAAAAATAAAAATGAAAAAAATACAGAACGGGTAATATTTGGAATTCATCCTTAATTTTTAAATATTGGAACATTAGAACAAGCTTCGCCAAACATCAGGGATTTCACGATCGGTTTCAGCTGTTCCACCAGTTCGATATAGGCGTTTTCGGGAATGGACTCATCGCTGCATCCTTTTACGAGGACTCTTTTGCCCATTAAATCAGTAAAATCATAGGTCTGTAAGGCGTTGTGCATGAGCAAAACTTCCAAATCTTCACGATTTCCGAAGACGATTTTTTTGGCAGAGTCGGTCAATTTCGCAGTGAGCAGAAAATAGGCCCAAAGCGGAACGATGGCGTCTGCAGAATTGTAGATGTATAGGTAAGAATCGCGGTATTCTTCAGGATTGATGGCGGCAACTTTTTCACGGAAATCTTTTTCCTTCAAAATCAAACCTTCATAAAGGAAATCCTTCAAATCGATTCCGGTTCTTTTTCCTTTCGGAACCAGTTTGGAAAGGTCGAAGTTCACCAAACCGCTTTCTGCAACTTTATTCTTTATTTCAAAATCTTGGGACATTTTTTCGTTATCTTTGAAAAGCAAATTTACTTTAAATATTTATTAAACCTAAAGTGATGATTACAAAAGAACGGAAATTAAGAATTAAGGCTCAAATTGATTTTACGAAAAGTGAGAAACTTATCAAACAGATTGAGGATTTGCTAGAGAAAGAAGAAATCGAGTTTCCTCAAAATATCATCGATGAAATGAAAAATGCTGAAAAGCGAATTGAAGAAGGACGTTTTATCACAAATGAACAATTGGAAAAAGAACTTGAAGAATGGTTAAACGAATAATTATCTGGGATATTGAGGCTGGAAAAAATCGTAAAGCAATTCTAAAATACTGGAGAGACCGAACAAAATCGGTCACTTACAGCAAAAAGCTAAATTTGTTATTTTCTAATTCGGTAAAACGCTTGGTTGATTTTCCTTTTTCGGGTAAAAAATTTGATGAGTCGGAAATTCGCTATATTTTCGTAAAAGATTATCTTATTTTTTATAAATTTAGTGATAGTCAAATCATTATTTTAAAAATCTGGGACGGTAAACAAGTCCAAGAAAATCTGGATATTTAGCTGATTTTTTTTACTCATCAAAATTCTTAATGAAATATTACATCATCGCAGGAGAAGCATCCGGAGATCTGCACGCTTCCAACTTAATGAAGTCCATCCTGAAAAAAGATTCCAACGCTGAATTCAGATTCTGGGGTGGAGATTTAATGCAAAAAGTAGCCGGAACCGCTCCGGTAAAACATTACAAAGAGCTAGCTTTCATGGGATTTTTGGAGGTTGCCAAAAACTTGAACACCATTCTGAAAAACATCAAATTCTGCAAAACGGATATTGAAAACTACCAACCGGATGTCTTAATCCTGGTCGATTATCCTGGTTTTAACTTAAGGATTGCAGCCTTCGCCAAAAGTTTGGGAATTAAGGTAGTTTACTATATTTCTCCCCAACTTTGGGCCTGGAAAGAAAGCCGGGTTGAAAAAATTCAAAAGTTCGTAGATGAAATGTTGGTGATCCTTCCATTTGAGAAAGCGTTCTACAAAAAACATAAGATCGATGCACATTTTGTGGGACACCCATTATTGGATGCGATTTCTGATTTGGAGCCGATCGATATTGCTAAATTTAAAAATGAAAACAGCTTAAATGAGAAGGAAATTATCGCGCTGCTTCCGGGTTCGCGCGAACAGGAAGTTGGCAAAATGCTGGATTTGATGCTTTCGGTTCGGCCGTTTTTCCGCGATTATCAATTCGTGATCGCGGGTGCGCCAAGTTTGCCGAAAAGTTTTTATGAAAAATATGTGGATGAAAATGTCCATTTTGTATCCAATAAAACCTATGATTTGCTGAGGTCTTCAAAAGCCGCTCTGGTAACTTCCGGCACGGCAACTTTGGAAACTGCTTTGCTCAATATTCCAGAGGTAGTGTGTTATCGGGGAAGCAGAATTTCCTATGAAATAGGGAAGCGCCTGATAAAAAACATCAAATATATTTCTCTGGTCAACCTGATTATGGACCGGGAAATTGTGACCGAATTGATACAGGAAAACCTGACCACTAAAAATTTAGTTGCTGAACTGACCAAAATATTGGGGGGAACAAAACGAGAAGAAATCCTCAACAATTATGCGCTGCTCCGGGAAAAGCTGGGCGGAAAAGGGGCAAGTGACCATGCTGCAGAAGTGATCGTAAATGGGTGATTTGACGGTGGGTTTTATCAAAATAATTTGATATTTTTACCCGAAAACGCCCGTTGAAAAAGCAACCCTTATTGATCCTGTGTACTTTTTTTATTCTTGGAATTTTCTTGCAGGATTATTTTTTGCTGAATGAAAAGCTGATCCATCTCTTTTTGGGAATCAGTTTTTTGTTGTTGTTTTCTTTTCTGGTGAAAAATTATTTCGTTTATCGGTTTCGGTATTTTTTCCTAATGCTTTTGTTCTTTTCATTAGGTCTTTTTGCCCATTCCTTGAGTTTGCAGAAATCGAAATTGCCCGAACTTCATGGAAAGGAGTTCATCTATTTCAAAATCAACCAAAAACTAAACTCCAACGAGAAAAATAAACGTTACGAAATTTCCGCTTGGTGCAACAAGGAGTTTTTTAAAAGCGTGCTTTCTATGCCGAGAGCAGAAAAGGATTTGGATTTTCGGCATTATTATAAAGGAGAAGTTTATGTGAACCCGATTTCGAAACCCTACAGTGATTTTCAGTTTGATTATGGGAAGTATCTTGCTAGAAAAGATATTTATTTTCAAAGCTATCTCCCGAATTCGTATCAAAGTGGAGCAAGAAACGATCTCACTTTTGCCGAAAAAATCCGTCAAAAACGCCTGGAAACATTAAATAAAATTGATGCGGCCCATCTCAGCAAACCCACCCGGGAATTTACCAAGGGAATTATTTTGGCAGATCGGACGGAAATGGACAAAGAGACCGTGCAGGATTTTCAAAAATCTGGTTTGATGCATATTTTGGCGATTTCCGGTTCGCACATGGCGATAATTTTTATGTTGATTTTATTGGTTTTAAATCCGATTTTCCCACCGAAATTCCGAAATTCCAAAATCATAATTTCTTTAGTCTTGATTTGGGCATTTGCCATTTTCATTGATTATGGAAGCTCCGTCGTTCGAAGCTGCGTGATGATTTCTTGCTACTATATTTATGTATTGCTCCAAAGGAAGACATATTTGCTTCATTCGATGTCCATTGCGGCATTTGCAATTCTCATTGTGGATACCAATCAACTTTTTGATGTGGGTTTTCAACTGAGTTTTGCGGCGGTCTTCGGAATTTTTTGGTTGAATCAGCCCATTTTGAAATACCTGCCGAAACCCAAAAATAAGATTCAAAACTTTATGGTCAATGTGGTTTCGGTGAGTTTGGCGGCACAGATTTCCACGCTTCCATTGGTGGTTTATTATTTTCACCAGTGGTCGCTAATATCAATTATCGCCAATTTGGTGGTGATTCCGGTAGCGGAAATTCTGATTATTTTCGCTTTATTGATGACGCTTTTAATCGCATTCTCCATGACTTTTTCATGGCTGAATGTCTTGTATGATATTTGTGTGACCTTGATCCTGAAGATGATCCATTTTTTTGCGAACATGGACGTTGCTTTTTATAAGATGATCCCGATTACTTTGCTAGAAGTTTCAGTTTGTTACCTGGTCATTTTCTATTTAAGGTTTGCCATTTTGAAATTCAATGCTAAAAACATTTCTAAACTGGTTTATTATTTTGCTTTATTTGTCGCTTTACGGGTTGTCTTAAATTTTAGGGCCAATCAAATCAATGAAGTTTTGGTTCACCAATATTTTAAAGAAAACCTGGTTTCCATTAAAATGAATGAAAAAGTTCAATTTCTAATTCCGGAGCATTTGGATCTTGAAAAACTGGGAACTTATGTGATTGAACCTTACCTTACTTCCCGTAGAACCAAAAATTTTGAGATTAAATTGATTCCAAAAGATGTAGAGTCCATTAATATAGATGGAAAAAAATATTACCTAAAAAGCAAAAAGTGAGTCTATTCGAAATCAAAGGTCTTCAATTTACCCATCGTGACAAAAATGTGCAATGTCAGTTTGATTTGCAAAAACAACATCATTTCCAGCGTTTCATCATTTGCACATGGTCATTCACCTCTGGTGATTTGGATTTTGATTTGGCCCCTTATTTAGAAACATTACAAACTGAATAATTCTGATGAATCTCACTTTTTAGTAGCTTAACAATTCTTTAACTTTGTGGGAATTCAAATTTAAACACAGTTATGTCAGGATTTTCACGTTCTACCATCGGTAGAAAATACGCAATGGCATTGTCCGCAATGTTCCTGCTTCTTTTCCTAATCATGCACCTTTCGGTGAATCTACTTTCGGTTTGTGGCAAAGATGGGCCATTCAATGAGGCATCCTATTTTATGGGCTACAACTGGATGGTGCAATATATCATGCAGCCGATTTTGGTTTTTGCGGTGATTTTTCACTTCGTCATGGGATTCGTCCTAGAAATCAAGAACCGAAATGCAAGACCAGTGAAATATGCGGTTTACAATGGGAATGCGAACACCACCTGGATGTCCAGAAACATGATTTATTCGGGATTGGTCATTTTGGCTTTCCTGGGACTTCACATGTACGATTTCTGGCTCCATGAGATGACTTACAAATACATTCCGGGAGGTGGCGATCCAACCGATATCGCAAGATTTTGGCCAGATCTTCATGCAAAATTTGCCGAAACTTGGAGAGTTGTTCTATATGTGATCGCTTTCATTTTGCTGGGATTACATTTGGCACACGGTTTCCAATCATCTTTTCAATCCGTGGGAGCTAGACATCCGAAATATACGCCGCTGATCAAGAAGATTGGAACTTGGTATTCGATTTTGATTCCTGCAGGTTTCATCTTCATTGCGCTTTTTCATTTTTTAACTCAATAATTTGAATTTTAGTCAAATTCAAACTCTAAAATTCAAACCTTAAATCTAAAATTTCAAATAATGAGTAAATTAGATTCAAAAATCCCAGCTGGTCCATTAGCCGACAAGTGGGAAAATCATAAAAACCACATGAACCTGGTCTCCCCAAATAACAGAGACAAAATCGATATCATCGTTGTTGGAACTGGTTTGGCAGGAGGTTCTGCAGCGGCTACTTTGGCTGAGCAAGGATATAATGTGAAAGCATTTTGCTATCAGGATTCGCCAAGAAGAGCGCACTCCATAGCCGCTCAAGGTGGGATTAATGCCGCAAAAAATTATCAGGGTGATGGTGACTCCATTTATAGATTGTTTTATGACACGATCAAAGGTGGAGACTACCGTTCCAGAGAAGCAAACGTTTACCGATTGGCTCAGGTTTCTGCAAACATCATCGACCAATGTGTGGCGCAAGGAGTTCCGTTTGGTAGAGATTATGGTGGACAGTTGGACAACCGTTCTTTCGGTGGTGTGCAGGTGAAAAGGACTTTCTATGCCAAAGGACAAACCGGACAACAGTTGTTGCTTGGAGCATATTCCGCAATGAGCCGGCAAATTGGTAAAGGCCGCATCAAAATGTATAACCGTCATGAAATGATGGATCTGGTTATCGTGGATGGCAAAGCGAGAGGAATTATTGCAAGAAATCTTGTTACCGGCGAAATCGAAAGACATTCGGCACATGCTGTGGTGATTGCTTCCGGTGGTTACGGAAACGTTTATTTTCTTTCGACCAATGCAATGGGCTCCAACGTTTCTGCAGCCTGGAAAATCCACAAAAAAGGGGCGTACTTCGCAAATCCTTGTTACGTTCAAATTCACCCAACGTGTATTCCGGTGCACGGAACGCAGCAGTCTAAACTGACTTTGATGTCTGAATCTCTTAGAAACTCCGGAAGAATTTGGGTTCCGAAGAAAATTGAAGATGCGGAAGCCATTCGCGCAGGTAAACTGAGACCTGAAAACATCAAAGAAGAAGACAGAGATTACTATCTTGAAAGAAGATATCCCGCGTTCGGAAACCTTGTTCCTCGTGACGTGGCATCCAGAGCGGCAAAAGAAAGATGCGATGCAGGTTTTGGCATCGAGAATAATGATACAAAAGAAGGCGTTTACCTGGATTTCTCCACAGAAATTATCAAAAAAGGTAACGAAGCCGCTATCGAAAAAAATATTCATAATCCTACTCAGCAGCAGATTTACGATTTAGGCAAAGCTTGGGTTGAAGAAAAATACGGAAACCTTTTCGTAATGTATGAAAAAATTACCGCAGACAATCCTTATGTGACGCCAATGAAGATTTATCCGGCCGTTCACTACACCATGGGTGGTATTTGGGTTGACTATAATTTGCAATCTACAATTCCGGGATGTTTTGTGATTGGTGAAGCGAATTTCTCTGACCACGGAGCAAACAGACTTGGAGCATCAGCACTGATGCAAGGTTTGGCAGACGGTTATTTCGTTCTTCCTTACACGATTGCCGATTACCTATCTGCGGATATTAGAACAGGAGCAATTCCAACAGATACTGCTGATTTCGATGCGGCAGAAAAGGAAATTAAGGATAAGATTAATTTCTTCATGACTAACAACGGTAAACATTCGGTAGATTATTTCCATAAAAAACTTGGTCACATCATGTGGAACAAAGTAGGTATGGGAAGAACACCGGAAGGTTTAAGAGAGGCGATAAAGGAGATTGAAGAGGTAAGAAACGAATTTTGGAAAGACGTGCGAGTTCCGGGAGATGCCAACGAAATGAATATGGAGCTGGAGAAAGCGTTCAGAGTTGCAGACTTCCTGGAATTAGGACAGTTAATGGCAAAAGACGCATTGCAGAGAGAAGAATCGTGCGGCGGACATTTCAGGTGGGATCACGCAACGCCGGAAGGAGAAGCTGAAAGAGATGATGTGAACTTTATGTATGCTGCAGCTTGGGAATATCAAGGTGATGACATCAACGCTGAGGTGATGCACAAGGAGCCCCTACTTTATGAAAATATTGAAGTTAAACAAAGAAGTTATAAATAATCTCCAAAATACAGTAAGAAAATGAGTGCAAAAAAAGGACTTAACCTGACTCTGAAAATTTGGAGACAGAAAAACAATAAATCAAGAGGACAGTTTGAAACCTATAAGATTTCAGACGTGTCCACCGATTCTTCATTCCTGGAAATGCTGGATATCTTGAACGAAAATCTCATCAATCAAGGAAAAGAACCAATCGCTTTCGACCACGACTGCCGCGAAGGAATCTGCGGAATGTGTTCACTCTACATCAACGGAAGACCTCACGGTCCGGATACCGGAATCACAACTTGTCAGCTTCACATGAGGATGTTCAAAGACGGGGAAACCATCACCATTGAACCTTGGAGAAGTGCAGCATTCCCAGTAATCAAAGATTTGGTGGTGGATAGGAGC
The DNA here is from genome assembly GCF_001045435.1 of Chryseobacterium koreense CCUG 49689. Taxonomy (GTDB): domain Bacteria; phylum Bacteroidota; class Bacteroidia; order Flavobacteriales; family Weeksellaceae; genus Kaistella; species Kaistella koreensis. The sequence goes on along the minus strand of NZ_LFNG01000006.1, from coordinate 102,761 downwards.
GCTTTCGACAGAGTGATGGCCGCCGGCGGATTTATCTCGGTAAACACCTCCGGAAATACCACCGATGCAAACAGCATCTTGGTAGAGAAAGAAAAAGCCGACAAAGCCATGGATGCTGCAACCTGTATCGGCTGTGGAGCTTGTGTGGCGTCTTGTAAAAACGGTTCCGCCATGCTTTTCGTGGGAGCAAAAGTTTCCCAATACGCTCTTCTTCCACAAGGACAGGTGGAAAGAAAAAGAAGAGTCCTGAAAATGGTTGCCGCGATGGATGAAGAAGGATTTGGAAACTGTTCAAACACCGGAGCTTGTGAAGTGGAATGTCCGAAAGGAATTTCTTTGGAAGTGATTGCCAGGTTGAACAGAGAATATTTCGGAGCTTCATTAGACCAAGCTTAACGGAGAATTCTCAATAATAAAAAAATCGTCTGAAATTGTTCTTCAGACGATTTTTTATTTTGAATGTTTGTCGGCTTAAACCAGTTCCACCATTTCGGTAACCTCTACATCGTAGCCGCCAACTACTGGTTTTTGGTTCACATTCTGGGTAATTACCCGAAATTTATTGATGCCCAGATTCTTCAAAATTTGAGTTCCAATCCCATAATCCCTGAAGTTCGAAGACAGAGTAGGCCGAACTTCCTGGCCGTTTTGGAAATCCAGAAACTGTTGCAGTTTGCGCATCGTGTTTTCGGAATTGGAAACGTTGTTGATGAAAATCAGGGCGCCTTTCCCTTCATCGTTAATCATTTTGGTGACTTTCGCCAACAATGGTTTTTCGCCCGAAACCAATCTGCTCAACACATCAAAATAGGAGTTGGAAGATTGTACCCGAACCAAAACCGGCTCGTCTTCCAGCCAAGTACCTTTGGTCAGTGCAAAATGGATTTGATCGGTGCTTGTTTCCTTAAAGGCAAAAAAATCAAAATCACCATAGGTGGTTTTCACTTTTCTCTCCTCAATTCTTTCGATGAGGTCGCCTTTCCTTAAAAGATATTTAATGAGATCCTCGATTGAGATAATCTTCAGTCCCAGGTTTTGAGCCAAGGTATAGAGTTGCGGTAATCTGGCCATGGTTCCGTCTTCATTCAGGATTTCGCAAATCACACCTCCTTCTTTCAGGCCTGCAAGTTTCGTCAGATCAATCGCCGCTTCGGTGTGTCCCGCCCTTTTTAAAACGCCGCCTTTTTTAGCACGCAAAGGAAAAATATGTCCCGGTCGCATCAAATCGGTTGGCTTGGTATTTTCATCCATCAATGCGAGGATCGTTTTGCTTCGGTCACTCGCCGAAATCCCAGTGGATACACCGTCTCCCAACAAATCCACAGAAACCGTAAAAGCCGTTTCCTTTGGGTCGCTGCTTCTGGTGACCATGATTTCCAGTTCCAGCTCGTCACATCTTTTTTCAGGTAGCGGCGTGCAAATCAAACCTCTTCCGTGAATTGACATAAAGTTGATGATTTCAGGGGTGGTCAGTTCTGCGGCACAAAGAAAATCGCCTTCATTTTCGCGATTTTCATCATCTACCACGATGATGACTTTTCCGTTTTTCAAATCTTCAATGGCTTCCGGAATCGTGTTGAGTTTTATTTCAGACATTTTACTTTTAGATTTTTGCAAAGGTACAGAGATTTGGAGCGAATCGCAATTTTTATTTGGGCGTCTTTTTCCGTCTTCCGCTCCCAATCTTTTTTCGCCAACAACTAAATCCAACGCAGAAAAAAGGATTTCCGCTCAAGCCGGGACGCGGGAGTTCGCCTGCAAAATAATTTGGGATTTCGCTATGACGGTAGTCTTTTCTTTCAAGCCTTATTCAAAAGATCCACCACCTGCCGGAAAATTTCGTAACTCTTCAATCTCGCTTCCTGTTCGTAAATATGCGAGGTAATCATGAGTTCATCCACCTGAAACCGATCCTGGAAACTATGGATCTGGCCTTGCAAAGTTTCTGGACTTCCCACAAAGCTGTACCGAAGTTTTTGCAGAACGGCGGCTTTTTCCATGGGGCTCCAAATGGCATCCATGTCGTCAACCGGCGGCGAATATGGTTTTCGGTCGTTTCTAATGATATTTAAAAACGCCTGGTAAAGCGTGGTAGTCAATTTTTTTGCCTCTTCGTCAGTTTCCGCGGCAATTCCGTTTACACAAGCAATCAGGTACGGTTCCGGAAATTTTTCGCTCGGTTTGTAGTTTTCTCGGTAAATCTCAAAAGCAAAACTCATCATTTCTGGCGCAAAATGCCCTGCAAATGCATACGGCAATCCGAATTCCGCAGCAAGCCATGCACTGTCTGTGCTGGAACCCAAAACAAATATCGGAATGTCGCAACCTTCGCCGGGAATTGCGCGAACAGCACTATTCTGGTTTTCCACCGAAAAATATTGCTGAAGTTCGCGGATTTGCTTTGGGAACTGTTCGTTGATGGTCATTGGATTTCTTCCCAAAGCTTTTGCGGTCAAACCGTCGGTTCCGGGAGCTCTGCCAACTCCCAAATCGATTCTTCCGGGGAAAAGGCTTTCCAACGTTCCGAATTGTTCGGCAATGACGAGTGAACTGTGATTCGGCAACATCACGCCACCTGAACCGACACGGATTTTTTGGGTTCCGTTTGCGATAAAGCCTATTAAGACAGATGTTGCGGAACTGGCAATAGACGCCATATTGTGATGTTCGGCGAGCCAAAATCTACGGTAATTCCATTTTTCTACATTTCTGGCCAAATCCAAACTGTCATTAAAAGTTTCATGAATGGATTTGTTTTGCTTTACTGGAGCCAAATCAAGTACAGATATTTCTAAGGGTTTCATTGAAGTTTAAAATTTTTCTTGATTCTGATATGAAATTTTTGTTGAAATTTGCGTTTCATACAAAATGTAAAAATGCGAAATTTTCCGGTAATCTTTTTTGTGCTTATTTTCTGCAGAACGTTTTCCCAACAAACAATACAAGATAGTTATAATTTCCCAAAAATAAAGTCGTCGATTTCCATGCCGGTGAAAATTCCGCTTGCAGAGATTTCGAATATCATCAATAATTCCGTTCCACAGCTGGTTTATCAGGATGATTCCTATATTGACAATGATAATGATCAGTTTAAGGTAAAAGTTTGGAAAACCCGACCGATTCGTTTGGTGGGCGGAACCAACCAGAATCTGCTGATCGAGGTTCCGCTTAAAATTTGGGCAGAAAAGGGAATAGGAACTTTGGGGGTTTACAATTATCAAAATACGACTTTCGAGACCGTGATGTATTTTAATGTGCAAATCAACTTTAATAACAATTGGACCATCACCACCAAAACTTCTCCGAATGGTTTCAAGTGGGTAACCAAGCCTGTCCTTGATTTTGGAAAAATTAAAGTTCCCATCACATCTTTGGTGGAAAGCAATCTGAAAAAACAACAACAGGATTTCTGCAAAACGATCGATGAAATGATGGCGGCACAACTGAATTTTCAACAGTATGCGATTATGGGATGGAATCAGTTTGCGCAGCCTTTTAAGGTTTCCGAAGAATTTAACACCTGGTTGAAAGTGACGCCGGTTGCCATTAATATCACGCCGCTGGTTTTCTACCTGGACCAAATTCAGGCAAATATCGGGATTGACACCTATTCCGAAACTTTTACCGGACAAAGGCCCGCAGATTCGCCATTGGTTAAATCGGTTGCCAATTTCAGTTCGGTTCAGGCTCTTCCACAAAAATTCTTAATTCAAACCACTGCAAATATTCCATTTACCGAGGCCACGAAAATTGCTGAAAATATGTTTCTCAACAAGGAATTTGACTTTAGAGAAGGGAAATCAAAAATCAAAATTACGGGAATCAAAGTTTATGGCGAAAACGGGCGAATTATGTTGGAAGCCAAAACGGAGGGCACTGTGGAAGGAACTTCATTCATTTCCGGAATACCGGTTTATGACCAAGGGAAAAGGAAAATTGTCTTGAATAATACCACATTCAATCTGAAGACCAAGAATATCCTGCATAAAGCCGCCACATTGCTTTTCCGGGGAAAAATTGTGAAAATGATTGAGCAAGAATATGGAATTCCGACTGCGGAATTGGAGGATTCTTCCAAAAAAAGCATTGAGGAAACCTTTAACAAAGAATATTACAAAGGCTTGAAAATGCAGGGAAAGGTCTTCAGCTTGAAACCCTCGAAAATCATTTTGAGTGCATCGGTCATCACCGCCGTAATCGATACTGAAGCGCAGTTGAAACTTTTTGTTCAGGGAATGTGATTTTTGTTTATTTTAGCTAAAATTAAAAAGTGTATGGCAAAAGTTTTACAAATTGTGGAAAGAAATCGCGCAAGTTCCGGGCTTCGACTTGCCAATTATTTTATTGATTTTGCTTTGTGTTTTTCGGGCACGATATTGCTTTTTGGAATCCTCGCCGTAGTTTACAGTTTTATTACCGGTTCAGAGATCGATGAGGTGACCTATCAAATGGAAAACATCAATGGTCTGGTTGACCGGGTTTTGACCATGATTGTTTATGCGGTGCTGATGTTTCTAACGGAATGGGGAACCAACGGCAGAAGTGTGGGCAAATATATTACCGGGACCAAAGTGGTCAAGGCAGATGACAGTCCGCTCACCGCAATGGATTTACTCAAACGAAGTTTTTCGCGAATCGTTCCTTTTGATGCACTTTCATTTTTGGGAAAAAATGGATGGCATGACAGCTGGTCAGATACAAGGGTTGTAAAATTGAAGGATTTTGAAAAAGCGAAAAGTTTAGATACCGATATCAATGCCATTGGAATGAAAGAAAGCGGGTGAAAAAAGTTTTTCCATAGTTCAAAAATTGTCTATATTTGCAAACCCAAATGGTACTTTGGCCGAGTGGTTAGGCAGTGGTCTGCAACACCATCTACAGCGGTTCGAATCCGCTAGGTACCTCCATAAAACTCTAATTCTCTTATTTTTAAGTGGTTAGAGTTTTTTTTGTTGGTGATGATAACCGATGGTGCACCGGTGGGAATAGTTTTTACTGCGAAGATTTTTCATATTTGATTCTTCACCTTCTGAATTTTTAAAATTTTTTCCATTTTCGACCTTATTAAAATCATTGAATATTAACTTGTTAACCTCAAAAATTATGATTTTTTTAAATATTTAACATTTCTTTAACTCAAGAATGGTTTCGTTTTTGGCATATCCTTTTCGACGATGAGATAGATATATTGACTTTTAAAAATTTAAGATTATGAAAAATATATTGTTAGCAGGTTTTGTGTCAATGTTAATGATGACTGCCTGTAAGAAAGACAACACCATAGCTGAAAAATCGTTAGAACAGCAAAAGGTAGAGTTCCAACAAAGACAATTGGAAATTGAGCAGCAGAAATTGGCTATTGAAAAAGAAAGAATGGCTTATGAAACCCAGAAAAAGGCAGACAGTATCGCTGAGGTGAATAAGGCCGCAGCTGCAGCCGCTCCAAAAGTAGTGACCAGAACGAAAACCGTCTATGTGAACAGGACCCCACGTAGAGCATCAAGCTCAGGAAGTGTTGCATCAAATTCTGGAGCTAGTGCGGGAAGCACTCAAGGAACCGCTCAAAAACAAGGCATGAGTAAAGCGGCGAAAGGTGCAATTATCGGTACCGTGGGTGGTGCCGCAGCAGGAGCCATTATCAACAAGAACAATCGTGGAGCTGGTGCGGTGATCGGTGGTATCGTGGGTGGAGCAACAGGTTATGCGATTGGTAGAGCACAGGATAGAAAAGACGGCCGAGTGCAGCCGAGATAGTTTTAAAACCAAATCACTCCATATATTCGAAAGATTGCTTATTTTTAGGCAATCTTTTTTTATTGCTATGAAGCTTCCATTTTTGTTTACATTTTTATCCATTGGTTTTTTTCTGGCGCAGCAGAACGTGGTTATCCATTCCGGAACGCCTACTGAACCATCGATCGCAATTCACCCCACCAATCCCAATATTTTGGTTGCGGGTGCCAATATCAATAATTATTACTATTCCACAAATGGCGGTTTGAATTGGACTTTAAAATCCTTAAGTTCAACTTATGGAGTTTGGGGTGATCCGGCTTTGGTTTTTGATAATGCCGGAAATTTATTTTTTGCGCATCTTTCTAATCCAAGTTCCGGTTCTTGGCTGGACAGGATCGTGGTTCAGAAATCAACCAATGGTGGTGCAACCTATGATAACGGAAGCTATGTGGGACTCAACGGGAAACAGCATGATAAGCAATGGCTTGCAGCAGACAGTAACAATAACCTCTACATGACCTGGACTCAATTTGATTCCTATGGCAGTGCAAATCCCAATGACAAATCTTCCATTCTGTTTTCAAAATCAACCAATGGCGGCACATCATGGAGCACACCCATTAAAATAAACCAAATCGATGGAGACTGTGTGGATCAAGACAATACCGTGGAAGGAGCCGTTCCCGCGATTGGACCAAACAACGAAATCTATGTTTCGTGGGCAGGACCCGCTGGTTTGGTTTTTGACCGCTCCCTGGATGGGGGAAATACCTGGCTCACTAATGATATTAAAATTGCCGATATTCCCGGAGGGTGGGATTTTTCGATTCCGGGACTCGACCGCAGCAATGGACTTCCGATTACGGCTTGCGACATCAGCAATGGACCTAATCGCGGCACAATTTATGTGAATTGGAGTGATCAAAGAAACGGTATCGATAACACCGATATTTTTTTGAGTAAATCAATTGATGGCGGGAATACTTGGAGTACACCCACCAAAGTAAATAATGATAATTCCGGAAAGCAGCAATTCCTAACTTGGATGGCCATCGATCAGTCTAATGGAAACCTATATTTCGTTTTCTATGACCGAAGAAGTTACAGCGACAATCAAACAGATGTGTATCTTGCGCGGTCCACCGATGGAGGTCAAACTTTCGTCAATATTAAAATAAACCAAACCACGTTCACTCCCAATCCAAGCATTTTTTTTGGTGATTACACCAATATTGCCGCCAGAAATGGGGTGATTCACGCAATTTGGGGAGACCGAGTCGGTGGAAGCAGTAGAATCGTGACCGCTAAAATTCTTGATAGCAATATTCTGCAAACGGTTGAAAATGTAACCGATCAAAACATCAACTTTTACCCGAATCCGGTAGATAAGGAAGCCTATATTTCCTACAAACTTCACGCGTCATCTTTGGTTGAGATCAATATTTACGATATGTCCGGAAGATTGGTTCGCCAGGTTTTGAGAGAAAATCAAGGCTATGGAAAATATATTCAAAAAATTGATGTGGAACACCTGAAAATGAAAAAGGGAAATTATATCTGCGAATTGAAAGTAGATGGGGTGCTGAAAAAATCGGTTCCGTTTATAAAATAGCTGTGCTTTCTATTCTTTTTTCAGCAATTGTCTTAATACCCGTTTTTCTCGGATTCGGGCGGGTTTCTTGCAGTTTATTTAAAATCGAGGTTGACGGGATTTCCTTAAAGTTGATTTTGGGAACCCTGTCTATTTCAACCCTTTTTTGTTTGATGGCTTTTTTTGTTCCTTTAAACATCTTTGTCGAGATCCCTTTTCTGGTCTTTGGATTTTGGGCCTTCTTTTATTTTAAAGAATATCGCGGAATCTTGCAATTTGCTCCTAATCATAGAAGTATATTTTTATCGGTAACGGCCATCATTCTATTTTTCGGATCTTTCTATCCATTTATTTTAGACCATTTCGGTTATTATGTTCCCACAATCAGTTGGCTTTCAAAAGTGGGTTTGGTCCAGGGAATTTCGAATTTGGATTTACTCTTAGGACAAATGTCTTTTTGGCATATTTTGCAGGCGGGCTTTTCAAATTTCACAGACTCTTTTTTAAGGCTCAATGCGGTAATCCTTGTCATTTTCCTGATTTATATTTTCGAGAAAAAATCTTGGATTCATCTTGTTTTCCTGCCAATTTTGTTTTTATTCGCACAATCTCCAAATCCGGATTTGCCGATGCTCGTTTTTTCACTGATCGTATTAAATGAGATTTTCCTTGGATATAGGGATTCTTCAGTGCTTTTCCTGATTTCCGTTTTTATATTTGCGGTCAAACCGACCATGATTTGGCTGCCTGTATTGAGCTTTTTATATTCGGTCTTCATGTTGCGGTCTGGTTTGAGAGTATTCTTGCCGGGAAAAATCTTATTATTTTTATTCCTATTCAAGAACATTTGGACCTTTGGGTTTCCAATTTTCCCCGTGCCGTTTCCTGACTTTGGTTTTAGTTGGGCGCCTAATTCCGTTGTTTTGGCAAAATCATCAGATATGGCGATTCTTAAAACCTATGATTTGCAATATACTGTGGAAGAGATCCGGCAATTTTCTACAATGGATTACATCAAAAACTGGCTTTTTTTGGATGGGATCAAAGGTAAAATCCATATGCTTTTTGTGGTAAGTTTAGCGCTATTTCTGCTATTTTCTATTTTAAGAAAATCAAAACTTGTTTGGCTCATTTTCATTTCTATTTTGCTGAAAACTATTATGGTTTTATGGTTCTCGGCACAGTATCGGTTTTTTATCGATGTGTTTTTCGTGATTTTCTTTGTGGTTTTTTGGCAGCGGATTTCAAAGTTCGGCTCGCTGCTGATTTTTTCGATATTAACTTTCATTTTTGGTCTGTTTTTTTGTTTTCCAAAATATTTCCAATCTCAACTTCCGAGTTTTAAGATGAGCGGTTTTATGGGTGGTTTCGTTCCGACTCAGTTTTGTTCACCGGCTGTCTATGAATGGAAAAAGTTTGAAAATCACCAGATCGGAAACCTGAAGTTTAATGTGGTCAAAGATTATCCATTTAGTTTTGATACCCCGATTCCTGCTATTTCTCCCTCTTTTGTCCAGCAATATCTCGATGCAGGAATTTTTCCGCAATTGAAAGGTCCAGATTTTAGAGACGGTTTTGTGTGGAAGAAAATCACTCCATTTGAAAAAGCTAAAATTCAAAGGATTTTAGACTTACATTATGATGAAGGTCGGTAAGTTGACATCGATTCGGCGCCAAATTTTGATCGAATTTTTTAGCCTAAAAAACTGCAACCCATAAGATTGCAGCTCTCTCAAAAATACTAAAATAGATTAAAAAAATGGATTATTTTTTTATGATCCTCATGCTTTCGTGTTTTCCATCGGTATATTTAATGTTTAGAATATAAATCCCAGAATTCAACCCCGATAAATTCATTGCCTTGGAGTTTGAACTTGCCACCATTCTTCCGTCATGATCGAATAGGAATACTTGGGAAATTCCTTTGTCTGTTTTTATCGTGAAGAGATCGTTTGCCGGATTTGGAAAAACCGTGGTCTGCGAAATCCCATTCTCGGTGGAAGCCGAAAGCTGATTGATTGCGGAAACTTTTAAATCATCGAAGTTCAAAGTATGAAGTCCGTCAAATGGATCGGAAGTAAACTGAAATCTGTCTGGGGATTTTCCGGCGGCATCTGAAAATGGACCGAAAGTGGCGCCCTCGATCACAATGTAGGACTGGCCATTATTGGAATTATAAGTCATGGTGCAGTCGTACCATCTGTTTTCCTCGACGTTGGAAAATGTTATTGTTCCGTTGGGATCCATATTTTGGCTTCGGAATAGGAATGAACCACTGCTCGCAAAATAGACCAGTTCACCTACTTTGTAGCGTGTAATTCCGTCGGCAAATACTTGAATCGCGGATTTACCAAATCCCCGGCCAGAAAAAATTTTGAAATCCACTTTCAAAATATTATTTCCAGGACTTCGGGAAGACCAAGGAAGAGCTTTGTGCAAGCCGATTTCATCTAGGGTAGAGCGGTCAAACTGGAGTGATTTTCCGTTGGTCTGATTGGGCAAGTTCACTATTTTTATTTGGTCGGGATTTCCTCCTTCTCTTTCCCAGCCTCTCTGTTTTTCAAATTTTCCCAATGGGTAGTTTTCAAAATTTTCAGATATTAAAGCTTGGCCGAAGATGATGGATCCGGCAAGAATTAACGTCAATAGAATAGAAATTTTTTTCATCACAAACTCCAAATGCTTTCATCAGGTATTTGTGCAAATTTATGATGAAGTGTGGTTGGGAAAACCAGTGAAAACGCCTGATTTATCTGGGTGAAAACACGTTGTTTTGCTGGGTGAAAAGACGCAGAGACACCCGTGAAAACACTGAATTAACTTGACCGGTAATTAAAAAGTGGTGCAACGGATCATGAATCCCATTAATTTAAAAATTCTTTCTAAAAATCAACATCTTACACTTGTGGAATTAAAAATATTTCTTAATTTTGCAGTCCGAAAAGTAAAGTAGAAAGGTGAGATAATCTATTTTGCTGATTTATAAATGCTTCCACATTCATAAATTAAAAAATCTTAAAACAAAAAAATGGCTAAAAAAGTCTTTAAAATGGTTAAACTCCAAGTGAAAGGAGGGGCAGCAAACCCTTCTCCACCGGTAGGTCCAGCTTTGGGTTCTGCAGGTGTGAACATTATGGAGTTTTGCAAACAATTTAACGGAAGAACTCAAGACAAGCCAGGACAGGTTTTGCCGGTAGTAATTACTGTATACGAAGACAAATCTTTTGAATTCGTTATCAAAACTCCTCCTGCTGCAATCCAACTTTTAGATGCTTCTAAGCAGAAAAAGGGTTCCGGAGAGCCAAACAGAGCTAAAGTGGGTTCTGTATCTTGGGATCAGGTTAAAAAAATCGCAGAAGATAAAATGACAGACCTTAACTGCTTCAACATCGATTCAGCAATGACTATGGTTGCAGGTACGGCAAGATCTATGGGATTGAGAGTGACAGGAACTAAACCAACTAACGCTTAATACTTATTGAAATGGCAAAATTAACGAAAAAGCAAAAAGAAGTTGCAAGCAAACTGGAGAAGAACAAAGTCTATAACTTAGACGAAGCTTCTGCTTTGGTAAAAGAACTGAACTATGCGAAGTTTGACGCTTCTGTAGATTTGGCGGTTAGATTGGGAGTTGATCCAAGAAAAGCAAACCAAATGGTAAGAGGAGTTGTTTCCCTTCCGCACGGTACCGGTAAGGATGTGAAAGTTCTTGCTTTAGTTACTCCAGACAAAGAAGCTGAAGCTAAAGAAGCGGGAGCAGACTATGTAGGTCTTGATGAATATCTTGATAAAATTAAAGGAGGTTGGACAGACGTTGACGTTATCGTGACAATGCCTGCCGTAATGGGTAAATTGGGTCCATTGGGTAGAATTTTGGGACCGAGAGGTTTGATGCCAAATCCAAAATCAGGAACCGTAACGATGGAAATCGGAAAAGCTGTTTCTGAAGTGAAATCAGGTAAAATTGATTTTAAAGTTGATAAATACGGAATCATCCACGCAGGAATCGGAAAAGTGTCTTTCGACGCTGCCAAAATCAAGGAGAACGCATCTGAATTAATTCAGACGTTGATCAAGTTGAAACCGACTGCTGCAAAAGGAATTTATGTGAAGTCAATCTACTTGTCTTCTACCATGAGTCCTGGAATTTCAGTTGATACAAAATCTGTAAACTAATTTAAATCCTTAAGACAATGACTAAAGAAAATAAAGTTGTAGCAATACAAGAAATTAAAGATTTGCTTCAGGATGCAAAAGTAGTTTATGTAGCAGATCTAGAAGGGTTAAACGCTCAGAAATCTTCAGATTTCAGAAGGGCTGCCTTCAAGCAAAACATTAAGGTAAAAGTTGTAAAAAACACTTTGCTTCAAAAAGCAATGGAGCAGATTGAAGGAGTTGATTACTCTGAAATGTTCGAAACTTTCAAAGGAAACTCTGCCATCATGATTTCTGAAACAGCAAACGCACCTGCGAAACTGATCAGAGATTTCAGAAAGAAAGAGGTGAAACCAGCTTTGAAATCTGCATTCCTTCAGGAAACTTTCTATGTTGGAGACAACAACCTTGAGATGTTGGCAAACATCAAGTCAAGAGAAGAAATGATCGGAGAAATCATCGGATTGCTTCAGTCACCAATTCAGAGAGTTATTGGCGCATTGCAAAACAAGCCTGAAACTGTAGAAGCAAAAGCAGAAGCTGCAGCTGAACCGGTGGAAGCACCAGTGGTTGAAGCAGAAGCACCAGCAGAAGAAACCGCACCGGAAACTCCGGAAGCAACCGCAGAAGGAGAAGCTCCCGCTGCAGAATAATCTTTGAATTATTCAACCCGCCGGAAGCCAAAAGCCGAAAGCAACCTGAGATTTACTCAAAAAAACAAAAATAAATCGTTCAACAACAAAAACATTACAAAATGTCAGATTTAAAAAATTTAGCTGAAACGCTAGTAAACTTAACAGTAAAAGACGTAAACGAATTAGCTGCAATCCTTAAGGATGAGTACGGAATCGAGCCAGCTGCCGCTGCAGTAGTAGTAGCAGGTGGAGCAGGAGCTGGAGAAGCTGCTGAAGAAAAAACTGAATTCGACGTGATCCTTAAATCAGCTGGAGCTTCTAAATTGGCTGTAGTTAAATTGGTAAAAGATTTAACAGGTGCAGGTCTTAAAGAAGCAAAAGATATGGTAGATGGCGCTCCTGCTCCAATCAAACAAGGTATCTCTAAAGATGAGGCAGAAGCTTTGAAAAAGCAATTGGAAGAAGCTGGTGCAGAAGTAGAATTGAAGTAATTCCTTTTTACATACAATTTGGAACTCCCCAATTTGGGGAGTTTTTTTTGGTTTCCGGCCCAAGGTGAGTTTGACTTTTTGCTCCTGAAATGAGCCAGAATTGGTGACTTGTCAAGACGCCATAAAAGTTCAAAGCGATCTTTTCAGGAGTTACCAGCGAATCCTATCAAATATCATGTTTTTCCATCCGCTTTTCTTCGTTTTTAGTTCAAATAGTTTGTACAAATCAAAATTAAATTTATATATTGCGGCACATAAAAAAGTGAGCAATATGGCGAAAACGAAAGTGCACTACGAATTCCCAATGCACTGTCAGTCAGAGATTTTATATGAATATATGGCGAGTGCGGAAGGACTTTCTGAATGGTTTGCGGATGAGGTAGTAGAAAAGGGAGATGATTTTTTCTTCAGTTGGAATAACGGTCCTTCTGAGAAAGCCACTTTGATCCGATACAAACCGGAAAGTTTCGTTCGTTTCCGCTGGGAAGAAGATGAGGGAACCAAAAATTTCTTTGAAATGACCATTGTGATTGATGACATTACAGAGGATTTATCTTTAAATATAACCGATTTTTGCGATCCCGGAGACGAAAATGAAAACCAGCTCTACTGGGAAAATCTTATAGAAAACCTGCAGATCAAACTGGGAGCCGCATAATTTGATCTATAAACGAACAAACATGATGGACGAGTTTTTCGTTCATTATTTTTTTAGCTAAATCCAAAGCAAAGTGCAAAATTATTTTAGTTCAGAAAATTTTCAGGAAATAAACAGGGCTTTCCTTCTCGGAGATGCGGTGAAGGTATCTTTCTTTGTCCGAAATTCAAAACTAATTTTAGCCGAAGAATGTTATTTTTTCCTGATGTCCTCCATGCGGAAAATGCGGATGGATATTCCGCTGACTTATACCCTGGAATTTTTTCAGGAATTATTCCAAGCTGAAATCATTGACAAAGGAATTTCAAGCGGGATCATCAATTTCATGGCCTACCGAAATTCCACCGAATTGCTGCCGTCTAAAGCGGAAGTAGCGTTTTTTTTTAATGTAGATGAAATTCCAGATATACTATCCCTGCAAAGGGGATTCGAAATGGATATGATCAAGGAAATCAACGTCAATACCAATCTTCTGAGTAGTATTCGGGTGCATTGTCCGGAAAATGTCTATGCTGAAATTTATGCCCAGGAAAATGATTTGGACGATGTCATCCTGCAAAATCCAAATAAACGGATCGCCCGATCAATTTATGGCAATCTCCTTTTCCTGAACGGAAATACCATAAAAATCCCGAAACAGTCAGAAGGTGCCTTGATTTCGCCCTTAATGGAAAGCTTTATCACATTTATTCACAACAATAATTTGGCATTGATTGAATTAAGCGAGATGATAGGCTTTGAATCCCAAAAGGCTGACGAGATCCTAATGATTTCCGATGAAAAAGGAATCTTCCCTGTGATGAAAATCCGAAATAAAACCTTTTCTAAAGATCGTTTCGGCGAAATGATCGAAAAATGGAAATCTAATTTACAGTAATAAAGTCTAAGGAATCTTGATTTTTTTAGGCTTTTCCAGCTTCTTTACACGCTCCCAAAAATTGACAAACCCGATAAACAACAAAAAGGTCATTTACCGGGTTTTAGTTTTTTTATGTTACTATGAAAACGAGAACTTTCAGTACAAATTATGTGGTGGGTTGCTAAAGTTTTGTTAAAGTTACTGATTTAGATTTTTCCGCGATTCAGCATTAATTCATGGAAACATCTTCTGGCGAGTTTGCCCAAAGAAGATATTCTCCGCCAAGATTCTGCATGATGTTTTTCCAGAGGTTTTGATCATTCGGGGAGGTGTAATCCAAATTATAAACATCCACCACGGTCCACATTTTTCGGTGGATCTCACTTTCGAGCTGGTGTGCCGCCCAACCTGAATATCCGGAAAAAACTTTAATATCGCTCACCGAAATTCTTTGGTCTAAAATTGCTGCAACCACGTTTTCTACATCTTCAGAAAGGTAGAACTCCTCAGTAATGTCGGAATAATTTTCCGTGACTTTTTGGGATTTGCAAATAAAGAAAATTTTGTCATTTTCCACCGGTCCGCCTTCGTAAACATCTATATTGAACCCAAAAATATCTAAAAGTCGGGCACTTATATTGTTGTTCTTTTTATTTAGAATCAGGCCGAAAGCGCCATTTTCATTGTGGTCAATGATCAAAACCACCGAGCGGGAAAATATGTCGCCGGAAATATCAGGAGTGGAAATTAATATTTTACCTTTGTAAGAGTAATTCATCTTTGTAATAACGAGTTCTAAAACCTCTTATTCAAAAGTAATAAAAAAATTAATGGAAAACCTTCACGATTACCGAAAAGTTTACGACAAATCTCAACTCCTTGAAAATCAAGTCAGGGAAAATCCCATGCAGCAATTTAGGGACTGGTTTTTGGAAGCTGAAGAAAATCCAAATATTTCGGAGGCGAATGCGGTGTCGGTTTCTACCCTGGAGAAAGACGGCTGCCCAAGAACCAGAATGGTTCTCCTTAAATCATACGATTGGGATGGTTTCGTTTTTTATACCAATTATGAGAGCAGAAAGGGAAAAGCGATCGAACAAACCCATAAAGCATGTTTGCATTTTTTCTGGCCTAGTCTGGAAAGGCAGATCATCATTAAGGCAGATCTGGAGCGGGTTCCCGAAAATATAAGTGATGGATATTTTCATTCCAGACCAAAAGGCAGCCAACTTGGTGCAAAAGTCTCTCCACAGAGCCAGGTTATTCCCAGCAGGGAATTCCTTGAAGAAAAACTCAAAGATCTGGAAGTCGAATTTGAAGGAAAAGAAGTCCCACGACCTGAAAACTGGGGTGGTTATCTGGCAAAGCCTTACGAAATTGAATTTTGGCAGGGAAGACCAAATCGTCTTCATGACAGGATTATTTACGAACTCCAAGAAGATTTTGATTGGAAGATTTCTCGGCTCGCTCCATGAAGTTGGAGCTTCTGAAAGCTTCCGGCAAGAGAAATGGTGAATGATGGAGCTTGCGTTTTAAGCGGCTTTTTTTCCGATATAAGTGAATGGTGCCGAAAAGTGATTGAGCTAATTCAAAAGCAGTTATTGAGGTGTTAAAATCAAAAAACCCCGTCTTTCGACAGGGTTTGATTTTTTAGGTCTAGCGAATGACTATTTTTTCTTTCCACCCATTACCGCTCCAGCTAAATCAGCACCAGCTTTGAATTTGGCAACTTTCTTAGCAGCAATTTTGATCGGTTTCTTAGTTGCAGGGTTAATTCCTTGTCTTGCAGCTCTTTCAGCTACTGAGAAAGTACCGAAACCTACCAAAGAAACTTTTCCGTCTTTTTTCTTCAATGTGCTTGTCACATTAGAAATAAAAGATTCAAGAGCAGCTTTTGCCGCTACTTTTGTGATGCTCGCATCCTTTGCGATTGCGTCGATTAATTCAGACTTGTTCATAATGTAATTATTAAGGTTAGTTTATTATAAAAGCAAATTTAAAACAATTTTCAAATTGTGCAAACTTTTTCGTAAAAATTAATCAAAAATTGACAATATTCATTGAATTAACAAAAATATGCAAATTTCATATTTTTGGTTTTATAACCTTTTGGAGATACTAAGATTGTGCCAATTGCTTTTAAAATGGACTTTTTCGTAAATTTTATTGTGAATTTTTCAGATTGCGAATTATTTAATTTGGCTGTAAATGTTTGTGGATTTCTTTCGGTTTGGTAGCAGCGATAGGCTTTCAAATTGCATCAAGAAGTAGTTATTTTGGCTTTTTACACTTCAAAGTTCGTTTCCGGATTTAATTTATTGGTGCTTTTTTGATTAAAAGCTTTAAATTTGCGCCATGCTAATTGAAGTTTTTAAATCGAAAATTCACAGGGTCCGCGTCACCGAGTCAGATCTTAACTATATTGGAAGCATCACTATTGACGAGGAACTTCTGGAGGCATCCGGAATCATCGTGGGTGAAAGAGTTTTTATCGTGAACGTGAACAATGGGGAGCGATTTGATACTTATGCGATTAAAGGAAGAAGAAAATCCGGCGAAATCTGTCTGAATGGTCCTGCTGCGAGGCTCGTTCAAAAAGGAGATATCATCATCATAATGTCCTATGCAAAGATGACGCCTGAAGAAGCGAAATCCTTTCAGCCAAAAATTATTTTTCCCGACGAAAAAACCAACCTTTTAACCTAGGATTTCTTTCCTTCAAAATTCAATTGTGGAATCCGCCAAAAAGAACAATTCCGTAAAAACCTTTCTCACCATTGCCATTTCATTGTCAATTGCCATGTTTTTTATGTGGCTTGCCGTCCGTGGATTGGAGTTTCAAAAAATTGCCGGGTATTTTGCCAAAGCAAATTATTTTTGGGTTTTGGCAGCTGCAGTTTTCGGGGTTTTGGCGTATTGGTTTCGTGCTATTCGCTGGAACTTATTACTTGAACCACTCGGTTATCGCATATCAAATTCCAATTCTTTCTGGACGATTGCTTTCGGGTATTTGATGAATCTCACGATTCCTAGGAGCGGGGAATTAGCCCGGTCAACAGCACTTTTCGGAGTTGAGAAAGTTCCCGTGGAGAAATCTTTCGGAACCATTATTTTGGAAAGGGTAGTGGATTTGGTCTGCATGTTTGGGTTTCTAGGATTGACCATGGCTTTCAAATACAGTGCAATTGTTTCATTTTATAAGTTTGTCACTGAAGAAAACAACAAAACTGCCGAACCTGCAACTGGAAATAAATTGGTCATTATAGCGGGAATAGTTCTGCTGCTGGGTGTTTTGTTTTTTATTTTCCGGAAAAATTTGGAGAAGTTTGCGATTTACAAAAAGGTTGTAGATTTTGGCAAAGGAATTTTCCACGGACTGACTTCGATTTTTAAGCTTAAACAAAAAGTTCGTTTTATTTTGCTTTCCGCCGCGATTTGGATCTGCTATTATTTGGCGGCTTATCTTGTTTGTTTTGCGCTGCCGGAAACTTCAAACTTCACCTTTGCGGATGGTTTTTTCATCATTGTGGTGGGAACTTTAGGTATGATGGTACCGGCTTCAGGTGGAATTGGTGCTTTCCATCTTGCATTAAAATTAGGCATTATGGCTCTGTTTCTTTCGATGGGGAAAAACCCGGATGAAGGTGCGGAAGTTGGACTTTCTTATGCTTTCATTTCGCACACCATGCAGCTTGTCATTATGATTGTAATGGGCGTGATTTCCATTCCTTTTTTGGCGAAATCCAGAGCGGCTCTTGGTAATGGCAATTAATTCTGGATTCTAGGTGTTGTTTTCAAAAAAAACTTTTGCGCGGTTCATTTTGTAGTCAAACCAGTCGAACTCGTCCATAAATTTGATCGCTGATTCTACCCCCTTTAGGAAGAGTGCTCTTTTGGTTTTCTCGTCCATATTGAAATCGAGCCAGTTTGCGTTGGTCAAATAGGTGTCGATATCTGCAATGCTGAATTTTTCGTAGAAATTATTTTTGGTGAGAAAATCTTTGTCGTAATTATTTTTCATGGTGTTTAAGATTCTTCCGGCATAGTTTCCCAGGTTTTTAATTTCGGTTTCCGCGTTTGGTTTGGAGTCATTTATTCTGATTCCGAAAATCGGTACCCGCGGAATGATGATCCTGTGATTATGAAAAATGCTGATGGGAAAATTAGAAATGGAGCCACCATCTACAAATATTCCTTTATTTGGAATTTCATTTTGATAGACAAAAATCTTTTCCCAGCTCTCCACAATTTTGAGATCCGAGCGATCGATTTTCTGAATAACAGGTTCGAAAAACAAGGGAATCGCCATGGAAGCGCGAACAAAAACCGCCGGATTCACATCAAAATTGGGATTACTCCAGTAAAGTCCGGCCTGTGCGGGAAATTCAATTTTCCTTTCGGATGAAATATCCACCGTAATAAAGGTGTAGTCTGCAGTGAGGTTCTTTAGGGTGAAGACACTTTGTAAATTGGTATGGTATTGCTCATTCAGGACATCCATGATGTTCTGATTTTCATCTACGTGTTCGCTCCTGGCCAGGAATTGATAATTTGAATTTCCTTCCACGGTACCATCTTCATTGATTACAAATTTTGCGATGCGGTCCAGTTGGAGTTTTCTGGATATACCTTTTTTTTGCAGATTTTCGACCAGGAATTTCAGGAATATGCTCCCTGAATTAACCCCATAATTGGCCTTTTTAAAACGCATGTACAGATAGACATTGATGGCGACAAATAGGGCCAAAATTCCAAGTGCAACCCAAAATGTAGCACTTGGTATAAGATCGAAAATGTGAAGTATTGGAAATAAAACCATTAGAAATAGCACCAATGCCACAAAGATGAAAACCGTGGTCTGTAACCAGCCATCTTTAGAAATAATGCTTTTGACCGCACGTCTTGCGATCCGGTGACCATCCACAAATGAAAACATATCCATGTTTTTTACAATCTGGAAGAGTTCGGGAGTTGCAGGACATTCCTTGTTTTTTCCTAAAGCAGCCATGAACAAGGTGTTGATGGCGCCTGCGCTAGTTCCTGCAAGCCGGAGAAAACGAATGCCCAGAAATTCCAGCACAAAACAGAATCCTACCAAGGAAATTCCCAATGTTCCGCCGCCTTCCTGTACCAGCTCGGCAAATTGAAACCTGCTGTCATCTTTATCCTTCGTATAAACGTCGGAATAAGTTTTGTTTTGCGCTTTCAGGGCATTCAATTTGCTTACCAGCTCCTTTCCTTCATCATCTTCGCCAATGTAATACAGTATTTCAGAAAAATCGTAAATATTCATCATTATTTTTTTTACTTGAAAAATTAAGCGAAAATGTAATCTTGAGTCCGGACAAAATATTTTGCATTCTCAACTAAGATTGCCTCGCGTTCCCGCCTCAGAAGGAGTCCGCGCATATTGGGTTTGTCTTGCCACAGTCTTTTCATTTTGCGAATTTCATTGGCAATTCCAGGCAGATTTTTCGACTTGACCAGTCCTGCGATATTCTTCATTTCTATTCTGGTGTCGCCGACCAGTGAACCGCCGCGGTTGTAAACCAGCGAAAGCAACGCTCCTTGAGCATCCGGAGGAAGAAGCTCTATGCCGGGATAAACATTGGCCGTCTCTCTCGCATAAGTCGGTACAGAGGATACATAAAATACCGATATAGCATCGTCATAAGGGATCTCGATCTGTCTTAATGATGAATTTAATGCATTTTTTGCCGTATCGCCTTTTAATCCGATCACGTTTTTCAGCATGTTGAGTTTATTTTCACTAACCGAATTTTTCCAGTCTTTTTCAAATTGTTGTTTGGTAACATATCCCAGGTCATAACCGATTCCGATGGTGATTCCGCTGTTTCCTTGCGGCCAAATCGGGAATTTGTATTTGGAATTATAGGATGCCCGTGAACTGATCTCACTTTCAATAACCAGCTCAAGCGATTTTTTTGAAACGATCATTCTAGCTCCGGAAGGGATTACGGGCAGTTTTTCGGTGAGGAACATTTCAATTTTGGTGGTGGTGTTCACTCCAAAAATACCGTCAATGGCTTTTCCGGTGAAGCCGAGTAATCTTTGGATGTTCTTCTTTTTTTCTTCCAGGTTGAAGTCGGTGATTAAACCCCCTAAAAGTATTTCAAGTTGATTGCAGGTTGCTAAGTCAAAAATACCTGTTTCAGTGACGGAAAGTTTTTTCTGGATTTCTTTAATTCTTGTTTCTA
Source organism: Chryseobacterium koreense CCUG 49689 (assembly GCF_001045435.1). GTDB lineage: Bacteria > Bacteroidota > Bacteroidia > Flavobacteriales > Weeksellaceae > Kaistella > Kaistella koreensis. The sequence goes on along the minus strand of NZ_LFNG01000006.1, from coordinate 82,418 downwards.
ATGGATTTGTCGGCATGGCTGTTAATTTTTTGTTGGTTTTTTTTCTAATGATGTTCAATACATTCAGCCCATAAAATTAGAAAGAACCACATCAATAAATAGTAGTGAAAAAACCCTTTTTTCAAACAAATTGATTTTTTTATTTAAAATGGAAAGCTTTTTAATGGAAATTTTAGGCATGCAGCAATATGAAGAACCCACAGAAGTGAAGTTTTTAGTTCAATATTTTTCATTGAAGTGATTTGATTCTTTTGGTTTTTCTGAAGCCGATCTATCTATCCGTTTTTTTTTCAATGTTTCCCGCAATTTGTGGTACGGTACCAACATGGTTTTTCGCAAAATTGCTCGATTTATCATTTTATTTTTATTTAATCCTGTTTGTGGAATGAGGTCAATATTATGACGCAAATCACAAAATCTATGTTATTATATTCCTTAAATTTGTTCAGTTTCAAACCTTATGGGAACAGCAGAACTACACTTCTTAAAATTTTTCGAAAGTACTTTCGATATATTTTCGTTGCTGCTCTATAAGAAATTTCTGCGCAAACCCACCTGATTTGATTTTACATTTTCGGACAACATGGATTTTCAGCTGAATATCCAACTATTTATTATGTTTAAAATTTAAAATCAAAAAAATGCAACTAAAAAGAGATAGCTGGGCAGAACCCTACAAAATAAAAATGGTGGAACTTTTGAAAATGACCACCCCAGAACAAAGAAGAAAAGCACTGGAAGACGCCGGTTTCAACACTTTTCTGCTGAGATCAGAAGATGTATATATCGACCTTTTAACCGATTCCGGAACCAGCGCGATGAGTGACGAACAGTGGAGCGGCATGATGCGTGGCGACGAAGCTTATGCAGGAAGTAAAAACTATTACAATCTGGAAAAAGCGGTTTACGAAGTATATGGTTATAAATATTTGGTTCCAACCCATCAAGGTCGTGGTGCGGAAAATATACTTTCGCAAATCATGATTAAACCCGGCGATATTGTTCCCGGAAATATGTATTTCACCACCACTAGATTGCATCAGGAACTGGCAGGAGCCGTCTTTCACGATGTAATTATCGACGAAGCACACGATTCCAATTCGGAATATCCTTTCAAAGGTGATGTGGATTTAGGCAAAGTTGAAAAACTGGTTCAGGAATATGGTGCTGAAAAAATTCCATACATCTGTGTCGCAGTTACCGTAAATCTTGCAGGTGGGCAACCGGTTTCCATGAAGAACCTGAAAGAACTTCGTGCATACACCCATGAAAAAGGCATCAAAATCATGCTCGATATGACCAGAATTGCTGAAAATGCCTATTTCATCCAACAAAAAGAAGAAGGTTACCGACTGAAAACCATCGCGGAAATCGTGAAAGAAATCTGCAGTTACACAGACGGAGCTACGTTCTCCGGAAAAAAAGATGCGTTGGTCAATATTGGAGGATTTTTGGCTTTGAATGATTTTGACAAATTCGAAGAAGCCCGAAATATGGTCGTGGTTTATGAAGGTTTGCACACCTATGGCGGTTTGGCCGGAAGAGATATGGAGGCGATGGCAATCGGGATTTATGAAAGTGTTCAGGATGAGCACATGAAAGCCAGAATCGGACAGGTAATTTACCTCGGTGACAAAATGCGGGAATTCGGAGTCCCGGTTGTGAAACCAATTGGCGGACACGGAATTTTTGTGGATGCAAAACAGTTTTTGCCCCACATCAACCAAGATGATTTCCCGGCGCAGACTTTAGCTGCAGAAATTTATCTGGATGCCGGAATCAGGACCATGGAAAGAGGAATTGTTTCAGCCGGAAGAAATTCGAAAGGTGAAAACTATCACCCAAAATTGGAACTTGTGCGTTTTACCATTCCAAGAAGAGTTTATACACAAGCCCACATGGACGTGATCGCCGAATCTACCGCGCGAGTTTATGAAAGAAGAAACCAGATCAAAGGTTTGAAAATGATTTACGAACCTAAATATTTGAGGTTTTTCCAGGCGAGGTTTGAGCAGCTATAATTGAATTAATCCTTCCGGGATTTCAAATCCTAGAAATATTTAAAGACAGAACCCTTTCGGATATTTAAACTCCGGGAGGGTTTTTTCATTGGCTTTTAACCTAGTTTCACTCTTTTGAATCCGAGGCGAAATTTTCTTAATAATGGACCTGCAAAACTACATCAGGCGGATTCCTTCCACATGGTGAGCAAATAAAATTACCAGGTTCAATGATAGCTCTTCGAAAACTTTCCACGCTTACTCTTGATGCTTTTTAGCATTAGAAAATTTAAAATCGATTCAGATTTCAAAAGGTGTCTTCTAATACAAAAATCCCGCTTAAAAGCGGGACTTCTATCAATTTTCGCAAATCCCAAAACGGGATTGGCAAAATTATTTAAGCATTATTTTTCACCTTCATTCTGTGGCTTTTGGTTTTCACCATTCCCATTTCTCGGTCTGTCCTGTCTTGGTTTGTCGCCTTCAGGTCTTGGAGGTCTTGGCAGAAGCACTTTTCTGGAAAGTTTCATTTTCTTGCGGTCATCATAACCCATGAATTTCACTTCCACTTCGTCGCCTTCCGCGTAAGGAACTTTGTCCAGTCTTCTCCATTCGATTTCGGAAATATGGAGGAGTCCTTCTGTTCCTTTTGCAATGGCTACAAATGCGCCGAAATCCATTACTTTCACCACTTTTCCTTTGTAAACTTCTCCTACAACCGGTACGAAAGTGATTTCGTTGATCGCTGCAATGGTTGCGTTGATGTTTTCTCTGCTCACTCCGGAAATCTCGATTCTTCCGATTTCGCCAATTTCTTCAATCGCAATCACGGTTTCGAAATCTTTCTGCATCTGCTGAATGATTTTTCCACCAGGTCCGATTACCGCACCAATGAAGTCTTTTGGAATTTCCAGAACTTCCATTTTCGGAGCGTGTGGTTTCACATCGGCTCTTGGTTTATCGATGGTTTTCAGGATTTCTCCTAGGATATGCAACCTTCCTTCTTTTGCCTGGTTCAAGGCAGTCGTCATGATGTCCATTGTCAATCCCTGGATTTTGATGTCCATTTGGCAAGCGGTGATTCCGTCAGCTGTTCCTGTGACTTTAAAGTCCATGTCTCCAAGGTGGTCTTCGTCACCAAGAATGTCTGAAAGTACGGTGAATTTTCCCGATTTTGGATCAGTAATCAATCCCATCGCAATTCCGGAAACCGGTTTTGAGATCTGCACACCGGCATCCATTAGCGCCAAAGTCCCCGCACAAACCGTCGCCATTGAAGATGAACCGTTGGATTCCAAGATATCGGAAACGATTCTGATGGTGTAAGGATTTTCAACAGGAATCATGTTTTGAAGCGCTCTTTGAGCCAGATTTCCGTGACCTACTTCTCTACGCGAAGTTCCTCTCAAAGGTCTTGCTTCACCGGTGGAGAATGGCGGGAAATTGTAGTGCAGGAAAAACTTTTGATCGTATTGAGATGCCACCGAATCCACCATGTTTGCATCTTTGATGGAGCCTAAAGTTACCGCGGTCAACGATTGAGTTTCCCCTCTCGTGAAAATCGCAGAACCATGTGCTCCCGGAAGATAATCGATTTCTGACCAAATCGGACGAATTGTTTGCGGATCACGACCATCCAAACGAACTTTTTCGTTCAGGATCATTTGTCGCATAGCTTCCTTCTCTACGTCGTGGTAGTATATTTTAGCGAACGGCTCTACTTCCGCTCTTTCTTCTTCTGAATACTGCGAAAGGAACTCCTCCAAAACCGCAGCGAAGTTATCATGTCTTTCTTCTTTTGCGGAAGGGGTTTTCGCTATATCGTAAACTTTTTCGTAAGTTTCTTTCCAAACCTTTTCACGGATTTCCTCGTTGTGGTTTTCGTGGGAATATTCTCTTTTTGGGAATGCTTTTCCCACTCTTTCCGCCAATCTTTCCTGGGCAGCGATTTGAACTTTAATCTCTTCGTGGGCATATTGAATCGCTTCAATCATTTCCGCTTCCGAAATTTCGTCCATGATTCCTTCCACCATCACGATGGAATCTTTCGTTGCGCCTACCATGATGTCGATGTCGGCTTTTTTCAGATTTTCGAAACTTGGGTTCACAGAGAGTTCACCGTCGATTCTCACCACTCTCACTTCGGACATAGGTCCATTGAAAGGGATATCCGTAATTGCGATGGCTGCAGATGCCGCTAAACCGGCCAAATCTTCCGGCATGGCTTCTTTGTCATAGGAAATCAGGGAAATCATCACCTGAACTTCAGCGTGGAAATCTTCCGGAAAAAGCGGACGTAGAACCCGGTCCACCAATCTCATGGTCAAAATTTCCTCATCGGAAGGTCTTGCTTCTCTTCTGAAGAAATTGCCCGGAATTTTACCTCCTGCGTAGAATTTTTCTCTGTAATCTACCGTCAGCGGAAGGAAATCCACTCCCGGATTGGCGTCTTTGTTGGCTACAACTGTTGCAAGAAGCATCGTTCCGCCACATTTTACGACCACAGAACCGTTTGCCTGTTTTGCGAGCCGTCCTGTCTCGATGGAGATTTCTCTCCCGTCTTTCAACTGAAATTTTTCAATAATTGCTTCTGGAGCATTCATAAAATAAAACTGTCTTTTGCACTCCGTATTGAGTGCGTTAATATTTAATCTCTTTAAATTTTCGTGTGCAAAGATAGGGAAAAACGCTGGAATTCTTTAAGATAGTTTTGGTTGATATGATGAACTTTCAGTTGGTTTGATTTTACGCTTGGCATAAAATTGGAATTTTAATTTGTCAAATCACTAAAAAATATTATTATGGGAATTTTATGGACATTAATCATCGGTGCAGTTGCAGGATGGTTGGGCGCTCAGATTTTTAGGGGCGGAAGTTTAGGTTTAATTGGCAATATTATTGTCGGAATTGTGGGCGGTTTCATCGGCTATTGGTTATTGGGAACCACTTTTGGTACAGAAATTATCGGCCAGATTCTTACCGGAGCAGTTGGAGCAATCATTTTGCTGGCAATTGTTAATTTAGTAACCCGCGGAAGAGCGGCGTAAATGCTTACCTTTTTAAAAAGCAAAAGCAACCCGGACTAGGGTTGCTTTTAATTTTTATTTTTAGGATTTCTGCTGGTATGAAAAACCGAATAGATTACTATCCTGAATTCATGAATTTCATAGACAATGACAAATGGGAATTTTTTAATATATGCTTCACGAACTTCACCCAATTTCTTCTGAAAGTGGGCAGGGTTTTCTTCGATTTTGTCTAAATATTCTTTAACAGTTTCAATGAATTTTTTCCCCAACCCTTTTGATTTCATTTCATAAAATTCATACGCATCTTCGATTTCAAAAACTGCTTTATCCCTAAAAATTAATTGATATTCCATTTAGGAAATCTTTTGCTCGATTCTCTTTTTCACTTCATCGTAGCTGAAATATACCCCTTCACCACTTAAATATTCTGTTCTTCTTTCGGCAACAATTTTGATTTGTTCCTCAGATAAAAAGGTAGTTTCCTCCTTCTGAAAAATTGCTCTAATTTTTTTTAAAACAGATATTTTGTCGGTATTCATTAGCATTTCGATAAGTTCTAACTTTTCCAAATTGATATCCATGACTTCAAAATTATGATTCAAAGATAATAATAAAAGCAACCCGGACTAGGGTTGCTTTTAAATTTATCAAAAGAATTTTTCAAGCTTTTCGGTTTTAGTCCTGATCAGGGAATAACCCTGGGTGTGGTTTTATAAACCTGGAAATTGAAGATGAAGCTTCTGTTCCTGAAGGAAATATTAGAATAATTAAAATGTGGATCTCTGGCAAATGCTGCTCTGGATGGAACAATGATCACACCTTGCAGATTGTAGTTGTCTTCATCAGGAATGTCAAAGGCTCTGAATTTCTGGAGTGCCTCCCGAAATCCTTCAATCTCATAATAAGAATGGTCATAACTGGTTCCATATTTTGTATTAAAAGCTGCTAATACTGAGTTTTTCACATAGTAATAAGCAGGGTCAACTTCCGGGTTTCCTGTAGAAACTGTATTTCTGAATGGATAAGACGAACCGAATTTCACTTTGCCATCTGTACTTTGTGCCACATAGGTGGTTGCGATATTCATCAGCCTCAAGCTGTCTTTGTCACCGATTTCGGTGCCGGGAACTGGTTGTGAACTTGCTTTCTTTACATAAACCACACCAGAAGGCAGGGTAACCGGATTTAGGTCAAATAATTTAGTATTCACCGTGTCGGTTTCCACAAAATCCTTTACATTTCCCCTTGCATCAAGGTAGTGCGTCTTCAGGAATTCTACTATGGCTTGATCGTCGTATGTGTTTTGAGTTTCTATGCTTACTTCTGGTTCAGTAGAAGTGGGGTCGTCTTTTCTACATGAAATCACTGAGATTGTTGCCAAAATCAGGAGTAAGATTGTCTTTTTCATATTCAATTTTATCATTAAATTGCTGAGATTTTTTTAATACGGCAAAAGTATAAATAAAATATGAGAATAGATAAATTTTTGTGGTGTGTGCGCTTTTACAAAACCAGAAGCATTGCAGCCGATGAAATTAAGAAAAACAGGGTATCTGTGGGCGGCCAGGTTGTAAAATCTTCCAAAGAAGTGAAAATCGGCGATCTCCTTAAAATCAGAAAAAACCAGATCGATTACCAAATAAAGATTTTGGAAATCCCCAAAAGCAGAATCGGCGCAAAACTGGTTCCACTGCATATCCAGGATCGAACGGAAAAAGAACAGTACGAGATTTTGAGGTTGAGGAAAATGTCTCAGGATTATTACCGAACGAAAGGAGAGGGAAGGCCCACCAAAAAAGACAGAAGAGATTTGGAGGATTTCACCTCCGATGAGCTTACTTTGGAAAATACCGATTGGGATTTCTTCTTCAGCGATTTGGAGGATTCTAACGAGGATTAAAAAGTGCCCGGATTTCGGAGGAAATTTCGTCAGGGTTTTTGTGGTCAGTATCCACCGTGAATTTTGCCCTGCTGTAAAAGTGATTTCTCTCGAAGAGGTGCTTTGCTATAAATTCTGGCAGGTCGTCATCATTAATTTTTGCGATTATAGGCCGTCTCGATTTTTGCCTTGCAAGCCTATTAGCTAAAGTTCCGACAGAGGTGCGCAAAAAAACGCTTTCCGTGTTTTGGTTGATGATTTCCATGTTGTTGTAATAAGCCGGAGTTCCTCCGCCAACACTTAAAACGCAGTTTTTTTCCTTTGCCAGGATTTCCTCCAATTTTTCGCGTTCGGCCCGTCTGAAAAACAGCTCGCCTTTCTTTTCGAAAATTTCTGAAACCGGCATCTTGTACTGCAAAGAAATTTCCTTATCGAGATCAATTAATTTCAAATCCATTTCCTGGCTCAATAGTTTGGAAATGTGTGATTTGCCGCTTCCCATGTATCCGATGAGTGAAATGATCATTTTTGAATTTTTCACAAATTTCTAAAAAAATTTTGAGATTTTAAAAAAAGACTTATCTTTGCACCACCAAAAATTAATGGATAAATAAATACTTGACGCTTTGTCAGTCAAGATTTGTGAATTATCAATTACAAATTTGTGACAGACCTGGTAGCTCAGCTGGTAGAGCAATACACTTTTAATGTATGGGTCCTGGGTTCGAATCCCAGCCAGGTCACAAGTAAAGAAATTCCGTAAGATTTACGGTTTTTTTTTGCCTGCGTGGTGAAATTGGTAGACACGCCATCTTGAGGGGGTGGTTTCCTATGGATGTGCTGGTTCGAGTCCAGTCGCAGGCACGACAAATTCTTTCAGGAATTATGAAGAATTAAAAATGAATAATTTTTCTTTCGTCTGATTTCCGAATTTATTAATGCTTAATTATTCATCATAATTAAGACCTGGTAGCTCAGCTGGTAGAGCAATACACTTTTAATGTATGGGTCCTGGGTTCGAATCCCAGCCAGGTCACAATTTACTTCTAGGAGTAAATTTTTTTCATATTAATATTTTGTGATTTGGTGTCCAAAAGCTTTCTGACCAGGAAGCTTTTGGCTTTTTAAGTAAGGTGCATATTGTCTATTAAACGCACGTCTCCCACGAAAACCACGATAAAGGCGCGGTACTTTTTGTCCTGGTAAAAAAAGTCGGTTTCTTTCAAAGTGTCTTCATCGGCAATTTCGAAATACTCTAGCTTCATTTCTTTTTGGTCTTCGAAGATCTCCTGAACCCGTCTGTAGATTTCGGGAATGGTGATGATTCGGAACCAATCGTTGACTTTGACCAGAGTCTGGTGGATGAGTTTCGCGGGTTCTCTTTGCTGTGGACTCAATCTTTCATTTCTAGAACTCATCGCAAGCCCGTTTTTTTCCCGATAGATAGGTACTCCGTGGATATGAACCGGAAGATTCTGTTTTTCAACCAGTTTTTTGATGATGGCCAGCTGCTGATAATCTTTTTCCCCAAAATAGGCATTGTCCGGCTTTACCTGGCGGAACAATTTTTCAACCACCGTGCCAACTCCGTCGAAATGTCCCGGGCGGAATTTGCCTTCCATCTCATTTTCCAAACCATCAAAATCATATTGCTGACTGCTCAAACCTTCAGGATAAATATCGCTCACTTCCGGAATATAAACCGCATCCACGAATCCACAATCCTTCAAAATTTCGATATCTTTTTCTATATTTCTGGGATATTTTTCCAGATCTGTGGGATTGTTGAACTGTGTGGGATTCACAAAAATGGAGGAAATTACCAGATCGTTCTCTTTTTCGGCCGCTTCATACAGGGAGATATGACCCAGGTGAAGAGCTCCCATCGTGGGTGCAAATCCAATCTTTTTTCCCATTTCCTTCTGTCTTTCAATATAGTTTCGAAGGCTTTGCTGGTCGCGAAAAATTTCCATAGTTTATTTTAATAGACCGTGTAAAAATAGAAAATTTTGATAAAAAATGAGATGGGGGAAATATAAATTTCGTTCTTTTCTTTTTTCCCCGATCCAAATTCTACTTTGTGAATTAAGAAAATAGTTGTAATTTTGCAGCCGTTACATAATAATCATTAAAATAATATTGGAATGTACTTAACAACTGACAAGAAGAAAGAAATCTTCGCAAAACACGGAAAGTCTGATGCAGACACAGGAAGCGCAGAAGGACAAGTAGCCCTTTTCACTTTCAGAATCAATCACTTATCTCAACACCTGAAAAAAAACCAAAAGGATTTCAACACTGAAAAATCTTTGGTGAAACTGGTAGGTAAAAGAAAGAGACTTTTGGATTACCTTAAGCAAAAAGATATCGCACGATACAGAGCGATTATTGCGGAACTTGGTTTAAGAAAATAATCTTCCGAAAAAGAAAATAAGCAACTCAGAAATGGGTTGCTTTTTTTTTTGAATTAAATTCTATTCGTAAACCTGGCGCATGATTTCCAGCGATTTCGGGATCCGGAAACCGGAAAAATGAATCTGGTAATAGCGCATCAGCGAATCGGTAAACAGATTTCTGTCAGTTCTTTTCAATGAAATTTCATAGGGATTCGGTGCAGCTAAAAAATGATGCCAAATCTGAGAAAGTTTCTCATCAAATAATTCGTGGATTTCTTCGTGCCCGAAAGTGCCCGATTCTGGATGAAGGAATTGTTGATCGCTGAGTAGTGGGGCAATTCCGGAAATTTGGAGAAATTTCACCAGAAACGCATTATAAGCATTGATGTTTCCGCCCAAGGTTTCCTTCCGGACTACCGTTATTTCATGGAAAATGGTCTCGCTTTGCCTTTCCTCCCTTAAAACCTGATTCAGGAATTCTGCCACGAAAAACAGGATGGTGTTTTGCACAAGATTCCCTTTTTCTTCATGCTCCTCCGCCGGTTCCAATTTCGAAATATTCGGAATTTTCCCTGATTTGTTGGCGGGAATTATCGAGATATTCAGTAAAATCAGCGGAATGAGATAGGGCTTTTTTTTGTTTCTAGGCGCATAAATGCCTCTTGCAAAAAAGCTCTCAAATCCGGATTCCTGCGAGAAACAATGCAGCACAGCATCATTGTCGCCGTATTTGATGTAGGAAAGGAGAAAGCATTTTTGATCTTGCATTAATTCACCACTGCGATTTTGGCGGTCGCTTTATCGGTTGCATCAGCATTGGTCATTAAGACAAAATAGATTCCGGAAGCTACCCGGACTCCACGCTGGTTATTGAGATCCCACTCATAATAACCACCACGCGCAACGGCTTGGTGAACAAGGTTTCCGGCGGCATCCGTAATTCTGATGTTGGTCTTATCTGCTAAACCCCTGATTCTGACGTTTCCTTTGTAATTGGCATAAACCACGGGATTGGGATACACCAATACATCTCCAAAGTTGGAAGTCACATCTAAGACGTCACCTTGGTAAACCATGATTCCGTCTGCAGTCACGAAATAGACTTTTCCGGTTTTGCTGTCAACTTTTATGTCTGTCACGCTATTTGTAGGGAGCGGCGAGTTTTCTTTGGTAAAGTGCAAAATGGTTTGCTCACCCGTGGAACTTAAATAAAAAACACCGCCGCCGTCAATGGATACCCATTTTTGATTTCCGGAATCCACTTCGATCTGCAAAATGATACTGTCCCTGAATAGTTCCTCTCCAAGTCCATTTTGTTCGATGATGATGGGTTCCACAGTGGGCGTGTTCTTGATTTCAGTTGCAGCGGATCTCAAAATCCTTAGTCCACTTTCCGTTCCGATCCATCCGTCACCGTTTTTATCGATCGTGAAAGATAGCGTTCCTCCGGAGTTGCTTGGTAATCCCTGATCTTTTTGAATGACGTAAATCTGGTCATCAGAAACAGGTTGGGTATTTTTGTAATCCACAGCTCCGAAATTGTTGGAACGTGGAAATGGAATCCAAAGGTATCCTTCCGAAATATAAGCTTTTTGTACCGCCTCTCCATTTGGAGCCACCAAAAGGTTTCTCCCGTTGAAACTGTCACTGGATGGGTCGAAAGCCAGATATCCGGTTGAGTGATTGGAATAAGTCGGGGTGTAGTAACTTGCCGTCGCATAGAGGATTCCGGTGTCGGTATAGGTTAATCCAACTGGTCTGTTGTAAGAGTAATTGTTCCCCAGCGAATAGTATTTTTGAAAATCAAAATCTTTAGTGCCTGGATTGTATTTCATTCGATAGATTCCCTGACCTGTGTTCTGATTATAATTTGTAAAAAAGAAATCAGTTTTTACGGATGGATTTTGAACTGCGTCCAAAACATTAAACTGAATAGGATTATTTTTGAAGTAGCTCGGATAAATCCATTCAGAACCATTGAAATAATAGAAACCCAGATTTTTGGGATTGTACCCTGCAAAATTGAAACGAGCTTCCCGGAATCCGGTGGAAACCACCAGTTCGCTGCCATTGACAGTAATTTTATATGAAAAATTATTATAGGGTCCATCTGGTTTCAGGATTTCACCGGATTCCTTTTTCATTCCGGAGAGTACTGTTCCTGCGTATATCACGGAATTGCTGTAGAAACCTGTATTCAAAGATTCGGATGCATCGTATGATTTTACAAAAGCACCTGTAGTACTAAAAATTTGCACAGTCTGGGAATCCGCTACAATAATATTCTGCGGAGTGGCTACCACATCTTTCACTCCATTAAAGGTTTTTGGAATTGCATTAAAAGTGGTGCCGTCACCCACAAATACTGTGGTGCTGTTTGCATAAGCCATCGCTGCTGTTGACAAAGAAATCTGCGTGAAATTACCGGATGCCGCAGTGTTCCAGGTGCTGTAAATCGGGAAAGTTACGTCCATTTTGTGGGTCTTCAGACCCGTGGAGGTTAGTGAATAAACGGTGTCACCTTTAATGACCGATTCTCGTGCTGCATCATAAACTCCACCATTGTTGAAGAAAGCGGAATCCCCGAATTCTTTTTTATCCAGTTTAAAGATGGAAACGCCATAACCCACTGAAATGACCGCTAAATTTCCGGTAATATGAATATGGTTGATTTTTTTGTCTCCCATATATCCGGTTGCAATAGGAATGTCCACTACGAATGTAATTCCCTCCGGGGAAATAATGTCCATGGAACCGCTACTGTAGCCAACAAGGCCTATTTTGGTGTCCGGATTATAGTCAAAAGCAGAAATTTTCACCTCATGTAAACCATTTGCTTTGGAGAGTTTCTTGATTTCCCCGGTAGCCGGAGTGTAGTAAAAAATTCCGTTTTCAGTGGCTGCAATGAGCTTTCCTGCATCTTCACGGATTTCCAGTACGTTGTTGTAAGAAAATAGGTCGCTCCATTTGCTGGAGGTGATTACCTGTGCAAATGTTTGCGAAACAGATATTAACAATAAAAAAAGTAGGGATTTCTTCATCATTGGGCTAAACTAAAATTTTTTCATCTATAACTTGATTGTGCCACGAAATATTTTTCACGGTTTTATTTTCATCGAAATAAAAATCGATTCTTCCCAAAAGCAATCCAGCCCAGCCAACTTGGTTCACCAGGACATTTTTCCCGCTTTTGTTGATAAAGTTTTGTGGTTCAGGCAAAAAGGTGTGGGTGTGTCCGCCCAGAATCAAATCGATTCCGTCTGTGTTTGCTGCCAACAATTTGTCTGAAATCTTTTTGGGATCGTCTTTGTAATCATATCCGATATGCGAGAGGCAAATCACCAAATCGCATTTTTGTTCTTTCCTTAGAAATTCCGAATAGTGCTGAGCGATTTCTATGGGATTTCGGTAAACCGTTTCGCCATAACTTTTCTTCCCGACCAATCCGGCGAGTTCAATTCCCACGCCGAAAATTCCGACTTTAATGCCGTTTTTTTGGAAAGTCTTATAGGGAATTGTGTGTCCGTCTAAAATGGTGTTTTTAAAGTCATAATTCGAACAGATGAATGGAAATTTCGCATTGGGCTGAACTTTTTTGAAGCCTTCCAAGCCATTGTCGAAATCATGATTTCCCATCGTGGAGGCATCATAACCCATCATCGACATTAACTTAAATTCCAGTTCGCCACCGAAAAAATTAAAATACGGCGTTCCCTGAAAAGTATCTCCCGAATCCAATAAAAGGACGTTGTTTTCCTCCTTTCGGATTTTTTGGATCAAAGCCGCCCTTCTTGCAAAACCGCCCTGGTTCGGATTTCTGCTGTAGCTGGAATCAAACGGCTCGATTCTGCTGTGCTGGTCATTGGTGTGGAGAATAGTCAGTTTGGTTGCAGATGATTTTTCCAGAAACTTTAGGTTTTCTGCTAAAAGCAAATTCGGAGCTAAAGTCATCGCTAAAGTTCCGCCACCAATCATTTTCAGAAATTGCTCTCTAGTCATCGGTTTTGTTCTTTTTGTTTTTAAAAAGTAGTCGCACGTCTTTTGGAATGGTGATTTCTGGATTTTCTTTGAATTTTTCCAGGAACAAATCCCGCAGTTTAATTCCGGTCGAAATCATTTCGCCTTTGCCAAAAAACGCCATGTTGTCGCCACCTAAAGCCAAATAATCTGAAGTCGCGATGTAGTAAGTTTTAGCGGGATCCACTTCTTTTCCATTGATCAATTCCTTCACACTCATTCCGTTATCGGTTTCAATATATAGTCTGGAAACAGGATTGTTTTTCTGGGTTTTCGCATAATATTCGTAAAGACCTTTCAAATCCGAACCTTTCATCTTCACGATCATCACCTCATTTTCAAAAGGCATCACTTCGTATACATGTTTGGTCAGAATATCTCCTTTCCCGATCGTGGACCGGATTCCGCCTACATTGATCACCGCAGCATCCACACCGGTTGGGATTCCGTTTTTCCTGGCCCAGTTGTCTGCTCCTTCAAAGGTATAATCTGCAAGCAAATTCCCGAGATTGCTGTTGTCTCCCTGTTTGTTTAAATCCACATTGGTGTGAGAAATCTTGGTATTCATTTTTCCTTCCAACTCGTTTTTGTAAGGTTCGATGAATTGAGTGAATGTGGGATCTTCCGGTAAATCTTTTGCAATGGAAATATTTTTCTCGGGGCTCACTTTGGCCACAGTCATCGCGGTTCGGCAAGATGAAAGCGACAAAACGATCAGTCCAAGAATCAGAAATCTGTTTTTCATTGAGATATTATCTAGAGTTGCAAATATAGAGATATGAATATTAAGTTCTGATTTTTTTTCGCAAATTCTCGCATTAATTTTCGTAATTTTGAAACATTAATTTTATTTAAAATGAGCAATTTAAGAGGAGTTGGTGTTGCTTTGGTAACGCCTTTCAATGAGGATCTTTCGGTTGATTTCGATTCGCTGACAAAACTGGTGGAGTTCAATATTGCAAATGGCACCAATTATTTGGTGGTTCTAGGAACGACCGGGGAATCTGCGACCCTGTCCTCTGATGAAAAAACCGCGGTAATCAACCATATTATTAAAGTAAATAATGGCCGTCTTCCGTTGGTTTTGGGAATTGGCGGAAATGATACGATGGCGGTGAAGAAACAAATTGAAGAAACTGACTTATCCGCATTCGAAGCCGTGCTTTCTGTTTCGCCATATTACAACAAACCGAACCAGGAAGGGCTTTACCAACATTACAAAGTTTTGGCGGGAACCGGCAAAAACATCATTATTTACAACGTTCCTTCCAGAACCGGACAAAATATTGAGGCAGGAACAACCCTTCGACTGGCAAACGATTTCCCGAATTTAATAATGGTCAAAGAAGCCGCGCCGAACATTTTGCAGTATTTCGATATTTTAAGGAAAAAACCGGCAAATTTCAATTTGGTTTCAGGGGACGACGAATTTACGCTCCCTGTAACTTTGGCAGGTGGAAACGGTGTGATTTCGGTGATCGGACAAGCTTATCCGAAAGAATTTTCAACCATGGTACAGCTTGCTTTTGACGGAAAAGTGAAAGAAGCTTATGAAATCCACAACAAACTGGTGGAAATCACCCGACTGATTTTTGCCGAAGGAAATCCTGCCGGAATCAAATTCGTTTTGGCTGAAATGGGAATTGTGAAAAATTATCTCAGACTTCCTTTGGTTGCAGCCAGTGCAGGTTTGCAGGATAAAATTAAGACTGAAATGTCCAAAATCTGATTCGAAGAAAATTCCGTTTACCTAAAAAATGAAGGACTTTATTACAAAGTCCTTCATTTTTTTTTTAGAGCTGATAAGAAACAAATCCTTACACAAAAGGAGTTTTCACCACTTTGGCGGGAACGTTTTTATTTCTGATCTGGATGAAAATATCTGAACCTATCTTGAAATTAGGTTTTGCGACGTAAGCCAAACCGATTCCTATACTTTTCATCGGACTCATCGTTCCGGAAGTCACCACGCCGATTTCATTTCCTTCGGAATCCACCACCACATATCCGTGTCTTGGAATGGCTCTTTCCTGCATTTCAAAACCGACCAGTTTTCTGGAAATGCCTTCTTCCTTTTGTTTTGCAAGAAATTCCCTGTCCACGAAATCCTTGTCGAATTTGGTGATCCAACCCAATCCGGCTTCGAGTGGGGAGGTGGTGTCGTCAATATCGTTTCCATAAAGACAGAACCCTTTTTCCAGGCGCAAAGTATCTCTGGAAGCCAGTCCGCAAGGAATCAATCCGAATTCTTTTCCGGCTTCCGTCAATGCGTCCCAAAGTTTCACGGCATCCTCGTTTTTAAAGTAAATCTCGAAACCGCCGCTTCCGGTGTATCCCGTGTTTGAGATGATGACATGGGAAACGCCGTCCACAGTTCCTTCCACGAAATGATAGTAAGGAATTTCGGAAAGATTGGTGTCTGTCAATTTTTGCAAAGTTTCTGTCGCTTTCGGACCCTGAATCGCAATCAGTGACATTTCATCGGAAGCATTGGTCAATTTTGCTCCGAATCGGTCATTGTATTTTTGGAACTGTTTCCAGTCTTTATCGATGTTTGATGCGTTTACTACGATAAAATATTTTTCATCGTTCATTTTGTAGATGATCAGATCGTCCACAATTCCGCCATTTCCATTCGGCAGACAAGAGTATTGCGCTTTTCCGTCTTCAAGCAAATCCACATTATTGGTGGTGATGTATTGCAGCAAATCTTTTGCAGAAGGACCTTCCACAAAAAACTGTCCCATGTGTGAAACATCGAAGATGCCCACTTTTTCGCGTACCGCAAAATGTTCTTCGGTTACGCCAGAATATTGAACCGGCATTTCGAATCCTGCAAAAGGCACCATTTTAGCCCCCAAAGAAACGTGTTTGTCGTATAACGCTGTTCTTTTTTCCATTCCTAAACTTTTATTTTGAATTTTATTTTTAAAGTTAACGAAGTTAAGGTTTTCAGGTAAATTAATTCACCTCAAATTTCCTGTCTTTTATCAGTTGCGCGATCGCTAAAATATCTTCGCCGATCAACCGGTCATCCTCTAATTTTGGAACTTTCGTTCGAATTAAATCATAAGCGGTTTCCACGAATTTCGAGCATTTCGCAGGTCTTCGGAATTCCAGTCCCTGTGCGCCGAACATCAGTTCCACGGCCAAAATATTTTCAAGATTTCCTAAAACCTGATTGAATTTCCTTCCCGAAATACTTCCCATGGAAACATGGTCTTCCTGTCCCAAACTGGTCGGAATGGAATCTGCCGATGCCGGAAAACAAAGCGTTTTATTTTCAGTAACTAAAGCCGCGGAAGTGTATTGCGGAATCATAAATCCCGAATTGAGTCCGGAACTTTCCACCAAAAGTTTTGGTAGTCCGTATTTTCCTTCCAACAAAAGATAACTTCTGCGGTCGGAAATATTCCCGATTTCTGCCGCCGCCAAAGTGGCGTAATCCAAAGGCAAAGCCAGCAACTGACCATGGAAATTTCCGCCGGAAATTGATTCTTCCGCACTTAAAACTATGGGATTATCGGTAACGGAATTGAGTTCGGTTTCTGCCAGATTTTTCAGATGTTCAAAAGCATTTCTGCTCGCGCCGTGAACTTGCGGAACACATCGCATGGAATACGGATCCTGTACTCTGTCGCAAAATTCATGGCTTTTCAGGTTGTCGGAATTTTTCAGGAATTTCAACATTCTTGCCGCTACTTTTTTGCTGCCCGCAAACGGTCGGATTTCATGAAGTTCTTTCTTGAAAGGACTTGCCGAACCGCGATAAGCTTCCAGACTTAACGCTGCAGTCAAATCTGCCAAATCCAGTAAGTATTCGAATTTATTTAAGCCTAAAATGGCGTGCGCCAAAATGAACTGGGTTCCATTGATCAGTCCTAAACCTTCTTTTGGTCCAAGTTTTAATGGTTTCAAGCCATGTTTTTTCAAAACTTTGGAAGTTTCCGCGGGATGTTCATTTTCCCAAACTTTTCCCAAACCCAGAAGCGGCAAAACCAAATGCGCAAGCGGAGCTAAATCTCCGGAAGCGCCCACAGAACCTTGCTCGGGAACAACCGGAATGATGTCTTTCTCCAACATCAAGATCAGTCGTTCAATCACCTCCAGTGAAACTCCCGAAAATCCTTTTGAAAGGGCGTGGATTTTAGCAATCATCATCACCCGTGAAAAATCTTTGGGAATGGGTTTCCCAACGCCAACTGCGTGAGAAATGATCAGGTTGTGCTGAAGTTGGGCGGTTTCTTCTTCCGATATTTTCACATCGCAAAGTGGTCCAAATCCGGTGTTGATGCCATAAACCGTGCGGTCTGATTCTACGATCTGCTGAACGTTTTTCTGGGATTTCAGAATCTTGTCTTTTGCTGCCTTATTGAGTTTCGCTTTCTTGGGATTTTCCAAAATAGCCATTATATCGGAAATAGTGAAGGTATCTATGCCGTAAATCATTATTAATTATTTGGTCTTAAAATTACGGTTTTTTCGAGGATTATGAAAATTCCATTTCCAAATCCATTTCCCTATTTTTGTACCATGAATCCCAATTTGGAACTTCAGCTCAAAACTTTGCCTTCAGATCCTGGAGTTTACCGTTATTATGATAAAAACGGGCAGCTTCTGTATGTGGGAAAAGCAAAAAATCTGAAGAAAAGGATCCTTTCTTACTTCAACAAAAATCTTTCCGGCTACCGAACCAAAATCATGGTCGGGAAAATACACCGGTTGGAAACAACTGTGGTAAACAGCGAGTACGACGCACTTCTCCTTGAAAATAACCTGATCAAGGAACATCAGCCGTTTTATAATGTGATGATGAAGGACGATAAGTCTTTTCCATGGATTTGCATTAAAAACGAGGATTTCCCGAGGATTTTTATGACCCGGAATCTGATTAAGGACGGTTCGGAATATTTTGGTCCTTATGCAAAAGTTCGTCCGGCAAAGGTTTTGCTCGAAACCATTAAACATATTTATAAAATCCGAAGCTGCAACCTGAACCTTTCACCTGAAAAAATCGCGGAGGGAAAATACAAGGTTTGCCTGGAATACCACATTAAAAATTGTGAAGGGCCATGTGAAATGTTCGAAAGCAAAGAGCATTATGATTCGAAAGTTGATGCCATCCGCGGGATTATCAAAGGTGATTTCCGGAAAGCGAAGGAACATTTGATTGGTCAGATGATGCAATATGCTGAAAATCTGGAGTTTGAAAAAGCCCAATCGGTGAAGGAAAACATGGCATTGCTTGAGGATTACGAACATAAGCACACCGTGGTAAATCCGAATATTGACGATGTGGATGTTTTCGGGATGACGAGCGACGAAACGGCGGTTTATGTGAACTATTTCAAAATCCAGAACGGAAATATCATTCAAAGCTACACCACCGAAATCAAAAAAGTCTTGGAGGAAACCGATGAAGATATTTTGGAAGAGGCGATTATCGAAATCCGGCAAAAATTCAATTCGGATTCCAAGGAAATTTTGTTGCCGTTTCACCTTCCCACCGAGATTCCCAATGTGAAGCTGATTGTGCCAAAAGTGGGCGATAAAAAGCGAATCGTGGAACTCTCAGAAAAAAACGCGAAGGAATACCGGGTGGAAAAATTGAAACAGGTCCAAATCGTGGATCCGGAAAGGCACACGAACCGAATCATGGCGGAAATGCAAAAACTGTTGAGAATGCCGGTTGAACCGCGCCACATCGAGGGTTTCGACAATTCAAATATTCAGGGAACGAACCCGGTTTCGGCGTGCGTGGTTTTTAAAGACGGAAAAGCGAGCAAAAGCGATTACCGGATTTTCCATCCGAAAACGGTTGAGGGAGCGAATGATTTTGCGACCATGGAAGAAGTGGTTTATCGCCGGTATAAAAGGCTGATTGAAGAGAACGAGCCACTTCCGCAATTAATATTGATTGATGGCGGAAAAGGGCAGCTTTCCTCTGCGGTAAAGAGTTTGAAGCTTTTGGGACTTTATGGGAAAATCACCATTATTGGAATTGCAAAACGTTTGGAAGAAATCTATTTTCCTGAAGATTCTATTCCGCTTTATATTGACAAAAAATCGGAGACTTTAAAAATTCTTCAAAGGGTTCGCGACGAATCCCATCGTTTCGGCGTGAAACACCACAGAACCCGCAGAAAAAATTCTACCATCAAATCCGAGCTGGAAGAAATTCCCGGAGTGGGAGAGAAATCAGTGGAACTTTTGCTTTCAAAGTTGAAATCTGTGAAAAGGATCCGTGAATCCAATTTGGAAACTCTGGAAGAGATCCTCGGGAAATCACGGGGGAAAGTGGTCTTTGAATATTTTAACGGAACGGATTAATTATTTCCTGGAAAAAACCTGCTTTCCAAAACTTCCATCAGAATTAGGGGTCTCAATCACAATATTTCCGTTTTCAAAATAACCGAAAGTCGCCGTACCGTTTTCCAGCTGAACCCGGTAAACATCTTTTTTGGAGGTTGCGGAGAAAACTGCGTAGGGAACGGATTGATTCGGATTTGCTAAAATAAACTGATTTTCAGAGAGTTTAATTTTGTTTAAAGTCAAAGTCCCATTGGTATAGACTTCTGCATTATTTTGCGCAGCGATTCCGTTTTGGGTTTCGGTTTTTGGTTTCGGGTTTGCATTTTCGTTCTTGGAAACTGTTTCAGTCGGCTCTGTCATTTGGGACGACGCGTGAGTTACGGGATTTGAAACATTGATTCCTTTCATGGCGTTTTCCAGCGCATTCTGCATTCCTTCTTCTAATTCCTTAAGGTTTGATTTTCCGTCAAAAGTTGCAATCGTCTTATTTTGGCAGTCTTTGAAATCTACCCGAACTTTGTTGGTGAGAAAATTTCCGGTGTCTACAATTTCCGCATGTAATGACTCGCAGCTGGTTTGGATCGGATCGGTCAGAATTACGTATTTTTTGCTTTTCAATTTCTTTGCCAACAGGTCGCTCAAGCCGTATTTGTTGGCCTTTGCATTGGCGAACTCTTTGGGGATAAAAATATATTGGTAATCGGAAATATTTTGTCCGGAAAGTATTGCAAACAGGAAAATAAAAGATAATTTAAAGATGTTTTTCATGATTTTTTCATTGACTTAAACAAAGGTAACTTAATTCCTGAAATTGCCCATATCCAGTTTCAAAGAAAAGAAATTGGAATAAAAGTTGGAGCCGCCGACTCCCGAATTGGTAATGGCGTAGTCCAAAGTCAGCCCCTGATATTTTATCCCGATTCCCGCGCTGGGCTGAAAGGAAATTTTTCTCTTCAGACTTTCGATGTCGGTGACGGTTTGAAAACGGTTGACGCCCACTCTCACAAAAATCATATCCTGAAATTTCAATTCAGCACCTGCATAAGGTGTAATGCTTGCAAAATCTGTGGAAATCAGAGCAGCAGTTTTGGCGAAATCGATATTGAGACCTGCTTCCGGTTCCAGTTCCAGATCACGGTTGATCTCAAAATTTTTGCTCATGCCCAGGTTCAGTTTCGGCATGGTGATTTCCATTTTGTCTTTTGGAGCGGGGTTGAATTCCTCACCATTCACCACGGCGGAAAGTTCCTTTTGGTTCACGTTCCAGAAATTCACGGTGGTTGTGGCGTCTCTCAGCATTGCACCATATTTCCAACCGGTATCCGCAAAATAAAGTGCTCCCAAATCAAATCCAAATCCGAATCCGTTTGCGAATTTACCGACATTTCTATAGACCAGTTTCGCATTCACTCCCACTGCAAGTTTTTGATTTCCACCCGGATTAAATGCGTAAGACAATATTCCCGCATAATCGGACTGGGAAAAACTGGTGATTTTGTCATAATCAATATTTCCTTCGGAATCGATCATTTGAGTGGTGTTCAAAATATTATCCACACCCAATCTGACAACAGAAATGGCGAAAGTTCCGTTTTTGTGATCAAGTGCTTTTGCATAAGCGATATAGTCGTATTTTGCGATGGATTCGAAATATTCCGCGTGCATTGCCGCTCCTTGCCAATCGCGCTCGATTCCGATCAGTCCTGCCGGATTCCACATTGGGGAATACACGTCGTTTTGGTTGGAAATCACCGCTCCTCCCATTGCCAAACCTCTTGCACCGGCGCCAATATTCAAAAACTCGTTCGAGTATTTTCTCACGATTTGTGCTTGGGAAAGGATTCCTGAAAGAATTAAAAAAGTAAGGAAGAGTTTTCTCATCAAATTTCTAATTTTTTGGTCGCGGCATTTCTTCTTTGCTTTATCACGCCGTTTGCAACAATCGCCAGAATCATTATCAATGAGGCAATATAGAAAACCGGACTCATCTGCTCAGATTCCCCAAAGATAAAAAAAGCGAGAATAATCCCATATATCGGCTCCAGATTTACCGTCAAGATCAAGGTAAACGGAGAAATATATTTCATCAGCTGAACCGATTCCAGCATCGGAAAAGCGGTAAAGATACTTGCCAGTAATAAGATTAACGCCAAATCCCGGTAACTTATTTCATGGAGCTGGGAAATTTGACCGGTAAACAAATAGAAAAAACTTAGGATCAGCAAACCCGAAAAAATTTCGTAAAAAATAATATTTCCTGAACTGGTTTTGCCAAAGATTTTTCCATTAAAAACGGAAAAAACAGTTCCGAAAATCGCCGTTAAGATCCCAAAGAAAATTCCCTCCTTATACTGAAATTCTGTTTTAAAGATCAATCCCATGCAGATCACAATCACGATTCCCATGATGACTTCTGAAATGTCAATTTTTCTTTTAAAGATAATAGGTTCAAGAATCGACGCAAAAAGCGTGGAAAGCGAGAGGCAACTCAATGCGATGGAAACATTGGAAACCTTGATGGAGTGGAAGAAACACAACCAATGAAACGCCATAAATCCACCAATTGCGGACAGCTGCAAGAACAGTTTCTTGGAAATCTTTAGACTTTCCCCCTGAAAAAAACGGATGAACAAAAAGAGGAAGAACGCTGCAAAAGCCATTCGGTAAAAAACCAGAATCTGCGCATTGGCATGAATCAGTTTTCCTAAAATAGCAGTAAATCCCCATAAAAATACGATGAAATGCAACCGAAAAAGTGCAGGTTTATTGACCATGAAAAACTGTCTGTTTTGAAGTTCCGCAAAAGTACGAATTTGGTTTGAGTTGAGCTATTGCCTTAGACCTCTCGGAATTGGCATTCAGCAACTCGATGCTCAAAAAAAACCCCAAAAATCTTTCAACTTTCGGGGTCCTCAAATAATAAACTATTAAAAAAAATAAACTAGGAACAGCATATAAAATGGTTGAAACTGTTTCAATTTTTCTACATTCAACGAGATTTTTGGCGAATTATTATATAGAAACGCTTTCAAAAAATGTTAAAATAGGATAATTAAATTTCTGTCAGTCAAACGTTTAGTACAGATGGTTGAAACCGAAACATTTACGCTGAAATATCTTATCTTTATGGAAATTTTTTTTAAGGAATGGATTTAGAATTTAATAAAAGAGAAGACCACAATAAACTGAAACTTGCAGAAATCAACAAACTACTTTCGGAAATTAAAAAAGGAGGTGGCGAAAAACGGTTGCAAAAACAAAGGGAAGAAGGCAAATTAACTGCACGTGAAAGAATTGAATATCTCCTCGACAAAGGTGCAGAATCCATTGAAATTGGTGCGTTCGCCGGTTTTGAAATGTATCAAGAACAGGGAGGTTGTCCCAGTGCGGGAGTTGTGGTGGTGATGGGATACGTTTCCGGCAGACAGTGTTTGGTGGTTGCCAATGATGCATCCGTGAAAGCGGGAGCTTGGTTTCCAATCACTGCAAAAAAGAATCTCAGAGCCCAGGAAATTTCCATTGAAAACAGACTGCCAATTATTTATCTGGTGGATTCAGCCGGGGTTTTTCTTCCGATGCAAGACGAGATTTTCCCTGATAAAGAACATTTCGGCAGGATTTTCAGAAACAACGCCAAAATGAGCTCCATGGGAATCGTGCAGATTTCCGCGGTGATGGGAA
Organism: Chryseobacterium koreense CCUG 49689; assembly: GCF_001045435.1. Classification (GTDB taxonomy): domain Bacteria; phylum Bacteroidota; class Bacteroidia; order Flavobacteriales; family Weeksellaceae; genus Kaistella; species Kaistella koreensis. The sequence goes on along the minus strand of NZ_LFNG01000006.1, from coordinate 59,104 downwards.
GTTGCGTTGCAGGTGGTGCCTATTTGCCGATTATGAGTGACGAAGCGATGATCGTGGATCAAACCGGTTCCATCTTTTTGGCGGGAAGTTATTTGGTGAAAGCCGCCATCGGAGAAAATATTGACAATGAAACTTTAGGAGGTGCAACCACTCACTGCGAAATTTCAGGAGTAACAGATTACAAGGCTAAAGATGACAAAGATGCTTTGGACCGTATCAAAAATATTATGAAGTCGCTTGGCGATTTCGATAAAGCTGGTTTTGACCGAATTGAAAGTTTCCCACCCAAACACAAAATAGAAGATATTTTCGGTTTGATGCCGATTTCCAGAACCGAACAATATGATACTTTCGAGATCATCAAATCTTTGGTGGACAATTCAGAATTTGAAGAATACAAACCCGACTACGGAAAAACAATTATCTGCGCTACCGCAAGAATCGATGGTTGGAGCGTGGGAATCGTGGCCAACCAAAGAAAATTGGTAAAAAGCGGAAAAGGCGAAATGCAGTTCGGTGGAGTGATTTACTCGGATTCCGCAGATAAGGCGACCCGGTTTATCGCCAATTGCAACCAAAGAAAAATCCCGCTCGTTTTCCTTCAGGATGTCGCAGGATTTATGGTGGGTTCCAAGTCGGAGCATGGCGGAATCATCAAAGACGGTGCAAAAATGGTGAACGCGGTTTCCAATTCCGTGGTCCCGAAATTCACAGTGATTACCGGCAATTCTTATGGAGCAGGAAATTACGCGATGTGCGGAAAAGCTTATGATCCCAGATTGATTGTAGCTTGGCCGTGGTCTGAATTGGCCGTGATGGGCGGAAGTCAGGCTGCAAAAGTTTTGGCGCAGATTCAAACTTCTACGCTTAAAAAACAAGGTAAAGAAATTTCTCAACAGGAGGAACAGGAAATCTTGGACACCATTTCAAAGAAATATCAGAAACAGACAGAATCCACCTATGCCGCCGCAAGATTGTGGACGGACGCCATCATCAATCCGATTGACACACGGAAGTGGATTTCCATGGGAATTGAAGCCGCCAATCACGCCCCCGTTACGGAAAAATTTAATTTGGGTGTGATCCAGGTTTAATCCTTGTATTTAAACTTTAAATTAAAACACAGAAGCGATGAAAAAAAATATGCTTTTATTGAGCCTGCTCATTTTTGCTGCGGGATTTTCACAGTGCTATATCATTGGAAATCCAAACATAAAAATTGGCGAAACAGAAACTTACACTGTGGAAAAAGACATTGCACAATGTAAAGACTGCCATCTTTGGACCATCTATGGAGATCGCGTAACGGTGGATGGTGATGTGAAACAGAATTCCATTAAACTAAAAGGAAATACCGGTGGTCAAACCATACTCTCACTGGCAATGATTGCGCCGCAAGGAATGGTACAATGCAGCAAAGTGGTAGATGTTGTAGAGCCGGTGAAAAACATTACCATCAACAAATCATCTCTAGGAATCACCAATCCCAATTGCGATATTGATTTCAGCGAATTTAGGGAAGAAAAAATTACTGAAGGAATGGTCTCTTTCTCTCCAACTAAAACAGAAAATTACTACAAATACGAATGGACGGTAGTTTATATGGATGGTGCGCAAAAACAGTCCACCGAAAAGTCTCCTCAATTTCCTTACACTAAAGAAAACGGAATTGTAACGGTTTCGGGCAAAATTATTTCCACCAGATGCATGCGGTCGTTTACGAAAACGTATGATTCTAATTACTGGAAGAATTTTTAGCGCAATGAAGAAGAAAATTTTGGATTTCTCTTAACCCTCTGTAAATGAGGCATTCCTGTAAATTTCAAGTCGAACTTTCTGCTTTAATTTTTTTTTAAGGTACGATTTTGGTAGCTGTTTTCTTAACAATACATTAAAAATATTATTATGAAAAAGCTACTAGTATTATTCAGCTCCGCGCTGATGACGGGTGCGTTTGCACAATGTACAATCAGTGGACCTTCAAATTTGCCGGTAGGTTCCACAGCAACTTATTCGGTAGATATTGACGACGCGCAGTGCAGCAATTGCCATCTGTGGGAAAGTCACGGATCCGTGGCTTCGATGTCACCCAATGCAAAAAGACGGGCAGTACGGGTAACCGGAAATTCAAATGGAAACATGACTTTGTCTCTTGCAATGCTTACTCCCAAAGGGGTTTCGCAATGTAATAAAACCATTGCAGTAGGGAATTATGCCACTTCAGGTGCAGTTGCGACTACAATTTCACGAGACCGATCCGAGTATTCTACGACCAACGCAGCCAATTGCAACTCAGATTTTACCAATTACAGTGAAATGCGGAAATCTGATGGGATCGTAGCATTTGTGCCTTCTACTACTAATGCCGATTACAAATACTACTGGGAAACAACGTATGCGAATGGCGAAGTGAGAACCTCGAACGACACTACACCGAACTTTTCCTATTCTAAAGAAAATGGTATTTCTTCGGTTAAAGTGAGAATCACCTCACCGAACTGTATCAGTAATTTCACAAAGTCTTATAATGCGACTTACTGGGTAACTTTCTGATAATGAGAGCGCGTTGTTAGTGCTTCAAGCGCTAACAACGTTTCCTTTATCAACCAATTCTCACGCTGGTCATGCTCAAGCTTCCTCCGATCAGTTCGTCATTAAACAAAGAGATTTCATCGGTTTTGTCCTTCAGCGCCAAAGAATAGATCATCGGCAAATAGTGATCGGGAGTTGGTACCGCGTTTTGCATAGCCGAACCATGCTTCTGGTAATCCAGGAGGTTTTGAATATTCCCGTCCAAGATCCAGTTGTTGGTTTTTTCGCGGGCTTCGATCGCCCAATCCCAACCGGAACCGATGGAGTGGATATTTCGCCAGTCAATCATCCTCAAATTATGGACTATGTTTCCACTGCCAATAATCAGAATTCCCTTGTGACGAAGCTTTTCCAGTTTCTTCGCCAAATCATAATGGTATTGTGTTGGTTTGTGGTAATCGATGCTGAGCTGAATCACCGGAATATCGGCATTCGGATAAAGATGCTTCAGCACTGACCACGCACCGTGATCGAGTCCCCAACTTTGATCCTCCTCCACAAAATTTGGCAGAAGCAGTTCCTTGGTTTCCTTTGCCAATTCCGGATTTCCTTTCGCGGGATATTGCACATCAAAAAGTTCTTTCGGGAAACCATAGAAATCATGGATGGTTTTTGGATTTTCCATTGCGGTCACAAAAGTTCCTTCAGTGAGCCAATGCGCAGAAATACAGAGAATCGCATTGGGTTTAGGGATTTCTTTCGCAATATCCCTGAAACCCTGTACAAAAATATTCTCCTCAATCGCGTTCATTGGTGAGCCATGCCCGAGAAATAGGACAGGCATTTTTTCGGTATTTTTAAAATCGTTTGAAATATTGGAAAGTTCGTTGAGGTTCATTTTGGATAAATTTAATTCTGTATCTTCGAAAAAAAGGTGTTGCACGAAAGGAACTAAATGATTCTAGCCTTTTCGAACAACACCAATGTGGTAAAGCGATGATTTTTATGCTTTGATGAACTGAAGGTCGCCAGAGATTTTCACCTCTTCGGAAACCATCACTCCGCCTGCTTCAAGCGCTGCATTCCAGTTTAATCCGAAATCGCTTCTTTTGATTTTCCCTTCGAAAGAAAAACCGGCTTTGGTTTGTCCCCATGGATCCACATTGATTCCACCGAAATCCACTTCCAAAGCAATTGGTTTCGTAATTCCATTGATGGTAAGGTTTCCAGTAATTTCATCATTCAAAGAAGTAGTGTCAAAAGTAATTTGCGGATGCTCAGCTGCATTAAAAAACTCAGCTGATCTCAAGTGATTGTCTCTGTCGGTATTGTTGGTATTCACAGAATCGGTCTCAATTACGGCGTGAGCTTTCACATTTTTGAAGTTATCGTCTTCACTTTCCAGATCCACATTGAAATTTTTGAATTCCCCTTTCACATTAGCGATCATCATGTGTCTTACTTTGAAGTTGATTTCGCTGTGAGCTTGGTCTAAGTTCCATTTAGTTGCCATACTGATATTTATTTGGGTTAATGATTAATTTCTTATGCAAAAATAATGCAAGATTGAATTTCCATCATTGATGTATGGTAATAAATATTATGTTGAGAATTGAATATTGAAAATCAGTAGGTTATGGTTTTTTTTTGACTTAGGGAACGAGAAGTGAGGCAGTGGTGATTATGAAAGAATCCTTCAAGCAGAAAAACAGCTGGTGAAGAGGATTTTTGTTTCTTTTAATTCATAATGAAATAATTTCCTTTAGTTTTGCCTAAAATTTCACGGATGAAGAAATGGATTTCCCTTTTTTTGGTTTTCAATTTTTTGCTCCTGTCCTTCTCCCAGGATAAAGATAGCATAAAACTCGAAAACAAAAGGCTAGAATTTCAGTACAAAAAGCTTTATTTTCCTGTTGGATTAATGGTTTCGGGGATCGCGACAAACGGAAACGGAAACGGATCCATTAAAAATGAAATTGCAGAATTCCGGAACGAGCACCTTCCGGGATTTCAGAACCATTTTGATGACTATGCCCAAATGTTTCCCTTTGCCGCTGTTTACGGTTTCGAATGGATCGGTATGAAACCGCGGACAGACTGGAAAAACCGAACCGCGATCTTGATCAAAGGACAACTCCTGAATCTGGGAATGGTGTATTTGCTCAAAACAACACTTAATGAAACCCGTCCCGATGGAACCTCATTTTCTTTTCCTTCCGGTCATACTGCAAATGCTTTTGCAGGCGCCACAATGCTTTCAATCGAATATGGCGAAAACCATAAGTGGGTGCCATTTGCCGCTTATGGAGTTGCGACGGGAGTTGGATTAATGCGGATTGCAAATAACAAGCACTATATTTCAGATGTGCTTTTTGGGGCAGGTCTGGGAATTTTATCGATGAAGATTGCTTATTGGACGCATCAGTACCAATGGAATCCAGCTCCATCCACCAAAGATCCTTTTTTGGGGAGCATTTACTAGTTTGTTTTCCGGATCAGGAAGACATTTTATTGCGTTTTTTAACAGTCTTTTAACACGTCAATTTTATTTCTTAAATTTAGCCACCTAAAATTTTCGAGATGAAATTTTCAAAAATATCTTTGCTATTCCTCGTTGCGGGGACTTTTCTTTTTGGTCAAAATCAAAAATTCACGATTGCGGAAGCAGTCAATGGACTCCGAAGCAATCTTGCGGTAAAAAATATCTCAGGATTTTCTTGGAGCAATGATCACAAATCTTTTTACCAGACGGTGAAAAATGGCTATTTGGTGACCGAAGTACAAAGCATGAAACAGGATACATTGGTTTCTTTGTCGCAACTGAACAAAGGTCTTTCGGCGGAAAAGCAACTGAAAAGTTTTCCTAGGATTACCTTCATTAATAAGGATAAAGGATATTTTTCGCAAGACTCTAAATATTACCGCATTGAAAAATCGGGGAAAGACTGGAAGGTAAAAGACTGGGCAACCTTGGATGAAAATGCGGAAAATACTGAGCTTTTCACTGATGAAAGTGGTTTTGTATATACCGTAAAAAATAATTTGTTCGTAAATAGAAACGGAAAAGTCACCCAAATTACCAACGATGCGGATGAAAACATCGTGAACGGTAAATCGGTTCACCAACAGGAATTTGGAATTACAAAAGGGATTTTTATCTCACCGGATAATTCAAAAATTGCTTTCTACAGAATGGATCAAACCATGGTCAGTGATTACCCGATTATCGATTGGAGCGTGGTTCCGGCGGTGAACAAAAACATCAAGTATCCAATGGCGGGAACCAAATCCCACCACGTGACTTTGGGCATTTATGACCTTAAAACCAATAAAACTACCTTCGTGAAAACGGAAGGTGATCCGGAGCAGTACCTCACCGTAATTACATGGAATCCCGATTCTAAATCCGTTTTTATCGGAGTCCTAAACCGTGACCAAAATGATTTGAAGATGAACCAATATGAGGTTTCCAGCGGAGATTTCATCAAAACCATTTTTGAAGAAAAACACGAGAAATATGTGGAGCCACAACATCAGCTCACTTTCTTTCCGAATTCCAGCACTGATTTTATCTGGCAAAGTGAAAGAACTGGTTTCAATCATTTGTTCCACTACAATGTGAATTCTGGTTTGGTTTCCCAAATCACCAAAGGAAATTGGGTGGTGACGGATTTGCTTGGATTCAATGAAAAAAAGAAGGAAATTTTCTATACCTCCACACAGGAAACTCCTTTGGAAAGACACCTTTACAAAGTAAACTGGAACACCTTTAAAACGGAAAGATTAGACACAGGTGCAGGAATGCATACCGGGATTTTGAGTGCAGATGGAAATTATCTCTATGACAGCTATTCCAATGCCTCATCACCGCGAATGGTAAATCTGATCAATACCAATAACCTGAAATCCAAAAATATTCTGACCGCGGAAAATCCATTGAAAAATTATCAAAGACCCGAAATCAAGAATGTGAGCTTAAATGCAGATGATGGAACTCCGCTTTATGGCAAACTGATTTTGCCCACAGATTTTGATGCTACCAAAAAATATCCCGTGATCGTTTACCTTTACAATGGCCCTCATTTGCAGTTGATTACGAATTCCTTTCCGGCTTCCGGAAATCTGTGGTATGAATATATGGCGCAAAGAGGCTATATCGTTTTCACCATGGATGGAAGAGGTTCCTCCAATCGCGGGCAGAAATTTGAACAGGCCGTTTTCCGAAATTTAGGCGAAATTGAAATGAGCGACCAGTTGAAAGGAGTGGAGTACCTGAAATCGCTACCTTATGTAAACGCCGATAAAATGGGGATTCATGGGTGGAGTTTTGGCGGATTTATGACCACGAGTATGATGCTGAAACATCCGGAAGTTTTCCAAGTGGGAGTTGCGGGTGGTCCGGTTATCGATTGGAATATGTATGAAATCATGTACACCGAAAGATATATGGATTCCCCTCAAAATAATCCGGAAGGTTACAAACAGGCCAATCTTTTGGATAAAGTCCAAAATCTGAAAGGACATTTGCTCATGATTCATGGAGCGCAGGATAATGTGGTGGTTTGGCAACATTCAATCAAATTCCTGAAAGCTGCGGTGGATCATGGAGTTCAGATGGATTACTTTGTTTATCCCGGTCATGCCCATAATGTTTTGGGCAAAGACAGGGTTCACCTGATGCAGAAAGTGACGGATTATTTTGATGAATATTTAAAGAAATAGGCAGTTAGAAAATCATCGGATTCCCAAAAAGTAATTCCACGCCGCCACGAAAATCCCGGCTGTTTCCGTTCTCAACCGTTGGTCGCCAAGTGAGACCGCTTTGATGTTCAAGGTAGATAAATCCCTGATTTCTTTTGGGGAAAAATCGCCTTCCGGACCGATTAGAAATAACATTTCGTCCATTCTGGGAATTTCATTCAGAAGGATTCTGGGAAAAGATTCATCGCAGTGGGCAATGAAAGTCGTTTCCGGATCAATGGTTTTGATGAGATCCGAAAGTTTCGTCAAGTCGTTGATTTTCGGAAAATGAAACCTTAAACTTTGTTTTGATGCTGCGACACTTTGTTTTCGCAGTTTTTCGATGTTGAGGTTTTTTCTTTCGGTTTTATCGGTCTGGATCAATGTGATTTCCGAAATTCCCATTTCGGTCGCCTTTTCCACGAAGAATTCGATCCGGTCTATGTTTTTGGTGGGCGCAATTGCAATATGCAGCCGCGGGGAAAAGTCTGGCAGATTTTCCTGGAGTTCTGTAATATCCAGTAAAACCTTTTTTCCTTCAAAAATAAGGTTTCCTTTAGCGAGATTACCTTTTCCATCCGTGACGAAAATTTCTTCGCCTTCGCGCATACGAAGAACTTTCACGATATGTTGCTGTTCTTCAGGATGGATTTCTACATTTCTGTTTTCGATATTTCCGTGAAATAGTTTCATTGATTTGTAATTAAAAGGAAAAGAAAAGAGGACGGACTTAATGGGTTAAAAATTTGATTTTCTAATGGTTTCTTCCCGACTCAGTCAACCACTACAGGTCATATCTCGCAGTTGCAGCAGCTGAAAGATCTGTAAACTCGCCTCGTTCCAATTTCAGTTGTGCAACCATGGCAATCATTGCGGCGTTATCCGTGGTATATTCAAATTTTGGGATGTAGATGTTCCATCCCAATTTTTCCTCATTTTTTTTCATGGCTTCCCTTAAACCGGAATTTGCAGAGACTCCACCTGCAATTGCCACATGGTTGATTCCATAATCTTTAGCGGCTTTTTCCAGTTTTTCCATCAGGATTTCGATGATGGATTTTTGAACTGAAGCGCACAGGTCATCAAGGTTTTCTTTAATGAAATCCGGATTTTTTTTCAATTCTTTTTGGATGAAATAGAGCACCGAAGTTTTGATTCCGCTGAAAGAATAATCGTAATTTTCTAATCTTGGCTTATTAAATTTGAATGAATTTTCATCGCCATTTTTCGCCAACCTGTCCACGATCGGTCCGGCCGGATAATCCAGCCCAAAAATCTTCCCGATTTTGTCGAACGCTTCTCCGGCGGCATCATCAGTGGTTTTGCCGATAATTTCCATGTCGAAATAATCTTTCACCAAAACAATCATCGTGTGTCCTCCGGAAACGGTGAGACATAAAAATGGAAATTCTGGAGGCATGCTATTTGCATCGTCGATAAAGTGGGCCAAAATATGCGCCTGAAGATGGTTTACTTCTATTAAAGGAACATTCAGGCTCATCGCCAGTGATTTTGCGAAAGAAGTTCCCACAAGAAGCGATCCCAAAAGTCCGGGACCACGGGTAAATCCAACAGCAGAAATCTGTTTTTGTTGTATATTTGCTTTGGTGAATGCTTTTTCCACCACGGGAATGATGTTTTGCTGGTGTGCTCTTGATGCAAGTTCCGGAACCACTCCGCCATATTCCTTGTGAATGGCTTGGCTGGCTGCAATATTGGAGAGGATTTTGTTTCCACAGATCACCGCCGCGGAAGTATCGTCGCAAGAGGACTCGATCCCTAAAATTAATGACTCGTTCATAAATGGCAAATTTAGAGAATAATCACGAAAAAGAAGACAAAAAATCCGTTGCTGAAAACATCGGGGATTCCGTGCAGAAGGGTGTGCAAAATGTGAAGGAAAAGATGCAGGACGCAGCCAATCTTGCTTCGGATGCGGTAACTCACCCTGTGGAAACTGCCGGTGAATTTGTGGAGCAGGCAGCAAAAGACGTGACAGATTATAAATGGTGGGCAAAACTTCTGCTAATTCTATTTTGGTCAGGGCTTTTTATTTTCTTTTCCATCATCATCGTGATCAATCTTCCCGTTACTAAAGACTGGGCCGCGAAAAGGGTGGTCAATATCGTCCTGAATGAGGATATGAAGACCAACATTACTTTCGAAAATGCGGAAGTGAACTATTTCGGGAATGTCACCATCAGCAATGTGGTGGCCAAAGACAATAAGAATTTCCCTTTCATCAAAGCTAAAACGATTCGCGCTGATTCCAATTGGTTCTCCATCATTAAGAACTCCCGAAACCTATTATTTCAATCCCTTTCCATTGATGATTTGGATTTGAAGGTGGTCACTTATAAAGGAGACAGCATCTCCAACTTTATCCGGTTCATAGATTTATTTGATAATGGGGAGCCGCCCATTCCAAACCGACCGCCTTTTGAGCTGAAATCCAGGATTTATATTACCAACTCCAAGATTTCAATCGTCAACCAAAACCATGATGGCGAAGAAGGAAAATGGCTTACTGCTGAAAATGTAAATCTGGTGATTCCCGAACTGAGAGTAAATGGCCCAAATGTTTTTGCGCAGATCAGCAATATGCGCTTCATCACCGAGAGGTGGGGCAAAAAACATATTGTGGATACTTTTTCGACAGATTTTAGCTTGACCAAGGAATTTTTTTCATTGAAGGATTTGACTTTAAATACCGACCATTCCTTACTGCAGGGTGATATTAAGTTTAACCTGCATGACGGCAGATGGAGTGACTTTACCAACAAAGTGAAATGGGAAATGAATCTGAAACAGGGAACCCAGCTCAGCGGTTACGATATCAGTTATTTTGTGACGGATTGGGATAATTACAAACCTTTCAATGTCTCAGGTTCAATGAGCGGACCACTGAATAAATTTTATCTAGAAAATTTCGTCATCAGCAATCCCGATGTGAATATCCGGACAAAAAACTTGAAGGTAACCGATATCCTGAAGAAAAACTTCCAGATTCAATCAAACGATATTTCCACCAATTTCACCTACAGGAATTTGAAGGCGATGATGCCGACTTTTATTTCAAGTAAGATGAAAAACTTTGCAGATGATTTTGGAACGATAAAATTCAATGGTGCGGCACAAGTGAATCCAAATCAGGTTTTTGTTCCAAATGCTAATTTGATTACTGGAATTGGTCAGGCGAAAATATCCCAATTTTATTTGGATGATTACAGTTCAAACCTGCCCAGATACCGTGGTTATGCGGAAGTCCATGATCTGAATACCTCGGTGATTACCAAAAGCAAGGAAGTTGGATTAATATCAGGGAAATTCAACATCCAGGGCGAAAGTTTCGATGTGAACACGATGCGTCTTCGAACAAAATCTCAGATCTCGAAGATTGAAATTTTAGATAAAACCATCAACAATGTCTATCTGGACGGATTTCTGGACCATAAAAAATACAGAGGCACCATCAATGTAAATGATCAACAGGCAAAAGCCGATGTGAATGGATTGATCGATTTCAGCACCAAAAGAATTTTTGCAGACATCAACGCCAATGTTAAATATCTGAACATTAATTATTTTACGGGTGGGAAAGGAAACCAGATCGTTTCCGGACAGGTCAACGGAAAAATTGCAATGACGAATGTTAATGATTTGAACCTGGATGCTGACCTGAGGAATGTGAATTTTGCCAATGCCACCAATAAATACCTCGTTCCAAACGCAAAAGTGAAGGCCTACCTTGAAAATGGAAACAGAATCGTTTCCGTAGACGCACCTGGTGCGGTGAATGGAAAAATTTCTGGAAGGTTCCAACTCGGGGATTTGGCAGGAATGGTGGAAAACGGTTTAGGCAAAATCTTGGTTGGACCGCCTCCGAGAAAATTATATCGCGGGCAAAGTTTCAACATGGATTTTGACGTGGCACAAGGATTGGTCAATTATTTCGAACCCAATCTGCATCTTCCGAAAGGTGCATCGGTGAATGGTTCCTATGATGGGAACTCAAACAACCTGGTCTTGAATATCGACGCTGAAGTCCTGAAATATGTGATGACCAAAAAAGAGGAGATCACTGATGCAGACAAAGCACTCGCTCAATCCAATCCCGCATACAAGATCTCCGATCGCGATCAAATTTCCAAGGATTCTGCCATGATCGACAATCTGATGGTGAGAATTAATACCGCGAATCTCCAGGAGCAGATTCTGGCTAAAATCGATCGCGTGGAATACAATAAAAATATTTTTAAAGACATCAGCTTAAGCGGAAGAAATGAGGACAACCAGATCCTGCACATTGCCACCACCTTCAAACACGGAACTCCAGATGAGGAAGCAAAGCAGGAACTGAAAGAATATGCAGTGAACTTGAATCAGACCACCAATTCCGCCGGCGATTTTGTCTTCCATTTTGAGCCGACTTCCGTGAAGTTCAATGATGTGGTCTGGGTAGTAGATACCGATCCGACTTTGAACCACTCGATTACCTACCGGAAAAAAACCGGCGATTTCCTGGTTCAAAACCTGCGGATATATTCTGACGCAAGCGAAGTTTTAGTGAAAGACGCCAACTTTAAATCCGCTAATGATTTCTCAGTAAATGGAGAAGTGAAAAATCTGGATATCTCCAAAGTTTTTGCCTTGCTCAAGAATGAGAACAGCATGGATATGAAAGGCATCGCAAATGGATCCTTCGATATCAGAAAAGATAAAAACTATCTGGAACCGGTGATCGACTTGGATGTGAAGGACATCATGATGAACGGAAAAGATATGGGGGTTCTGAGTTTGAATGTGAAGAAGAGCAATATTCCAAATGTCTTTGATGTGGAAGGCAGCGTGCTGTCAGCTGGAATCATAGGGAATAACAACCTTCATGTAACCGGAACCATCAATAACAATACTTCAACTCCCACTCTTGACCTGAATGCAGAAATGAAGGAATTTGATCTGGCTTTTGCACAGGAGTTTGTGAAAGGTATTTTCGGAAATCTCCGTGGGAAAGCAACAGGTGATTTAGCGATCAAGGGTCCAATGAATAATGTTGATTACAGCGGAGACGTCGCTTTGAAACAATTTGGACTGAAACTGAACTTCACGGGAGTTGACTATTCCTTTGATGACACGGTGGTTTCACTTTCGAAAGGTTTGGCAATTCTCAACGACATCGGTGTCAAGGACGGCAGAAACAATTCAAAAGGTTCCATTTCCGGAGCGATTCAGTTTGAAACCTTATCCTCAATGGGCGTGAACTTAGTGATGCGTGCAGAAAACCTGATGTTGCTGAACACCACTCAGAAAGATTTTGATTTGTTCTGGGGCAGAATTTATGGAACCGGAACTTTGTATGTGGACGGACCTGTTTCTGCACTCAATATTTCTACTCCAGAAATGAGAACGCTCAATAATTCCGTGTTCACCTTCAATTCAAATTCCACTTCCAATGTGGAAGAATTTAAAATGCTGAGGTTTCTACAAAGGGAAGACGACGGAACCTTCATCGTGGAAAAAAAGAAAAACACCAGCTCAAACCTGAATATAGATTTCACCGCATCTGTGGACAAGGGAACCACGGTAAATGTTTTGGTGGGAGATGATATCGGCGATATCTCCGTGCGGGGAAATGCCGACAAATTGAGATTCCGAATGGGAAGAACGGGCGCGATTTCCATGTTGGGTGATTATTTTGTGGATAATGGAACTTTTGTTTCCAAAGCTATTCTTAATAGAACTTTTCAAATTGCCAGAGGAAGCAGCATCCGTTGGGATGGGGATGCCATGTCTCCGGATCTGGACATCAGAGCCACTTATCTCAGAACGGTGACCAACGCGGGACAGTATCTGAACATGGGAAATCTCCAGCCAATCAATGTTTTGCTCACCACCAGAATAACCCAGACTTTGACGAATCCAAAAATCCAACTGGGAGTTCAGGCACAGGATGTTTCCAGCAGTGTTCGCGAAACCTTGGCCGAAAAAATGAGCAATGAAGACGAAAAAGTCATCCAGTTCGGTTCTGTTTTGGTTTTGAGTTCATTTAATGTGGGGAATTCGGCGTTCGATATCAACCTCGGAAATACCTTGGAAACCTCGGGATATAATATGCTTTTCAAACAGTTAGGTTCCGTTTTGAATACCATCAGCAATGAGTTCCAGGTGGATTTAAATTATTTGAAAGGAGATGCGGGTTCCAATACAGGAGACCGTGCGAATGCAAGTGTAAGTTTCGCGCTTTCGCCCAGAGTGAAAGTGAAAACCGGTTTGGGAGTGCCCATCTCTAAAACAGAAAATACCACCCAAAATTATCTTTCCGGCGAAGGAATCATTGAATACGACTGGTCAAAGAACAATGACGGCTCCCGTTTATTAAGGGCATATTCCAAACCTTCGAATATTGGCTTGACCGGCGCAACCGGCGGAAACGCCTCTGCTAACCAAAGTTATGGAGTGGGTGTGGTTTACAGCAAAAGTTTTAATACGCTATTTAAAAAGAAGAAAAAAAATAAATCAGCACAATTCTTTGAATCTGAAGCTAAAGGAGATTCTGTTAAGAAAGATTCAATAAAATAGTGATTTCAATGCAAAACATAAAGATTACGTTAAAAGTTGTTAATGTTTATTGAAATTTTTTCATTTTAATATTTATTTGTAAATTTGCAAAAATTTTCGAATTAAGTGTAAAAAATTGAAAAATATATAAAATGAATTATCAACTCGACGAAATAGACAAAAAAATTCTTGATTTCTTAGTAGAAAACACGAGAATGCCTTTCACCGAAATAGCCAAACAAATGGATGTCTCTGCAGGGACAATCCACGTGAGAGTAAAAAAAATGGAAGATGCAGGAATTATTCTGGGATCTTCATTAAACATTGATTATGGTAAATTGGATTACCACTTCACCGCATTCATCGGAATTCTGCTCACCAAGTCAAACAGAACCCACGATGTGCTGAAAGAACTTTCCACCATTCCAAATGTGATCGAAGCCAGCGTAATTTCAGGAAAATACAACATCTTCGTGAAAGTTCGTGCAAAAAATACCGAAGACGCCAAACGAATCATCTACCAAATTGACGACATTCAGGATGTGATGAGAACCGAAAGTATGATCTCCATGGAGGAATTTTTGTCAGACAAAAACAGACTGATCGACGCGGTTTCTATCTAACAGATCAGGAAATTGAAATCACCAAAAACTTTTGAATAATCTTCAAAAGTTTTTTTACTTTTACAGACTATGAATAATGAATTTGCCAACGAAAGCCCGAAAAAGGATTTTGGATTTATCCTCGCACTCGGCGCGCTGCTTTTTTTCAGTTTAATGGGAATTGGGATTGACACCGATGAATTTGCACAACATACCGAGATGAATATCCCGATTTGGTATTTCTATCTGATTTATTTTGTTGATTTACTGATGGTTGTTGGGTTGGTTCTGATTTATTTCTACCGAAAAATTGGAGCATTCCTTTTTCCGGCGGCGGTGGTTTTTCATTTTCTTTTCCACAATTATTACCTGTCTACTTTCCTGTACACAGATGTCACGAACATGTTTCTCTATGTAGGGGTGGGTTTGCTGGCAATCATTCCCAAATGGCAGTTCTTTAAATAAAAATTCCCCTTATGTTTTCAAAAGCTTGTGAATATGCCATAAAGTCGGCCATCTATATCGCTCAGAGGAGTAACAAAAACCAGCGTGTCAATGTGAAGGAAGTTTCAGAGGCGGTGAACGCGCCGGTTGCCTTTACGGCGAAAATCCTTCAGCAGCTTTGCAGGGAAAACATTCTGGAATCTATCCGTGGGAAACAAGGCGGTTTCGTGTTTGAAGAAAAAATACAGAAAAAAACCAAAATCTTCGAGATTGTGAAGCTGATCGATGGAGCCGGAATTTTCACCGAATGTGGATTGGGACTTCATCAATGTTCGGCAGATAATCCCTGTCCGGTTCATCATGATTTCAAGGTGGTGCGCGAAAATTTATTGTTGATGACCCAGAAATATTCCTTTTACGACCTTGCCGAGCGCACTGAGCTTGGTTTGGCTTGGCTGAAGTAATTTAGAAAATCGCTGCATCTAAAAATCCTTTCAAAATATTTTGAAAGGATTTTTTGAAAATTAATTATCTTCCCGAATAACATGCTGTTTCAACGCAAGTGCACCTTCAACAGCATTGTCATCATCTTTACCAACTCCTTTCAAAGTGAGGGAGATTAGACCGGCAATAATCATAGCAATACCGCCAACGGCAACATAACCAATTGCATAGTTTTCGAAAATACTGTGAACGATTGGCCCACCAAAAATGCCATTTACAATTTGAGGAAGAACAATGAAGAAATTGAAAATACCCATATAAACCCCCATTTTCTTCAAAGGAATTGCATTGATCAGCATCGCATAAGGCATTGCCAAAATACTTGCCCAGGCAAAACCAACGCCGATCATTGGAATCCATAGGAGTGAAGTGTCGGTGATGAAGTAGAGTGAAATCAAACCTAAACCACCCGCAAATAGAGCTAAAGCATGAGTTTGTTTCTTTCCGATTTTTTTTGCCAAAGGAATCAAGACAAATGCGAATCCGATCGAAAATAAGTTATAATATCCAAAAAGTTCACCGACTAAATTTCCAGCATTGTTGAATTGTTCAGATTTCGCGTCATCTGGCGACAATCCGAAATGATGTGTTGCGATGGAACTGGTGGTATAAACCCACATCGTAAATAAAGCAAACCAAGAGAAAAATTGTACTACACCTAAGCTTTTCATTAGTGGGGGAATCTTTGCAAAATCACGGAAAATATCGGAAAGGCGCGGTTTTACATCTTTTGGTTCTTCTTCGGAAAAATCTGCGAAATCTTTTGGGGAGTATTCCTTGGTCGTAAAAATTGTATAAAGAATCGTCAGCAGTAAAATACCCGCTCCAACATAGAATGAATAGATGACTGAATCAGGAACAAAACCTTCTGCCGCTACGTTAGAAACTCCAAATTTTGTCAGCCAAGCCGGCATATTGGAGCCGATAACGGCACCGATTCCGATCAAAATTGTTTGAACGGAAAAACCTATGGTTCCCTGATGTTTCGGCAACATATCGCCTACTAATGCACGGAATGGCTCCATCGCCACATTAATCGAAGCATCCATCATGGCAAGGAAAAGCACAGCGAAAACCAGAACGCCACTGGCAAGAAAAACGCTTACAGATGCTGAATTTGGTAGGAAAGCGAGTCCGATTGCAGTTAATAACGCCCCAATCAAAAAATAAGGTTTTCTTCTTCCCCATTTTTCAGACCAGGTGTGGTCGCCTAAATGTCCGATAATGGGTTGAACAATCAATCCGGTAAGTGGCGCGACGAGCCAAAACAACGATAGATGATGAACATCTGCTCCAAAATTTTGCAAAATTCTACTCGCATTTCCATTCTGTAATCCGAACGCCATCTGGATTCCCATGAATCCCATGCTCATATTGATGATTTGCCTTAGGGAAAGGTCTGGTTTAACTTTCTTGGACATAAAAAATTATTTTTTAAGGTAAAGTTTCTTGTTTTTACTGTTTTAACTTCTTTAGATAATCCTCCTCAATAGCCGATTTGGTTTTGATCACTTCGCTGGAAACCTCGTTGGGAATCGTCATCGAAAGGACATATTGGCGGATTTTCCAGTGGTTTCCGATTTTTTCCAGAACGCCGGAACCGCGGCAGAGTTTCATTTGGGTTTCCAGCAATTCATCGAACCATGCGTATTTTCTGTCTTTGCTGAAGGTGATGTTTCTTTTCAATGATTTAAAATTCCAGGCTTTTCCCTTGTCGAAATGCGGTTTTGCGTAATCCATGAATTCCTTTTTGTTCCAGATTTCTGTGGCATCGGTTCCGATGAAGTTGGATTCTTCCGCAAACAATTCGAAATATTTTTTGAAGTCTGCATTTGCGGCGAAAGTATTTAAATCATCCAACACCTGGCTTATTTTTTTCTTCTCCGCATTTTCATAATCGCCTTTTTGTTGGGCGTTGATCGAAAAGGTTGCAAGAATTACTGCCAATAAAAAAAACATCTTTTTTTTCATCTTTCTTTTTTTGAGACAAACTCATTAGGATTTCAAACCAAAGGGCTATAAAATATTTTTCGACGGATACTGCTCCTCGGGAGAATTTATCTTAATTCCAAAATTAAGGAAGATTTTGCTCCAACAGTCAGTTTGTTTTGTAGATTTATTGAAAATTCTTTATTGGTAATCACGTCTTTCCCCGTGGAAACACCCTGAAGCATTTCCGAAAACCGGTTTAAATCAAGGGTTTGATCTTTTTCGTTGCTGTTGAGTACCACCATTACTTTTTCGGAATTATGGTACCTGAAGTAAACATAAACATTGTTTTCCGGAATGAAATGCATCATTTTTCCGTTGTGGATCACGTCTTTTCCCTTTCGCCATTTCAGAAGTTTCGAGGTAAAATCGTAGAAAGGTTTCTGTTCATCAGTTCTGGAAACAAAGGCGTTTTGGGAATCGCCTTTCCAGCCTCCCGGGAAGTCTCTGCGGATATCGGCATCGCCGCCTTTGGGTTTGCTTCCGCGCATCCCGATTTCGGTACCGTAATAAATCTGCGGGATTCCACGTGTGGTGGCAATTAACGTTAAGGCGAGCTGATAGGTTTTTGGATCTGAATTGAATATTTCATTCCATCTTTCCGTGTCATGGTTTTCGAAGAAAACGAGCATGTTTTTCAAATCGGGGTAAAGATAATCCTGCGTGAAAACATTGTATAGCCTGATCAATCCTTTGTCCCAACTATCCGTCTCGGAGAAGGCTTTTGGCATTTCGGAAAAAAGCGTAAAATCCATGACGGACGGTAGGTTGGAATTGTAATTCAGGATTTCGCCGACCTTGGAGTTTTTTTGCCAAAACGAAATATCCGCCGCGGAATACATCCATGTTTCTCCCACGATATTGAAATTGGGGTATTCGTCCGTGATGGATTTTGCCCATTTCGCCATGGCTTCTTTGTCATTGTATGGATAGGTATCCACGCGGAATCCGCCCAATTCCGCATATTCAATCCACCAGATGGCGTTCTGTGTCAAATACTTTAAAACCAAAGGATTCTTTTGGTTCATGTCGGGCATAGAAGAATCGAACCAGCCATC
This sequence comes from Chryseobacterium koreense CCUG 49689, assembly GCF_001045435.1. Lineage (GTDB taxonomy): Bacteria > Bacteroidota > Bacteroidia > Flavobacteriales > Weeksellaceae > Kaistella > Kaistella koreensis. The sequence goes on along the minus strand of NZ_LFNG01000006.1, from coordinate 40,677 downwards.
CAGAGCCAGTTTCCGGTCGATTGCTGAGGCATTTGGATCCATTTGCGAAGTGGTTTTGTAATTAGACCTCATAAAGCCATTTTCGCCTTGGTCAAACCAATGGATCCATGATTTTTCGGGCAAATCCCGAATCATCCAATGTGAAGCACCCCAATGATTGGTGACATAATCCATTACCAATTTCATCCCGCGCTGATTGAGTTTTTGGGAAAGTTCTCGGTATTCCTCATTCGTTCCATAGCGTTCATCGATTTTGTATAAATCAGTTTGTGCATAACCGTGATAGGTTGTCCTCGGTTCATTGTCTTCGCAAACAGGAGTGAGCCAAACCGCGGTTGCTCCAAGATCCTCAATATAGTCCAGATTATTGATTATTCCTCGCAAATCTCCGCCATGGCGACCGTTTGGATTACTTCGGTCCGATTTTTCGATGAGGTTTTTGCTGGAATCATTTGCCGGGTTTCCGTTGGCAAACCGATCGGGCATGATCAGGTACATCACATCTTTTGAAGTATAGGATTCCCGGTTTGCGGAATTGGGATTCCTAACTTTGAGTTCGTACTCATAAGAATTCACCAGTTTTTTTCCGTCCTTCAAATTGATTTTGAATTTTGAAACATTGATTTCATCTGTATTAATCGTGATGAAGACATAGTTCGGATTTTCAACTTTCTTTATGTCCTTGATCTGGACTCCGTTTGAAAGTTCAATCTGTTGATGGGCAATATTTTTTCCGTAAACCAGGATTTGGAGTTCCGGATTCTTCATTCCTTTCCACCAAAATGAAGGTTCTACTTTCTGGATCTGCGAAAAGAGCGAAACCGAGACAAATAGAGAGAGCGTGAGGATTAAATTTTTCATGTTTTATTGTTAGGAAACCTCATAGGTTTTTAAAAACCTATGAGGTTTGATTAAACCTATCGGGTTTGATTAAACTCCGAATTGAATTCTATTTTGTGAAATTCTATAAAATTTTTTTGACTATCGAAAAAGGTCATCATAAAATTACGATTTACCAATGAGAACTTTTCCAAATTCAGATAACCTGAATAAGAAGAATATTTCCAATCTTCAATTTCCTTTACAAATCCATGGTTTACAGGATTTTGATGGATGTATCTGAAGGTGTTTAACAGATAATTTTCATCTTCAATTCTTATTCTCTTAACGTAGTCTATAAACAGGGAGCCTCTTCTGCCATACATTTTATTATAAGCCTTGGCATAAGAGTTTAATAAATTACTGACCGGTTTCATCAAGAATTGATGCGTTTTTGAATCGTCAAAATTTGAATTTTCAAGATTCAAATTTTTAAAAACTTCAACTTTATCTTTAAAAGCTACCAAAAAATGGAAATGGTTGGGCATTAAACAATACGCGTAAATATCCAAGACCGGCAATAAGTAATGTTTGATTTTTTCGAGAAAAAAGATGTAGTTTCTTGGTTCCCGAAAAATAAGTTCATTTCCGCTTACGTGACTAAAAACGTGGAACAAACTTTCAAAATAGAAATGATCTAAATTCTTGTTTGCGAACATTGGCATTATTTTTTAACCGGTTTTATTGTTAGGAAACCTCATAGGTTTCTAAAAACCTATGAGGTTTGATATTAAACTCCCATTCTATTTCAAGGGCTTCACCGAAATCGCGTAGCCGCCGCTCCTCGCCAGACGAAGAGACAGTTTGCTTTTGCTGTCAACGGTTTTTTTGTAAATTTTATAAGATTGTGGATTGCGGATATAATCTGCGTCTTTTCCGTCTTCGTAAACCGTAGCTTCGTATTTTCTTCCTTTATCCAAAAACGAAAAATCTACGGTAAAATCCCGTGTCGTTTCATCGGTAATTCCGCCCACAAACCATTCGTCTTTTCCTTTTGCTTTTCTTGCGGTGTGGATATAATCTCCTGGTTCGGCAGACAGAATTTTGGTGTCGTCCCAATCCGCTGCAACATCTTTAATGAACTGGAATGCGTCCATGTGTTTTGCGTAATTTTCAGGTAGGTCTGCCGCCATTTGAAGTGGGGAATACATTACCACATAAAGTGCAAGCTGCTTTGCCAAAGTGGTTTTCACAAATCTGGTGTCTCCCGGAAAATAGTAGTCCAGTTTGGTCTGGAAAATTCCTGGGGTATAATCCATTGGTCCGCCCATGAATCTGGTAAAAGGAAGGATGGTTTGGTGGTCGGGATTGTTTCCGCCAAAAGCTTCGAATTCCGTTCCGCGGGCTGCTTCTGCCGCAATCCAGTTGGGGTAGGTCCGGCTTTGTCCCGTTGGTCGCACGCTTTCATGGGAGTTCACCATGATTTTGTAATCGTTTGCCTTTTCTGCAATTCGCGTGTAGTGGTTGATCGTCCATTGTGAATAATGGTGTTCGCCTCTCGGGATAATGTTTCCCACATATCCCGTTTTCACGGCATCATATCCATATTTGTTCATCAGTTGATATGCTTTGTCCGCCCATCTTTCGTAATTGGTTGCAGAACCTGAAGTTTCATGGTGCATCATCAGTTTGATTCCTTTTTTATGGGCATAATCATTCAGCATTTTGATGTCGAAATCCGGATAAGGTGTGATAAAATCGAAAACAAATTCTTTTGAATGCCCGAACCAATCTTCCCAACCGATATTCCATCCTTCGATCAGCAACGCGTCGAAACCGTTTGCTGAGGCAAAATCGATGTATTCTTTTACCTTGGTGTTATTGGCAGCATGTTTACCGTTTGGAGTCAGTTTGGTGAAATCTGTTTTTCCGATATGGACATTGTTTGCGGTAGAGTAGGCCCACTGCGATTTTCCGATAATCATTTCCCACCAAACGCCCATATATTTCGTTGGTTTAATGTAGGATGTGTCTGTGTAGTGGGTCGGCTCGTTCAGGTTAAAAATCATTTTGGAATCCAAAACTTCTTCTGCTTTTGTGGAGGCGATAATCGTTCGCCACGGCGAAACTGCGGGAGTTTGGATATAGCCTTTTGCACCTTGTCCATCCGGAGTCAGGTGGGTTTTGAATTTGAAATTGATGGCATCTACCTCCACATTTGCGGTGGGATAGTTGATTACCGCCGCTTCGGAAATCGTCATGTAAAATGGAGTTTTGCCTTCTGTTTTTAGGATGGTAGGGATTTGGATTCCGTTTTTAATTAAAGTTTGGGAGGCGTTTCCATCGTAAGAAGTTGGCCATTTGGCGGGGATTTCTGAGATTTTACTTTCGGTGTAAAGATATTCCTGGGAATCATAGTCTCCGGGAATCCAAAAAATCTTCATGTCATTAGGAAGATCGATTTCGGAATCTTCTTCTTTGATGATGAAGTAGTTCAGGTTTTTCTGTTCCGGGAATTCATATCTGAAACCGAGTCCATCATTAAATAGTCGAAATTTCACCACGATATGCCTCTCATTTTCAGGCTGGTTCAGGGTGACGGCCAATTCGTTGTAATGATTGATGTAGGATTTTTTTTCACCCAATACCGGGTTCCAGCTCTCATTTTTGGAGTCGAATTTTTCTGCAGTTTTTTCAAAACCGCTGTTGAGATCCTTTCCCTGCTGGTTTTTCCCTTCAATCTCGGAGGCGAACTGGATGTCGCCGTCACGCAGAAGTCTCAATCCCAATTTGGAATCTTCCACGATGGTTTTTCCGTCGTATTTCAGGTTATAAAATGGAACGCCGGACTTTAGCTGGAAGTTCATTTCAAATTTTCCGTCCGGTGATTTTAGCGATTGGGCATTGATTGCGAAACTTCCCATCAAAAGGAACAGTGACGCTATTTTTAGATTTTTCATTATCATAGATTTCGAGCATTAAATATAAAAAAACTGCTGCTGAAAAGCAACAGTTTCTTGTCTAATCATCAGCCTTCATTATTGTGGAACCACTTTGTAGGTACCCATTTTGATATTGGCTGTAATTTTATAGGTGGATCCACCACCATTATACTGTATGTTATTGTTGTCACCTTTTGGACCCAGGAATCCTGAATTTCCGCCGGTATGGATATTCGCCCATTCCTGATCACCCCAAGATTGCTGACCAATGAATTTGAACTCGGCGCCGTCTGGAATTGCGATGGTGTATTCATAAACACCGTCACCAACCTGAGTCATAGGAAGTGCGGCGCCTGCATCCCAACCATTGATTGATCCTACCAAATACAGATTGGTCGGAAGAACAGAAATGGAAGAAGGAGTAATACTGATGCTTTTGGCATTTTGATCGATCACCATCTTGTAAACTCCGGAGTCGCCAGTGAAGGTCATGTTTTCAGGAGCATTCGGTTGTAGATTTGGAGTCCAGGTGTTGAAGTATTTGTAAGCATCATTCATTCCCGGTGCATTCAAGCTATAGTTTATGGGGTTCCAGTCTTGCTGGCCAAGGAATCTGAAATCGCCATTGTTGCTCAGGTAGGTGTAAATTTCTGAAATATTTGCAGCGTTGTGCAGCAACTGAGCTCCGCCAGCATTCCAACCTACTGCTGTTCCGCCCCCTACAAGGTAAAAATCTTTGTAAGCCGGTTGATAAGGCGTTACTTTGAAAGTGACCACATCTGAAGTTTTTGTGATGACGCCACCCGGGCTTTCGGTTTTGGCAATTACATGAATGTCAACTTCAGACGAAACGCCATTTGGCAAACTGATTTTCTGTACTGCCTCATTCAACTCGAAATTAGTCATAGCCAATTGTTTCTCAGTGGCGGTACCCGCAACCACGAAATTAGTGCTTCCTTTTGGAGCGATTTCTATGGTGTAATTTACGGTTGTTCCATAATCATAGTCGGTCCAGGTCACTGTAAGTGCATTGCTGGTTGGATTTGCAGCATCTAATACCACAGACTGACCCGCAACAGGATTGGTAATCACCGGTACAGAAACCGGATATGGAGTAACTCCCACGGAAACAGTGTTTGAAACATTATTTCCATTAGCCACTCTGATAAACAACATGGTTTGCGCATAAGGTGAATAACCTGCTTGCAAAAGCGCTGTGTTTAAGCTGGCGATTGACTTGGTCAGGAAATTGGTCTGTGAAGTGCCAAAAACGATTGGCGTTTTGAAGTCGGCTGTTTTCGAGAACTGTACGGTATAAGTTCCCGTGGTGCCATTGGCATCATCCCAAACTAGTCTGAACGTGTTATTATCCATGGTTGGATAGAGCGTATTGCTGCTCAAAGTGGTATTATAGAGGTGGATCGTTTTTTCTGGCGAAGTCCAGTTTTTATCGGCATCGTCTCTACAAGCGTTCAATAAAAGCAATGGTAGAATCAATACCATTAAAATTTTAAATATATTTTTCATTTTTATATCTGCTTTAATTATTGGATTGTAAATGTTCCCATTTTCAGGTTTACAGTAACTTTATAGGAGCCTCCATTTCCATGGAAAACTATATTGGAGTTCGCATCTTTTGGTCCCACGTAGCCGGAATTGCCGGGATTGTCTTTAAGGATATTTCCCCATTCCAGTGCTGCCCAAGCTTTTTGGCCAATGAACTTGAATTCTGCATCTGCTCCCAAAGTGGTGGTTACTTCAAAAGTTCCTTCACCGGTTTTGGTCATCGTGATCGGATTTGCGGCATCCCATCCGTTGATTGAACCTACCATATAAAGATTATCATAATTGTAACCTAATGCAGATTTTGTAGCGGATAAAGATTTCTTGGTTCCGTCTGCATCGATTTCCAGTAAATAGATTCCTTCCGTATCAGTAAATTTCATGTTTTCATGATCACCGAAAACGATGTTTGGCGTCGTCTGTTTGAAATATCTATTTGGTTCGTCAGTTGCAGGAACGTCAAGACTGTAGTTTAGTGGCGACCAAGCCTGTTGACCCAAGAATCTGAAACTTTCAGGGGTCATGTAAGTGTAGATCATGGATTTGCTGTCTTTTTTGTAAAGCAGCTGTGCACTTCCGGAATTCCAACCTACTGCGGATGCCGCTCCCACAAGGTAAAATGATGGATAAGTCAACGCGTAAGGTGTAATCATCACTGATGTCAAGTTAGAAACAGAAGATAATGCATTTGAACCCAAATAAGAGGTTACCCTCAAATACATTTTACCTTCCACATCCTGTATCAAACCGATGGTTTGTGCAGCGGTGTTCATTTGTGAAACGGTGTAAGTTGCAGTTCTAACGGATTGTGCTACAGTACCCAAAGTATATGGATTTGCAAAGTCCTGAGTAGCAGAAGCTTCAATTCGATAATTCATTTCTACGGGTACAGTATATCCAGCTTGCGACCATGTGATATTGAGCGCAGGATTGTCTGGGTAGTTTTGATCAAGAAAAATATGTTCTGCCGACAAATTCATCGTGATCGGTGCGGCGGTATTGTCCACTTGTATCAACTCCCGGTTGTCACATGAAGCTAAACCAAGGAAAATCAGAAAAGCAAAAATCGCTTTTAAAATATGATTGTTTTTCATTGTAGTATTATTCATAATTAGTGAAATTAGTAACCAGGATTTTGTACCAAGTTTGGATTAGCTACAAGGTCTTTTGCCGGGATTGGATAAAGATTTCTGTAATCTTCCACAGCTTGTCCACCTTTCACTCCGCCTTTCCAAGGCCACAAATAAGAAGCTGTGGTGAATTTGCCATAACGGATCAGGTCAGTTCTTCTGGTCATTTCCCAGCCAAGTTCTCTTCCTCTTTCATCCAGGATGAAATTCAGGTTCATGGAGGTGATTGGGTTTGCTTTAGCTCTCGCTCTCAAAGCGTTCACATAACCAAGAGCTGTACCTGCGTCACCGCCACCGCCTCTTAAATTAGCTTCCGCATACATCAAATAGATATCTGCCAAACGGAACAGGGGAATATCTGAGTCCACAAAGTTACCGGAACCATGAGTTGGTCCGTCTGAACCTTCTTGGCCATTGCTGGTCATGTTTTTATATTTGATAAAAGCGTAGCCATTCGAGAAATTTCCTAAGTCGTCGATTTCCAATGTTTGTTTGTCTGTATAGAAATTTCCGCGCATGTCATTGGTGCCTGCACCTCCGAAAAGTCCAACATAAGCCTTGGTAGTCCTCAAACCGGACCATCCACCGTTTATCCCAAATTCTGCGGCAGGCATGGTTCCACCCACTGCAGCGTGTACCATGTAGGTGCTTCCGCCATAAGTCTGAGCTTTGATTCCGTCAAAGACAATTGGGAAGATGACTTCAGTGTTGTTTTTGTCATTATCTGCCAAGAATAAACTTTGGTAGCTGATATCTTTGCTGATGGTTTCTCCGGGGTTGTTTGGGTCTGGAACCTGAATCACTTTGTGTTGCAGTGCATAACCCGCATTGATCACTTTGTTGCAGTATTCGATTACTTTTGCATATTGTGTAGTACCGGTATAAACTCCAGCGTTAAGATAAAGTCTTGCCAATACTGACCAAGCTGCAGCTTTATCGGCTCTTCCGTATCCGGCTGCTTTTGGATCTTTCAGGTCAGTTGCACAAGCAAGAAGTTCGGATTCTACATATTTGTAAAGATCCGCTCTTGAAATCCGTGGTGGAGCTTGGGTGGAACCGATCGGCATATTGTCCTCTGTCGGGAAAGGTACGTTTCCGAACATGTCCATGGCATAATAATAGGAAAGCGCTCTCAAGAATCTTGCTTCCGTCCTCATATATTTTGCCTGTACCAGATTGTCGCCGGTGATATTGTATTGAGCCAACTTCGCATCGGTGGTATTTCTGATGAAATCGTTGCAAAATGCAATCTCTGTAAAGACTCTATAATAAAATGCGCCAATGAATTCATTGGAGGAATCCCAGTTCATTTTGTGGATGGTTTGCAAAGTACCATCGTTCCAGGCAATTACCGCTTCGTCGGTCGGCAGAACCTGTAGCGTGAACAGCTGTCTGGTATATTGGGAGAAGTTACCGTCGATACCATTGATATCTGGGTTTCCACCACCACCATCTTGTCCACCATGGGCAAAACCTCCATATAATTTAGCCAAAGCATTGGGATAGTTTGCAAAATTCGAATAAATCGTTTCCGACGTCACACTCACGGTAGGGGTCTGTTCCAGATCCTTCATGCAAGATGTCGCAGAGAATAGCACTGCAAGAGATGCTGTGGCTAAAATTGTTTTAAATTTTGTTTTATATGATTTCATTTCTTCTCAATTAAAAATTAAAGTTAAGTCCTAATGAATACACTCTCGGCATTTGGTAGTAACCGTTGTCAATGTTGCCGAATACTTCCGGATCAACACCGGTATATTTTGTAATTACAAAGACATTCTGTGCCATTCCGTAAACTCTTAAACTAGAACCAGGTGCGAAGATATCACGGAAATTGTAACCAAGATTCACATTGTCCAGTCTTAAGAATGATGCGTTTTCTACGAAGAGGTCTGAGAAATATCTCGGAATTGAGAAATTGTTATTGACAGCCGTATTATAAACGTTTTGGAGATACTCATTGGTAGAACCAGATTGAAGCGAGCTGTTAGAAGCTGCGTTGTTGTAAACATAATTACCGATTACAGCTCTTGCGCTTAATCCTGCATCCCAGTTTCTATAGGTGAATTTGGTGTTGAAACCTAAAATTACATCCGGTTGGGTTGATTTGTAGAAATACTTGTCAGCCTCTGTGATTTTTCCGTCTCCGTTTCTATCCACGAAAACGCCATCCAGTGGTTTTCCGTCTGGTCCATAAACCTGCTGATAAACATAGAACGAATAAGGTTGGTTTCCAACCACGTGTGCCTGGATAGTATTTCCCACCCCTCCGGAAATTCCACCTTGAGGAATAAAGAAGCTTGAATCTGCACGATCTACCAGATTGGTTACTTTCGAGTTATAATGGGTTGCATTGAATGACAATTCCCAACTGGTGTTCTCTGTTTTTATAGGAACCACAGTGATGGATCCTTCAATCCCTTTGGATTCCATGGTTCCTGCATTCAGAACATTGTGGTTAGAAACATCACCTGCAAAAATTGGCGAATCTACCAAAAGTTTTTCTGCTTTTTTCTGGAACAGGTCAATGCTGCCGAAAATCCTGTTTTTCGCAAAACCAAAATCCAAACCTACGTTTTCTGTGGTAGTGGTTTCCCAAGTTAAGTTCGGGTTGAAAATATCTGGACGGTACATTTGGTAGAATTGATCTCCCAGATAGTACTGAGCACCGCCGTTGCTTAAGCTGTAAGAAGAAAAAGCTGGATAATCACCGACATTTGTTAATTCCTGGTTACCGGTTTTTCCCCAACCTGCTCTCAGTTTCAGGGTGTTAATTCCTTTTCCTTTCAGGAAGCTCTCTTCATTGATTTTCCAGGCTACAGAAACTCCAGGAAATGTTCCCCAAAGGTGCGAAGTGTCAACTCCATTCCAGAATCTGGAAGAACCGTCTCTCCTTACCGATGCAGAAATAATGTATCTGTTGGCAATGGTAAAAATTCCTCTACCGTAAAATGAAATCAAAACATTTCGAACATCTGTATTATTGCCGGTTTCCGGATCAATTTTTCCGGTTCCTTTGTAGGTTGGTTCGAATGGTTCAAACCTGTGGAAATTCTGATAAGCGTAACCTCCTACCAAATCTACGTTCGTATTGATGGCTTCAATCGTTTTGGTGTAGCTTAGGTAAGTTTCCAAAAGCTTGTTTTTCTTTTCCTGCTCGTAGCTTCTGTATCTGCCTTTATCTGCAAATGCGGTTTTGTATAAACCACTTTCTGTTTTTGCACCATATCCTTTAGCGTAATCGTATCCGGCGTTCACATTAAGGTGCATATCCGGCAGAAAATGGAATTTGTAGTCCAATTGGATATTTCCCAATCCTCTTAAAACGGAGGAAACATCTCTGGTTGCAGCTAATTGCGCCAATGGGTTTGCATTAGCATTCACGTTTAGATTTCCATTAAGCAGCCATTCATAGTAACCTCCATAATTTGAGTTTCCTGAATAAACCGGCTGTGTAGGGTCAAAATAAGTAGCACTTCCAATCACTCCACCGGCAGCAAACTGGTTGTCGGTAAAAGTTCCCTTAGCATTAACCGTTACGGATAAATGGTTGTCGAAAAATTTGGGTGTCAAATTCAAACCTGCGGAAGTTCTTCGGAAAGAGTTGGTTTTTACAATACCGTTTTGCTCATTATAACCCAAAGACAATCTGTATGGCAATCCTTTAATTCCTCCGGTGAAAGCAATATTGTTATCAGTTCCCCACGCTGCCTGATAAATAAGGTCCTGCCAATTGGTATCGGCGGTTCCTAATTTTGCTTTGTAGGCATCAGATGCGTTTTTATTGATAAAGGTCCGGAATTCATCGGCTGACAAAACCGGAGTGTTCTTCATTTTTGTGGAAACCGAAGCCAATGTTGAAAAATTCACTTTGAATTTACCTGCCGAACCTCTCTTGGTAGTCACTAAAATCACCCCGTTCGATGCTCTGTTACCATAAATGGCGGTTGCAGAAGCGTCTTTTAAGATGTCGAAGGTTTCAATATCATTCGGGTTGATCAAGGAAAGCGGATCTGCCGCTCCCGAAATTCCGTTGAAATCCTGAGGTACCCCATCAATGACGATTAATGGCGACTGAGATGCGCTCAAAGTGCCAATTCCCCGGATTCTGATAGAAGAACCGGCGCCTGGAGCACCGCTATTGCCAGTAATTGAAACACCCGGCGTTTTTCCCTGGATCAACTGTGCAGGCGATGTAGCACCGCCATTGAAATCTTTGGCAGAAATAGAGGAAATAGATCCGGTAAGGTCTGTTTTCTTCTGTTTACCATAACCAATCAGTACAACCTCTTCAATTTTGGTTTCCTTTCTAATTGAATCAGTTTGCTGTGCATTTAGCATCATTGTTCCAGCCAATAAAAAAGCCGGAGCAATTTTCAAAACTGTAGTATAGTTTCCCACAAAAATAAAATTTAAGGATTAATATTCAATACATAACTACTTCAATGGTAGAAGCACTGCAATTTAATCAATTTTTCAATCATTACTAAATTTTTCAGAAAAATGTTAATTAATTACAAAATTTATTCTATCTTTTTGCACTTAATTTTTATAATAAATTGATTGGCAGACTATTAAAATTCCAATTTCTCAAAAGGAGGCAATATTATTTTAACAAAAAGTTAAACAGGCGTTTAGCAAAAACCAATCTTTAGATTGAAATTTAATTATTTTCTCAAATTGAACAATTAACATTTCTTTAATCATTAGTTAATTTTTAATTCAAATCCATAAAACTTATCTTTGCAGAAATTAAGACAAAAAAGATGTCAGAAAGAAAAATGATTACCGCCGCGTTGCCTTATGCAAACGGACCAGTACATATAGGGCACTTAGCTGGGGTTTATATTCCGGCAGATGTGTACGCTAGATTTCAAAGAAGACTTGGAAAAGATGTCGCATTCATCTGCGGTTCAGATGAGCACGGGATCCCAATCACCATACGTGCGAAAAAAGAAGGCGTGACACCGCAAGATATCGTGGACAAATACCATGAAATCATCAAAAAATCATTCAACGATTTAGGGATTTCTTTTGACGAGTATTCCAGAACAACTTCCAGAAAACATTACGAAGTAAGCCAGGATTTCTTTACCAATCTTTATGATAAGGGAAAATTCACCGAAGATGTTTCTGAGCAATATTTTGACGAACAGGCGGGAGAATTCCTTGCCGACCGATACATCGTGGGAACTTGTCCAAATTGCGGTTACGAAAATGCTTACGGCGATCAGTGCGAGAAATGTGGAGCTACACTCTCTCCTTCGGAGCTGATCAATCCACACTCCATGTTGAGCGGAAATGTTCCGATTCTGAAAGAAACCAAAAACTGGTATCTCCCATTAAATGACTATGAAGATTTTCTAAACGATTGGATCATCGAAGGCCACAAAGATGACTGGAAACCCAATGTTTACGGGCAGGTAAAATCATGGCTCACTGATGGCTTGAAACCAAGAGCAATGACCCGAGATCTCAATTGGGGCGTTCCTGTTCCGCTGCCCGGAGCTGAAGGAAAAGTGCTTTACGTGTGGTTCGATGCGCCGATTGGCTATATTTCCTTCACCCAGGAATGGGCTGAGAAAAATGGAAAAAATTGGAAAGATTATTGGCAAAATGAAAATACCGATCTGGTGCACTTCATAGGAAAAGACAATATCGTTTTCCACTGCATTATTTTCCCCGCAATGATGAAGGCGCATGGAGACTACATCATGCCAAAAAACGTTCCCGCTTTTGAGTTCCTGAATCTGGAGAACGACAAAATCTCCACCTCCAGAAATTGGGCGGTTTGGGCGCATGAATATGTGGAAGAATTCCCGGGACAGCAGGATGTTTTGCGCTATGCGTTGCTTTCGACGGCTCCGGAAACCAAGGACAATAACTTCACGTGGAAAGATTTTCAGACCAAAAACAATTCGGAGTTGGTAGGAATATTCGGGAACTTCATCAACCGGGTTGCGGTCTTGATCCATAAATATTATGATGGAGTAGTTCCCGCAGGAAACGAAAACGCCGAAGAACTGAGGGAAGTTTCAAAACATGCAAGAGAAATCAAGACTTTCCTGGAAAATTTCGAATTTAGAAATGCTTTATCTTCATTAATGAATTTGGCGAGGTTCGGAAACCAGTTCCTTCAGTCAGAAGAACCTTGGAAAACTATTAAAGATAATCCGGAAAAAGCAGCAAATTCTTTGTTCATTGCCGCACAAATTGCAGTAGGTCTGGCTCAAATTTCAGAGCCGTTCCTGCCATTTTCTTCCGGGAAACTTTTGAAAATGTTTAATGTTGACCAACAGAACTGGCAAGAAATTGAAAACGAAAAAATCCTCATCAAAACCGGACACCAAATTAATCCGGCGGAACTGCTGTTCTCTAAAATTGAAGATGAAACCATAGATTTTCAAATCCAAAAATTAGAAAACACCAAACAGTCCAACGCCAAAACCAATCCAAACGCAGCACCTATGAAAGACGAAATCCAATTTGACGATTTTACCAAAATCGACCTACGAACTGCAACTATTTTAGAGGCAGAAAAAGTGGAAAAAGCCGACAAACTTTTGAAATTAAAAGTAGATACCGGAGTTGACGTGAGAACAGTGGTTTCTGGTATTGCTGAAAGTTTCACACCCGAAGAACTGATCGGAAAACAGGTGATGATTCTGCTTAATCTGGCTCCAAGGAAAATCCGAGGAATCGAATCCCAGGGAATGTTGCTGCTTACTACAAAACCTGACGGGAAACTCGCTTTCGTAACTCCTGATGAAAAAGTGGAGAACGGAATTGAAATCGGTTAAATCAGTTAAAATCATAATCACGACATGAAACAGACTACGGAATTTCAAAAATACATCCAAAGATATGTCGAACTGATTCCTTCTGAAAATTGGCTGGAATCGATGAGGATTTCGGGTGAAAAAACCCTCGAATTATTTCGGGGTCTTTCGGAAGAAAAATCAAATTTTGCATATGCCGAAGGGAAGTGGACCTTGAAGGAACTGCTTCAGCACCTGATCGATGCAGAAAGGATATTCGCGTATCGTGCATTGACTTTTGCCAGAAAGGACCGCACCGAACTCGCCGGTTGGGATGAAGAAGAATATGCGAAGAATTATTTTTCAAATGAAAGAAGTCTTCAAAGTCTGACTGATGAGTTTGATGCAGTGCGGAAATCCTCAATCCTTTTGTTTGCGCATCTGAATCCGGAACAATTATCTCAAACAGGAATTGCAAACGGGAATGAAATTTCGGTAGAAACGATCGGGAAATTGATTGTGGGGCACCATCTGCACCATCTGAACGTGATTAGGGAGCGATATTTGTAAAATCATTATGGAAAACCTCATCCAAACCTTAAAATCCGGCGGAACCATTCTCTATCCAACCGATACCATTTGGGGAATCGGCTGTGATGCGACGAATGTGGAAGCCATCCAAAAAATTTTCGAAATCAAAAAAAGGGAAAAATCAAAGTCCTTCATCATTTTGGTGGAATCCGAAAAAAGACTGCAGGATTTGGTTGATGTCCCGGAAATGGCTTGGGAAATCATGGATTTGTCAGAAAAACCCGTGACTTTAATTTATGACAATCCGCGCGGATTACCAAAAGAACTGCTTGCTGAAGATGGCAGTATCGGGATTCGCCTGACCAAGAACGATTTTCTGAAAAAGCTGATTTCAAAACTCAACAAACCTTTGGTTTCCACTTCTGCGAATTTCAGCGGTGAGAAATCGCCCATGAAATTTTCTGATATTTCGAAAGAAATCGTAAACGCTGTTGACTTTGTGGTAGAAGAAAACCTGGATAAGGTTTCTGAATTTTCCGGTTCGTCTATTATCAGAGTCTGGAGCGATGGACGGATCAAGGTGATTCGCGAATAATTCTGAAGGATTTTTACATTATTTGTTCCGGTTCAGCATCTTTTCGTAGATTTCGATCCAGTCTTTCGGCGACATTTTTTTACACAATTCGGCGATCAGCTCAAACGGAATTTCATCTGGTTTTTTGAATCTGATGCAGGATTTTCCCATGTCCAGTTTTCGTTTGGAATGTTTTGGGTATTCTTCCACAAACCAGTTCAGCAAATCTGTGTTTCCATAGATTCCCATGTGGTACAGTGCGAAGAAGTTTTTCTGCGAAGCCAGGTTGATGAACGGCAGCGGAGTTCCAGGCGAACAGTGGTATCCTGCCGGAAAAGTATTCAGCGGAACACACCATCCAATCATTCCGTAGCTGATTTGGGTTTCGAATCCTTGCGGCAAGTTTTCTGAAATGGTATCAAAAAGTTTTTTGAAGGACGCTTTTCTTTCTTCGGGGACTTTCGAGAGATAGTCTTCTACGGATTCTGCGGGAATTTGCATCGGTTTTTATTTTTCTTTAAAACAAAACTATGAATTTTGATCGACTTTAAGAAAGTGTTTTTAGATCTTCTTACTTAATAGGAATTGGAGCAAAGATTCGTCTGTCGCGGCGGTAGCTTTGATTTCTTAATGATGAAATTCTTCTAAGTCAACTTTGCATTGTTTGTATCATCACACATTCTAGTTTATTAGAATTATCCAATAGATAAAGAAGAAATAACCGGTTTAGAAGTGGTCTCTGATCAATTTTGGCTGTCTTTAAACCTATAAATATTTTCTTTAAATTTAATTAAGATAAATTTGTCCGAATTAAAAATTAGTTTTAAATTTGTCCTATAATTTTAAACAAGAAAATATGCTGACCCAAGAAAAAACGATTGGTGATTATGTGGCAGAAGATTTCAGAACCGCCGAAGTCTTTAAAAAATACAACATAGATTTCTGCTGCAAAGGCGGAAGAACTATAGAGGAAGCCTGCGAAAAAAAGAATGTCGATGTGCAAAAAATCTATAAAGATCTGGACGAGGTACAGAACAGAAACTCTTCTTCCGACATCGATTTTAATTCTTGGCCATTGGATTTGTTGGCTGACTATATTGAAAAAACACACCATCGGTATGTGGAGGAAAAATCATTGATGCTGGTTCCGTACCTTGAAAAACTGTGCAAAGTCCACGGCGAAAGACATCCTGAACTTTTTGAAATCCATCAGCTTTTCCTTGAAAGCGCGCAGGATTTGGCGGCACACATGAAAAAAGAGGAGCTGATCCTTTTCCCATTCATCAAAAAAATGGTGGCGGCAGAAAAAAGTAATGAGACCTTGCAGTCACCTCGGTTTGGCTCGGTTGAGAATCCGGTAGATTCCATGAAGCACGAACATGCGGTGGAAGGTGAGCGTTTTGAGAAAATTGCCGAACTAAGTAATGGCTATCAGTTTCCGGATGATGCTTGCGGAACTTATCAGGTGACCTATAAAATGTTGGAAGAGTTTGAGAGCGATCTCCACAAACATATCCATCTAGAAAATAATATTCTTTTTCCAAAAGCAATTGCTTTGGAGAAGTCCTTGAACTAAATTTCACTGTTTTTTTTTCAGAATCCGTTTCAGAATCTTTTGAGGCGGATTTTGTTTTTTGAAATTTTGCTGAGTAAGGTGGCGAAAAACACCGCAACATTTTCACGGCAATAAAAGATGACCATTCAAAAAAAACACGCTAAAAAAGCGTGTTTTGAATTATTTTGATTATTCGCGATTATCTTGCCAGAATTCTCTTTACCGCCTCTTTCACCGCAGCGGCATCTATTTGATATTTCTTCATCAGCTCTGCAGGAGTTGCCGATTCCCCGAAAGTATCATTCACTGCGACAAATTCCTGGATGGTAGGTCTTCTTCTGGAAAGCATTCCTGCAACCGATTCTCCCAATCCGCCCAAGTAATTGTGTTCTTCGGCAGTCACAATCCTTCCGGTCTTTTCTACAGATTTCAGGATGATTTCCTCGTCCAAAGGTTTGATGGTGTGGATGTTGATGACTTCGCAGGAGATTCCTTCTTTTTCCAATTCATCGGCGGCCACCAAAGATTCCCAAACCAGATGTCCGGTTGCGACGATGGTCACATCTTTCCCTTCCTGCAGTAAAATTCCCTTTCCGATTTCAAACGGCATATCTTCCGGCATGAAAACAGGAACTGTTGGTCTGCCAAACCTTAAATAAACCGGACCTTCAAAATCAGCGATTGCCAATGTTGCAGCTTTGGTCTGGTTGTAGTCGCATGGATTGATCACGGTCATCCCGGGAAGCATCTTCATCATTCCGATATCCTCTAAAACCTGGTGGGTCGCTCCGTCTTCACCCAAAGTCAATCCGGCGTGTGAAGCACAGATTTTCACGTTTTTCCCGGAATAGGCAATGGATTGTCTGATCTGGTCATAAACTCTGGAAGTGGAGAAGTTGGCGAAAGTTCCGGTGAACGGAATCTTGCCGTTGATGGTTAATCCCGCTGCAATTCCCATCATGTTGGCTTCAGCGATTCCGACCTGGAAAAATCTTTCCGGTGCTTTTTCGATGAATTTCTCCATTTTCAGGGAACCGATCAAATCGGCGCAAAGTGCTACCACATTAGGGTTTTTATCTGCCAATTCTGCAAGTCCCGCTCCGAAACCGCTTCTGGTATCTTTTTTTTCTGTGTATGTATATTTCATTTTTCTTTTAACTAAATTACTAAACCACTCATCCACTAATAATCCGCCGGTGCTTCCAAATAAAGCTGTTTAAATGCCGTTTCCAGCTGCTCGTCGTTCGGAGCTTTTCCGTGCCAAGCGTGCGTTCCCGTCATAAAGTCAACGCCAAATCCCATTTCGGTATGCAGAAGGATTGCGACAGGCTTTCCTTTGCCGGTTTCGGTTTTTGCCAATTCCAAAATATGGATCACCGCTTCCAGATCGTTTCCGTTCTTTTCCTCCAAGACCTTCCAGCCGAATGCTTCCAGTTTTGCGTGAAGGTTTCCTAGGCTCAAGACCTGATCCACATCGCCGTCAATTTGTCGGTTGTTGTAATCGATGGTCGAAATAATATTATCCACTTTTTTTGCGGCGGCAAACATAAACGCTTCCCAATTCTGGCCTTCCTGCAATTCGCCATCACCTTGAAGGGTGTAAACCAGGGACAGGTCGCCATCTAGTTTTTTACCCAAAGCGGCGCCGATTGCCACAGAAAGTCCCTGTCCAAGAGAACCGGATGCAACCCGAACTCCCGGAAGTCCTTCGTGAGTGGTGGGATGTCCCTGCAATCTGGAATCCAATTTTCTGAAAGTGCGCAATTCATCCACCGGGAAAAATCCGAATCTCGCCAAAGTGGAGTAGAACACGGGTGAAATATGCCCGTTTGAAAGGAAGAAAAGGTCTTCGTTTCTACCTTCCATGGTGAACGGAAGTTTGTAGTTCATCACCTTTCCATAGAGCGCCATGAAGAATTCGGTGCAGCCCAAACTTCCGCCGGGATGGCCGGAATTCACGGCGTTCACCATTCTCAGGATGTCTCTTCTAATCTGTGTTGCAAGCGTTTTCAACTCTTCAATAGATTTACTCATTGTTTAGATTTATTTGATGGCGAATTTACAAAAAAACAGTGGGTTTGGGAAATGAAAAATCCAGCTTCTTCGGCGAGATGGTATTCAAAATCTGTTTCGAACCGCAATCTATAATTGGATTTCGTAAATAAATATTTTTCCGTTCAAGGGATCCTTAAAATATCTTGAACCTTGGTCGAAATCTGAATTCTCTTTATATTTTATGGAACTTTCTGCTGGGTTAAACCATTCGGGTTTTTCCCAAAAATCGCTTTCATTTGTTCTGGATGTATCGATAATGAGATTGTTTACTTTCTTAAATTCTTTCCACCAGTCAGGATTCGAATCGATCTCCAAGTAAATTTTGTACTCCAGACTCCAATGTGCGGATTGCCAATAGTTTCCGTGAATGATATTCAGTTGGTCGTTCGGATGTGATTTTGTCCAATAACCATAGGCTTTTTTCGGATTTTCGGTTTTAATTTCGCGACAGTTTATTATTACAAATATTGGCAAAAAAAGTAAATACCTTTTCCACTGATAGATCCATTTCGCATCTTTGGACGCATGAAATTTTAACGAAACCACATTCTAATTTATTTTCTCCTTATCAACCATAACCCAAAAAAAGTAAGCAGACCATTGATGATCAACAGCTCCAGTCCGATTTGGAAATCACCGAAAATATTCTGCTGGTATTTATCGATGAAAAATGAAATCAGTGGTGCGGCGATGCAGATGTATGGAACGAGCTTGTCTTTTACCTTGTAGTTGGTGAAAATTCCGAACGCAAAAAGCCCAAGAAGCGGACCATAAGTAAATCCCGCCAGTTTCAGAATCAGGCCGATCATCGAATTGTCGTTGATGATTTTAAACAGAACCACCATTGCCAAAAATGCTGCGGCAACAATTAAGTGTACTTTTTTTCTGAATTTTTCCTTCGATTGATCGTCGATATCTTTTTCCTTTAAACCAAAAATGTCGATGCATAAGGATGAGGTTAAAGCCGTCATCGCGCCATCTGCTGAAGGGAAAAGTGCGGAAATCAAGGCGATGATGAAGATGATGGAAATAAACGGCGGCATGTGGTTCAGTGCGATATCCGGGAAAAGTTGGTCGCCAGAACTTACGACGTGTTCGGTTTGTCCATAAAGATGAAGCAATCCGCCCATAAAAAGGAAAAGCGAAATCACAATTACCAAAATGAATCCGAGTGTCACCATATTTTTCTGCGAGTCTTTCAGCTTGGTGACGGAAAGCGATTTCTGCATCATTTCCTGGTCTATTCCGGTCATGGTGATCGTGATGAAGGCGCCCGCCAAAACCTGTTTGAAGAAAAACGCCTTGGAATTCACATCCGTGTTGAAAACTTCGGTGTAGCCGAGTTGGTTCATTTGCTGTAAGCTCTCAAAAAAGCCGAGATTCAGATGATTCAGCATATAGGCAGAACAAATGATCAGTCCCAAAAGCATGCAGCTGGTCTGCAAAGTATCGGTATAGACTATGGTTTTCACGCCGCCTTCAAAAGTGTAGAGAATAATCATCAGCAAAATCACGAGCGTGGTCACGATAAACGGAACCCCCAAACTATCCAGGATTGCGATTTGCAGGATATTTACCACCAGATAAAGCCGCGCCGTGGCTCCCACCAATCTGGAAACGATGAAAATCCACGCACCGGATTTGTAGGAAAGTTGCCCCATTCTGTGCTGCAGATAACCGTAAATAGAAGTGAGTTTCAGCCGGTAATAAAGTGGCAAAAGGATGTATGCAATCATGATGTAGCCAATTAAATAACCAATCGTAATCTGTAGATAATGAAAAGAATCGTGACCCACTGCACCGGGAACCGACACGAAAGTAACCCCGGAAAGCGAAGTCCCAATCATTCCAAACGCCACCAGCATCCAATTGGATTTCCGATTTCCGATGAAAAAACTGTCATTGTCACTACCTTTTCCGGTGCGGTAGGCAACCCAAAGTAAAAGTGCAAAATAGGTGATGATGATGAGCAACAACAGAATCGGATTCATAGTTTGAATTTTAAAATACCGACAAATATAGTTTTTTCATCGCGAATAAGGGCACAAAAAAAGACCTCGCAAAAGGTCCGGGGGATTTGCACCGCTGGAATTGAAGCTTTCTTACTAAACGACTCCGCGATTATGGTGACGCTGCATTTTCCAGCTATTGATGATTCAAACAATATCAATTTTCAGGATATCCGCATTTGAAAAAAGCTGCTTTTTCAATATTTTATGGTTCCTTTTTCTGCCCGATAATTTCCAATAGATGGTGAGCCGATCTGCAGATTTTGACTGAAAAATAATCGAGCTTTTAAGGTGGTTTTCTTTAAAGAGTTTCTTGAACTCTTCCATTTCCCCTTCCTTGAAAATGGTTGTGATTTTATATTCTGTAATTTTATTGAGGTGGTCTATCCATTTTTCCAGATAGAGCAGACCCCACAAAACCAAAAGTACCACCGCTGCTCCGAAGATTGCCAGGAAAATATGTTGGGAGCCAACCGCCATTCCCAGTGCCGCAGTTACCCAAATCGTGCAGGCAGTAGTCAAACCGTTGACTTTGTTTTCGTCCTTGAAAATCACCCCCGCTCCCAGAAATCCAATTCCGGTAATGATATTGGCTGCGATCCGATCCGGACTTTCGGTGCCGATTCTCATGGAAAGAATGGTGAAAATGCAGGAGCCCACGCAAACCAGCATGATCGTTCGCAAACCGGCGGTTTTGTTGTGGTATTCCCGCTCCATCCCAATGGACATTCCTACCGCGATTGCTACTAAAACCAGCAGTAAATCTCGGTAATTGAACAGTGCAAACAAATCTTGAAAGTAATTCATCATGGTGCGGTTTTTCAATTAAGCTAAAACGTGTGCTAAATCCGGGTTTCTTTGAAACGTTGCCTTTGCGAATGGGCAAAGTGGAATGATTTTCACCTCTTTATCCTGAGCAAATTCCACTCCGGCTTTCACAAGTTCTTTTCCCAAATCTTTTCCGCGAAAAGCATCATCCACTTCGGTGTGGTTTATGATGAATTTATCGTTTCCTGCCCATGAATAGGTCATCGATCCGGCTTTCTTGCCCTCATAAAAAATTTCGAATTCACCTTTATTATTCAGGTGGTGATGTTTGATTTTGGTCATTGGAATTAGGTTTAAGGCCTGTCTGCCGACAGGTAGATTTGAAGTTTAAAGTTTGAGGTTGGAGGTCTGTCTGCCGACCGTTAGAGTTGAGGCTTCTATTTCATGGTTTAAAACTTCTATTTTGTAGTTTAAAGCTGCGATTTTATAGTTTAAAGCTGCATATTCGTAGTTTAAAGCTATGAATTCATAGTTTAAAGCTATGATTTTATAGTTTAAAGCTACATTTCTGTAGTTTAAAGCTGCATTTTTGTAGTTTAAAGCTGCATTTTCTTAGTTTAAAGCTAATATTTCATAGTTTAAAGCTTCAATTTCACAGCTTTAAGCTAATGTTTCACAGTTTGAAGCTAATGGTTTATCGTTTAAGGATAAGATTTAAGGTTTAAAGTTTCAGTTTTTGGCCATTTTTCATCATCTGTGTTTTAGAATCGCTCTCGGTAATTGGACATATTCCTCTTCATCTCCCACCACTTTCGGGAAAGCCTCCAGGTTTTGTTCGTGCCAATCGAGTTTTGCCTGCTCGATGGTATCTCGGTTGGAGCTCACGAAGTTCCAGAAAATATAGCGTTCTTCGGGAAAAGGTTCACCGCCGAAAAGATAAACGGTGGAATTTTCATTCATCTCAAATTCACATAATGTGGCATTTTTCGCAATGAGCAACTGTTTGGAGCCAAATTCATTTCCCTCTATATTCACCGTTCCTTCCAATACATACATTGCCACTTCACCGAACAGGAAATTTCCGATGTTAAGTCTCGCTTTTTCTCTGTTTTTGATCTCGATAAAGAACAGTTTGCTGTAAACCGGAACCGGGGATTTTTTTCCAAAAGCTTCTCCGGCGATGAGTTTGTAGTGGATTCCGTTTTCTTCCCATTGCGGGATTTCCGATGCTTCTGTGTGGTGAAATTCAGGATTCATCTGCTCCAAATTTTTGGGCAGGCCCACCCAAATCTGGAATCCGTGAAGTGATTTGTCGGTTGCTCGGAGGTATTCCGGCGTTCTTTCAGAATGTACCACGCCTTTCCCTGCGGTCATCCAGTTCACGGCTCCCGGTTGAATTTCCACGGCGCTTCCCAAGGAATCACGATGGAAGATTGCGCCTTCAAAAAGATAGGTCAAAGTGGAAAGCCCGATATGCGGATGCGGCGGAACATCCAGATTTTGATAATCCGAAAGTTTTGTGGGCCCCATGTGATCGATGAAGACAAAAGGCCCAACCGCTCTTTTTTCGCGAAACGGCAAAAGACGACCCACAAGG
Organism: Chryseobacterium koreense CCUG 49689; assembly: GCF_001045435.1. Taxonomy (GTDB): domain Bacteria; phylum Bacteroidota; class Bacteroidia; order Flavobacteriales; family Weeksellaceae; genus Kaistella; species Kaistella koreensis. The sequence continues at coordinate 18,376 of NZ_LFNG01000006.1, read as the reverse complement.
AAATTCCCTATATCGGCGGCTTTTTCTTCTATGATTAATTCTAAATTGGACATAAAGTTCGATTTGAAATTGGATGTTTACTTAGGAATTTCACAATTGGTCAAATCCGCTGAAACGCTCATCAACCAAATGTTTCCATTCCGGATGTCTTTTGATGTAGGCAAAAACATAAGGACAGTAGGGAAGTACTTTTCTGCCATCACGATCGATGTATGCCAAAGTTTTTTCTACCAGTGCTTGTGCGGCGCCGGTGCCCTGCAACTCCTTCGGTGCCTCAGTGTGCACGAGTGCCACCTGGTTTCCGAAGTCTCCGTAATTGATAAATGCCACTTGGCCGTTATATTCCAATTCGAAGCGTTTTTTCTCCTCGTTATTCACTAATGGAATGTTTTCAAATTCTGGTTTCATCTATTTATTTTATTTTAAAATTAGTAAAAAAATGGGGAAAAAGATTCCCCAATTGATTATTTAAGATGTTTTTATGATTTCATGGAGGAACCGTTAAGTAATGCCGAGTCGCTTCTTTACTTCAGGTATTACCTGCTTTGCGTAGAGCTCCGTGGATTTCAAGACCATTTCATGCGGAACCGTTCCCAAGCTGGAATGTGCCATAAACCTGGTGAAACCGAACAGTTGATGCTCCATCACAATTTTGTTTACCGCTTTTTCCACGCTTCCCACCATCAATGATCCTCTTTCACTTCGCATCCACTCAAACTGCTCGCGGGACATGGGCTGCCAACCGCGGTCTTTGCCTACACGATCCATCATCTGTGCATAGTGCGGAAAGAATTCGTCTGCAATTTCTTCGTCATTTTCACCAATAAATACGTGATTGTTGATCCCCAGCTGCAACTCGTCCGCCGACCTGCCATTTTCCGCCGATGTTTTCTTGTAAAGATCGATGAAGGGAACAAAATTGGCGGGCATTCCACCTATGATGGCAAGCATCAAAGGAAGTTTTAGTTTTGCAGCTCGGATCGCGGAAGCAGGTGTTCCACCGGCAGCTAACCAAACCGGAATTTCGCCATCCAAAGCTCTCGGATATACCCCAAGATTGTGGATCGGTGAACGCAGATGGCCGCTCCAGCTCACTTTTTCAGATTTGTTAATTGCCAACAGAAGCTCCAGTTTTTCATCAAAAAGCTGATTGTAATCTGACAAATCATAACCGAATAGCGGAAAACTTTCAATGAAAGATCCCCTTCCTGCCATAATTTCGGCTCTGCCCCTGGAAATTAGATCCACAGTTGCAAACTGCTGATAGATACGAACCGGATCGTCTGAACTGAGCACGGAGACCGCACTGGTCAGCTTGATGTTTTTGGTAATGGCTGCCGCTGCCGCTAAAACCGTTGTGGGTGATGATACCGAATAATCTTCGCGGTGATGCTCGCCAATTCCAAAGACATCTACGCCGAGTTCGTCTGCAAGTTTTACTTCCTCCAGCAGATTCTGTATTCTTTGGTGGGCACTGATGCCTTTTCCCGGAATGGTTTCCGGCGCCATGTCCGCGAAGGTCATTATACCAAATTCTAATTTTTTCATATCCTTAGGTTTAAAGTCCAAATACCGAATTTAATTCGGACTTCCTGATTATAAAGCGTTAATCAATTTGATTCCCGGCGGAAAACTTCGTGTTTAAAGCTTAATATGCTGCCGTAAATTGCTTTCTCAAAAATTGTTTCTTCTCGATTTCGTCCACCACGGCTACTGCCAAATCTTCTACGGAATGTCTGGAGCGACCTTCGGCATCGAACACCGGTGATTCATTTCCGTAGCGGTAAGCTCCGGTTCTGCCTCGGTCTTTATCATCGCTAAACATATTCATCTCGATTGCCGGTGTGAAAAACTCCCAGTCTAAAGACTCGTTCTTACTTAAGTTTTCTACAAAATATTTTTTAACGGCACTGGCTCCGGCATAGATTTCCTTTGGAAAGTTCGGACTGTCGACCAAATATTTACCATCAATCTTCATGGTTCCGGCGCCGCCAATGACAATGAGACGTTTGGCATTGGATTTTTCTACCGCGTTTTGAATGCTTTTGGCACCTTTCAAATAGTCATCGTGGATGTTCGGGTTGGTCCAGCCGGGATTATACGCACTGATCACCACGTCGTTGCCGTTCAGGATTTCAGAAAGTTCTTCGGTATTGAAGATGTTTAAATTTCTTTTGGTAATATTTTCACTTGGATTTTTGATTTTATCGGTATTTCTTGCGATGGCCGTAACATCATAGTTTCTATGTGTAAGTTCGTTCAGAATGGCGCTGCCCACATATCCGGTGGCACCTATTAAAGCTATTTTCATAATGATTTAAAATTTATTGATACAAAAATACTTCGGAGAAGCTGATGAAGCGTTGATGTATGGTAAATAAAAATGTTAGTCGATCGTTCAATGTCTTTTTTAGGACTAAAAAAAGCCCCACAATTGTTGAGGCTTTCATTTTATATATAGGTCTATCCGTTGGAAGGTTTTGGTGCCCAACGGTCGTATGGGGTCATATCGAATGCATGGACTTCATCCATTGTTAAGCCTAAAGCTTTTGCAACACCTTCACCATATTCCGGATCTGCTTTGTAGCAATTTCTGATGTGTCGGATTTGGATGAACTTTTCTGCTCCGCCCACATTTGCCGCGGTATTTTTGAAAAGTACATCGGCTTTTCCATCTTTTTTGATGATTCTGAACAAATCGCCGGGTTGGGTGAAATAATCTTCGTCATCATCACGGAAATTGTGTGCATAAGCGTCTCCTGAAAGTTCAAGTGGCGGCTCTTTCGCGCTTGGCTGTTCCTGCCACTCTCCGTAGCTGTTGGGCTCGTAATGTTTTGTTCCGCCATAATTTCCGTCAACCCGCATGGCGCCGTCTCTGTGGTAAGCGTGATAAGGACATCTGGGTTTGTTTACCGGAATCTGGTAATGGTTTACGCCCAATCGGTAACGCTGCGCATCGCCATAGGAGAAAAGTCTTCCCTGCAACATTTTGTCCGGTGAGAAACCGATTCCGGGAACGATGTTGGTAGGGTTGAAAGCAGCCTGCTCCACATCGGCGAAATAGTTTTCAGGATTTTTGTTCAGTTCAAATTCACCTACTTCAATCAGTGGGAAATCTTTTTTGGACCAAACTTTAGTTAAATCAAACGGGTGGAAACGGTAAGTTTTCGCCTGTTCTTCTGTCATGATCTGCACGAACATTTTCCATTTCGGGAAGTTTCCTTTTTCGATGTTTTCGAATAGGTCTTTTTGAGAGGATTCTCTGTCCATTCCGATTAATTTTGCGGCTTCTTCATCGGAAAGGTTTTCGATTCCTTGCTGAGTCACGAAATGGAATTTCACCCAATGCCGAACATTATCCTTGTTAATGAAGGAATAAGTGTGGCTTCCGAATCCGTGCATGTGCCGAAATCCGTTCGGAATTCCTCGGTCGCTCATTACAATGGTGACTTGGTGGAGTGCTTCGGGAAGCAAAGTCCAGAAATCCCAGTTGTTATTTGCGCTCCGCATGTTGGTTTTTGGGTCCCGTTTCACGGCGTGGTTCAAATCGGGGAATTTCAGGGGGTCTCGGAAAAAGAATACCGGTGTGTTGTTTCCCACCAGATCCCAAATTCCTTCTTCGGTATAAAATTTCAGGGCAAATCCGCGAATGTCTCTTTCAGCATCTGCCGCACCTCGCTCACCTGCCACGGTTGAAAATCTAGCGAACATCTCGGTTTTTTTACCAATTTCGCTGAAGATGGCGGCTTTGGTATATGGTGAAATGTCGTGTGTCACGGTAAAAGTTCCGAATGCACCGGAACCTTTCGCGTGCATCCTTCTCTCTGGAATTACTTCACGGTCAAAGTTGGCCATTTTTTCCAGAAACCAGACATCCTGCATCAAAAGCGGTCCTCTTGGTCCTGCGGTTTGTGAGTTTTGATTGTCGGGAACGGGTGCTCCGGTCTGTCTTGTAAGTTTTTTTTGGTCTTCCATGATGCGGTCTTTTTTGAAATTAATGGTAAAGCTATTTAGATTTCATGAATTAAAGTAATGATTATCCATTGATAAGATAAATGACGCTCATTAAAATGACGAATTAAAGTTACAAAGATTTATGGAAAATAAGCAGATTTTATGCCCGCATTTTTTCAATAAGAAAATGGCAATCAATCAGTTTGCCGCATAATAGCGGATATTCCTTACCAAAAAGGCGGAAGCATCAGCTTTTTTCGGAAAGATTAATTGGACTGATTTTTTCTGCGACTTTTCTTTGCTCATTCGCCACATCGTAAATCAGGTCCAAAATTTCCGTAAGATTCTTGAGTTCGGTTAAATGGGTGATTCTGTTTTGATCGCGGATGTTGAAAATTTCATTGTCGCTGATTTCCCTTTTTCTTCTTTCCAGCAGATGATCCACGGAATCTTCGGGAGTGATGGTGCTTTTATCGATGATGGAATCGTGCAGTTCCTTTTTGTCTAAAATCAAGAAAACACTTTGCAGCTCCGCGGAAATTTTGGTATTCCAGTTTTCGAAATCGATTTCAGGATATTGATCTGCAGATTTTGAATATTGAGAAAGCGAAGCGATATAAGCGGTAATCAAATGACCTGTAATCACAAACTGGTGCACGTTTTCTAAACTTTTTTGCTGGTTTTTGGGGTCAGAAATCATTCGCTGGAAATTATCGGACAGATTCGCCAGATCGATTACTGCATTTTTGCGCATCAACTTGTACTGCTCAACTTCGTTTTTATTTTCTGTGAAAGTTTTCATCACGGTTTCAAAATAGGCCAAGTTACTTTTTGCCGAGTTTTTCATCAATTCAATATTTTGGGTATGTTCCCAAACCGGCAAGACGAGATAAGAAACCAAGAACGCTACCGCGCCACCAATGGCGGTATCCAGAATCCGGTCCTTGAAAACGAGATTCACATTTCCCGGATTCAGCATGTTGAAAGCCATGAAAATATAGATGGTCATGAAAAAAACCGCCCAGGCATATTTTTCCTTCAGCAGGGCGAAACACAGAATCATACTTAAAAGAAAAACACTGAAAAGCACGGTTCCATTTTCCGTGAAGTAGAGTAGTATATAAGCTGCGATGGCGCCCAAGACGGTTCCATATAACCGAAGAAGATTCCGGTGTTTGGTGGTGGAATAAGCAGGACGCATGATGGCGACGATGGTAATGAGAATCCAATAGGAATGCCCAATTCCCAGAAAGTCCAGTTTTGAAATAAAATACCCGATCAGTAACGCGACAGTAATTCGAATGGAATGTCTGAAATGGGAAGATTTTAGCGAAAAATTGGCGATAAAGACTTTCAGATTGGGTTTTTCATTATTGGTGACAAATTTTTCCACATCCAATCCGCTGGACAGGCTTTTTGCCAATCGATTCCCATCCATGAAAACTTTGTAGATGGTTTTCAGCTCGTCTGAAATATTATTGATTCGCACTAAAATCAAACGCATAATCATAAAATTCTCAAGGGTTTCCGGGCTGAGTTTTTGATTCCTCAGGTCGAAATATCTGTCGTAAAGTTCATCAAGTTCAGGATCGATCCGGTAAATGGGTTTTGCCTTGATTCCGCTTTGCAAGGCTATTCCAATGTTGGCGAGCTCTTCTGAAAGTTTTGACAGATATTCACCAACATGATTTAGAAATCCGGTTTTGCCAAAACTTTCCTGGATCTTTTTGTAGTCACTTTCTGAAGTCATTAGTTTTTCGTGCAGGTCTATTGAATTCAGGAACATCAGCATCAGCAATCGGCTTGTGGTTGTGGATTCATTGACGATTTTTCTGGTTTTGAAAACGGTTTCCCGGGTTTCTTCCTGCAGATTTTTGATCCTGACTTGCTGAGCGATAATCTGTTTCTGAAGTCCCTCAAAATCTGGATTTTCCAAATAGAACTTTGATTTCAAATTCAAATAGTTAGCGAGTTCTAAATAATTTTCGCCAATCATTTGTCCCGCGAGTTTGTAGGGCTGAATTTTGGAAACAACCAGAAAAATCAGCAGATACAAGACCGAACCAGCGAGAAAGGTCAACAAACTTTTGAAGATATTTCCGCCCGTCAAATGTCCATCAATAAAAATGGCCAGCACTACGAGCGAAAGTCCACCGACTCCGGCAAGTCTTTGTCCATAAACGCCAAGCAATGAAAAAAACATCCCGAAAACCACGATCTCGAGGTAGATGAGCGGTGCGAAAGATTTTACCAAACTGGCGATCGCCGCCACGATGAAAAAGGAAATGATGGAAAGCGCCAATGCATTTCTTCTGCGGATGAAAGGTCCCGGTTGATCGGTCAATCCCACGAAACTGGTTGCGAGAGGGAATAGGAAATATTCCTTCAGCAGACCGAAATGAGCCAAAATAATACTCGGAATTACGATCGCCAAAGAAATCCGCACCCCCGAATATATCGACTGGCTGGTTGCAAATTTTTTGAGTTCAGTGGCGTAGTTCATCTTACAAATTTAAAATATTATCGCATAAAAAAAGTCCCAAAAACTGAGACTTTTAAGATTGTATTTTTATTTCATGGATTAATAATCCTGTGCGTTTGAAGAGTCTTCGCCAATATTCCAGGTAAGTCCAAATCGCAAAGTGTTGTCCAGTGCGGTATTGATTTTGGAAGTATTGATCAGGTAAGACAAATCCAATCCGAATGATTGGTATTTCAAACCAACGCCCACGGTGGCATATTGTCTTGCTCCCTGTTCGGGGCTTTCGTGGAAATATCCTGCCCGAATGGCAAATGCGTTGTCATATTCATAATCCACTGCTCCGCTGAACATGATGCTTTTTGGGTTGCTGAAGGATTTTCCGATCCCGGCCATTACATCCACATTTGGGATCACTCCGTCCTTATCGGGTCCCGGAACCAAAAGTTTTGAAGCTTCAAAACTTAAACCGACTCTGTTCAAATCATCCAGGAAGAGGTCATAACCTGCTCCTAGTCTTGCCATGGTTGGAAGATAGGATCTGGATTCTTCATCACCGGTATAATCTAATCTTGGTCCAAGGTTTTGGATGGAGAAACCTGCTCTTGCACGTCCTTCCATATCGTTTAGGCTGCTGTGCTTTTCGGACATATAATATCCGGAAACATCAACCGCAAAAGTATTTGCAGGCTTCAATGTATTGTCTGAGTTGAATCCGCCAGATAAATCCGAACGCACGAATCTACCGGTCACCGCCATGGAATAATTGTCAGAAAGTTTCAAGCCATAAGCGACATCGATTGAAAACTCGTTTGGTTTTGCTTTCCCTGTTTCGGTATAGACATTATTTCGGTAGTCGCTCAACTGCACTTCACCCATGTTGAAGTAATAGATACTTGCTGAAATGGTGGATCTTTCCTCATCTCCCAAAAACTTATGGTAAGCGGCATAGAGTAAAAAAACATCATTGGTGAGTTTCCCCATATACGGAGTATAGTTAAGTGCAATTGCCGAAGTAGTTTTGCTGAATGGGTATTTTGCAGCATTCCAAAACTGAGAGAATCCATCACTGGTCGTGGCAACTCCCTGGTCTCCCATACCTCCGGCTCTCGCATCAGGCGAAATCCTCAGGAAAGGTGCTCCGGTGAGGACGGTCTGATTGCTTTGCGCGGCTGCCAGAACGCCAATTCCGATGCCAATACTTAAGAATAGCTTTTTAGTCACTTTCATAAAATCTTTTTTATTCGTTATTTTTCAATTTGTTTACCTTAAAAGGACCATTTTTTCGATGGCTGTAGCGCTGCCTTTGCATTTTTCCTGATCCTGGCTTTTTGCAAATATCTTAAAAATATAGGTTCCTTTACCCACTGCATCGCCAAAATCATCTTTTCCGTCCCATTCAATTGCCGTTCTTGGGGTACGGAATCCCTGGAAGAAAGGTTCTGCAGTAACCGAAGTGCTTAATGTTCTTACCAATTTCCCCGTAATGGTGTAAATCTGAACGTTCACATCGAGAATATCCGGACAGTTGTGTTCAAACTGCACATAAGTCTTATTGGTAAAAGGATTCGGCCAGTTCAGTGGCTTGTTGATGATTAATTTCTGATCTTCTTCGTCCTTTACTACAAAGTTTAACGTTCCGGAGGTAGAATTATTGTTAATATCCCAAACTTTAAATACCAACTGATGCGGTCCCGGAGCCAAGTTTCTGAACGGGTAGCTCACTGTGCCCTTTTGATAATCCGATAAGGCAGGGTTGGTGCAGCCGTTTCCATCGCCGGAGAAATAGAAGTCATTTAAAACTACAGTTTCCACAATCTTACCGTCTAAAATCACTGTAATATCATGTCCGATACCGGATCCGGTAGAATTGATTCCTTTGTCATCAGTCACGCATGCCAAAAAAGTTGGATTTTGGTTGGTGATTCCGCCATCTGCAAAGTTGGTGTTGTTCATGTAGAGGTTGATTTTTGGCGGTTCAGTGTCATTAATTCCGTTCGGGTTGATTCCGCCAATGCTTTGAGGCTGATTGGTAAATACGTCAAATGACTTATTATCGGCATAAGCTAAAATTCGGCCGTTTCCAATTTCATAGTTAATGTCTTTCGGCACATAGAATTCCACGGTGAAAACTCCATTCACGGCTTGTCCCGAAGCTTTTACGATTGGTCCGCCCTCTTCGGTGTACTGCAAAGGAGGATTTAATTTTGGATTTTGGTCGTTATTGAGTGTTTTTTTATTAATTCTTTTATCGAAAATATTGATGGCGACCCTTCCATTAAAATTATTGTCAGGTGTTCCATCTTGTTTGTTGATGTGACCTTTTACTTTCACGAAATCCAATGCGCGAATCTGTCCCGGAACCGGTGTTTCCACATCGTCAATGGTGATCAGTCTTTTTGGGCGGCTTAGTTTGGAGGCCGGATCTCCCAATAGATTTACCTTAAAATGGTCAGAATGTGCGCCTTTTTCGATCTTTGCCTTTAAGAATGCATCGCCCAGATTTAGGAAATCATCATTGATCAGGTCAAAGATATTTTTGCTAAAAATTGTGGTAAACTGCTCTCCGTACCCAACCTGGATCGCCCGGCTTGAAGTAATCATGGTAGCTGCACCTCCTTGTTTTGATTTGATGACCTGTTCTCCTGCCGAAAAAGTTGCAGGGTCGTCCCACAAGGTAAATTCACAGGTGATGGTAGAAACCAACGGGAAACGGCTGTAAACGTTATTATAATTGTTAAAATTCTGAATCATATCCGTGGTCAGTACCCTTTCCTGAGCCCATCCGTTGATTCCGCCGTGTCCGAAATAGAAGAGGTAAAGGCTATTTCCCACATCGTTTGAGATGGCTTGGTTTACCGCCGGATATCTCTGTCCGCCTGCAGTAGTTTGTGCCTGAAATGCATCCAGATAAAGTTTTCGGATATTATATTCTTTCCTCAAATTTCCGACCGGATTTTCAAAAATACTGACCAGCGAAGCGTTCATGGTATTATGGAACGGGGTCCCGTTATCAGCATCATCGTCCACCACGAAATCTAGCTTCATTCGCCATTCCCCAAACGGGGTAGATTGGCCGGGAAGCGCATTGTTGTAGGCAAGCGCTTTGTCAATGAGGAGCTTGGCTTCTGCCATATTCCCTGCAGGAAGACGCCCCACGGGAAAATCTGGAAAATTGTTTGATAAAGTTGGACTTACTTGTGGCGAAGTCATGGTGTAATAATCATCCGTAACGAATGAACTGGAGTAATCTGCGCTAAATTCACTTTGGTAAGATGGAATCACATCTGAACCCGGAAAATTTTTCCCTTTATAATCAAATGAAGTATCTCCAAGTATAAATAGGTATTTGAGTTTTCCGGCAGGAGTATTGAGTTTTGTGGCAAAATCCCTGATGGCGGTAATATCTTTGCTGCCACTGCTGAATTCGTTATAGATTTTGTTCACATCTACCACTGCCACGTTGTATTTCCCCTGATAGTAATTGGCTAATCGCTGTGCATGCCCCATCATTTCAGGTTGGGTAATCATCAGATACTCGATGTTTTGTAACCCGGAAAGATCTTGGTTGTCGATTTTTCCCATGAAAGAAGGCTGAAACGCATCAGAACTTCTAAATGCCACAAATTCGTTGACAAAATTATTATCGGCTGCTTGGTAGGCGAAACTGAAGTTGGTACTGTTTCCGGATTTGTTGGTTTTCTTGGTGGCATTCGTGATGTCGGAGACTTGCCAAACCTGTTCGATCGCAGAAGCATTTGCAATATCGAAAGTATAGGTCTTTCCGGAATTTTCTTCAATGTCATAACTTCTGAAGTTCATCTGGGCATTGTCAAATCTTAGGTCTTGCTTATACTGTACTTCCGCATAATCAAAATAGAATTTCCCATTGGGATTACTCGCGATATTTGTTTGATAATTAAAAGACAGTTGGTTTCCTGACAAATTAGTTATGTTTCCAAAATATAGGTTGGTCACGTAATAAATATTGTTGTCCAGCGGGATGGTTTGGGTTTCGGGATTTTGATTGTTGAAGCTTAAACTAATTTTATTTCCACCCGATTGGTAAGCGATATATCTTGTTCTATACTTGATGTTGTCTGTGGGTAAGATCGGCGATTTTGTGTTAAAAGTCACTGTTTTGGTGTCGGTAATCGCATCTCCCACCCAGATTCGGCCGATATTTAACAGATTAAATTTTTCCTCGTTTATATATTGGTATTCGTCATATCTTGAAATCACATTGGTGTTGATGGCTTGATCATCAACCAAAACCCGCTTTCCCGGACCTAAATCAAAATTGATGAAGTAATACGCGAAATCGTCATAGATATTGATAAAGTTAAAGGACTGGTCATTTCTGGTTTCGGTTCTTCTTTTTCCGTTTCCATTGGTGTCGCCAAAGGTTTTGTACAAATTGTAGCCATTTGGTCCCTGTGCATAGAAAAGCGCGTAATCTCCGTCGTTCCACACACCATCCTCCTCGCCGATGACCTGTATCGCGTTTTCCTGAAGAGCAGAATACCTCATATCTTGATTAAATTCCGGCAAAGCCAAACCTCCGTTCCCGTAAATCCGGAAATTTTTTGGATTAATGCTGCCCGGATTAATTCCATTCTCCTGCAGGAATTGCTTTGTGATCTTGAAGATTCCCGATCTATCAACCTTTATTTTATAGAAAGTTCCAGTTTTTAAAGGATTCTCAGTGGTTCCGATTTTCCCGGCGAACTGTGCCGTGTTTGGCGCTGATTCCCCTGTGCTCACGATTGAAAATGAATTTAACCGATAAATCACACCTTTTTCAACCTTAAAAGCGGAAACCGAGAAGTTGGTTGTTTTTTCTTTAGTATATGGATTGGTATAAACATCTACAAAAGCATCCTCGCCAACCGGGATGTTTGTGGTAGAGAGGTCGAAAAGTTCCTTTTGGCTGATTTTTTCCCACTGCAGGTTGGATATCTTTTGAAGGGCTCCCGAATATTTGGCTGTTCCACGATATCTGATATTGCCATTTTCGTAGGAATAACCTTCATTGGTGAAAAAGGGCGCATTGATGGTGTAGGTGCCAAAATCCTGGACTTTACTTCCATTCCATTCAATCTTCACATTCTGTGAGGAGAAAAAAACGATAAAAAAATTAAAGATAGAGAATGATAAAATTCGCTTCATCTGATTTGTGATTTTTCAAGATTACAAATTAAACGAAAAATAATAAATAATAATATGGTACAATAAAATTAATTTGTTAACGTTTTGCAAAAAAATACATGGATAATTTGATTTATTAAAGAAATTATTTTTTCTTTGTACACTGAAAATTCTATTTTGATTATGAATAAACTAAAGTTGTTTTCTTTGTTGGTATTAGGTTCTGCAGTAGTGCTAGTGAGCTGTGGCGGTGGCGGTGCCAAGAATGGAGGTGGAACTAAGGGGCGTTTTACAAGTAAGACCGGCTGGAAGCCAAATGAGCAGAAAGGTTGGTTCTTTACTGGAAAACAACAAAAACAAAAAGCTTGGCCGGGAATGGTGTATGTGGAAGGCGGTACTTTTACCATGGGATTAGTAAAAGACGATGTAATGCATGATTGGAATAACACTCCGAGAAGAATGCAGGTCAGCGCGTTTTTCATCGGTGAAACCGAAATTACCAATTACGAATACCGGGAATATGTGACTTGGCTTAAATTTGTATTTCCTCCATCAGATCCTAGTTTTAAAGAAATTTATACCGGGGCACTTCCAGATACATTGGTTTGGAACAACAAACTTTCCAGAAATGATTTTGCAGAAACCTATTTTAGAAGACCAGAATATGATTATTATCCGGTGGTAGGCGTTACTTGGCTTCAGGCATCAAGATATTGCGACTGGTTGACCGACCGCGCAAATGAAAAAGCTTTGATGAACCAAGGGGTGATTGCTAAAGATTTCTATGCAAATGATGCCAACAATCAAGGTGCAAATTCATTTAACCTAGATAAGTTTAAGGCAAATGACCCGGAACTGGCTGCATACGTAAATCAGCAAAGATTGCAGCAAAAATCAGGAATCAAAACCACCAACCAAAGAATCTTGGCAGCAAATAGAAATGCCACTGCAGGTGTAGTTGAAAAATTCCGTTTGCCAACCGAGGTGGAGTGGGAATTTGCAGCATTAGGTATGCAAAAAGATAGAGAATACAACCTTTATCAAAATAAAAAGCCAGAAATTGAGCAGCTGAAAGGGAAAAAAGGAAGAAAAAGAGGGATGTATTTAGAAAACTTCAAACAGGGAAGGGGTGACTACTCCGGAGTTGCAGGTTGGAAAAATGACGGATCTCCTACAACCTCTGATGTGAAGCAATATCCGGCAAACAATCTGGGGATTTTCGGAATGTTCGGTAATGTGGCAGAATGGACAGCAGACGTATATAGACCAATCATTGACCAGGAAGCAAGCGACTTCAACTACTACAGAGGAAATGTTTCCCAACAAGTAGTGAAAAATGCAGACGGAACTTTCAAGAAAATTGAAAGTGTGAAATATGATACTCTTGCCGATGGAAGATTGGTTTACAAAGGACTTCCTGGCCAGTATGAAAGAAAAACGGTAGCCGATAACAGAAACTTTAGAGATGGGGACTTCCAGTCTTCTTTGGATGCAGGTTACGGAAAAGCTGAAGACAGCAGCACTTTAGGTTATAATATGTACAACTCCCCAAGAAAAAGATTCATTGTAGATGAGCTTGGTAGAGTGATTTTGCAGAAAGACAGACAATCTAGAACAACCAGAATCAGCAATGAGGTAAGAGTGATCAAGGGAGGTTCTTGGCTTGATGGAGCATACTGGCTTGATCCGGGTCAAAGAAGATTCCGTGAAGAGGGTAAATCATTTGCATGGGTTGGTTTCCGTGTGGCACAAGACGCTAAATCTGCGGCAACCGGTAGAACAAAAAGATAAGATTTAACCAAAATATCCAAAAAATCCTTCTGTTTTTGCAGAAGGATTTTCTATTTTTGAAAAATGAATGCAGCCCAATTTTATCCTTTATTTCTAAAGTCTTCGAAAGTAACCATTGACAGTAGAAAAATTCAAAAAAATGATATTTTCTTTGCTTTCTCGGGAGCGAACTTTAATGCAGCTACTTTAGCACAAGATGCCATGACTAATGGAGCTTTGGCGGTAATTGTGGAACAGCAGGAATTTGCCGACGCTGATCACCATATTTTTTATGTCCCCTCGACTTTGGATTTCCTACAAGAACTCGCGGTTTACCACCGAAATCAACTTCAGATACCCATTATTGGATTGACGGGCAGCAATGGAAAAACCACCACCAAAGAACTCATTCATGCCGTGCTTTCAAAGAAATTCAATGTGCAATATACCCTCGGAAATCTGAATAACCATATCGGGGTCCCACTAACCATTCTTTCAATCAAACCAGAACATGAAATGGCGGTGATCGAAATGGGGGCAAATCATCAAAAAGAAATTGAGCAGCTGTGCGCAATTTCGCAACCCAATTACGGCTATATCACCAATTTCGGAAAAGCACATCTTGAAGGTTTTGGAGGATTTGAAGGCGTGATCAAAGGTAAATCAGAACTCTATGATTATCTGAAATCTCATCGTCAAACGGTTTTAGTTAATGAAAATGACCCGATACAGCTTCAAAAAACGAGCGACTATCAACCAAAAATCACATTCGGAGGAACAGGTTCTGATTATCATTTTGAAGAATTTTCCAGTCAAAACTTCGTTGGATTAAGGTTTAATGGCGAAAGTGCACAATCGAAACTTACCGGAAATTACAATTTCACCAACCTTTGCGCTGCCGCAAGCTTTGGACTCCATTTCGGGATCAATTTTCAGGATATAAAATCCGCCATTGAAAATTATGTTCCAACCAACATGAGATCACAAATCATGGAAAGAGACGGGAAAACCTTGGTTTTGGATACCTACAATGCCAATCCGAGTTCTATGGCTGCATCGCTGAGAAATTTCAGCAGTTTTGACGGGACCAAAACCATCATTATCGGAGATATGCTGGAGTTGGGAGCAGAAGCTAAAGAGGAACATGATGATATTCTGCAGTTGGCAAAATCACTGAATTTTGACCAAATTATTACTGTTGGCAAGAATTTCCTGAGTCTAAATTCCCCGGACTCCCTCAATTTTGAAAATTCTGCAGAACTGGCAGAATTTATGAAATCAAATAGATTGAGTTCAAAAAATATTTTGTTGAAAGGATCCCGCGGAATCGCACTGGAAAAGGTTTTGGAGTTTATTTAGTGAAGACAAGCAGGTCAATTCTGAATTTTGGCTGATTCCCAGTAATCGTTCAGAATGAGTTTGATATTTTTAAACGTTCGTGGAAAAACCTCGGTCTCGATTTGGCTCTTATTTTTCCATGAAACTTGAGAAATTCCCTCTTCAATTTGTGGAACCGGAGTTTCTTCGCCCACGAATTTCATTCTGAACCAGTGTGTAGTTTTCAGGATTTTAGCACCGTTTCGTTCGGTATAGGTATGGTAGGTTTTGTTGATGAAATTTTCCAGTTCCAGATTTTGCAACCCGGTTTCTTCTTCCACTTCCCGCAATGCTGCACTTTCCAGAGATTCGCCCTTTTCTATTTTTCCTTTGGGCAGATCCCATTTCCCAATTCTGTAGATAAACAGGATTTCGCCGTTCTTATTCTGCACCACGCCGCCAGCAGCTCCTACCGTCTTGAATAGTTTTCCGAATTCGGTCCAAATTTCCTCTAGGTTTTCACCGAAGATACTGATTTCGGGACAGGAGGTGTTTTCAAGCAAATCAATAGCGATTTCCAAAGAGGCAGCTCCTTCAAACCGAATTTGTTTCTGTCCTTCTTCAGGGTTTTTACTAAAGGTTAATCTTTTTTCATTGACAAAAACTTTATACATTTGCAGCTCTTTAATCTTACAAAAATATAAAAATGAATTTAGAAGGGCGAAAAATAGTAGTAAATAAATCGGTAAATGAGTTGGTGGAAATGCTGAACAAGCCGGAAGATTACAGGGCATTAATGCCGGAATCGCTGCAAAGCTTCGAAGCTCGTGACAATGGTTTCAAGTTCAGTTTGAAAGGAATGCCGGAAATCGCGCTAAAAATTGAAGAAGTTTCCCCAGAACAAGTGGTGCTGAAATCGGCGAGCTCAAGTCTGGATTTCGCGCTGAGAGGGGCGATGAAGCCGATCAGCGAAAGCCAAACTGAAGTTCAACTTCTTTTTGACGGGAACTTCAATCCGTTTATCAAAATGATGGTAGAAAAACCGCTGCAAAACTTTATCAATTCTTTGACAGATAATATTGAGAAAATCTAATCGTTTTTCTTAATCCAACTAAAAATCCCTAAATTCTGGCAATTCAGGGATTTTATTTTTTTACAAGCTTGGTGTTTCGTCAGTGCGTGTAGTTGGCGAACGCGTCTTCCAGACTCTCAAATTTACCTCTAAACTCATCAATTGGCGAATCCCAGATAATTGAACCTTGATGGATCAAGATCACTCTGGAGCAAAGCGCTTCCACTTCCTGCATGATGTGTGTGGAGAGAATTACGGTTTTTTCGCGGCCGATTTCCTTGATCACATTTCTAATCTCTATGATCTGGTTTGGATCGAGACCGTTTGTGGGTTCGTCCAGAATGAGCAAGTCCGGTGAGTGAAGAATTGCTTGAGCCAATCCCACACGCTGCTTGTAACCTTTTGAAAGCTGGGAAATTTTCTTGGACTTTTCCGGGGTGATTCCCACCAGTTCTATCACTTCATCTATTCTGGCTTTCGGTAAATCGTGCAGTTCCGCCACGAAATTCAAATATTCACGCACATACATTTCGCCATAAAGCGGATTGTTTTCCGGGAGAAAACCGATTTTTCGTTTGGAATCGATCTCATTTTGGGTGATGTCTTTTCCATCGAAGGAAATTGCTCCCGCATCAATTTTTAAAGCACCCACGATTGATTTCATCAAAGTGGATTTTCCGGCTCCATTTGGACCGAGTAATCCGATGATTTCCGTTTTGTCTATGCGGACATTGATATCATTCAATGCGGTCTGTTCCCCAAATTTCTTGGTAAGATTAGTGATATGTAGAGACATCCTTGTTTAAGTTTGATAGTGCAAATGTAAACATTTAAGGTAATTTAATTCATTGAATAATTTTCGCTATCTTTATTGTCTAAAATCACAAAATTCCACAAGATGAAAGTAGAGCCAAAAAAAAGGGATTCCAAGCGTGCGCTGTTCAGAAACGTAAAACAGATCATCATGTATTTTGAGGACCAGATTGAGCCCGGGAAGACCTGGCAAAAGAAAGGCAACCTTATGTTCATGAGGACTAAAGGCGAGAAATTGGCAGTGCATTACGATAAGAATGTCTTCGTTCAGGTGTAAAATTCCAAAATTTGACGTTACACTTTCTATCCCGAGATCAGGAAGATTTCGGGAAATTTCTAGATGATTTACAATATAAAAGACCTGCGATCGCTGCTTTCTCTTTGATTGAGTGCGATAGGATTTCCTGTAAGTGAACCTCAGGGATCAAGTACAAAACTTGGGGGATTAGGCAAAAAGTTTCGATAATCTGAACAGGAAAAACGACCTGTCCTTCACTCCCCTGAGCTGCATTCTGAAGTTTTTGATTTTGGCGTTGAACGATTCCGCAGAAGCGTTTGTACTCCTGTGGTTGAAGTAGTTCAGGATGTCGTTGTAGTGCTGGTTGAAGGTCTTCAGGATGGTGTTGTAGGATTTGAATCCCGTTTCTTCCACTTCACGGAACCAATGCGCAAACTTGGTTATGGCGATATCCTTCGATATCATTTGGTTGTATATTTTCCTTATTTTGCCGGTGATTTTATAGGCCAGCTGCAGGTCGGGATATTCAGCGAAAAGGATTTGTGCTCTTTCCTTTTGGGAAGGCGTCCATTTGTCGGGGCTTTTGTAGAGCAGATACCGGCTTCTTGCCAGGAGTTGCTTTCTGGAGTCCCCATTGGCAAATACTTCGGGAATATAGGCTGTCTTGTCTTTTCTGGCCTTTTCCAGCCCGTCACTTTCCTTGTCTATGGCTTCCCAGCGATGCTTTATCCTGATTTCCTGCAGTGCTTCGGTGGCGAGTTTCTGAACATGAAAACGGTCCACGACCTGTACCGCATTGGGAAAACATTTTTTTGCAATGAGCTTCATGGAGCCCGCCATGTCCAGGGTGATTTCCGTTACCTTTTTGCGGATTTTCCTGCCTATTTTTAGCAGATGATGAATGACTGTCTCGCTCCGTGTCCCCTTGATAATGGCAACAATAGCCCCTTTTCTTCCGTTTGCTCTTTTTGAAGTTAAAACACTGTAAAGTTCACCGTCAGAAAGTGATACTTCGTCCAGGGAGAGCGAGCCGGAGATATTTTCCGGATAAAGGATCCAGTCCTCGCAGTGCGGCTTCTGTTCCCAGTCTTGGTAATCACTGGTTTTGTCCTTATACTGCCTTTGAAACTTCTTGCCATCCACGCCATACATCTCGGCAATAACCTTGCACGGAAGGGCCTTAGTATCGGCTGATTTTTTTTAAGAACCCCGCAAAATCCTGTGTCATGCGGGTTCCCTTAGCTATCAGATTCCAATCACGCTGCAGTGTTTCCTGGCTTTCCATATCGAGCCACCGCCTGCGTCTGATGTGCAGTTTTACGGGCTTTCCCCGAAGCGGAAAATCTTCCACGGTAATCTCTGGAAGAAATCCTTTAGAATTAAGAGTTCTTTCTTTGAACTCCTGAGGTGTTGAGTTTTTTTCTTCAAAAGAAATATGTAAAACATCATCAATATTACTAATGGCGGTAATATCGAAATGTTCTATCAAAAATTCAGGTAATAAAAGTCGGAGGATTTCGTAGCTACTTAACATCCAGCAAAATTAATGCTTTCCATAGCTTCCCCCAAGTTTTAAAACTGATCC